>JACRCW010000047.1 GCA_016218805.1 Deltaproteobacteria bacterium | reverse complement strand
TGTGGTCCGGGGCCGGATGTTTCCCGCCCCACCGCGGAACCTGTGAAGAGGCAGCGCACCATGACCAAGGCTGAAATCATCAAGGCCGTCAACGAAAAGATCGGCTTCTCCAAGCGGGACTCCGCGGAGATTGTGGAGCTGGTGTTTGACACCATGAAGGAGACGCTGGAGCGCGGCCAGAAGATCAAGATTTCCGGCTTCGGCAATTTTGTGGTGCGTGAGAAGCGGCCCCGCATCGGCCGCAATCCCCAGACCGGCGAGGAGATCGAGATTTCCGCGCGCCGCGTGTTGACCTTCAAGCCGTCGCAGGTGCTCAAGAGCGCGCTGAACGGCTGATCGTCGTCGTCGTTGTTCGTCGCATGGCAGGGCAGCGGTAGTCCGGGATCGCGGGAGGCGCCTTGACCTCACCAACACCACGTAGGGGCCCCGCGCCGGGCGTTGCCGTGCAGAGCAGCCCGGCCGCCGAGGCCGGCCGCTCCACGCTGCCGGGTCTGGTGGGGGGCGCGGGACCAGTGCGGACGGCGGCGGAGTTGCCGGACCGGCGCTACTTCCGCATTGGTGAGGTGGCCACGCTGCTGGGCGTCAAGCCGTACGTGCTGCGCTACTGGGAGACGGAGTTCCCGCAGGTGCGCCCGCAGAAGTCCCGCAGCGGCCAGCGCCTGTACCGCCGCCGCGAAGTGGAAGTCCTGCTGGACATCCGCCACCTGCTCTACGAGCAGCAGTTCACCATTGCCGGTGCGCGCAAGGCGCTGCGGGAAATTGATGAAGCGCGCCTGGGCGGCCGCAGCCCCACCGAGTTGGAGCCGCTGCCCGTGCTGGATGCCGTGGCGGCGCTGTCCGCGGGGACCGCCGTGGGCCACCTCTCCCGCCCGCCACCGGCGGAGGTGGACATCCCCTCCGCCAGCCCGCCGCCGCCCGCCGCGCCCGTGGCCGTGGCCGTGCTGCATCACGCGGCCAGCTCGCCACCCCACAGCGTGGGGCTGCCGTCCCTCACGCCGCAGCGCGCGGAACAATTGTCCCTGGCGCTGGCGCAGGTGGACCACGCGCTGCTGGATGAAATCCGTGACGGCATCCGTGACCTGCTGGACCTCTGCCGCAGCGAATGACCCCCGTTGACGCGCATGTCACTTCCGTGCACCCGCACGCGCACGGCGCGCGGCGTCACGCTTGACACGCTCCGGGGCGATTCGTAGGTTGCCCGCAATTCCACGCATTGACTCCCGAGTCAATACCCCACAGGAGAGGCCATGGCCGACGAGGCGCTTCCGACCATCAAGGAAATTTTCGCCAACAAGATTCCCGAGAACCTGACGCCGGACAAGGCGAAGAAGATCAACGCCTGCTATCAGTTCAAGATCACGGGGGCGGAGGCCGGTGACTATTTCATCGACCTGACGCGGGAGAAGGACTGGAGCGGCGAGGGTGTGGCGGGCAACGCCAAGTGCACCATCACCGTGGGCGACAAGGAGTGGAAGGACATCCTCCTGCAGAAGCTCAACCCGCAGATGGCGTTCATGAGCGGCAAGCTGAAGGTCCAGGGTGACATGGGCCTGGCCATGAAGCTGCAGTCGCTGTTGAAGCCGGGCTGACCCGCCCGCGGTTGGGTGACGCCCGGCCGGACCCGTTGCACGCGGCCAGCCGCCGCTGCGTCACGGCGTCCACTCAATCAGGGCACGCACTCCAGTTCCGCATCCGAGTTGGCGCTCCGGCAGCTGTACCCGGTGCGGCACTGGGCGGCGCTGGTGCAATCGGTGGCGCAGAAGCCGGGGTCAATGGACGTCTGCACGCAATGGCCGGTGTTGCACACCAGGTTGCCGCCCTGGCATTCGCTGGTGCAGTAGCCGCCGGGCCAGCCCCGCGTTTCCGTCACGCAATACCCCAGCGACCCGCCCTTGCAGTCCCGGAACGTGGTGCAAGGCGCTCCCACGTCGCCCGTGCCATTGGCATAGGGGGTACACGTGGTGGTCCCGGACCAGGCCGGGTCCATGCACGGGTAGTCAGAGCGGCAGTCACCGCTGCCGGTGCACCGGCGGAGGCACACGCCCAGATCCCCTGAGCAGAACCCGGTGCTCCCGCAGGTGGTCTGGTCCTGGCAGCTCTTGGTGCAGTAGCCGCCCGGCCACCCGTCACGCAGTTCAGTCAGGCACGTGCCGTCTGCGCACTGGCCGTTGGCGGTGCACGGCTGCCCCATGGCCGCAGGCGCGCCGCTGGAGGAGGACGACGAGGAACCACCCGAGGAACTCCCCACCGTGCGCGCGCCGCAGTCGTGGCAGTCGCTCCCCAGGTCGCACAAGGCGGTGACCGAGCCGGCTCCGCCGTCATCACATTCGTTGTCACCGGCGAACCGGCAGGTCTCCGCGCACAGCGTGGTGGTGCCGCCGGTGCACTGCCCGTTGGTGCAGGTGCCGCCGCCGGTGCACGGGCGGCCGCACCCGCCGCAGTGGGCCGCATCCGTAAGCGTGTTCACGCAGCCGCCGGCGCACGGCGTGGTGTTGCCGCTGCACTGGCAGGCTCCCTGCGAGCAGGTTCCCCCAGCGCCGCAGGGATTGTCACACCGGCCGCAATGCAACGTGCTGGTCTGCGTGTCCACGCAGGTGTTGCCGCACGGCGTCTGGGAGCCGCAGTCCAGCACGCACTCACCGTCGGTGCAGGTGCGGCCCGACCCGCACGGGTTGTTGCAGCGGCCGCAATGGGCGGTGTCGCGGGTGAGGTCCACGCACTGCCCGTTGCACGAACGCTCCGGGGGGCAACGGCATTCCCCGTCCTGGCAGACCTTGCCGTCGGCGCAGGTGGCGTTCTCGTCCACCGTGGCGTTGCAGTTGTTGTCCAGGCCGTCGCACAATTCGGTTTCATCCAACGTGGGGGTGCACTGGCACAGGCGGCCGGCTCCCTGCAGTGCGTCACACACCCAGGCGGTGGGGCACTCCGGTGTGTTGGTGCAACTGCGGGTGCAGCGCCCGGCGGCCAGGCACAGCGCGCTGTCACATTCTGAGTTGCGCGCACACGGTGACCCGGTCTCCCCGGCCTGCGGGCCCACAAAGCCTGACGACGAACTGCTGCTGCCCGAGCCGCCGCCGCTGCCACCGCTGCTGCCCTTCCCGGAGCATCCGCCCGCCAGGCAGGCCGCGCCCGCCAGCAGTCCCCAGGCCACCGTCCGTGTCCACATGCAACGCCTCCATGCCATGCCCCGGCCCGGCAACCAGGCCGGCGGCCTCCTTACCTGCAGCAAACGCTTCCCGCCATGCAGTCCCCGCTGCTCTGGCACGGGCACACGCCGCAATGGCCGTCCGGACCGCAGCACTCTCCCGCCCGGCAGTCCAAGGACCCGGAACACGGGCATTCACCGCAGGTCCCGTCAGAGCGGCAGCATTCGCCGGCGTTGCAGTCCCCATTGCCCTGGCACGGGCACACCCCGCAGCGCCCATCCGGCGCGCAGCAGGACCCCGCGGAACAGTCCCCGTTGCCCCGGCACGGGCACACGCCGCAGCGCTCATCATTCCCGCAGCACTTGCCCGCCGTGCAGTCGCCGTTGCCCGTGCAGCCGCATTCGCCGCAGCGCCCATCCGGCTTGCAGCAGGACCCCGCGGTGCAGTCCCCGTTGGATGTGCAGGGACACGCGCCGCAGCGCCCGTCCCCGCCACAGCACTGTCCGGCCGTGCAGTCCGCGCTGCCCGTGCAGCCGCAGGGCCCGCAGGTCCCATCTGACAGGCAGCATTGGCCCGCCCGGCAGTCCCCGGCGCCGGTGCAACCGCACAGGCCGCATTGTCCGCTGGCGCCACAGCACTGGCCGGCGGTGCAGTCCCCGTTGCCGCGGCACGGGCAGGTCCCGCAGGTCCCATCCGCACCGCAGCACTGCCCGGCGGTGCAATCCGCATTGGAGCGGCAGCCGCAGGTGGTGCACTGGCCCGCCCCGTTGCAGCAGGCACCAGCGTGGCAGTCCGCGTTGCCGGTGCACGCGCACGCGCCGCACTGGCCGTTGTTGCAGCACTGACCCGCCGTGCAATCCTGTGAACCCGTACACCCGCAGAGGCCGCATTCCCCGTCCGCGCCGCAGCACTGCCCGGCGTGGCAGTCCAGGTTGGTGCGGCAGCAGGGGTGGCACAGCTTGTCTTCGCGGCAGCACTGGCCGGCGGGGCAATCTGACGAGGCGCAGCACTGGCCCGGCGCACAGTAGGTGGCGGCCCCGGTGGCGAAGGTGCGGCCGGCCTTGGGGGGACAGGCGGTGCACGCGCCACCGACCAGCAGCAACACGACGCGGAGCATCCAGCGCACGCGGTCCACCTCCGGCGAGCGCGCACGGTTAGCGGGCGCTGCGGTGCGGTTCAACCCGCCCACGCGTGGTGCAGGTTTTGACAGCGCGGGGCGCGCCGGGGCAAAGAGCGCGGGCTTTCAGACGGAACGGGAGTTGCGGAATGCGCGCGCCGCTTCACGGCATCACCGTGCTGGACCTGTCGCGGCTGCTGCCCGGGCCGTACGCCACGCAGGTGCTGGGTGACCTGGGTGGCGACGTCATCAAGGTGGAGGACCCGCGCGGGGGTGACTACCTGCGGTGGATGCCGCCCATGGCGGGCGCGCATTCCGCAATGTTCCTGGCGCTCAACCGCGGCAAGCGTTCCGTGGCGCTGGACCTCAAGGTGCCGGCGGACGTGGAGGCCTTCAAGGTGCTGGTGGCGCGCGCGCACGTGGTGGTGGAGAGCTTCCGGCCCGGCGTGATGGACAAGCTGGGCGTGGGTTTCCACGCGCTGCGCGCGGTGAACCCGTCCATCATCCTGTGCAGCATCTCCGGGTACGGGCAGGACGGTCCGGACGCGCCGCGCGCGGGGCATGACCTCAACTACGTGGCCCGCGCGGGGCTGCTGGCGTACGGCACGCCAGGCAGCCAGCCGGCCATCCAGGTGGCGGACATTGGCGGGGGCAGCCTGTGGGCGGTGGTGCAGATCCTGGCGGCGCTGCGCCGGCAGGAGCAGACGGGCGAGGGCGCGTGGCTGGACGTGAGCATGACGGACGGCGCGTGGAGTTTCCTCACCATGTCATTGGCGTGCGCCACGGCGGGCGGGCAGCCGCTCACGCCGGCGGGGGACACGCTCAACGGCGGCATTCCCTGTTACCGCGTGTATCTGTCGTCAGACGGTGTGCCGGTGAGCGTGGGCGCGTTGGAACCGAAATTCTGGGAAGCGTTCTGCAGCGCCATTGGCCGCGGGGACCTGGTGGACAAGGGCCTGGACCACGGCGAAGCGGGCGCGCGCGTGGTGGCGGAGCTGGAGACCATGTTCCGCGGGCGCACGGCGGAACAATGGCGCGCGTTCTTTGACGCGCAGGACTGCTGCGTGGAGGTGGCGCAGCCCACGGCGACCGCGCACCGCACCGACCGCACACTGTCCCGGCGCGGGTTGACGGTGCGCGTGGAGCAGCCCGGCAGCGGCACGGTGGAGCTGCCCGTCACGCCGCTGAAGATCAGCGGGTATCAACCGGATTACGCGCGGCCGGCCCCGGCGCTGGATGGTGACCGCGTACAGGTGTTGGCCGGGGACAAGGGAGGCACGTCGTGAAGCGCGTTGTGTGGGTGGTGGTGGCCGTGTCTGCGGGGCTGGCGTGGGGTTGTGCACGGCGCATCCCGGAGCAGGGCGTGAACGCCAACCTGCCGCCGCTGGCGGCGCAGCCCACGGGGGAGAGCCTGGCCGGCGTGGTGCTGGGGCCCGCGGGCCGTGAGGCCATGTTGGGTGAGTTCAAGCTGGTCCCCGAGGCCATGGGCCTGACCATCACGGGGCTGACCAGCGGTGCGCAGCTGGGGAGCGCGGTGGTGTTCTGCACGGAGCCGCGCGGCTGGCTGGAGGACGGCACGCTGGTGGTGGACGCGGGCATGACGTGGTGGCCGCCGGGCGTGGAGCCCAAGTACCCCACGCGCTCCATCACGGAAGGCCTGATGCGCTGCCTGGGCTACCTGGGCGAGCGCAAGCCGTGGGCGCGCGCGGTGGTGTACCTGCGTCCCTCCGCGTTGCCGCGGGTGGAAGCGCAGTTGGTGGACATCCAGGCGGAAGGCACGGACACGGTGGTGGAAGCGCTGCAGCACGCGTTCCTGTTTGGCATTGAGGCCATCTTCCAGTCCCGCGGGCTCACGCTGTCCGCGGGCACGCAGGATGGCCTGGTGGTGGATGAGCAGCGCGGGCTGCGGCGTGACGTGGAGGCGCATTCGCGGCACACCGGGCGCACGTGGAGCCACAGCAACAAGGTGATCTACAGCGCCGGGGCAGCCGCCACCGGTATCTCCGTGTTCACCGGGCACAAGGCCAACACCGTGGTGGAGGGCGTCTCATACGTCGTGGGGCACGGCGAGTTTGGCCAGCTGCTGCCGGTGGCGGTGACGCGGGCGGCGTTCCGCCTCAAGACGGGCGTGGCGCGCAGCATGGTGACCCTCAACGCGCAGATGCGCGCGTGGCGGTCCCCCGGGTTGTCCTGCGTGCTGCGCGCGCTGTCCCCGCCGGTGCAACCGTCCACGGACGGCGGCCCCGCGGATGCCACCCAGGTCCCGGGCGTGGACCTGGAGGCCGCCCAGAAATGCGTCCTGACGGATGACGACCAGTCCGGACCCGCGCTGAAGATCAAGTGACCGTGCCGGCGCCGCGGCTGATGGCGTCACGGATGGACGGGGCACCGTGCTCCAGGAAGGACAGCGTGGGCTGGTAGCCCAGCACGCGGCGCGCCTTGTCCGTGCGGTACACGCAGCCGGTGGCCATGACGCGCGCGGTGAAGCGCGTCAGCCCGGGCGGAATCCCCGGCACGCCGGCGGAGCGCAGGGCGTCCAGCGCCGTGCCCAGGCCCACCGCAAGTGGTTTGGAGATCTTACGCGTGGGGACCGGCAGGCCCGCCTCGCCGGCAATCAACGCTATCGCATCGCGGTAACAGGGCAGGGCGCCGTCCACCACGTTGAAGGCCTCGCCGGCGGCGGCGTCCGTGCGCAGCGCGGCCAGGGCGCATTGCAGCAGGTGCTCAGTGGCGCACACGTTCATGGGCCGCCGCGGGTCCCCCACAAACGTGAACGCGTGCCGCCGCAGCGCCGCCAGCACGCGCGGGACAAATTGCTCGTCATACGCGCCCCAGAGGACGCTGGGCCGCAACACCGCCAGCCGTACGCCGAACAGCCGCCCCAGCTCCAGCGCCACGGTCTCCGCGGCGGCCTTGGTGCGTTCGTAGGGGACCTCGTGGCGGGCAAAGGGCGCGGTCTCCGCCACCTCCGGCACATCCGGGCGGCCGTACACGGCCACGGATGAGATGCACACCCCCGCACGCGCCCCGCCGTGCGCCGCCGCGCGCACCACGTGCCCGGTGCCTTCCACGTTGACGCGGTAGGACTCGCGCCCGGTGGGATCATCCCCCACAAACGCGGCCGCGTGGACAAACCCGTCCATGCCCGCAAACACGTCCACCAGCGAGCCCGGCTCCGTCACGTCCCCCCGCACCGGCTCCAGGCCCGGCCGCCCGCTCCATTCCTGCGCCAGCCGCGCCACGTCCGCCGGCTTGCGCACCATGGCGCGCACCTGGTGCCCCAGCTCTGCCAACCGCTCCGCCATGGCGCGCCCCGCGCCGCGTGACGCCCCGGTGACAACGATCTTCACGGTGCCTCCTGCAGCGCGACGCTGAGCCGCTCCCAGTCCGCCATCAGGCGCTCCAATTCGGCGGCCAGGGCAGCGCGCGCCTTCTGCTGCTCCGCCAGCAGCTGCCACGACGTGGCGGGGTCTCCCAGCACGCGGTCCGCTTCGGCCAGGCCGGCCTCCAGCTCCGCAATGCGCTGTTCCGCCCGCTGCAGGTCCCGCTCCAGGGCGCGCCGCTCCTTCTCCTGGCGTTTGTGCGCCTGTGCGGCGGTCTCCGCGCGCTCCGTGCTGGTGCCATCCCCGCCCGCCGCCGCCGCGTCACGCGCGGCCAGCACGCGCTCGCGCACCTCACCAAAGCTGCCCTCTTCATCCACCACGCGCCCGTCCGCCACAAACCACGTCCGCGTGGTCACCGCGTCCAGCAGGTAGCGGTCATGGCTGATGAGCAACACGGTGCCATCAAAGTCCTGCAGCGCTTCCTCCAGCGCTTCGCGCGTGTCCAGGTCCAGGTGGTTGGTGGGCTCATCCAGGACCAGGAAGTTGGCCGGGGAGAGGGTGAGCACCGCCAGCGCCAGGCGCGCGCGCTCGCCGCCGGAGAGCGTGGAGACGTCCTTGTCCGCCTCGTCACCCGGGAACGCAAAGCGGCCCAGATGCGCCCGCAGTTGCTGGTTGGTGGCGGTGAGCTGCGTGTCACGCACCAGCGAGAACGGCGTGCCCGTGCCCGGGAGGTCCGCCTGCGCCTGGTCAAAGTACAGCAGCTCCACCTTCTGCCCCAGCGCCACCGTCCCCGCGGTGGGCGTGATCTTCCCCGCCAGGATGCGCCCCAGCGTGCTCTTGCCGCTCCCGTTGGGCCCCGCCACGCCAATCTTGTCCCCCCGCTTCACGACGAGGTCCACGCCGGAGAACAGCGTGCGGTCACCGTAACCGTGGCTGAGCCCGCGCGCGGTGAGCACCTGCTCCACCGGGCGCATTCCGCCGGGGAACGTGAGCCGCGCCACCTTGCGCCGCGCTTCCGGCGCCTCCACGCGCTCCATCCGCGCCAGCGCCTTGCGCTTGCTCTGCGCCGCGCGCGCGCTGGTGGCGCTCACCATGTTCTTGCGGATCCACGCTTCCACCTTGCTGATGTGCTCCTGCTGCTCCGCGTACTCCTTGAGCCGCCTTTCCCGTCGGAGGTCACGCTCCACGGCAAACGCGCTGTAATTGCCCGCGTACGTCTCCAGCTTGCCGTTGTGCAGCTCCACAATGCGGTTGACCGTGTTGTCCAGGAACGCGCGGTCATGGCTGACCACCAGCGCCGCGCCCTTGAACTCGCGCAGCCAGCCCTCCAGGAATTCCGTGGCTTCCACGTCCAGATGATTGGTGGGCTCATCCAGCAGCAGCAGCGCGGGCTCCATGAGGAGGATGGTGGCCAGTTCCAGGCGGCCCGCTTCACCGCCGGACAGGGACGTGGCCGGCTGCTCCCAGCACGCCTGCGGCAGCCCCAGCCCCGCCAGCACCGCGCGCGCGCGCGGCCGCAGTTGGTAGCCGCCCTCGTGTTCGTAACGGTCCGTCACCTGGCCCAGGGCGGAGAGGGCTTCCGCGTCATCATGGTGCGCGCTCACGCGTTGCTGCAGCGCGTGCATCCGCGTCTCCAGGTCCAACAGGTCCGCGCGCGCCGCCAGCGCCACGTCCAGCACGCGCGCCCCCGCGCTGAACATGCTCCCGAACTTCCGCTCCTGCCGCAGCAGCCGCACCGCCGTGCCGCGGTTTACCCAGCATTGTCCGCGGTCCGGAGCCAATTCGCCGACAATCAATTTGAGCAGTGACGTCTTCCCCGTCCCGTTGGGCCCCACCAGCCCCACGCGCGCGCCCGGGTCCAATTGCAGGTCCACCCCGCGCAGCACGTCGAGCGGGCCGTAGGCCAGGTGCACGTCGGTGAGGCTGCACAGCGTCATGGGGGGCGCGCTTGTACCGGACCGCGGCGCCCGCGTGTAGCGCGCGCGGACATTGTTTCGCGAACGTCCTTCGCGCGGGCGGCGTCAGCGCTGCGCGAACCTGCGTTTCAGCCCGCGCCACGGCCTCATTTCCGTCGTCGTCTGTAAAAAAGACAAGCCATCGGGGTTGACGACTGCTGTCAAACGTGGGCGGATCCGCGCGCGAGTTTTCCCCAACTGGACAGCCCACCGGAGTGACCCATGGCAAACACGCTCACAATCAAGGACAACCGGACGAACAAGGAATTCACAATCCCCATCGAGAACGACACCGTCAAGGCCACCGACCTGCGCCAAATCAAGGTGAAGGACGACGACTTTGGCATGATGACGTACGACCCCGCGTACATGAACACGGCGTCGTGCAAGTCGAAGATCACGTTCATCGACGGTGACAAGGGCATCCTGGAGTACCGCGGCTACCCGATTGACCAGATTGCCGAGAAGTGCAGCTACCTGGACACCGCCTACCTGGTCCTCAACGGCGAGTTGCCCAACAGCGCGCAGAGCAAGGAATGGACGGACGCCGTCACGCACCACACCATGGTGCATGAGAACATGAAGAAGATCATTGACGGGTTCAACTATGACGCGCACCCCATGGGCCTGCTGACCAGCACGCTGGCCGCGCTGTCCACGTACTATCCCAAGGCCAAGAACGTCCTGGATGAGAAGGAGCGCAAGCTCAACATCCTGCGCCTCATTGCCAAGGTCCCCACGCTGGCGGCGTACGCGTACCGGCACCGCATGGGCCTGCCGTACGTGTCCCCGGACAATGACCTCAGCTACTGCGGCAACTTCCTCAGCATGATGTTCAAGATGTCTGAGCCCAAGTACCGCCCCAACCCGGACATTGAGCGCGCCCTGGACGTGCTGTTCATCCTGCACGCGGACCACGAGCAGAACTGCTCCACCTCTGCCATGCGCAACATTGGCTCCGCGCAGTCTGACCCGTACGTCTCCGCGGCTGGCGGGGCGGCGGCGCTCTACGGCCCGCTGCACGGCGGCGCCAATGAGGCCGTGCTGCGCATGCTTGACGAGATTGGGAGCCTGGACAAGGTGCCCGCGTTTGTGCGCGAGGTGAAGGAAGGCAAGGGCGAGAAGCGCCTGATGGGCTTTGGCCACCGCGTCTACAAGAACTACGACCCGCGCGCCAAGATCATCAAGAAGATGGCCGACAAGGTGTTCTCCCTCACGGGTAAGAACCCCAAGCTGGACATCGCGCTGGAGTTGGAACGCATCGCGCTGCAGGATGACTACTTCGTGAAGCGCAAGCTGTATCCCAACGTCGACTTCTACTCGGGCCTCATCTACCAGGCGCTCAAGTTCCCGGTGGACATGTTCCCGGTGCTGTTTGCCATCCCGCGCATGAGCGGCTGGCTGAGCCAGTGGCAGGAGATGCTGGTGGACGCGGACCAGAAGATCACGCGCCCGCGCCAGGTGTATCTGGGCGCCCGCAACCGCGCGGTTCCCTGAACCAGCCCCACGCCGTTCCCGCCTGGTGGGACGGGGTTCCCCCGCCGCGGCCGCCCGCCTGAGGGCACCGCGGCGGCCTGATTCCCCAGCTCCCCACCGCCCCCCGCCGCGCTGAGAGTGCCCGGACCCCCGTTCCGCGGGGGAACGCGGGGCCGTTGCCTTTGGGCCGGATGGCGGGCATGAATGCGCCCTTCCTTCGAGACGCGTCGTCGGCGGATGGTGGGGCCGCTGGGCGCGTGGGGCGCGCATGAACCAGGACAAGCTGCGCAAGCACAAGGACGAGGCGGCACGCCAGCTGGCCAAAGGGCGCGTCAAGGAGGCGCTGGACGAGCTGCTGCAGATCCAGAAGCTGGACCCGCATGACCTGGCCAACCGCCAGAAGGTGGGGGACCTGCAGCGCAAGCTGGGCAACAACGCCGACGCCATCAAGGCCTACCAGGCGGTGTCCGGTGCGTACGCCGCGGATGGCCTGCTGTTGAAGGCCATCGCCGTATGCAAGATCATCCTGCAGATTGACGCCAACCACACTGAGACGCAGAAGACGCTGGCCGACCTGTACGGCAAGAAGCGTGGCGACGTGGGCGCGGTGGAGATGCCGCAGGCCATGAGCGCGGCCATTGCCAAGGCGGCGCCGGGACAGAAGCTCTCCGCGTCCATGATCCGCGGCATTCCCGCCACGCAGCTGCCCCTCAAGCAGAAGACTGACGGGGACGCGGCCGCGCGCACCGCCACGGGCGTCCCGCCGCCGGGACCCACGCTGCCCCTGGGTGACGGCGGGCCACCGCGCACGCCCACCGGTGTGCCGCCCCAGCCGCCGCGTGTGCCCACCGGCCTCCCGCCGCCCATTCCCGCAGCCGCCGCTCCCCTGCGCGTGCCCACAGGCATGCCGCCGCCGCCCCCGCCGCAGGACGCGTCCGTGGAGATTGAGCTGGACGTGTCTGACGCCACCCCGGAGGTGGTGGGCCAGGAGATTCCCGCGGACGCGCCCCCGCGCGTGACGCCGCACGCATATCCGTCCGTCCCGCCGGTGGCCCCCGCCGCCAGCTGGGGCGCCGCGCCCGCGCCGGCACCGGTGCCCATGGAGGTGGAGGTGCCGGTGGTGCACGCCGCCGGGCCCGCGGACCTGGAGGAGATTGAGATGCCGGGTGCGCCCCCCGCCGCGCCAGCGTCCCTGTCACGGGGCGCGGGTCAGGAGGTGGGTGGGGCGGAGGAGTTTGCGGACTTCCTCATTGAGGACACCGCCGTGCCGCAGCGGGTGGACGTGGAAAAGCTCCCGCCCATTCCGCTGTTTTCTGACCTGTCCAAGAACGCGTTCATTGACCTCATGGAGCGCATGGACATCCGCGTGGTGAACACCGGTGAAACCATCATCCAGGAGGGCGAAGTCGGAAACAGCTTCTTCATCATCGTTTCGGGCAGGGTGCGCATTGAGAAGACGGTGGAGGGCAAGGTCATCCAGCTGGCCACGCTGGAGGACGGCGCGTTCTTTGGGGAGATTGCGCTGCTGTCCGACGCACCCCGCACCGCCAGCGTGGTGGCCGAGACCGACGGGGAGTTGTTTGAGATCAGCCGCGGCGTGCTGGATGCTGTCATCAAGGACTATCCCAGCGTCCAGCAGGTGATGCTGAAGTTCTACAAGCAGCGCCTGCTGTCCAACCTGCTCAACACCAGCCCCATCTTCTCCAAGTTTGACAAGACGCAGCGCAAGCAACTCATTGAAATGTTCCGTTCGCGCGAAGTGCAGCCCGGCGAGGACGTGCTCACCGAGGGCCAGAAGGGCGACGGCCTGTACGTGGTGCTCTCCGGCCGCGTGAAAGTGGTCAAGGGCGGCAAGGATGTGGCGGTGCTCAAGGAGGGGGACGTGTTTGGTGAGATGAGCCTGCTCACACGTGACCCGGTCAGCGCTTCCATCCGCTCCATGGGCCGCACCATGGTGCTGCGGCTCCCGCGCAAGCAGTTCAATGAGGTCATCATGACCCACCCGCAGGTGCTGGAGATGGTCAGCGAGCTCAGCGCGCGCCGCGCACGCCCCAGCAACGTCTCCTGACGGCACCATGACCCCGCACCGGCTGGTCGCCCGCACCGGCGACGGCGTGCACCTCACCGTCCGGCACTTCCCCGCGCGCAAGGACCGGGCGCCCGCCGTGCTGGTGGTGCACGGGTTTGCCCAGAACCACCGCGCGTTTGATGTGCCCGGGAGATCCCTGGCGCACCACCTGGCGGAACACGGGGTGCACGTGTTCCTGGGTGAGCTGCGCGGCCGGCACGCGTCCCACCGCGGCGCGGCCACACTGCCCCACGGGTTCCGGCACTACGTGGATGAGGACGCGCCCGCCATGCTGGAGGCGGTGACGCGCCACCTGGGCCAGGAGCGCGTCATGGTGCTGGGGCATTCCATGGGCGGGCTCATCTGCGCGGCGCTGCCGGAGCGTGCCGCGCGGCATGTGGCCGCGAGAATCCTGTTGTGTCCCCCGTACCGGTTCCTGGATTGGCTCACCGTGGCGCGCCGCCCGCTGGCCCTGTGGATGCGCGCCGTGCGCGCCGGATTGCCGCTGCGCTTGCCCACGCGGATGGTTGGCCCGGCGCTGGCTGCCGGGCGGGCGCTGCTGGACCTGCCGCTGCCCACGCCGCTGGCCGTGTGGGCGCCCGGCAGCGTGGAGCCGGACATGCTGGAGTGGGCGTTGCACCACAGCTTTGCGTGGGAGGCCTGGCGCGTGCTGGCGGACCTGTTGGAGCTGGGCGCCACGCACGGAGAGCGCGCCGGGCGCGTCCCCGTGGGCGACCGCGTACGCGCGCTGGAAGGGCCGCTGCTGGTGCTGGCAGCCAACCGGGATGGGTTGGCGCCC
Organism: Deltaproteobacteria bacterium; assembly: GCA_016218805.1. Lineage (GTDB taxonomy): Bacteria > Myxococcota > JACRCW01 > JACRCW01 > JACRCW01 > JACRCW01. The sequence goes on along the minus strand of JACRCW010000047.1, from coordinate 351 downwards.
CCCCGCACCGTGGAGCCGCTGTACCGGGCCGCCGGCAGCCGGGAGAAGGAGTACCGCGTCCTGGGGCGGGAGCTTCGGCGCGGGATGGGGCACCTGGACGCCGTGATGGGAAAACACGCGCCCGCGCATGTGTGGCCCGTGCTGCGGGAGTTCCTGCGGCGGGTGCAGTGAGGGAGGCGCCAAGGCGGGGCGGCAGCGGGCCGCCGCCACCGCAGGGCGGTCGCATTCTGACAGGCCTTACATGATGAGGGCTCCAGTCATGAGGTGAATCAAGTACTTGCGGTCACCGCCCGCACGCTTGCGGGTGTTGGGGACGCCCAGGGTGCGGCTGGGATCGGTCTTGACAATGTT
>JACRCW010000045.1 GCA_016218805.1 Deltaproteobacteria bacterium | reverse complement strand
GAGCTGCACGCTGCCCACGGGCACGGAGATGGTGATGCCGGGTGACAACGTGACCGTGACGGTTGAGTTGATCACGCCGGTGGCCATGGAGAAGGAGCTGCGGTTTGCCATCCGTGAGGGTGGCCGGACCGTGGGCGCCGGGGTTGTGGCCGAAGTGTTGGAGTGAGGTTTCCCTTAGTTCGCGGACCCCGCACCGCCCGAGGGTGGGCGCGCGGGACCCGCGGCGCTGTGTGATGAGGAGATGGACCCATGCCGTACGTCGTGGTCCTGATGGAATGCGCCACCTGCAAGCGGCGCAACTATGCGACGACCAAGCCGGAAAAGCGCAAGACCGACAAGCTTGTGCTCAAGAAGTACTGCTCATGGTGCAAGAAGCACCAGGAGCACAAGGAGACCAAGAAGTGATGGACGTCCCCGGCCGGTGAAGGGCCGGGGCAAAGCGTGCCTTTGGAAAGACGCAGGACGGTAGCTCAACTGGTAGAGCAGCGGTCTCCAAAACCGCAGGCTGGGGGTTCGATCCCCTCCCGTCCTGCCAGCTTTTCTCCAGCCGCCCCCGCGCGGCGCGCACGGAAAGGAAGTTGGCATGCAGTCCGTCGGCAGTCTGGTTGCGCTGGGTTTCATCTTCCTGTCGCTGGCCGTCAGCTTTGTGCTGTCCCACACGCTGCACTGGGTGTTCCTCAACCTGGGCATCATTGACACGCCCATCCTGGGGGACCGCTTCACCCTGACCACCCTCATTGCCGCGGCGGTGAGCTTTGGGACGGGGTTCCTGCTGTGGCGCAACGCCACCGTGAACCCCATGGCCCATGAAGTGGTGGCCGAGCTCAAGAAGGTCACCTGGCCCACGGGCGAGGAGACGCGCGCGGCCACGTTGGTGGTCATTGTGACCAGCGTGGTGGTGAGCCTGGTGCTCGGGTTCTTTGATCTGGGATTCAACTGGGTGATCAACCGCATCTTCTGAAAGAGCAGAGGCAAGGCAGATGAGCGCAACCGGCGAGAACGAACCGCAGCAGGCCACCGCACCCGTCCAGGAAGGCGCGGTGCCGGCGCCCGCCGCCACCGCCGAGGGCGTGCCCGCCAAGGCCGGCAAGCTCAAGTGGTACGCGGTCCGCACGTACAGCGGCTACGAGAACAAGGCCAAGAAGGGGCTGGAGGACCGCATCCGCCTGGAGAGCCTGCAGGAACTGTTTGGTGACATCCTGGTGCCTACGGAGACCGTGCAGGAGACCGTGCGCGGCGCCAAGCGGACCACCAAGCGCAAGAGCATGCCCGGGTACATCCTGGTGCAGATGGTGCTCAATGACCGCAGTTTCCACGCGGTGAAGAACACCCCCAAGGTCACCGGTTTTGTCGGCTCCAGCGACACCAACCCGCCCGCCATGCGGGACGAGGAAATTGCCCGGCTCACCAGCCAGATGACCGAGGGCGTCCTCAAGCCCAAGCCGCGCGTTGTCTTTGAAGAGGGCAACACCGTGCGCGTGACGGAGGGGCCGTTTGCCAACTTCACCGGCACCGTGGAAGAGGTGAAGCCGGAGAAGAACAAGCTGCGCGTCACCGTCAGCATCTTTGGCCGGCCCACGCCCGTGGAGCTGGAGTTCACGCAGGTGGAACGCGTCGGCTGACGGCGCGTGCTCCGCGGGCCGCCCAGGCGCGGCGGGTTACGCCCACTTCCCAATGTCTTCGCCGGGCTCCGCGAACGCGCGCAGCGCGGCCACCGCGGCCTCCGCGCTCTCCACCACCGTGATGTACGTGAGGAAGTGCGGCCGCATGAACCCGTCCGTGACCGCCGTCTGCACCTGCGCCAGCAGCGACGCGTAGTACCCGCCCACGTTGACCAGCACCACGGGCTTCTTGTGCAGGCCCATCTGCTTCCACGTCACCACCTCCAGCATCTCCTCCCACGTGCCAAACCCACCGGGCAGCACCACGTACCCGTGCGCCTGCCGGCTCATCAGCGCCTTGCGTTCATGCATGGTCTCCACCACGTGCAGCTGCGTCAGTCCGCGGTGCGCCAGCTCCCGTTCCACCAGCGGCCGGGGGATGACGCCGGTGACGCGCCCGCCCGCCGCCAGCGCTGCGTCCGCCACCGCGCCCATCAGCCCCACGGACGCGCCGCCGTAGACCACCACCGCGCCGTCACACGCCAGCGCGGCGCCCAGCGCACGCGCCTGCGCCAGGAACCGCGGGTCCGCGCCCGGGCTGGACCCGCAGAACACCGTGATGCCCGCACCGCGCAGCTGCATGCGCCCTCCTTCAGGTGATCCCCACCACGTGGCACAGCCACGCGGGGTCCGGCGGGGCGTGTTCGCGGCGGCGGTACACGCCGTTGCTGCCGCCGGACCGGCGGTCCGTCTCCGCCCAGTACACCACGGAACGGCGGAAGCCGGCCTCCGCCAGCAGTTCGCGCACGTCCGGGATGGTCCAGATGCGCCACGCATAGGTGAACGCGTCCGGCAGCACGCTGCCGTCCCGGAAGCGGAAGTGCATGGCAAAGTCACAGCGGTGCGTAATGGGATCAAACAGTGATTGCTCCCACACGTACGTGAAGTCAGGGAAGCGGCGCGCTTCCGTGCGGCGGTCCGTCTGCACGTCCGCGCCGCCCATCATCTCCAGCACCAGCACGCCCCGGCGCGCCAGGTTCTTGCGCGCCTGGCACAGGTAGTCACGCAGGTCCGCGCGCGCGTGAAAGCCAAAGAACGAGAAGTTGGCCGCCGCAATGACGTCCACCCGGACGGGCGCGGGCGCGCGCACGTCCCCGCGCATCAGGTGGATGCGCCGCCGCGCGGCGGGCGCCAGCGCGGCCACGTGGTGGCGCATGCCCCACTCCAGCACCGTGCGGTCCTGGTCCACGCCCCACGCCTGGCGGCGCGCGCCCCCGCGCACCCATGCCGCGGATACCGCGGCGGTGCCGCAGAAGTCCTCGCGCAGGCGCAGCGGGGTGGCGCCAAACGCGTCCTGGTAGACGCGCACCAGCAGGCGCACTTCGCGCAGGGGGTCCTGCACGGCGCGCTCATACAGGGCGTGCGGGTCCGCGCGCGCGGCCAGTGACGGGGAGCGCGTCTTCATGTGGCCCGCGTGACGTACTGCGCCCAGTGCTGCACGGAGAAGCGCCCGTCCCGGAACGCCAGGTCCTCCCCCGTGACCACGTCCACGTAGTGGCGCGCGCGCGCGGGAAACAGCACCAGGCGCCCGGCGCGGAACTCCAGGCGCGTGTAGTGGCGCGGGCGGTCCGGGTGCAGGACGTGATCATCCGCAAGCCAGAAGTCACCGCCCGCAAAGCGCTTGGGCGTGGAGCAGACCATCAGGTTGGCGGTGAGGGAGGGGTATTCGTCCCAGTGGTCACCGTAATAGTCCCCCGGGCCGTAGACGGACAGCAGCGTGGCGTCCGCGTTGGCCAGCGCCCAGTGCGCAAACAACAGGTCCCCGGTTTCCTCCAGCGCGCGGCGGATGGGCGGGCACAGCAGGCGCGCCCGCAGCAACGCCAGCGTGGCCGACTCCGCGCGCCGGCCGCGGTAGTGGTCATCCAGCCACAAGTTCCTGTTGCGCTTGAGCGCGCTGTCCACCGCAGTGCCGCCGCGCAGGACCTGCCCCGCGCCCAGCGCGTCCCGCAACAACTCAAATTCCGCCAGCAGGCTCTCCACCTCCGCCGGCGCGGCAAAGTCGTCCACGACGATGTGCTTCTGCGGGGAGGAGCGCACGTTCACCAGCACGCGTGCCTCCGGCTCACTCGCCGGCCTTGCGGAACCCGACCTGGAGCGTCATTTCAAAGCCCGGTTTCATCACAAACGGTTGCTCGAATTTGGCCTTCCCCTTCACCACGGTGGCGTGGTGCCGCCCCTCCCACACCTCCAGCGGCTCCATGGGCGTGGTGCCGCGCTTCTTCCCGTCAATGAACACGTCGCACCCGGGTTCCACCTCCAGCACCAGCGTGCCCTTGCCAATCTCAAAGGTCACATACCGCGTGGTGCCCGCCACCACGGAGACGCTGCGCGACACGTCCAGTCCCTGCGCCTTGTCCGTGCCCCGCACGACGTGTTCGCCCGGTTCCACCTCCACCGTGGCGTTGCCATGGCCGGCGGGCTTGCCGTCCACCACCAGGTCCAGCGCCGGGGACGTGCGGATGCTCAGGCGCGCGGGGCCGGGCGGCGGGGCCGGCTTGGCAACGGGGGCTGGCTCCGGCGCGGAGGGCGCGGCCGCGGGCTCAACGGGGGAGGGCGGGGCGGGCGCCGGTGCGGGTGCCGGCGCGGGCGGTGGGGGAGCGGGAGCGGGCGGTGGCGTCTGCAGCAGCCACGCGCCCAGCGCCAGGGCCGCGCCGCCGGCCAGCCCCAACACCAGCCAACCCGTCCACGGCGTCCCCTCCGAGGGCGCGGGATGGCGCGGCGCGGCCAGGGCCTCCAGTTCTGCTTCGGTGAGGGCGGGCCTTGCGGGCGCGGGCGCCGGCGCGGGCGCCGCCGCGCGGGGCGCCGGCGATGCTGCCACCGGCACCACGGGAATGGCCGGTGACGACGTGTTGATGGGGAGCCGGGCCTCCGCGGATTCCTCACCGGCGGAGTTGACCAGCGGCACGGTGGCTTGCGGGACGGGCAGCCCCACCGCCTTGGCCAGCAGCTCGCGCCGCGCCACGCGCGCGGGCCAGTCCGCCGGGAACAGCTGGTTCATGAACGCGGTGACTTCCTCGTTGGAGGCGCGCGCCCCGGTCTCCAGCAGCGCGTCCCGCATCTCCAGCACGGAACCAAACCGGTCCGTGGACCGCTTGCGCATGGCGCGGATGACAATGTGGCCAAGCTTTTCGGTGAGGCCCTTCACCGGGCGCGCCAGCAGCCCCGCCTGGTGCTGGTCCTCGGCGTCGGACACGTCCGCGGCCACGGGCTTCTTGCCGGTGAGCGCTTCGTACAGGATGGCGCCCAGCGCATAGACGTCAGACTGGACCGCCGCCGCCTGCCGCCCGCCAAAGTGCTGCTCCGTGGACGTGTACGAGTCGCGCAGGGAGGGCTCAGACGCGCGGGTGCGCTGGTAGGCCTCAGCAATGGTGGCCGCGCCGTAGCCGGTCACCTTGCACATGCCATGGAACCCCACCAGCAGCGTCTCCGGGCGCAGGCCACCGTGCACCATGGGCTGCCCCGTGGTGGAGCGGCCCAGTTCATGCGCGTAGTGCACCCCGCTGCACGCGCCGGCCAGCAGCGCCAGCGTGATGGGCACCGGCACGCGCAGCCCCAGGTCCGCCGCGCGGGAGTACACCGCGCGCAGGCTCTCCGCGTCGGCAAACTCCACCAGGCGCGCTACGCCCTCGTCGAGCCGGATGAGGCCGTGCACGCCGATGACGTGCAGATGATCAATCTGCGTGGCCAGCTGCGTCTCCGCGACGACCTTGCGGAACGTGTCCGCATCCTCCACGACGTCGTCGGGGAGGAACACCATGACGGCGGGCCGGATGCCGCCGGATTCGTGGACGCAACCCAGGAACGCCTGGCTCCCGAACCCGCCCATGAGCGGACCCAGCACGCTGAACGAGAGTCTCTCCACGACGAGGAAGCTAGGAGGGGTGCCCGGGGCCGGTCAAACCGGGCCCCGGCGGGGTATGGTCCCTGCCGTGTTTCCCGCCCACGCCCTGCTGTTGGCCGCGCTGGCCGCACCCCCCACGGTGCTGGTGCTGCCGCTGGACGCGCGGGGCGGGGTGACGCGGGACTTTGCGGACACCGTGGGTGACGGGCTGGTGGAGGCGCTGCGCCGCCAAGGCCTGGCGGTGCACGCCCTGCGCGAACTGGAAGGCGCGGCGGCGCAGACCCGGCGCGCGCAGGTGGCCGGCTGCGAAGGCGCGTGCATCACCGAGTTGGGCGCGGCGCTGCACGCCGACGAGGTGGTGAGCGGCAGCCTGGCGCGGGTGGGGAAGGAGCACGTGCTGGGGTTATCCCGCGTGGTGGTGCGCACGGGCGTGGCAACGCGTTCGCTGCAGCGGCGGTTCCCGGCGGACCGTCCCGCCGCGGTGCTGGACGCGCTCCCATCCGTGGCGCGTGACCTGGTGGGCCTGGCGCCGCCGGGCGCCGCCGTGGTCCACGCCGTGGCGGCTCCGTCCGCGGCAGCGCCCGCCGTGCGCGTGCGCGTGGCGGTGCTGCCGTTTGAGAACACGGGCAAGGACGAGCGGCTGGAGATGTTGCGCAAGGGGCTGGCGGACATGGTGCTGGCGGACTTTGCCGCGTGCGCGGCGGTGCAGGTGGTGGAGCGCGAAGAGCTCAACAAGGTGCTGGACGAGTTGAAGCTGCAGCGCGACAAGGCGTTTGACCCCGCCACGGCACAGCGCGTGGGGCAGCTGCTGGGGGCGGAGTACCTGGTGCTGGGTGGCTTCTTCCGGCTGGGGAACAGCTTCCGCCTGGACGCGCGGGTGGTGCGCGTGGAGACCGCGGCGGTGGCCACGGCGCAGGGTGTCTCCGGGCGCGAGGAAGCGTTCATGGACCTGGAGAAGGAGTTGGCGGTGAAGCTGCTGGCGGGGCTGGGAACCGCGCTCTCCGAAGAGGAGCAGCGGCGGCTGAGCCCGGCGCGGCCGGGAACGCTGCAGGACGCGGTGGAGTATGCGCGCGCGGTGGATGACGAGGACGCGGGCAGGCGCGGCGCGGCACGCGGGCGGGCGCAGGTGCTGGCGGCGCGGCTCCCCGGCATGGCGGCAGCCTTGCGGATGGTGGCGCGGTTGGGGACGGAGTGACGGCGCAGGACCACCGCGCAGTGCCGGAGTACGCGCGCCTGTGCCGCGGCGTGGGGCTGGGAAAGCACCGCTACCTGGAGGTGTTCCCGCGCGTGCGCGAATCACCCGCGCTTCTGCGCGTGGCGCGCGACCCCGAGGTGCGCGCAAAGCTCGTTGAAGCAGCCCGTGTGCGGGTGCTGCCGGTTCCCGGATTTGCGTGGATCAACACGCGCATCCCGTGCATTGAGCTCAGCTGGCTGTACCTGAAGACGGGCACGCACCGGGACCTGTACCTGGACATGCTGCACGAGCTCACACACCTGCGGCAGCTGTCCGAGGGCGCGGACCTGTGGGACGCCCGGTTTGCGTACGTGGACCGCCCGACGGAGATTGAGGGCTACGCGGTGGCCGTGGAGGAGGGGCGCCGGCTGGGCATGACGGAGGCGGAGCTCCGGCGGCACCTGCACAATCCCTGGATGAGCGCGGGTGACGTGGAGCGGTTGACCGCGCACGTGGCGGCGTTCCTTGCCCGGCCCGCGCCGCCGGCGTGAGCGTACCCGGTCAGCGCCGCTTCTTGGGTGCGGGCGCCGCGGCGGGCTTCTCCTGCTCCGCCACGCGCCGTTCCTTCTCCAGCTTGGCCAGCGCCTTCTCCAACTCTTCCGGTTTGTTGATGAGGTGGGCCAGCCCCAGGCGGGCCAGGCGGTCTTCGAGCGACATCAGTGGCCTCCGTGCATCTTGTCCAGCACCACGCGTGCATCGGCAGCGTCAAACACGGTGGTGGGACTGTCCCGGGCGGTGAGCTGTGCCACGCCAAAGTGCACGCCCGTGCCGCGCTGGCGCTCGTCGTCCGGATGCTTGGCGTGCGGGATGTCCGATAGGCCGTGGTCGTTGGTGTACGCGCTGATGCGGGTCCGCGCGCGGCCGAGCGCGTCCTGCACGTTCTCCGCGGTGGCCTTGGGGCCCACCAGCACGGCGCTGAACTCATCACCGCCGTGCCGGATCATGGACAGTGAACCCCCCAGCGGCGCCAGCTCCTCCTGCACCGTCTTGGAGGCGAAACGGAACACATCATCCGCGCCCTGCTTGCCCAGCGCCCGGTTGAGCCCACCCAGGTTGGCCACGTCCATTTCGACATACACGCCGTGGTCTGCGGGGTTGGCACGCACGTGATCAATGGCGGACTGCACGGTGGGCGCGCGGAAGCTGCCGTGCAGCAGGCCCGTCACCGGGTCCTGGTTGCCGACGGAATGCTCGTCCCACAGCTTCTGGGCGCGTGGCGGGGACAGCCGGTTGCGCGTGCACTCGGCGTTGAACGCGTCGCGCTGGACCTCCATGGCATTCCTGAACGCCGTGTCCGGCGTGCCGGGCCGGGAGGCCTCCGCAAGCGCAAGCGGTTCCGCGCGGGGAACGGCGTGGTCCGGTTTCACGGCGGCCGCCGTGGTCAGGCTGGTGTCCTTCTCCAGGCGGTCCACGGTGTCCTTGGAACGGATCTGCGTGGCGCGCGCCTCCAGCCCAAGGCCCGGCGTCCGGCCCAGCGGGTGCGGAATGGTGTCCAGCCCGTGCTCCCGCGCGTACGCGGCCACGCGCGTCTGCGCGTGCGTCATGGCGCCGTCAACTTCGGCGGCGGTGACGTCCCGGCCGGTGACCGTGGCGCTCATCCGGCCGCCGTTGCCGCGGAACAGCGTGACCTGCCCGCCCAGCTTCCCAAGCTCGTCGGCAAAGATGCCGGCGACCGCGCGCACGTGGTCGTTGGTGGCGGGGCCGCCGCGCGCCTGGTTGAGCCCGCTGAGGTTGTGGATGTCCGCCTGCACGTACACCGCCGTGCCGCGCTTGGCGGTCACCGTGTCGGTGGCACGCTGCATCGTCGTGACGCGGTCGGCCTCGCCGTGGAAGCCGGTGACCGGGTCCCGCGCGTTCCAGCCCGGGCCTATGCGCCACAGCTTCTCCGCGCTGGCGCTGGACACGCCCTCCTTGCGCGCGGCCTTGGTGAACGCGTCCTGGCGCTCGTCAAGTGAACCCCGGAACGGTCCCTTGCCAATGGATCCGGTGGACACCGGCGCCGCGGGGCCCGACGGCGCCCGCAGGCTGGTGCCCTGCGCGCTGACAAACGCCTCGCCGGTGCTCTGCTCGGAGCCGGTGAGCTGTTTGCGGGCGGCAATCTTCTTGTGCGGGTCCGGTCCCCGGAGTGCATCGTCGCTGACGGCACCGGTGGCGGGTGGAGGCGACGCGGCCGGCTTGGATTCGCCCGCCTTGCCGGACTTGGACTTGGCCGTGGTTCCGTCGGTGGGCTTGTGGATGGACATGTGGTTCCCGTCCCTGCGCGCAGCGGTGTATCCGCTCTCCGCCGCGCAGCCAACGGGCCGCCTACCTGACAGCGCCCCGCACGGGGCGGTAAGCCCTGCGCCGTCCATGCGGCGCGTGCTCCTGCGGTCGTTCATTGTGTTGTGCGGCGTGGCGCTGCTGGCCGCCGGTGTGGCGTGGGCGGTGTACGCGCGGGCGCGCGTGCTGGTGGTGGAACGGGTGGAGCACGGTCCCTGGGAGGTGCCCACGCGCATCCACCCCGCGCCGCTGGTGCTCAAGCCGGGCTCCACGCTGCCGCCCGGCCCGCTGGCGGACGTGCTGGACGGACTGGGCTACCAGCGCGTGGCCAACCCGGTGCAGCCGGGCGAGTTCGGGCTGGCCAGCGCGCAGCGCGCCGTGGTGGTGCCGCGGCCGGGATGGCCGGGGCTGGAGGACGTCCCGCGTGACGCCATTGAGTTTTCGCACGTTGACGGCAAGGTCACCGAACTGAAGCGCCGCAAGGGCATGCCGCTCACGCGCGCGGTGGTGCCGGGTGTGCCGCTGGCGGAGATTCGCGGGCCGGAAGGCGAGAGCCGCCGCCCGGTGGCGCTCAAGGACATTCCCCAGGCGCTGCAGGACGCGGTCATTGCCGTGGAGGACCGGCGCTTCCGCGAGCACCACGGCGTGGACCCGCGCGGCGTGGCGCGCGCGCTGCTGACCAACGTGACCTCTGACGCGCGCCAGGGCGGGAGCACGCTCACGCAACAGCTGGCCAAGAACATGTTCCTCACGCAGGAGCGGACGCTGTCACGCAAGCTCAAGGAACTCTTCTTTGCGCTGGCGCTGGAGGACGCGTATCCCAAGGACCGCATCCTGGAGCTGTACCTCAACGAGATCTACCTGGGGCAGCACGGGTCCGTGTCCATCTGCGGCGTGGGACAGGCGGCGCTGGCGTACTTTTCCAAGGAGCCCGCGCGGCTGACGCTGGATGAAGCGGCGCTGCTGGCGGGCATGATCCGGGCGCCCAATGCGTATGCGCCGGACCGCCACCCGGAGAAGGCCCGGACCCGCCGGGACGTGGTCCTGCACCTGATGCTGGAACAGGGCCGCATCAACCGGAAGCAGCATGATGCGGCGGTGGCCGCGCCGGTACGGGTGCGCCCGACGGTGACGGTGCAACGGCAGGCGCCGTGGGCGGTGGATGACCTGGTGGACCTCATCAACGAAGTGGTGCCCGGCGTGGAACTGCGCAGCGCGGGTCTCCACGTGGAGACCACTCTGGACGGGCGCATCCAGCGCGCCGCGGAAAACGCGCTGCGGCGCGGTTTGGAGAAGGTGGACGCGCGCGCGGGCGTGCCGCTGGAAGGCGCCGTGGTGGTCATGCAGCCCGCGCACGGCAACGTGCTGGCCATGGTGGGCGGGCGGTCCTACGCGGACAGCCAGTTCAACCGCGCGTCACGCGGGAAGCGGCAGCCGGGCAGCGTGTTCAAGCCGCTGGTGTACCTGGGGGCGTTCCACCTGCTCGGACGGTCGCTGGCGCCTACCACGCTGCTGGACGACGAACCGCTCACGCTCACCCTGGGCGGGAAGCCGTGGTCACCGCGCAACAGTGACCGCAAGTTCCACGGCGAAATCACCGTGCGTGACGCGGTGGAGCAGTCGCTCAACGTGCCCACCGTGAGGGTGGGCGTGCAGGTCGGGCTGCCCCGGCTGGTGGAGTTCCTGGGGCAACTGGGGCTGGCGGGTCGGTTGGATCCGGTGCCGTCGTTGGTGCTGGGGGCGTTTGACATGAGTCCGCTGGAGGTGGCGGCGGCCTACGCGGCACTTGCCGACGGAGCGTACGTCCCGCCGCGTATGCTGCGCCGCGTGCGCGATGCGCAGGGGAGGGTCCTGATGGACGGCGCGTCCGACGCGGTGGAGGTGGCCACCGACGAGGAGGCCTACCTGGTGCGCGACCTGATGCGCGGCGTGCTGGAGCGCGGCACCGGGCGCGCGGCCCGGGCGCTGGGCTACCACCACCCGGCCAGCGGCAAGACCGGGACCACCACCGAGTCCCGCGACGCGTGGTTTGCCGGGATGGACGGGCAGTTGCTGGCGGTGGTGTGGCTGGGCGCGGACCAGCCCGTCCCCACGGGGCTCACCGGCGCGCAGGCCGCGCTGCCCATCTGGGTGGACCTGATGAACGCCATCCGGAAGAACGACGCGCCGCCGGCAGACCCCGTCCCCGCGGGTCTGACCGCCGTGGACATCTGCGACGAGTCCCGTCACCGCGCCACCACGCACTGCCCCGCGCGCCACCGCGAGGTCTACTGGCGCGGCGCGGAACCGCTGGACGCCTGCCCCGTACATGCCGAGCCCTCCGACCGCATGGAGGCCCTGCTGCGCTCCCTCCCGCGGCGGTTGCAGGATCTGTTCGGCGGGATCACGGATTGACCCGTGTGGCAGCCCGCCCTCCTCCTCGCCTGGGCCGCGTCGTCGTCGGGAGCGCCCGTGCACCACCGCGCCGCGCTGGACTACGCGCGCGGTGAAGGCGCGACGTCCTGCCCGGAGGCGGCGGAACTGGAGCGCGCGGTGACGGCGCGGCTCGGGTATTCGCCGTGGGTGGAGGAGCCGGAAGTCATCCTCAACGCGGTGGTGTCCGGCGGTCCGGGCGCCTTCACGCTGCACCTGGCCATGCTGGATGCGGATGGCACCGTGGCCGGGCAGCGGGACCTGGCCTCCACGTCCATGGATTGCCGTGAAATTGCGGAAGCGCTGGTGCTGGACCTGTGCATGGCCATTGATCCGCGGGCGGCGCTGCAGCCTGCGTCCGCGCCTCCGCCACCCCCGGCGGTGACGACGCCACCACCGCGGCGCAGGCCGCGCTGGGTCCCCTCTCCGCCGCCCCCGGAAATGCGCGGAATTGAATGGCGGCATTCCGGTTGGGCACACGCGGTGTTGTCCTGGGGCACCGCGCCGGGCGTCTCCAGCGGGATGCAGGTGGGTACCGCGCTGGGGTGGGGGCCGTTCCAGTCCGGAGTGGAGGCGCGGCTGCTGGCACCGTCGCTGCTGCCGGTGCCCGGTGGGCGGGTGGGCACGGCGTTGGTCGCCGCCACGTGGCTGCCGTGCGTCCGGCAGGGGTGGTTGCTGGCGTGCGGCGCCGCGACGGCGGGCGGTCTGGTGGCCATGGGGGACGGGCTGCACCAGGCGCGGCGGGTGACGCGCCCCTACGCCGCGCTGGGGACGCGCCTGGAGCTGGAGATCCCGCTGGTGGCCGCGGTGGCGCTGCGCACCGGGCTGGAGGCGTCGCTGTCGCTCAACCGGGTGCGGCTTTCTGACAGCGTGACGGGGGCCACCTACTGGGCCATGCCGCCGGGATCGCTGGGGTTCTTTGTGGGGCTGGGGACGGGTTGGCCGTGAGGTGACGGATCCGCGGGGCCGGGGACAATAGAGAACTGCATGGACTGAAGGACGGTGCGCGTTGGGAGAGCAACCCGGTCGTGAGACGGCAGCCAGTCCGGCGGAGGCGCGCGGTGCGCCACTCCGCGCGCTGCCCGACCTGGATGCGATCTACGACGAGGAGGCGGGTCGCGTGTACAACTGCCTGCGGCGCCTGGGCGTAACCACGGCCGACCTGGAGGACGCCACGCATGACGTGTTCCTTGTCCTGCACCGGCTGCTGCCCACGTATGACCCCTCCCGGCCGCTGCGGCCGTGGCTGATGGGAATCACGGCGCGCGTAGCGGCCAACCACCGCCGCAAGGTGGGGCGCCGGCGTGAAGACGCGGATGAGGCTCCGGAGGAACGCGTGGCCCCGGGGCGCAACGCCGAGCAGCTGGCGCAGGCCGGCGAGGAGCGCGCCATGGTGCAGCGCGTGCTGGACGAGTTGGACGAGACGCAGCGCACCGTGCTGGTGCTGCACGAAGTGGAAGGGCATTCCATGCCGGACCTGGCGCGCGAGCTGGCGGTCCCCGTCAACACGCTGTACTCGCGCCTGCGCCTGGCGCGCGCGCGCTTCATCACGCTGGTGCAGCGCTCCCAGCAGACCGGAGGCCGGCCATGAGTCACAACCTCCCGCCCCTGCCGCCGGACATCCAGCGCGTTGTTGACGAGGAAAGCGCGCGCCCGCTCCCGTCCGCGGAAACGCTGGCGCGCGTGAAGGGCCGCTTGCATGCGTCCATCGCCGCGGGTGCCGTGGCGGACCTGCCACCGCTCCCGTCGGCGCGCGGCCTGTTCACCGTGGCGCGCGTGGTCGGTTCCGCCGTGGTGCTGGGGGCGTTGGGCAGTGGCGCCTGGCTCGCGCGCGGGCCGGTTGAGCCGGTGGTTTCCATCGTGGTGTCCCCGGTCGCGACACCGGCGCCGTCAGACGCTCCCAGGGCGGAGCCCGTCGCGGCCGGGGCGGTTGTACGGGTGGCGGTGGCAGAAGCGGAGGTGGCCGCGGCCAGCGTTCCGGCCCCACTGCCGCAGCGCCGCCGCGGAACGCGGACGCCCGCCGCGCCCATGCCCGCGCCCGTGGCGGAGGATCCCCCACCCGCCGCCGCGCCGGAGGTGGTGGAGCAGGCGGAAGTGCCCGCGCCGGCGGAAACGCTGGTGGAGGAGCACGCGGTGCTGGAGCGCGCGCGGGCGCACCTGCAGGCGGCGCGGCTGGAGGATGCGCGCGGGGCGCTGGCGGAGCACGGCCGGCGCTTCCCGGCGGGCCGGCTGGTGGAGGAGCGGCTGGCGTTGGAGGTGGTGCTGCTGGCGCGCGCGGGTGACCGCGAGGCTGCCACGCGCGCGGCGGATGCCTTCCGCGCCGCCCACCGGCGCAGCCTGTTCCAGCCCATGGTCGACCAGGCGCTGGGGCGCTGACAGGATGAAGGGCGGAGGTGCTTGGGTGGTGCGCTGCGTTGCTCCCGTCATCGTAATGCTCGCCGTGGCGGGCTGCGTGGAGGACGTGGCGGTGGGGTCCTCCTACGCGGGACTGGGCGCCACCGCGGGTGATGCCGGTGTGTGCAGCGTCCTGGCGCAGAACTGCGGCCAGCCCTTCCTCCGCTGCGAGCCGCTGGGTCCCGCGTCCACCCGCGGCACCTGCGTGCCGCGCGGCCGCGCCGGCCATCCCGGCGCCGAATGCGCGGACCTCCCGCCCGACGCGGGTGACGTCCCGCGTTGTGGCCGCGGCCTGGTCTGCCTCCGCCGTGTACCGGAGAATCCGGGCGGACGCTGCTTTGCGCTGTGCGGGCCGGAACACGGGTGTCCCGGTGGCTCCGTGTGCGCACCGCCGCCCGGCGGCAACGCGGGCGCGTGGGGCGTGTGCATTGACCCCGCGCATGATCCTGCACCGCCGTGTGACGGCCTGGCGCAGGATTGCGGGACGTCCGGCCAGGCCTGCGTGGTTCGCCCCGGCGCCCCCAACCAGTGTGTTCCCGCGGGCAACGGGGCGGCCGGCACCGTGTGTGCATCCGCGGCGGACTGCGCCAAGGGCTACCAGTGCACCGCGCGCGTGCCCCAGGGCGGCGGTCCGCCCGCGTTTGTGGAGATCACTGAGGACGGCGTGCAGGACGGGCGCTGCATGACGTTGTGCGGCGTGGCGGACCCGGTCCAGTGCAGCGCAACCGAACGGTGCATCACCTTCCGCGATCCCGACGGAACAGACCGCACCGATATTGGCGTGTGTCTGCCCACCTTCCCGTGACGGATCCGGCGGATCCCGGACAATCCACATGCAGGGAGCCACAACCACCGCGTGCGCGGCCCCCGCGCCCGCGGACCGAGGAACGTCCATGCGAACGAATCGACTTGTTGGGATGGGATTGTCCGCCCTGTTGGGTAGCGGTTGCGCGGCGGTGGATACGCTGACGGCGCTGCAGAAGGCCACGTACGCGGAGGCCACGGATTCCACCAGCCATGATGCGCTGGGGTCCGCGCCGACCAACGACGGCAGCGCCACCGAGACCGAGGCGACCGACCTGCCGCCGCTGCTGCAGGACTGCACGCTGCCCGCGGCAGAGCGGCGCGTGCGTGACCGGTGTGACACCAACGGTGACGGCACCATGGACGCCGACGAGGAGGCGGCGCTGGAGGAACAGTTCCCGCGTGAAGGCGGTGGCGGTGGTGGTGGTGCAGGTCAGGGACCCGGTCGCCACGGCGGTGGCGGCATGGGCATGCCCGGTGAGGGCGGCGGCGCGGGCCCCGGTGCCGGTGGTGGTCAGGGTGGCCCGCGGCCCGGTGAGGGCGGCCCCCACGGCGAGCCGCAGTGCCAGGGCCCCATGGTGATCGCGGACATGACCGCGCACCCGCCACGGCGCGGCCCGCCGCGCCCGGAGGGCTGGCACAAGCTGATGTTCATCTATGACGCGGATGATTCGCGCACGCTGGACCAGGATGAGCGCGCCACGCTGGAGGATGACCTGCGGGCCGGCTGCCAAGCGCGCAACGCCAACCTGCTCACCCGCTTTGACACGGACGGGGACGGGACGCTGTCCGACGCGGAGACCCAGGCGGCGCGCGACGCCATGCACCAGCAACGCCTGGCGGACATCACCGCGGATCTCACCGCGGCGGATGCGGACGCGGATGGCTCGCTGAGTTGCGATGAACAGCGCGCGTTCCGCGAGGCCCGCCGCGCGGAGCACATGCAGCAGCGCGCGCAGTTTGACACCAACGGCAATCACCGGATGGATGACAACGAGCGCGCGGCCCTGCGTGCCGCGGTGCGCGCGCGCATCCGTGCGGGCGAACTGCCCGGCGGTCCGCAGTGAGCACCCCCCGCCAGCTCCCCTGAAGCCCTGGCCTCAATCCAGGAACAGGTCCGGCAGCAGCGCGGCCCCGGGCTCCACGGAATAGCCGGAGAAATCCGTCACGCCTGCGGCGCGCAGCACGTCCTCATCCAGGCAGAAGTTCCCGGTGAAGGACCGCGCGGGTTTCACCAGGACCGCGTGCGCCGCATCCGCCATGATCGCCGGCTTGCGTGACTGCCGCATCATGTCGTCGCCACCCAACATGTCTATGGCAGCGGTGGCAATGACGGTGCGCGGCCACAGCGCGTTGAACGCAATGCCCTCATCACGGAATTCCTCCGCCATGCCCAGCGTGCACAGGCTCATGCCGTACTTGGCCATGGTGTACGCCACGTGCGGGCCAAACCACTTGGGCGCCAGGTTCAACGGCGGTGACAGGGTCAGCACGTGCGGGTTGGAACTCTTACGCAGGTGCGGCAGGCAGGTGCGGCTGCACAGGAACGTGCCGCGCGCGTTGACCTGGTGCATGAGGTCATAGCGCTTCATCTCCGTCTGCAGCGTGCCGGTGAGCTGGATGGCGGAGGCGTTGTTCACCAGCACGTCAATCCCGCCAAACGTGGCCACGGTGCGCTCCACCGCGGCCACCACCTGGTCCTCCTGCCGCACGTCCACGGTGAGCGGCAGCGCGTGCCCGCCCGCCTGCTCAATCTCCGCCGCGGCGGTGTGGATGGTGCCGGGCAGGCGCGGGTGCGGTTCGGCGGTCTTGGCCGCAATGGCAATGCTGGCGCCGTCCCGCGCGGCGCGCAGCGCAATGGCCAGCCCTATGCCGCGGCTGGCGCCGGTGATGAACAGCGTCTTTCCCCTGAGCGTGGTCATGCGGTCACTCCAGCAGCGGCGTCATGGCCGCGGTCACTTCCGGCGTCACGGACGTGAACCGGATGAGCGCCCGTCCGTCCGGGGCCACGTCCATGACCTTGGCGTAGGCCTCGCCCACGGAGGGACCGCCCGCCACGGCGTGCCAGTGCAGCTTGAGGTTGGCGGTGGCCACGGGCGCGGGCGTTGTGGCCAGCCACGCGGACTTCCGGGACAGCGCCAGGACCTGGCCGGGCGCGGGAGCCCCGCTGAGGTGCTTGCCTTCCAGGATGATCACGCCCACGTCCACCGGGATGGCCAGCGCGCGCGGCGGGTCCTCGTCGTCCGGGAGCGTGAGGTTGTGCCGGCCGCCCAGGCCCATCACGTCATGCAGCGTGATGGGGTCCTTCATGCCCTTGGCTTCCATCTTCAGCGTGCGGCGCGTGAGCAACTGGTCACCCACCTCTGCCGCGGTGGTGTCCGCCACCAGCACCTGTCCGCCCACCGTATACGTTTCAATGCGCCCGGCCAGGTTCACGTGGCTGCCCACCACGCCGTACTTGGCGCGCTTGTCACTCCCAATGTTCCCCACCACCACTTCGCCCGTGTTGATGCCAATGCCCATCTCCACGTCCGGCACGCCGTGTTCACGGTTGAAGGCGTTGACCTGCTCCATGGCGCGCTGCATGGCCAGCGCGCACGCCACCGCGCGCTCCGCGTCATCCGGCCGCTGCACCGGCGCGCCAAAGATCGCCAGCACCGCGTCGCCAATGAACTCGTCAATGGTGCCCTGGTAGCCGGTGATCACCTCCGCCATCAGGCCCAGGTAGTGGTTGAGGAACAGCACCACCTTCTCCGGGCCCAGCCGCTCGGACATGGAGGAGAACCCGCGCAGGTCACTCATCAGGATGGTGACCTTGCGCTTCTCCCCGCCAAACGCCAGCCCCTCCGGTGTCTCCAGCAGGCTGTCCACCACCTGGTCCGTCAGGTAGCGGCCAAACACCTTGCGAATGAACGCGTTGCGCTTCTCCAGTTCCGCGGACTTCTGCTTGAGCTGCTCCTGCGCGCGCTTGAGCGTGAGTTGTGTCGTCGTGCGGGCCAGCACCACCGGGAAATCAATGGGCTTGGTGACGTAGTCATTGGCGCCCACCTTGAGCGCCTGCACCACGTCTTCGGAACTGTCCTTGGCGGTCACCATGATGACCGGCAGGTCGGACGGCGTGTACTTCTCGCGCAGGCGTTTGAGGACCTCCACGCCGTCAATGCCGGGCATCATGATGTCCAGCAGCACCAGGTCAAACGGCTTCTCCGCAATGAGCGCCAGCGCCTTGTACCCGTCCTCAGCGGTGAGCACGGTGAACCCGCGGCGCTCCAGCCGGCGGGACAGCATGTCCCGGTTCATCTCGTTGTCGTCAACGACAAGGAGATTGCCGGATTCCTTCTCCTCACTCATGCCTTCTTCTCCAGCAGGACCTGGATCTTCCCGAGCAACCGGTCCAGCTCCACCGGCTTGGTGTCGTAGTCATCGCACCCGGCTGCCAGCGCCTGGTCACGGTCACCGCTCATGGCATGCGCGGTCAGCGCAATGACGGGGATGCGCCGGGTGTCCTCCCGCGCCTTGAGCGTGCGCGTGGCGTCCCAGCCGTTCATCACCGGCAGGCTCATGTCCATCAGCACCAGGTCGGGGCGCTCGCTCACCGCCAGGTCCACGCCCTGCTGTCCATCCACCGCCATGACCACGTCGTGGCCCTTGCGCTTGAGGCGGCGGGACAGCATGTCCCGGTTCATCTCATTGTCCTCTACGAGCAGAATTCTAGCCATCCCCGACCTCCGCGCCCCGGGCGCCCCGGGCAAGCTCGCGAACCCGGGCGAGCAACGTTTCGCGCCCGTAGGCGCCCTTCTGCAACACGTCCCGCACCCGCCCTTCCAGCCGCGCGCGGTCCGCGTCGGTGAGCTCCTTGGCCGTGACCACAACCACGGGAATCCCCTTCCATTGCGGCTCATCCTGCAGGCGGGAGAGCAACTCAAACCCGTCCATGCGCGGCATCATCAGGTCCAGCAGGATCACCGTGGGCCGGCGGTCAGCCAGCAGTTCCAGGGCGGCCACGCCGTCCGCAGCTTGGCGCACGGTGCAGCCCTCACGGCCCAGCTGTTTGACCAGCATGTCCCGCGCCTGCGGGTCATCCTCCACCACCAGCACATCCGCGGGCGCATCACCGCGGACGCGCGCCAACACGCCCACCAGACGTGCGCGCTCCACCGGCTTGGTCAGGTAATCCGCCGCGCCCAGCGCAAACCCCAGGCTGCGGTCATGCACCATGGTCAGCATGATCACCGGCACGTGCGCCAGCGCGGGGTCCTCCTTGAGCGCCGCCAGCACGCTCCAGCCGTCCTGCCCGGGCATCATCACGTCCAGCGTGATCACGTCGGGAAGCAGCTCGCGCGCCAGGCGCAGGCCGTCCTGGCCGCTGCCGGCAAACGCGGTCCGGTACCCTTCCTGCCGCAGGTAACGCGCCATCAGGTCATGCACCCCGGGGTCGTCATCAATCACCAGCACACACGGTCCCTTGCCCGCGGCAGGCGCGGTGGACGTCGCGGGGGTGGCCGCGCCGGCTTCCCGGCGCACCTCAGCGGCCAGCGTGACGGTGAAGGTGCTCCCCTTCCCGGGCGTGCTTTCCACCTTCACCTCGCCGCCCAGCATCCGGCAGAAATGCCGCGTGATGGTGAGCCCCAGG
Organism: Deltaproteobacteria bacterium; assembly: GCA_016218805.1. Taxonomy (GTDB): domain Bacteria; phylum Myxococcota; class JACRCW01; order JACRCW01; family JACRCW01; genus JACRCW01. The sequence continues at coordinate 3,940 of JACRCW010000045.1, read as the reverse complement.
CCCGTCCCGCCAAACTTCCTGGTGGTGGACGCGTCCGCCTGGGTAAATGCGTCAAACACGCGCGCCACCTGTTCGGGCGTCATGCCCATGCCGGTGTCCGTCACCGCAAACTGCACGCGGTCACCGTCCCGCCGCGCGCGCAGCGTGAGGGTTCCCTTTTCCGTGAACTTGGCAGCGTTGGACAGCAGGTTGAGCAGCACCTGCCGAAGCTTGGTGACGTCAGAGTGCATGCGCCCCAGGTTGTCTGCGGGTTCCAGCACCAGCGTGTTCTGGTTCTTCTCCACCAGCGGCTGCACCGTGGAGCGGACCTCCTCCAGCAGCGGCGTCACGCTGAAGTCCTCCAGATAGAGGTCCATGCGCCCGGCCTCAATCTTGGACAGGTCCAGGATGTCGTTGATGAGGCCCAGCAGGTGCCGCCCGGAACCGTGGACCTTCTTGAGGTCGGCGCGCACGTCGTCGGGGGAGAGCTCCTCCAGCTCATCCTGCAGCATCTCCGAATAGCCAATGATCGCATTGAGCGGCGTGCGCAATTCATGGCTCATGTTGGCCAGGAACTGGCTCTTGGCGCGGTTGGCCGTCTCCGCGGCGTCTTTGGCTGCCAGCGCGTCCTGCCGCGCCGTCTCGGCCGCGGCGCTCGCACGCAGGGCTTCGTCACGCGCATCCACCAGCAGGCGCTCCCGCTGGGACCGCTCCAGCGCGGCCCCGTCCAGCACGCGTGACAGCCGCCCAATCTCGTCGTCACGCGCCAGCGCCAGGGTCTGCTGCGCCTCGCCCCGGCCAAAGCGTTCCGCGCGGCGGGTCAACTCCCGCAGCGGCTCCACAATCCACCGCGACATCACCAGCGCCACCAGCACGCTGAGCAGCGCCATGGCCAGCAGCAGCAGCAGGCGGTCCCGCAGCAGGCCGGTCAGGTCAGCCAGTGCTTCGTCCTCCAGGCGGTCCACCATCACGGCGGCCACCACCTGCCCGCGGCTGTTGAGCAGCGGCACCATGGCGGAGATGACGGACCCGGTGGCGCCGCGGTGTGCCGTGACGTGCGCCACCGAACCCTCCAGCAGCGCGGTGGCCATGGGCGGCGCGTAGTCCACGCGGTCCCCCCAGCGGGACCTCTCGCCGCTGGCCAGCAGGACCTCCAGCGCGCCGGACGCCGGTGCCGCGGGGCGCGCCTCCACGCCGGCGCGCGCCTCCGCTGCCAGCCGGACCAGCGTGATGTCACGGACGGCACGCGCACGGGCCAGGGCCAGCCGGAGCGGTTCACGCGCACGGCGCAGCTCCTCCGGTTCCGGGTCCGCGCGGGCGGCGTGGGCGTCCGGCCAGGTCTCCACCAGCTGGGTGATGATGTCCCCGTCCAGCTGGGTGGCCAGCGTGGCGCCCACCGCCTCCAACTCCACCAGCGCGCCGTGCAGCGCACCGGCGCGGTCCCGCATGTGGTCCAGGCCAAAGTAGCCCGCCAGCATCAGCAGCGTGGCCACGGCGTTGGTGAGCACCAGCGTACGGGTGATTCCTTGCCGCATGCGGCGGGTGCTGACCACGCGCACCGGGTGACGTCAACGCCTGCGGTCAATAACGGTCAATAACCCTTGCACGCTTCCCCGCACGCCGCGCCCAGGCACTGCTCCCTGCTGCCGTCGGCGTAGGGGTTGGCCAGTGGGAGCGCGCCGCCGGTTTCCACCTGGGCCCGGCACGCTTCGGGCGCGGCGTCCATGCAAGGCCGGGTCCCGTCGGGAACCTCGTACCCCTTGATGAGCGCGTACCGGGTGAAGGTCTTGCCCGCCAGGCAAGCACAGCAATCGCCCGCGTTGCCGCAGGTGGCGGGCTTGGACCACAGCGCGGTGCACTGGGACGCGCAGTGGTCAAAGACCAGGCACGGGTTGTTGACGGCGACTCCCGGGACGCCGCGCCGCATGTCCGTCAGCGACGGATCGGCCAGCGGCATGCCGCTGGCTGCCTTCTCCTCGCATGACGCCGCGCTCTCCTTGTCAGCGACCGTGAAGAACCCCAGGACGCGGTGTTCCGCCAGGCAAGCGCAACAGATTTGCGCGGGCGTGGCGGGCGGCTTGGAGCATCCCCCCGCCGCGGCCAGCAGCGCCGCCACCCTCACCAGCCGCCGCGTGCCGTGCATGGCGCTTGGGGTCTCCGCGTCCACTCTGCCTGCCGTGGCGGGGGCGGGCAATGGGGTCCCCCGCCATCAGCGCGGTGCGCAAAGTGACGGATGTGGAGGGCGTCCTGGCCCTCATGCGCGCTGCGTGCAACAACGGGCGGCGATGGGCGGACACCCTTGTCAGCCACGGGTGGCCGCGCCATGACTCTCATTCCAGGCGCCGCGAACAAGCGGGCCATGAAAGGGCTCAAGCGTGACCAACCCCACCTTTGGAGGAGGTCCCCGGGACGACGACGAACGCGCGGCAATGTCCAACCATGAATCGGACGAGCTGCGCGCGCGGCACCCGGTGATCTGGTGGGTTATCGGGATCCTGGTCAGCGGGTTCTACCTGGTGGTCTTCTTCAGCGCGGTATTGCTCGTCGCGTGGGGGGCCGGGCTGGCCGAGCGCCACCTGGGCCTGCCCGCAATCCACTGCCTGGTGGCGTTTGGCATCATGTCGGTGCTGTTGGTGGGCGCGCGCCTCAAGCGGCAACTGGCCCAAACCGCCGGGTCGGGCCGCACGCTGGAAGCGGTGCTGTCGGACGTGGCGGAGTTGATGGCGGAGACCCCCGATCACGACGGTGAGCCGGAGTTCGCCGCGCCGCGGCGCGGCAGGACGCGGTATCGCCGGAGAACGCCTGCATCTGGTCTCACGGACTGACCTCAACCACAGTCCGTGGCGTCTGGTGGTTGGCGCACCTCAGTCAGAACGCGCTACGCCCGCTTTCAACCCGGCTGGTTCACCGGCACCTCGGCTGTTTCTGCCGGCGCCTTTTTCTTCCCGGCGCCCGCCACCCTCTTGACGCGCTTGCGGAAGAAGGATTCCACAAACACGCGGTCCTCGGGGTACTTCGTCTCCAGGTGACCGTGGGTCTCACGCATGGTGGCGCAGGCCTTGGTCTTGGCGGCCATCACCACGGCGTCGGCCTTGGCGTACGCCTTCTCGGCGGCCACCAGGTTCTTCACGGCGCCCTGGTACTTGTCCCACGCGGTCACCAGCTTCTTGGCCGCCGGTGCCACGTCCTTGTGCAGACCCTTGGCGGCGGCCGCCTCCAGCGTCGCCTCAACGGCGGATGCACGGTCGGAGATGGGGGACCCGATGATGGCTTTGGGGGTCACCGGGAAGAACGCCTGGTAGCCCTTGCGGTCGGTGTCAAAGTGCGAATCCACCTTCCGCTCCAGGGACACCAGGGCTTCGCCCACGGCGCGGAAGGCTACCTCCCGCTTGGCCTGCCCGCGGACAATCCCATCCGCCGCGCGGTTGCGCGCGGTGGCCTTGCCCACGATGTCCGCGTGCGCGCCATCCAGCCGCGCCGCCAGGGAGGCCACCTCCGGATGCGCGTCCAGCCAGGCGGCCGTGTAGTGGATGTCACCAAGCAGGTCGGGGAGGGGGTCAGCCGGGAGAGGAAGTGCCATGGAAGGGCTCCGGGGTCAGGGGGGATGCCATCAGACGGTCCCGGCGGAGGATAGAACAGATTCCAGGTCAGTCAAGACGCCGCAGGAAGTCATCCCGGATGACAAGAGGTGACTTCCTGTGGCGCTGGAAGTGACATTGAGTCGTTCAAGATGACTTCCTGGACTGCAAAAAGTCATCCCAAGTCGGTCAAGATGTGAGCCTGGAGTCACGGAAGTCATCCAGAACGAGAAGAAACCGTTGCCTGTACAGCGATGCCAGGGCCCGAGGATGCGAACACGGCCATGCGCTCCGAATCGTCGGTGACCGGCTCTTGTCTGTCCTCGTCGCCATGCTCCGGAACGACACCACCTACGACCCAAACCGATGGCCGATCCCAGCGG
>JACRCW010000048.1 GCA_016218805.1 Deltaproteobacteria bacterium | reverse complement strand
GCGTCAAAGCGTGGTCCAGCGTCGAAGGGGACGGCGGCGTCACGTGAGCCGGCGTCAAAGCGTGGTCCAGCGTCGAAGGGGACGGCGGCGTCACGTGAGCCGGCGTCAAAGCGTGGTCCAGCGTCGAAGGGGACGGCGGCGTCACGTGAGCCGGCGTCAAAGCGTGGGCCAGCGTCGAAGGGGATGGCTGCGTCGCGCGAGCCGGCGTCAAAGCGTGGGCCGGCGTCGAAGGGGACGGCTGCGTCGCGGGAGCCGGCGTCAAAGCGTGGGCCAGCGTCGAACGGAATGGCGGCGTCACGGGAGCCGGCGTCAAAGCGTGGGCCAGCGTCGAACGGAATGGCGGCGTCACGGGAGCCGGCGTCAAAGCGTGGGCCAGCGTCGAAGGGGATGGCAGCGTCGCGGGAGCCGGCGTCAAAGCGTGGGCCTGCGTCGACGGGGGGAACGCCGGCGTCGGGCGGAATCATGCACGCGCCGAATCGGCAGGTTCCGCCGGGGCAGGGCGTGCCATCCGCCATCGGGGCGATGAGGCAGGCGCCGGTCGTCGAGTTGCACGCGGAGGTGTTGCAGACGGGAGCGGGCGGGCACACCAGCGGCGCGCCCGCTGCGCAGCGGCCCAGGCCATCACACACGTCGCGCATCGTGCAGCGGTTCCCGTCGTCGCAGGCGGTGCCTGCGGTCTGCGGAGAGGCCACGCAGCCACCCGTGGCCGGATCACACGCGGACGCGTTGCAGACGGGAGCAGGTGGGCACACCAGCGGCGCGCCCGCTGCGCACCGGCCCAGACCATCACACGCGTCGCGCGTGGTGCAGCGGTTCCCGTCGTCGCACGCGGTGCCCGCGGTCTGCGGAGTGGTCACGCAGCCACCCGTGGACGGATCACACGCGGACGCGTTGCACACGGGAGCGGGCGGGCACGTCAGCGGCGCTCCCGCCAGGCAACGGCCAAGCCCGTCGCAGGTGTCGCGCGTGGTGCAGCGGTTTCCGTCGTCGCAGACCGTGCCGACGCGCTCGGGCGTGGTGACGCAGGACCCCGTGGTGGGGTCACATTGCGCGTTGTTGCAGGCGTCTGGCGGCGTGCACGTCAGGGTGGACACGGGGACGCAGGACCCGGCGCGGCAGACATCCGTTTCGCAGCGGTTGCCCGTGGAGCAGGACGTTCCGTCGGGGGCGGGGAGGGTCGCGCAGGCGCCGGTGGCCGGGTCGCAGAACGCGCCCTGCACGCAGGCGCCCGTGGCCGTGCACAACATGGGCGCGCCGGAACAGTTGCCGCCCAGGCAGCGGTCCGGTGTGGTGCACGGGTCGCCGTCGTCACACCCGGCGCCATCCGGAACCGGCAGGTTGGTGCACGCGCCCGCGGTCCGGTCCCACGCCACGCCCATTCCGTCCCGCAGCGCGGCCGTGTTGAAGGAAAACTGCGCCGCCTGGGTTCCGCTGGGGCTCTCTATTCCCACCGTGGCGCTGTTGCCGCGGGCGCGCGGCCGCGTCTGCGGGGCCAGGCGCAGGTAGCGGAACTCAACGTTGTTCCCCTCAGAAACGATGAGCTGGAAGGTCAGACTGGAGAGGAAGTTGGGGCCGAACCGCGTCATCCATTGCACCGCCGTCCATTGCACAATGAAGCGACGGTTGGGTGCCCGTCCCACGCGTTGATACCGCAGCGCCCCCGGCGGCACGTTCAGGTCATCCCAGAACGGCGCCAGCAGGCCGTTGGGCGCCGCCGCACTGGGCAGGGCGGCGTTGTCAAACGCATCGGAGATGCCCGTCGTCACAAACCCGTTGGTGGACAGGGCAACCGCGGTCACCGGCGTGCCGAACAGGTCCAGCGTGAATCCCAGCGGAACCGGCGTGCTGAGGACGTCGTCGCCGCTGACGGAGGGCGTGCCGGAGGTGCTGATGTCCAGGAACGGCACGTTCGTTGACGAAACCATGCGGGACAGGTCTGGCGTGCACGCGTCGGACGTGCACGGTATCCAGTCGTCACACAACAGCGCGGCCCCGGTGCACTGTCCGCCACGGCACGCGTCACCGGCGGTGCACCCGTCCCCGTCCGAGCAGGAGGAACCCTCCACGGCGGATGGATAGGCGCACGTCCCCATGGCGGTGTCACACAGGCCAGGCCCCGTGGCGCACTGGGGCGGAAGGGAACACGCGCCGCAGCTGCCGCCGCAACCGTTGGGTCCGCAGTCACGTCCCCAACACTGCGGCACGCACGCGGACCCCAGCGCGTTGAGCCGGCCGGCCGTGTCCACCACCAGGACGGTCCCGCCCAGCCCAAGCGCCACGCCGCCCCGGACCGCGCCGAGCGACACCTGCCAACTGCGGCTGCCATCCACCGCCAGCGCGGCCACCGTGCCCGCCAGGTTGGCCAGATACGTGGTCCCGTCCGCCGCCACCGCCGGAGCCGGGGCCTCCACGTTCCCAATGGAGACGCGCCACAGCTCACTCCCGTTGGCATCCAGCGCAACAAGCACGCCGCCGCCCGCCGCATCACACACAGGGACGCGGAAGGTCCCGTCCAGTGCCTGCGCAAGACCGCCCGCGACGGAACCTCGCCCCGCGCACGCCGTGCTGCCCAGCGGAACCTGCATGGCCAGCGTCCCGGTGGACTCAAACAGCTGGAAACTGCCGTCTCCGCCTACGACGGCAATGCGCCCGTCCGCGGTGACCAATGGGGCCGGACTTCCCTCGGGCCCGAGGTCCGCACGCCAGCGTCCGGTACCCGTGGACGACACCGCGTGCAGGATTCCCGGCCGCGCCGCCAGGGCGCCAGTGACAAAGTAGGCGGTCCCATCCGCGCCCACGGCGGCCGACGTCGGGTCCATGGAGGGGCCGTCCGAGTAGGTCCACGCCACGCTGCCATCCGCGGGGTTGTACGCGGCAAGCCCGCATTGCTGCGGCACGACGAGGAAACGGCCCGCGGCGGCCGGGGGCTGATTCACCGTGCAGGACGGTGTGACCCGCCAGCTGGCGGTGCCTGACGACGTGAGCCGCACGATCTCCGCGCCCGCCGCGTACACCGCACCGTCATCACCCACGACGGGCACGGCCACCGCGGGTGCCCCCGCGAGCGCAAACCGCCAGCGCAGCGACCCGTTTGCGGTGAACGATTGCACGCGCGCGTTGTCCTGCACGTACACCGTGCCGTCGGCCGCGACGGCCGGAGACCCGCCAAACGTGCTCCCCAGCGTGGCGGACCAGCGCACCTGCCCATCCACCGCGCCCAGCACTGTGCCCGCGCCCGCGTGGGACGCGCCGCCCAGCCAGGACGGCCACAGACCCGCGGGCACCAGCGCGGCGCCCCCCGGTTCCTCCGCCAACTCCACGCGGGCCACGCCGCCGTCCAGGCACCCGGCCGCCACAAGCAGCGCAAAGACATGCGCAGGTGAAACGCGACCCATGGCCAAGTTCCGCTCCCGAGCAAGGTCCAGCCCACCGAGTGTAGTGAGCGGCCACGGGATCTCCAGAAAACCTCGGCGGTCCGCTTGGCACGGGGTCCACAAGGCCGGTACTGCCCGCGCGCATGGCGGACTCCCCCCGGTACCTCGTCGACAAACGGCCGCGCGCGCTGGCCGTGTTGGCCGCGAGCGCCATGCTGTTTGGTGCCATGGCGGTGGTGACACGTACGGTCACGGCCCACATCTCCGCCGCACAGGTTGCCGCCATCCGGTTTGCCATTGGCCTGGTGGGGATGGGCGCGCTCATTGCGCTGCGCCCCGCGTGGTGGCGCGCCACGCGGCCGGTGTTGCTTGGCGCGCGCGGGTTGTTTGGCGCGCTGTCCGTGCTGGCGTACTTCTTTGCCATCCAGCACGTGAACACGGGCATGGCCACGCTGATGAACTACACGTTTCCCCTGTGGGCGGCGGTGTTCTCAGCGCAGTTCCTGGGCGAGCGCATCACCGCGCGCATGACCGTGGGCATGGTGCTGAGCCTGACGGGATTGGTCATCGTGGTGGGGCCCGCCGGGTTTGCCGCGGCGTCGGGCGGCAGCCTGTGGCTGGGGTTGGCGTTGGGCATTGGCTCGTCGGTGAGCGGGGGCGCCGCCACCACGATTGTGCGGCTGTTGCGGCGGACCGACAGCGCCCCGTCCATCTTCACCGCGTTCTGCGCCATGGGCCTGGTGGTCTCCACCCCGCTGGCGCTGGCCACGTGGCGCCCCATCCCCGTGGAGGTGTGGCCGCGGCTCATGCTCATTGGGCTGCTTTCGCTGTGCGCGCAGCTGATGTTCACGTGGGCGCTGGGGTACGTGCCCGCGGGGCAGGGCGGCATGACCACGCAACTGACCGTGGTGGCGTCCTACGGGCTGGCGTGGCTGTTCCTGGATGAACCGGTCACGCCCGTCGTGTTCGCCGGCGCGGCTGTGGTGATGACGGGCATCTGGCTGGTGTCATCCCACCGGCCGCCCGCACCCGCGCACGTCCCGGACGAACCGGAATGAGCTAGCATCGGCGCCCATGGGACGCCTCGTGCCCATTGTTGTCGTCGTCGCGTGCGTGTCGTCGTGCGGGACGGTGGCGCGTGACTGCCGCGCGGATCCGCCGCGCTCCGCCGGCGAGTACCTCTGCCAGTCCCCGCCCGGGTGGGATGACCGTGATTTCATCCTGCGTCTCCCCCCGAACTACGACGCCACCCGCCCCGTGCCGGTGGTGCTGGGGTTGCACGGCGGCGGAGGCAAGGCCGCCGGATTCAACAAGACCACGTGTAAGAACGGCAATGAGGATGACCCGTCGTGCCTGAGCCGCACGGCGGACCGCCACGGTTATGCCGTGGTGTTTCCTGACGGCACGGCCGCTCCGCTGGTGCGCAACCAGCGGACCTGGAACGCGGGCGGTGGGAAAGACGGGTTGAACTGCGCCTCCGGCCGCGCGTGCAAGGACGGCGTGGATGACGTGCGCTACTTCCGCGACCTGCTCGATCACCTCCAGGCCATCCTGTTCGTCGACACGCGCCGGGTGCACGCCACCGGTTTCTCCAACGGTGGCGCCATGGCGCACCGGCTGGGGTGTGAGCTCGCCGGCCGAATTGCGTCCATTGCGCCGGCGGGCGGTGCCAACCAGTTCATGGCGGCGGAGGGTTGTTCTCCGTCCAGGCCGGTGCCCGTCCTGCACATCCACGGCGTGGATGACCCGTGCTGGGAGTATGGAGGTGGGTCCCGTTCATGCCTCCCCGGTGACGGCGGCAGGAAGACCGGCGTGGAGGACAGCCTGGCGCCGCACGACGACCGGCATGGCTGGGCCAGCATCAACGGTTGCACGGCGCCGCCCGTCGACGAGGAACTGGAAGACCGCGACCCTGACGACCACACGCGGATCACGCGCCGTTCCTGGACGGGCTGCCGGGAGGGTGCGGACGTGGTGTTGCTGCGCGTTGACGGTGCCGGTCACACCTGGCCGGGCGGTGAACCCTACTTTCCGCGCTTCATGATCGGCCGCGTGTCATACGACCTGTCCGCCTCTGAGGAAGTCCTGGAGTTCTTCCTGGCGCATCCCATGCCGTGATCAGGTGCGCGCGCGGTTCCGCATGCCCGCCCAGTACACGCCCAGCGCCAGCCCGAAGCCGATAAACCAGGCGTACGGGTAGATGGCGTCGAAGATGTTGGGGTCCCCGCCGATGAACTTGGCGGTCTTCAGGAAGCCCGGGATGTTGGGAAGCACGCCGACCACCAGGGCCACCAGCGCGATGGGATTGAACCGGCCGTACCGCCCGTCAACGCGGTACAGGTCCGGCACATCCAGCTCCTGCTTCCGGATGAGCCAGTAGTCCGCGATCATCACGCCCGCGATGGGCCCGAGCAGCGCGGAGTACCCGACGAGCCAGTTGAAGATGTACGCGTCCGCGCTCTCCAGGAACTGCCACGGCATCATCACAATGCCAAAGATCCCCGTGATGAGGCCGCCCGTCTTGAACGAAATGTAGCGCGGCGCCAGGTTGGCAAAATCATTGGCGGGACTCACCACGTTGGCCGCGATGTTCACGCTCACCGTGGCAATGCCCACGCCAAACAGCGCGATGACGGCGACCAGGCCGCGCACGCCTGCCGATGCGATGAGCGGTTCGGTGATGCCGGCAGGCGGCGTTGCGCTGGTGAGCTGGGCCAGGATGAACACCGGGTCCCACAACTTGGAGACGTCCACGCCCTTGAGGATGGCCTGCGCGGCTGACGTGATGATGACGCCCATGGCGGAGAACGCGATCATCGTCGTGGGAAGGCCCAGCGCCTGGCCCAGTGCCTGTTCGCGCTGGCCCTTCCCGAACCGCGTGAAGTCCGGGATGTTCAACGACAGCGTGGCCCAGAAGCCGATCATGCCCGTCAGCGACGGAACGAACACCTTCCAGAATTCACCAAACGTCTGGAACCTGTCCGGCTGCGACAGCATGGGTCCCAGTCCGTCCGCGCGATCCACCGTCCAGAACAGCAGCACCGCCGCCATGACGAGCACAATGGGTGCCGCCCAGTTCTCAAACACGCGCACCGCGTTCATGCCGCGGTAGATGATGAGGATGTTGAGCCCCCAGAAGACCAGGAACGTGAGCGCGCTGGGGATGCCCAGGCCCATGATCCGGGTGCCGCCACCCAGCGTGTCAAAGGACGGCCACACGGACACCAGGAACGTCTTGACCGCTTCGCCGCCAATGAACGTCTGGATACCGAACCACCCGCACGCGACGATGGCGCGCAGCACCGCGGGCACGTTGGCGCCCAGCGTGCCGAACGACGAGCGCGCGAGCACGGGGAACGGGATGCCGTAGCGCGTGCCCGGATGCGCGTTGAGCAGGATGGGCACCAGCACAATGATGTTGCCTATGCCAATGGTGAGCAGCGCCTGCCACCAGTTCATCCCGACGGCGATGAGCCCGCCCGCCAGCATGTACGTGGGAATGCAGTGCGCCATGGAGATCCACAGCGCCGCAAAGTTGTAGGTGCTCCAATTGCGGCGGCCGCGTGGGACCGGCGCCAGGTCTGGGTTGAACAGCGGGCTGTGGGCAATGTCCGCCGGCAACTCCGCCAGCGCTTCCTGCGCGAGCGCGGGATCATGCATGGGTGGCTCCCCGTGAAGGTGGGGCGCGACCTACAGCAGAATGGGACGATTGTCGACGTGAACCGCGGGGGCATCAACCCACGCGCGTGAGCACGCGCGTCACGAAGCGGGCGTCCACCGCCTGGTCCTTGGGGATCCCGTGCAGCTCGTCATCCAGCCGCGTCAGGAGCACGCCAGCCAGCATGGCCGCGCGCCGGTGTGCGTCCTCGGGCTTGCGCGCGCCGGGCAGCGGCGCCTTTGCCGCAACGAGATCCCCCAGCTGGTGTCCGGCGCGCTCTACCGGCCCCGCGTCAGACAGCGCGGCCCGCACCGCTTGCAACTCCCGCGCGTCCAGCGGTGAGGGATCCAGCCGGCCCCCCGTGGCCGCGCGCGCCAACGCCGTGGTCAGCAGCACCTCCAGGGTGACCTCCGCGGCGTCGCCCAGGTTGGTGCCCTCCAGCGCCGCCCGGCGCAGGCGCTCCGGCGTCACGCCCAGCACATCCAGGCCCACCGCCAGGCGGAAGCCCGCCTCGGCCACGGCACGCGCCGCCACCGCCAGGTCATCCAGTGAGGCAAACGGGTGCGTGTCCACCTCGCCATGACGGGCCAGCCCCGTGAAGAACAGCGGCTGGCGCCCCAACAGCGCGGCCACCGCCAACCCCCACGGCGGGTCCAGCATGGCGGCGATTTCGCGCGGGGTCCCGCGCTCCGCCGACGCGATGCGCTGGGCCTGCCGCTGCAGCCGCAACCCCAGGCTGTGTCCTACGCGGAACAGGTCCACCAGCGACGTGGTGCGCAGCAGGTCCACCGCGGTCTCCGCCTTGCCGCCGCCGCGGTAGGCCAGCCCCAGGTCCAGCGTGATGCGCGTCTCGCGGACGGCACCGCGGATCGCGTCGGGGTCGCCCGGTGACGCGGACCGCGCCACGGCAACCATGTTGGCCACGGACGCCAGTTCGCGCTTCACGCGGTCCCGCTCCGGCGGTGACAGCGCCGCAATCCCCGCGGCGAGAAACGGCTCACGCGGCCCGTCATCCGGTTCGGCGTACAGCGCCAGCGCCTGGTCGGCGATCTCGTCGTCCTCGTCGTCAACCGGCGGCAGCGGAGGCGCCGGGGGGCGCAGCGCGGCCTTGTCCGGGTCCAGGAACGCCAGCACCCGCAGCGCCTCTTCACGCGGGGGGAAGCCCAGGTCCATCATGCGCGCACTGCGCCACCGCAGCGCATCGTCCTCAAGCTGGCTGGGCAGCTCCCACCGCACCGCGTCCATCATCTGCGTCACGCCCGCCGGGTCCAGCTTGAGGAACCCCTCCAGCATTTCCTTGGCTGCGTGGCGGGCCAGCGAACGCCCGCGCTCGCCCAGGCCAAACGGATCCTCCTGCGCTTCCGGGAGCCCGGGCGCATCACCAAAGATCAGGATCTGCTTGTGGTCCGGTGTGATGAGGTGGTCCGCGCCGCCCGCGTCCGGCACGCCGTCCTCCGTGATGTCCTCCACGCGCACGTGCAGCTTGAGGAACAGCGTGCGCAGCTCCGGGTCCATTCGCAGGACCTTCTGGATGGCCACGTCCGGTTCCGCCTGGAACAGCGCGGCATAGAAGTTGGCCAGCGCGCGCGGGTCCACGCGGTCCGCTGTCCAGCACCCCAGGTCCACCAGCCCCTGCAGCACCGCCGGAGGACAGGCCTCAATGAGCTCCATCGTGTCGGCCGCGCCCACCTCGCGGATCAACGCGTGCACGTCCTGGATGGGCAGCCGGGCCAGCACCGCGGTCAGGTCCGGCTGGTCCAACAGCAGGTTCAGCCGACGACGGGGCGACAGCGTGCGCAGCTGATCAACCAGCGCGGCCAGGCGCTGGCGGTTGAGCGGAGGAACGGCAACGGCGGGGTTCTTCTCGTCGGTCACGGCGTGTCCACCCGGCGCGCGCGGCGGCGCAGAAAGAGGGCCGCCACAATGGACACGGCCATGGCGGCCGGCAAGGGGGTGCGCCCGCCCGGGAGCGCGCAGGCGCACGGGCCCACCGGGAACAGACCCGTGTGCGGGATGTCCAGCGTGCTGCCCGGTTGCCCGTCGACAAAGGCCCGCACGCGCACGGTGCCCTTGCGCCGGGCCACGTACATGGACTGCGTGTATTTGCCGGTGATCACGTCCCGCGTCGCCTGTTCGCCGTCCATGGCGGCGCCCAGGGCGGGCCCGTCAATCTCCACCTTCACGGCGTGCTCGGGTGATTCCGCGTCCAGCGGGTTGTCAAACCGGTCCCGCAGCGTGACGGTGATGACCACCGTGTCACTGGCGCCGGCCTGCGGGTCCGGCGGGTCCGCCGTCATGGTGGTGCGGTCGGCCAGCACGGGCGCCGGCAGCAGGACCAGGCGGCCCACCGCGGTGGCCGGGAGGTAGAGCGTGTCGTCGGAGGGGAGCTGCACCTGCAGGGCGCCGTCCCAGGTGCCCGCGCGCGGCTCGTTGTTCACGGGCGTGGTGTCCACCTCCACGGCAGCGGTGGCGTCGGCGTCAGGGTTGGGGCGGCCGGTGTTGGCGGACCCCAGGCTCTCCCGCGCATCGCTGTAGTCGTGGTCCAGGTTCACGTCCCAGAAGAACGCCAGGCGGTGCCCGTCCACGGTGACCGGCCCCGGCCCGGTGGTGGCGCTGCGGTCGCACGGGGCATTGCCGTCGGAGTCCTCAATCTTGGCGGTGAGGGTCAACGTTTCGCCCAGCTCGCCGGAGGTGCCGGAGACAATCTTCACCTGCGCGCTTTCCTTGACCAGGCTGAGCGTCCCCTGGCCCGCGCTGCCCAGGTACTGCGTGCCCCCCAGCGTGTCCCCCGTGAACGTGGCCATAAGCGCGTAGGCCACCGGCGTGGCGGTGGGTCCAGCCTGCAATGCGTGGGACGCCCACAGCGGGCAGCCGTTGACCAGCGGGATGCGCAGCGTGGCGGTGCCGTCCGCCCCGGTGGGCACCTGGCCCACGTCTACGCTGAACACATCATCCGGGGCGCGCACCAGCACCGTCACCTGGGCGCCGGGCACGGCGGTGCCGCCGGGGGCGGTTCGCAGGGTCAGGGTCACGTCCGCCGCGTGGCTGTAGCTGGCCGTCACGTCCGTGACGGTCAACGTGGTGGCGGTGGTCTGGGCGTGAGACGTGGCGGCGGCTAGGAGGAAGGCCAACAGCGGGGCGGCACGCATGGGCGCAGGCCGTAGCCCGTGCCGTGGGATGCGACAAGCGTGCCGCCGCGGGCGCCCCTAGCGATCGGCACGTCACTCCACAAGGGTGATGACGCGGGTGGACGCGCGCACTGGCGCGAAGTGGCTTCCAATGGCAAGAAGCTTGAATCCCTGCCCGTGGCCTGTTCTACACTGGCAGCAACCCCAGCGAGGTTGACCCGTCGTGCCGATGCACAAGAGAGACCTGCCGCCGCACCTGGTGTGTTCGTTCTGCGGCAAGAGCCAGCGCGAGGTGAAGAAGCTCATCGCCGGGCCGACGGTGTACATCTGTGACGAGTGCATCCGCCTGTGCAACGACATCATTGCCGAGGAGGGCAAGGGCACCGCGCAGAAGTCCGCCGGCCTGGGCATGCGCATCCCCACGCCGCTGGAGATCAAGCACTTCCTGGACGAGTACGTGATTGGCCAGGACCACGCCAAGAAGGTCCTCGCCGTGGCGGTGTACAACCACTACAAGCGCATTGAGTGGCGGGGTGACAGCAAGAACGTGGAGCTGTCCAAGAGCAACGTGCTGCTCATTGGCCCCACCGGCACGGGCAAGACGCTGCTGGCGCAGTCCCTGGCGCGGATGCTCAAGGTGCCCTTCACCGTGGCGGATGCCACCTGCCTCACGGAAAGCGGCTACGTGGGCGAGGACGTGGAGTCCATCATCCAGAACCTGCTGGCCGCCTCCGACAACGACGTGGAGAAAGCCAGCCGCGGCATCGTCTACATTGACGAGATAGACAAAATTGCCCGGCGCGGGGATGGCCCCACGCAGCAGCGTGACGTCTCCGGCGAGGGCGTGCAGCAGGGCCTGCTCAAGATCCTGGAGGGCAAGCACGCCTCCGTGGTTCCGCGCGGCACCAAGAAGTACAGCCAGCAGGAGACCGTCCAGGTTGACACCACCAACATCCTGTTCATCTGCGGCGGCGCGTTTGTGGGGCTGGACCAGGTCATCAACCGGCGCGTGGGCACCAAGACCATGGGGTTTGGCAGTGATCCCAAGCCCAAGGAGGAGAAACGCCTGGGCGAGACGCTGCGCCATGTCACCAGCGAGGACCTCATGAAGTTCGGGATGATCCCGGAGTTTGTGGGGCGCCTGCCGGTGGTGGCCACCTTGGAGGACATGACCGAGGAGGACCTGGTCACCATCCTCACCCAGCCGCGCAACGCGCTGGTCAAGCAGTACAAGAAGCTGATGGACATGGAGGGCGTGAAGCTCACGTTCACCAAGCCGGCGCTGCAGGCGATTGCCGCGCAGGCCATCAAGCGCAAGACGGGTGCGCGCGGGCTGCGGGCCATCATGGAAGACGTGATGCTGGATATCATGTACCACGCCTGTTACCTGCCCGGGATTCGCGAATGCCGCATCACGCGCGAGACCGTCGAGAAGAAGGAAGAGCCGGTGCTGGTGTTTGAGGAAGAGCAGAAGGCCGGCTGACCGGCCCTTGCACCGCGCGCCGCAGACCCCCATCTTCCGTTGAACCCGCGGGTTGAGGGTCCCCTTGGCGCGCACCCACTACGAGACGCTTGGTGTCCCCCGCAACGCGTCCGACCAGGACATCAAGCGGGCGTTCCGCAAGCTGGCCAAGAAGTACCATCCGGACGTTGCCAAGAACGACCCGCGATCCGCCGACCGGTTCAAGGAAGTGGCCTCCGCGTATGACGTGCTTTCCGACAAGGAAAAGCGCGCCAAGTACGACATGCAGCTCAACCTGGGGGCGTTTGACGGCGGGTTCAGCGCGCGCCGCCGCGGCACGGGCGCGTCCGCGTCACCCGGAGGCGGCTTTGGCGGCGGGTTTCCTGGCGGGTTCCCCGGGGCCGGCGGTGCGGAGGGGTTTGAGAACTTCTCAGACATCTTCAATGAGTTCTTCAAGGACCCGCGCCGCCGCGGCGGCGCCTCCACCGGTGGCCCGGCCGCGCAACCGCCACCACGCCCGCCACCCAAGGGCGCAGACGTGGAGACCACCATCAGCCTCCCGCTGCGTGATGCCATTCACGGCGCCAAGCCCACCATTGAGGTGCGCGTGGCCCGGGAGTGCCCGGACTGCAGGGGCACCGGCAGCGCCATGGGGCGGCCCAAGGGGACCTGCCCGGACTGCGGCGGTACGGGCCGGCGCGCGGCCAAGGGACCGGTGCCGTTCCAGCGCACGTGTGACCGGTGCAACGGAACGGGCAAGGCGGTGCTGCTCCCGTGCAGCGCGTGTGACGGCAAGGGCAGCCGGCAGGTGAGCGAAAAGCTGCGCGTGACCGTGCCCGCCGGTGTGGACGAGGGCAACCGCATCCGCGTGCGCGGCAAGGGCAACGCGGGGGAGAACGGCGCACCGGCCGGGGACCTGTACCTGACCATCAAGATTGAGCCGGACCCCGCGTTCCGCCGCGAGGGAAAGAACCTGGAGACGGTGGCGCACGTGCACGTGCTGAACGCCATGCTGGGCACCTCCGTGGACGTCATCACGCTGGATGGCCACGCCACCATGAAGGTCCCCCCGGGCACGCAGGGCGGGCAGAAGTTCCGCCTGCGCGGCAAGGGCGTGCCGCCCCAGAAAGAGGGCGAGGAGCCGGGGGACCTGTTTGTGGTGGTGCAGCTGGACACCCCGCGCGAGCTGGACGACGACAGCCGCCGCCTGGTGGAGCAGCTGAAGTCCCGCCTGGGCGTGTGACGCGCCGCGCGGTTGCGGGGACGCCCCCCACCTGTCAAATCGCCGCGTCCCTTTGACCACCGTGGAGATACGCGTGCGCACGCTTGAGAGCTACACCTGCGGCCGTTGGACGGCCGGCACATCCAACCCCGCTTCCCTGCACAACGCCACCACCGGGGAAGCCATGGCCACCGCGTCGTCACACGGCGTGGACCTGGGCGCCGCCGTGCGGTTTGCGCGGGAGCGCGGCGGGCCGGCGCTGCGGGCCATGACGTTTGCCCAGCGCGGCGAGCTGCTCCGCAAAATGTCCGACGCGATTGTCACCCACCGCGACGAGCTGCTGGGCCTGGCGATGCAGAACGGGGGGAACACGCGGTCAGACGCGAAGTTTGACGTGGACGGCGCATCCGGCACGCTGGCCGCCTACGCGGACCACTGCAAGACGCTGGGGGACGGGCGTTTCCTGGTGGACGGTGAGCCGGTGTCCCTGGGCCGCTCCAGCCGCCTGTCCGGCCAGCACGTGGCCGTGCCGCGCCACGGCGTGGCCGTGCAGGTCAACGCGTTCAACTTCCCCGCGTGGGGCATGGCGGAAAAGGCGGCGTGTTCGCTGGCCGCGGGCATGCCGTTCCTGGCCAAGCCTGCCACCGCCACGGCGCTGGTGGCGTGGCGCATCATGCAGGTGTGGGTGGAGCAGGGCGTGCTTCCGGAAGGCGTGGGCCAGTTCATTGCCGGCGGCGCGGGGGACCTGCTGGATCACCTGGGTCCGCAGGACGTGCTCGCGTTCACCGGTTCGTCTGATACGGCGGTGAAGCTGCGCGGGCACCGGCGCGTGCTGGAGAAGGGCGTGCACGTCAACGTGGAGGCGGACAGCCTCAACGTGGCGGTGGCCGGCCCGGACCTGCAGCGCGGCACGGCGACGTACGACCTGTTCATCAACAACGTGGTCAAGGAGATGACGCAGAAGGCGGGGCAGAAGTGCACCGCCATCCGGCGCGTGTTTGTGTCCGCGGATGGGTTGGAGTCCGTGCGCGAGGACCTGCTGGACCGCCTGTCCACGCAGAAGGTGGGCGACCCGCAGCGTGACGACGTCACCGTGGGGCCGCTGGCCACCGCGCAGCAGAAGCGGGACGTGCTGGCGGGGATGCAGAAGCTCATGAAGAACGCCAAGGTCATCCTGGGCGGACCGGACAAGCTGGAGCTGCTGGGGGCAGATCCGGCGAAGGGTTACTTTGTGATGCCCACGCTGCTGGAGGCGCCGGAGGCGGACCGCGCTGACGAGGTCCATGCGCACGAGGTGTTTGGCCCGTTGGCCACGCTGCTGGTGTACCGCGATGCGGCGCACGCCGCCGCGCTGGCTGCGCGCGGTGAAGGCGGCCTGGTGGCCAGCGTGTATTCCGACGACAAGGCGTTCAGCACCGAGGTGTTCCTGGGACTGGCGCCGCACCACGGCCGCGTGTGCGTGGGCAGTGAGAAGGTGGCCGGGCAGTTCATCCCTCCGGGGACGGTGATGCCCATGCTGGTGCACGGCGGACCGGGCCGCGCCGGCGGCGGCGAAGAACTGGGCGGCACGCGCGGCATGATGCTGTACACGCAGCGCACCGCGGTGCAGGCGTTTGGCCCGTGGCTGGAAGCGCTGGCCGCCATGGGCAAGCGCGTGGGTTGAATCTCACGCCGTCCGCAGCACGCCCGTGGCGTGCGCGGTGCGCAGCAGGGAGACCAGCAGGTGCGCGTCGCGCAACCCACCTATGTGCGCGATGACGTCGTCCAGGCGCACCCACGCAAGCGGCCGCGCGCCGTCCTCCTGGGACGCCACGTCCGCCAGGTACGGGTAGACCACCTCCGGGGTCACGCCCGTGGACGGGTGATACCGCCCACCCAACGCGAACAACCGCCGGATGCGCAGGCCGAATTCCCCGGTGAACTGCCGCACCGCGTGCGCTTCCGCACCGTCAAGATCCACGACGTGGCGCGGCAGGCGGCACGCGGGCACGGTGAGCACCGCGCTGGAGCCTTCAAACGCCTGCACCGCGGGCAGGTCCCGCAGCTCCAGGCCCACCAGCCAGCCCGCATCCACCCGCATCACCGGCAGCGCGGAGAGTGTGTTGTGGCTCAACGCGCGCGGCACCACGTATTCAAACTGCGCTGTGTGCAGCACCCCGCCCGCCGCGTCTGTCTCCTCAAACGTGCCCTGCCGCACGTCCAAGAACCCGGGCGGGCCATCCTCCACGCGCTGGAACGCGCGCTGGTCGGGCACACGCACCACGTCGGCAGCGGGCACGCTGGCGCGCGGGTGCTCCGCGGGGAGGACGGCGGGTTCAGCGCCAATCCACGGTCCCACCGCGCGGCCCAATGAGAGGCACAGCCGGTAGATGTTGAGTTCCAGCCGCGCGTCAAACATGCCGCCCACGTGACACGCGCGCAGCGCCTGGGTGGCGTCCAGGAAGCGCACGTCACCGCTGGAGGAGAACGGCGCGTAGTTGGTGATGGGGCGCTGCTCCCGCCACGGCGCCACGCGGACCAGGCACGCGTCCACGCGCTCATTCAGGCCGCCGGGGGACGTGAAGTACGCAAACGGCCCGGTGACGTCATGGATGTCCGCCGGGGTGATGCCCGCGCGCTCCGCCAGCACGCGCTCCACCGCCGCGCGGGGAGGCTGCTCTCCGTCAACAATGGCGGCGATGGGCTCCGTGATGTACCCGGCCCCGTGGTGGCCCACGAGGTCCCGGCCCGCGCCGCGCACGTTCACAATGGGCCGTGGGAAGCCGTGGCGCGCCAGCACAAACAGGCGGGTGTCAACGTCAAACCACGGCAGCACATCCAGCGTGCGCTGCGGCCGGTGCACCAGGTCAAACAGACGCCCGGTGGCCACGTGGCGGTGGCGCTCCAGCCGCAGGAAGGCGGGCCGCTCAACGGTCGCGGAGGAGGCTTCGCGCAGGGCGACGCCGGCGCCGGGAGGGGCCTTTTCCCCGACGACGAGGAAGTTGGTGGGTGGGAACGGCAGCGGCCGCCCGTCCGCGTCCTCCAGCGCGAACCGCCCGCGGTAGCGGTTCTCCACCACCCACCAGTTGTACAGCGGGCAGGACACCACCACGCGCAGGCCGCGCGCCGAAAACGCGCGCTCAAAGTCCGCCTGCGACCAGTACGTGTATTCCTCCAGCAGCTCCACGTCCCAGTCCTGCCGGTAGTCCTTGCGCAGCACGAACTCTGCCGCCGCCCGCAATGCCAGCCGGTAAGAACGCCAACCGGGGCGCCGCGGGGGCAGCGTTTCGTAGGGCACCGGCCCGTCCCGGTTGCGGCTGCTGCGGAAGTCCCGCGCAAAGCGCCGGAACAGCGCGGCGGTGGACAGCGCGGGCACCGGTCCGTCGTCCTGGCCGTCCGTGGTGGGGAGCGCCAGCACCGCCTCCTCCGGCCCGTCCGGCACCACAAAGTCACGGATGATGAGCACGCCGCCCGTGCGCAGTTGCGCGCACTGGTGGTCCATCAGCGCCTCCACCCGCGCCAGGGAAAACCCGTTGAAGCTGGTCACGTGGTGCAGCACGGACGAGTCCAGGATCCCGTCCAGGTGCCCGTCCGGGAAGATGGGGTCCGCCACGTCTCCCACGACGTAACGCAGGTTGTCCCGCCGGTGCGTCTGCGTGGAGATGGCCACCGCCGCCGGCGAGATGTCCACGCCCACCACGGACAGCCCCGGGTACAGCGCTGCCAGGTCCAGCGTGGCCTGCCCTGACCCGCTGCCCATGTCCGCCAGCGTGCCGGACGGCGGGAAGTGCGCGGTGGTCAGCGCCACCTTCTGCTGCATGGACTTGTTCATCCCCGCGAAATACGCGGCGTATCCCGCCGCGCTGCCACGGTCCTGCCGGTCGTAGGTTGGGGACACGCCGGGCCTCAGCGGTTGGCGCAGGCGTCGTTGCTCTCGGTGTAGCGGTCCACGTTGGTGATGGTGCACACGCCGGCGGCGGTGAACGTGATGTCCGCCACGCGCCAGAAGTCATTGGCGGTGCACGGCCCGTTGTCCGCGCCGTTGAGCGCGCGGCCGGTGAACGTCTGCTGTGGCACCAATCCGTTGCCCGTCAACCCGCAGTAGACCTTCACCACGGGCGTCCGGCCGGCGGCGCGCGTGTAGTTGTGCACGCCAATGGTGTACCGCTCGCCAATGGCGGGAGTGTCCATGTTGATGTTCTCCGGCCCGTCCGCCGTCACGTTGTCCACATCCAGCCGCGAACCCCACGGGCGCGGACCGGCCTGTCCGTAAATCGTCGGCGGCGGGATGCAGTTGCCGTAGTAGCAGTCATCCGGGTTGAACCAGAACGTGTTGGTGCCGTTGTGCAGGTGCAGGTCCACGTCACCCGCGCCGTTCCAGGACAACTCCACGCGCAACCCGTGGGCCTGCGCGGTCACGTGTACTTCGCACGAATACGTGCGGCCCTGTGCGTCCCGCCCCGTCACCGTCAGCGTGTACACGCCCACGATGTACGGGCGGAACTGCACGGAGGCCTGGTTGGGCGGGGCGGGTGTCCACTCCGCGCTGCTGCCCGCGTTGCCCGGCTGCGCGGTGATTGCCCAGCTGTAGCTGGTGATGCCCGTGCCGCTGGCGGTGAGCGTGGCGGGGGTGCCGGCAGGGATGGTGATGTCCGCGGGGCATTGCAGGCCTTCGCAGTTTTCATCCACGCCGTTGGCGCAATTGTCATCCAGGCCGTTGCCGCAGATCTCCACCGCCCCCGGCGTCTGCTGTCCGCTGCACGTGCCCCACGTGGCGCCGCCGCCAGAGGCCACGCAGGCCTGCGTGCCCGCGTGGCAGATGCCCACGCCCTGCGTCCCTGCCGGTCCCTCGTAGCAGGCCTGGCTGGCGCCCAGCTGGCAGGCGCAGTTGGTCAGCGGGTTGCCGTCACAGTCACGGTCCACGCCGTCACAGCTGTCCGCGGCAGGCGTCACTTCCCCGTCACAGGTGCCGTACGCGCTGCTGCCGCCGTTGGACTGGCAGGTCTGCGTGCCGCCGTGACACTGGCCCACGCCGCTGGTCCCGGCCGGCCCGCTGTAACAGGGCTGCGTCTGGCCCACCGTGCAGCCGCACCCGTCGTTGGGCGTGCCGTTGCAGTTGTGGTCCGCCCCGTCGCATGCCTCCGCGGTGGGGATCACCTCGTTGTTGCAGGGTGACCAGGTGGGTCCGCTGCCGCCCGGCAGGCATTCCTGCGTTCCTCCGTGACACAGCCCCACGCCGTTGGTGCCGGCGGGGCCGGTGTAGCAGGCCTGGGTGGCGCCCAGCGTGCACGCGCAGCCGTCGTTGGTGGTGCCGTTGCAGTCGTGGTCCGCCCCGTCGCAGGTCTCGGCGGAGGGCGTGACTTCGCCCGCGCAGGTGCTCCACTCCGGGCCGGCGGAGCCGTTCACGCACGTCTGGGACCCGCCGTGGCACACCCCCACGCCACTGGTGCCGGCGGCGCCCGTGTAGCAGTCACGCATGGCGCCCAGGTGGCAGGCGCAGCCGTAGTCCGGGTCACCCGTGCACGTGTAATCCACGCCGCTGCCGCACTGGACACCCTGCGGTGCCACGCTGCCGGTGCAGGCGCCCCACTCGCCGTCCTCGCCCACCGGTTCGCAGTTCATGGTGCCCTTGGTGCAGATGCCCACGCCGGCGTGCGCCGGATCCCCCACGTAACAGGGCTGCGAATCACCGGGGACGCACCCGCAGTTCTCATCCACCGTGTTGTTGCAGTTGTTGTCCAGCCCGTCCCCGCAGCGCTCGGTGGCCGTGCACCCGGACACAAACCCGCTGGACCCGCCCGACGAGCCGCCGCTGGCCCCCGAGCTGCCGGAACTCCCCGACGCGCCGGACGTCCCGCTGGTGCCGCCGCTGGTGCCGCCGTCCACGCGCGCCAGCCCGCCGCCGTCACCCGAACTCTGCCCGCTGCTGGTCCCGCCGCCGTCCTCGTCACTCACCACGGCGGTGCAGCCGCCGCAGGCGGGCAGCGCGGCCAGGGCAAACACCGGGATCCACAAGCAGTGCAGGGCGCGCATGAGGGCCTCCATGACCTACGACAAACGGATGAAGGAAAGGCTACCGATGCCACCCCGCTGCCGCATCCGCCGGACAACCGAGCAACCCTTGACGCGGCCGGCCGAAGAGCCCGATGGCCCACCCGCGGGGGCGCAGGAGTTTCGCATGGCGATGGGGCGCGGGTCAGTGGTCATCACAGGGGCATCCACCGGCATTGGCCGGGCGTGCGCGCAGCAGCTGGCGCGCGCGGGGTTCCGCGTGTTTGCCGGCGTGCGGCGCGCGGAGGACGGGGAAGCGCTGCGGCAGGCCGCCGCGGGGGAGGTGGTCCCGCTGATGTTGGATGTGACCCGCGCGGAGTCCGTCCGCGCGGCGGCGGACACCGTGACGGCAGCGGTGGGTGACGCGGGGCTGGCCGGGCTGGTCAACAACGCGGGGATTGTGGTGGCGGGGCCGCTGGAGTTCCTGCCGGTGGAGAAGCTGCGGTGGCAGTTGGAAGTGAACGTGGTGGGCCTGTTGGCGGTCACCCAGGCTTTCCTGCCGCTGATCCGCAAGGCGCGGGGCCGGATCGTCCACATGGGGAGCGTATCGGGGCGGATGGCCTCGCCGTTCACGGGGCCGTACGCGGCCAGCAAGTTTGCGGTGGAGGCGTTGTCAGATGCCATGCGGCTGGAGCTGGCGCCGTGGGGGATCAAGGTGATCCTGGTGGAGCCGGGGGCCATTGCCACGCCCATCTGGGAAAAGAGCGGCCGCCACGCGGACGAACTGGAGGCGGCGCTCCCCCCCGCGGCGGCCACGCTGTACGGCGAGACGACGCGGCGCGTTCGGGAGGCCGTGGCGGCCATCCAGCGGCGGGCGGCCCCGGTGGAGACGGTGACTGCTGTGGTGGAAGACGCGCTCACTGACGATGAGCCGCGCACGCGCTACCTGGTGGGGAACGACGCGCGTGCCCAGGCGGCCTTGGCGTGGCTGGTCCCCGACCGGGCGCGTGACGCGCTGTTGACCCGGCTCCTGCGCCTGCCGCGCGGCGCGTGACTGCACGGGCGGCGCCGCGGTGAGGAAACCCGTCGCGCGCTGTGAACCACGGGCGGGCAACCCGCAGTGGGAAGTGACGTCGCAGCGGCGAGCGCATTGCTTGGAAGGGCGGGGGCTTGTCCGGGCTTGTCCTACCGCCCGAGTGAGCAACAGGGTCATCCCGACCCCACGACGCCTCCGCCACGTCGCAGGAAGCGGGTTTGGCGCGACCTTGCCCACGGCGTCTGACCAACCTCCCCGAAAGCGCCCGTCAGGATGGCGCGGCGGGCCATGGCGACACGTTCGCGGGGACTGACCCGGGCGGGGGACAAGCCGGACAAGCCCCCGCCCTACGACGTGGCTCAGCCTCGCGCGCGCCAGATGGGATGTCGCCCGCGCGGTCGCGGCCCCTCACACCACCTTGATGGGCCCGTCGCTGCGTCGGTCAAAGAACTGGCGTACCACCGGGTCCGTTGACGCGGTGACCTCGGCCAGCGGACCCCACGCGCGCAGCCGGCCCTCCCACAGCATCCCCACGCGGTCCGCAATGTGTACGCAACTCTGCACGTCATGCGTGATGACCACAAACGTCAGCCCCAGCCGCTTGCGCGTGTCCACAATCAGCTCGTCAATGGCCGCGCTGGTCACCGGGTCCAACCCGCTGGTGGGCTCGTCAAACAGCACGATCATCGGCTCCATCACCAGCGCGCGCGCCAGGCCCACCCGCTTGCGCTGGCCTCCGCTGAGCTCGTCCGGGCGGCGGCGCCCCAGGCCGGGCAGGCCCACCTGCTGCAACGCCACCTCCACGCGCCGCTCCTCCTCCTCACGCTTGAGCGCCAGATGGTGCCGCAGCGGGAACGCCACGTTCTGCGCCACCGTCATGCCGTGAAACAGCGCGCCGTCCTGGAACAGCATCCCGAATTTCCGCCGCAGCCGCATCAGCTCCGCGCGCCCCAGCTTGCCCACGTCCTGCCCGTCCACCAGCACCGTGCCCGCGTCCGGCTTGAGCAGTCCCACCAGCAGCTTGATGAGCGTGCTCTTGCCCGTCCCGGACGGGCCAACAATCACCGTGGTCTCCCCGCGCAGCAGGGACATGCTCACCCCGTCCAGCACCGTCAGCGCACCAAAGCGCCGCGTGACGTCGCGCAGCTCAATGACCGGGTCACTCACAGCAACCCTCCGTAGAACAGGTGGGACAGCAGCAGGTTCACCAGCGCGCCCACCACCATCAGCTGCACCACGGTGAGGTTGGCGGCCCGGCCCACCGCCCACGGCCCGCTGCCCGCGGTGTACCCGTGCCAGCAACCCAGGCTGCCCGTCAGCGCACCAAACGCCAGCGCCTTGGTGAGCCCCGCGGCAATGTCCCGTGGGTGGATGGAGTCCAGCGCGCGCGCCCAGAACGCCCCCGGGTCCACGCCCAGCTGCAGGGTGGCAATGACGCCGGACGCCCCCAGCCCGCACAGCACGCCCAGCCCCGCCAGCAGCGGGGTGACCAGCGTGGCCGCCGTCATGCGCGGCATCAGCAGGTGCTCCAGCGGCTCAATGCCCATCACCTCCAGCGCGTCCAGCTGCTGGCCGGTGCGCAGCGTGGCCACCTCCGCGGCCAGCGCACTCCCCAGCTTGGCCCCAATGCAGCCGGCAGCAATCAGCGGGAACACCTCGCGCACGCCGGCCAGCGAGATGAACATCCCCAGCAACTCCGGCGTGCCAAACGCCTTGAGCGAGGCAAACCCCTGCACGGTGAGCATGGCCCCGGCAAACGCGGTGACCGCCAAGGTGACCAGCAGCGTGCCAAACGCCATGGACGCGGCGACGTCCAGCGTTTCGCGGCGGTCCATGCGCGGGAGGACCCGCACGCCGCGGACGCAGAAGCGGGAGAACGCGCCCACGGACGCCAGCGCGTCCACCACGGCCCTCACGTGAACACCGCCGGCGCCCCGTACAGCAGCGAGTTGAGCACGTAGTTGAACATCAGGATGCCCAGGATGGCGCCCACCACCGCGCGGTTGGTGGCCCGGCCCACCCCCAGCGCACCGCCACGCGCGTACCACCCCTCAAAGCAGGCCACCGCGCACAGCACCAACCCAAACACCGCGCTCTTGATGGTCATGGCCGCCAGGTCCCACGGCGTGATGGTGACCAGGCAGCCCTCCAGGAACGCCCGGGACGCGAACCCGCGCGCCCCCACCGCCACCGCCCACGCGCCCATCACCGCCCACAGCAGCGCCAGCACGCTCAGCAGCGGCGCCACCAGCATCCCCGCCCACAGCCGCGGCGCCACCACGTGGCGCAGCGGGTCCACCGCCATCAACTCGTACGCGTCCAGCTCTTCGCGCACGCGCATCACCGCCACCTCAGCGGACACCGCGGTGCCCGCCTGCATGGCCACCATCATGGCCGCAAAGCCCGGCGCCAGCTCGCGCACCGCGGTCAGCGCCACCAGCGGGGCCAGCAGGCGTTCCACGCCAAAGGACTCAATGAGGGACGCGCCCTGCAGGCTGATGAGCGCCCCCATGGGCAACACCACCAGCGTCACCGGC
Source organism: Deltaproteobacteria bacterium (assembly GCA_016218805.1). GTDB lineage: Bacteria > Myxococcota > JACRCW01 > JACRCW01 > JACRCW01 > JACRCW01. The sequence continues at coordinate 8,953 of JACRCW010000048.1, read as the reverse complement.
AGGACGCACTGGCGGCTGAGCACCCAGCACTGCTCGGCCAGCGGGCCCGCGGGGGGCAGCGCCCCATGCCGCAGCACGGACACCACAAACAGCATCAGCCGCGCGGCGCCGGCGCACAGGTCGCGCGCACCCTCACCCAGCGCGGCCAGCGCGTCACGCGCCAGTTCCACCGCGTCACTCCGTGACGTCAAACTTCAGCCGGGCTTCCTTGTTCTGGCTGATGGCAATGAGGGTCGCTTCGCCCACCGCCACCCCGGCAATGGTCCCGTCCGGGTCCGGGTCAATGGTGTAGCCGGACGTCTTGAACACAAACTTCTCACCGGGCAGCACGTTGCCGCGGTCATCCTTCACGGTGACCTTCACCTTCATGGTCTTGCCCATCCGGAGCTTCTGCGGCTCGCTGGGTTCAATCTCCACGCTGCCCACAATCTTCACCGTCACCGGCACGGATGCGCTCACGCCCTCAAACGTCGCCTTGATGTCCGCCTTGCCGGTGCCCTCGGCGGTGATGACGCCCTTGTCGTCCACGCTGGCCACGCTGGGGTCACTGCTTTCATAGGCGGGGGTCACGGTGGCCAGGAAGATGCCCCGGTCATCCTTGGTCTGCGCCTTGAGTTGCACCGTCTTTCCTTTCTTCTCAAACGGCAACAACTCCCGCGGCTCCAGGGACAGGGACGCGGGCTTCTTGTCACAGGCGGCCAGCAGGGGGAGCACAAGGAGCAGGGTGGCAAGCACGCGCATGGGTTCACCTCGGGTGGGCGCGGGGCGCTGAAGGGACGCGCATCTTGGGTGGGTCGCCCCGGCGGGCGCAAGCGGGGCGGGGGAGGACCCCGCACAACCTTGACGAAACGCGCGGTTCCATTGAGTCTCCGCTGGAGCCGGCGCACCCGCCGGGGAACCCGCGCATGAAGCTCCGCTGTTCACGCTGCCGCAAGAGCTGGATCGACACGGCCGAGGGGACGTGCGCGAGCTGTGGTCTGCAGCTGGGCGCGGAGGACGTGCTCCCCGTGGCGGAGGGGTTTGAGACGGACGTGGACCTGGAGGAGGAGCTCAACGCGGAGCTGGGGCGCGCGGACGCGGTGCCGCCCCCGCTGGCGGGTGACGGGGCGGGCGAGACCTGGCAGCCACCGACCATCACCGGCGTGACGGGCGCGGGGTCACTTCGGCACCACGGCATCCCGGAGAAGATCCCGGGGGTGGTGCTGACCCCGGGCATGAGCCTGACGCCGTTTGAGGGCTACCTGCTGTCGCTCATTGACGGGGCCACGTTTGTGGATGACGTGATTGCGGCCAGCGGGCTGGCCCTGCACGAGGCGGCCATTGCGCTGCAGAACCTCAAGGAGAAGGGCCTCATCCATTTCCGCAGGGAGGAGGAACGCGCCCCGGCGCCGGTGCCCCTGGAGCCGGTGAAGGTGGCCAAGATGTCCCTGCGCAAGGTGGCGCGCGAGGAGTTCATTGCCGCGGAGGACCCCACGGCGGAGCTGGAGAAGGCGCGCACCGCGCGTGATGCCGGGGACCTTGCCCGCGCGCGCGAATACGCCCGGTTGGCGTGGATGCTGTCCCCGGACCACCCGGACACGCACGCGCTCATGGAGCAGCTGGAGAGCCCGCGCTTTGCCAAGCAGCGCGCGCGCACCCTGCATGACCTGGGCGCGCGGTCCCACTCCGGGGGGGACTACCCCGCCGCCGTGAACCTGTACCGGGGCGCGCTGTCCGAGTTTGAGCCGTCCGCGGTCATCCACCACAAGCTGGCCATGGTGCTGGTGCTGGCCAGCGGCGCCTATGATGACGCGGAACAGCACCTGCTGCGCGCCATGCAGCTGCAGCCCAACAACCACGTGTACCAGGCCAACCTGCAGCGGCTGCGCGAAATGAAGGCGCAAGTGCAGTTCCCCCGCTGAGGCGCCTCACTGCGCGCAGCGGAAGTTGAACCCAAAGCCCGTCTTCACCATCTGCATCATGTTGTCCGGCGGGCGCGGCAGCGGCGCGGCCTGCTTCACGGCGGAGATGACCGCGGAGTCAAACAGGTCATTGCCGCTGGTCTTGTGGATGCGGGTGTCCAGCAGCGCGCCGTCCGGGCCCATGCGGACCATCACCTGGGCCACCAGGCGCGCGCACTCCGGCGGCGTGATGACGGAGGGCACCTGGTAGCGGGCCTTCACGCGGGAGGCCAACAGCCCAAGGTACGCATTGACCTGGGTGGCGGTGGGTGCGGTGCCCTCCACGTGGCCGTCCTCCTGGCCCTCGTCCTCCTCGGGCTGCGCCTTGCCCACGCGGTCAGCAATGCGGGCCAATGCGTCCTCACGCTGCTTGTCGCGTTCAGACTCTTCCTGGATGCGCTGCAGCGCGTCCTTCATCCGGTCATCCAGCTTCTTGTCCTCCTTGGAGTTCAGGTTGGGCACCGGCACCGCGGTGTCCTTGGCCGGGGCGGGCTTGGGCGCGGTCTGCAGGCGCGGCAGCAGCTTGGGATCGCGCGGCTTGCCCAGCTTCACCAGCTGCGCCTTGATGGGCTCGTCCGGGAAATCAATGACGTGGACCTGCGCGGCGTCCCACAGCGTGTACCCCACCAGCACGGCCACGTGCAGCCCCACGGACGCGGACAGCCACAGCGCAAACGGCCGGCTGACTACCGGTGCATGCAGGCTGCTGGTGGGGACGGAGGAGTGGCTCACGGTGGGGTACCTAACGGGCGGGTGCGCCCGGCGGTCAGCTTAGGGCGGCGCGTCGCCCATGGGGTCGGTGACCATGCCCAGGGTCTCCACCCCCGCCTGCTTGAGCACGCCCATCACGTTGACAACAACGCCATACGGCAGCGCCTGGTCCGCGTGCAGGTAGACCTCGCGCTCCTTCTTGACGCGTTCATTTGCCTTGAGCTTCTGCAGCAGTTCCTTCTCCGGGATCTCCGTCTTGCCCAGGTAGACGCGGCGCTCCTTGGTGACGGTGAGGACCAGTTTCTGCTCCTGGCTGGTGAGCGCCTGCGCCTTGGTGCGCGGCAGGTCCACCTGGATGCCCTGCTCCATCAGCGGCGTGGTCACCATGAAGATGATCAGCAGCACCAGCATCACGTCCACCAGGGGCGTGACGTTGATGTCTGACATGGAGCCGCCGCCGGAGCCCGAAGAGAACGCCATGGTCAGGCGCCTCCGGGCGCGCCCGGCCCGGCGCCGGAGCCCATGAAGTGACGGCGGACAATGTTCATGAAGTCCGCCGCAAACTGTTCCATCTCCGCGCTGAGCACGCGGATGCGCGCGTTGAAGAAGTTGAACGCAATGACGGCGGGGATGGCCGCAAACAGGCCCACCGCGGTGGCAATGAGCGCCTCGGAGATGCCCGGCGCCACGGTGGCCAGGCTGGCCACGCCCACGGTGCCAATCTGCTGGAATGACTTCATGATGCCCAGCACGGTGCCCAGCAGGCCAATGAACGGCGCCGTGGACCCCGTGGTGGCCAGGAACGGGATGAGGCTCTCCAGCCCGGTGAGCTGCGCGCCCGCGGCGCGGCGCATGGCGCGCTCCACGTTCTCCACGCCGCCCAGCATGTCGTCGGCTTTGGCTTCGCGGTTTTCACCCGCCTTGGGCATCACGCGCTGCAACTCCCGGAAACCGGCCTTGAACACCGCGGCCACCGGGCTGGCATCAAACTCCTCCACGCGCCCGTAGATGGCGTCCATGCGGCCGGACTGCCAGAACGCGTCCAGGAATGACGCGGACTGCCGCGTGGCCCGCCGCAACGCCGCCGCCTTGTGGGCAATGATCCCCCAGCTCACCACGGAGAACACCAGCAGCAGCACCAGGATGCTGAACACCACCGGGCCGCTGTGCGTGACCGTGTCCCACAGTGAGATGTCGGTGGCGGATGCCTTCTGCTGGGCGGCCACCGGGAACGCAAAGATGGAGTGCATGGGTGACGTCACTATCCGCGCGCCGACAACGCGGTCAACGCGCCGCCGGCGTCTCCAGAAACGCGCGGTGCAGCACCGCCACGGCCGCCGGGACGGCGTCCGCATCCGTGACCAGCGTGATGCGCAGCGCCGAGTGTGCCGCGTGGTGGACGGGATGACCCGCTTCAGCCAGCACGCGCAGCGCGCTCCCCAGCGTGGCGTGGCTGGCGCCCAGCCCGTCTCCCACCAGGCTGACCGCGCCAAAGCGCGTGTGCGCCTCCAGCCGCCCGCCAAACTTCTCCGCCAGCTGCGCCGCGAACACCTCCAGCCCGTGCAGGTTCTCCAGCGGCAGCAGCGCGGTGACGCGGCCGCCGCCCAGCCAGCACAGGTCTGCCGGCGCGTGGTGCCCGTCCAGGAACGCCAGCAGCTCGTCCGCGCGCGCCTCACCGGAGAGCCACAGCACGCGCGCGCGCTGCACCACCGCGCGCACGCCCCCGGAGGCGCGCGGCGGCGCGGGTTCCACGCGCGTGCCCGGACCGGGCTCACCCGTCTTGAGCGCGTGGATGACAATGCCGGCCCGGCGCGCCCACTCCACCGCCTGCGCGTTGAGCACCTTGGCGCCGGCCTCCGCCATCTCCTGCATCTCCACGTGGCTGAGCACGTCCATGCGGATGGCCGCCTGCGCCAGCCGCGGGTCCGCCGTGTAGACGCCGTCCACGTCGCTGTAGATCTCGCAGCGTTGCGCGTTGAGCGCCGCGGCCAGCGCCACCGCGGTGGTGTCACTGCCGCCGCGGCCCAGCGTGGTCACCTCCTTGCGCGTGCTCACACCCTGGTAGCCGGCCACAATGACAATCTTCCCCGCGCGCAGCGCGTCCTGGATGCGCGTGGGCCGGACCTCCATGATGCGCGCGTCTGAATGCGTGTCATTGGTGATGATGCCGGACTGCGACCCGGTGAAGCTGATGGCGTCATACCCCAGGTCCTTGATGGCCATGGCCAGCAGCGCCATGGAGATGCGTTCGCCCACGGTGAGCAGCATGTCCAGCTCACGGCGGTCCGGGTTGGCGCTGACCTCATGCGCCTGCTTGAGCAGCCCGTCCGTGGTCTTCCCCATGGCGGAGACCACCACCACCACGTCATCCCCGGCGCGGCGTGCGCCGGTGGCCAGCTGCGCCACGCGCTTCACCCGCGGAATGTCCGCCACCGAACTGCCGCCATACTTCTGCACCACCACCGCCATGACGGGCACCTCCGCGCGCGGCGGCTTACCACGCCGGCACGCGCAGTTCCCGCGGTGCAAGACGGTGGCCAGCGAGCGCGGCCGGCCTTCCATGCTACACAGTGAAGAAAGCGCCCACCGCGGCGTCAAAACCGCACGGGCGTTCCCATAGGAGCCAGACATGTTGCGCAGGCTGGGAGTGGTGGCGGCGGTGGCCTGGTTGTCCGGCGGGTGCCTCATCCTCAACACGGGCGGCACCTCCCAGGGGAGCGTGCGGGTGACCTGGCTGTTCCCGGAGGGGCGCACCTGCGCGGATGTGAACGCCACGCAGATGCAGCTGACCCTGTCGGCGCGCAGCAGCGGGGGCAGCTCGCTGGGGCCCACGCTGGTGGCCTGCAACGCGGGGTCCTTTGTCATCAACCACGTGCGCGAAGGCGACTACGTCCTGCAGCTGGACTCGGTGAACCCGGAGAACGTCATTGAGTACTCCGCCACGGCCAACGTGCTGGTCACCGGCAGCCATGAGACGGACCTGGGCCAGGTGACGCTGACCGCGCTGCTGGGCGAGTTGATCGTGGACTGGCAGTTTGAGCGCGTGAACCCCGCCGCGCCCACGCAGGACTGCACGCTGGCCGGCGTGTCCCACGTGCAGGTGGTGGTCACCGACAGCGGCGGGACGGAGGTCTACAGCGCCGTCCCGGAGTGCGAGTCTGGGCCCGCGGGCGCGCGCAACCTGGAGGCGGGCCGGTACTACGTGTCTCTCTACGCGCTGTATTACCTGAGCATGGTGCCGTTCATCATCTACCAGGCGCGTGACATTCCCGTAGACGTGACGCTGCAGCAGACCGCGGACCTGGGGCTGCAAACGCTGACGCAGGTGACGGACAACTTTGGCAACCTCAACGTCAGCTGGTCATTCTCCGGGGGTGGCACGTGCACCAGCACGGGGGTCAGCCAGCTCACCGTCAACATCTACCGCGGCGCCGGCACCACGGTGGAGGACACCTTCACCGCCGCGTGCAATGCCAGCCCCACCGTGCGCCACACGTTTGTGCCGGGGGATTGGCGCGTGGAGATCTCCGGCACCGGCACCGGCGGCGCGTACCACGGCACCAGCACGGTGAACGTGGCCCCCGGGCAGACCGCCAACGCACCCGTCACGCTGGCGCTCTGACCCATCCCGCCGCGCGCTCGGCTTGCGCATCCGGCCCACTCCCGGGGTAAACACGCGCTCCCCGTGGGCGGGCTGAACCCCAGGAGCAGACGAATGACGTTGACGACGGCGGCTTGGATGTTGGCGTGGGGCCTGGCGGCGCAGGCGGGCCAGGCGGCGGGGCCGATCATCGACATTTCCGGGGCCGGGTTCCAGACGCTGCCGCTGGCCGTGCCCAACGTGAAGGTGCTCAAGGGCGCCGCGCCGGGTGCTGACGTCAACCCCCTGGCCAATGACCCGGTGATGGACACCGCCACCACCCTGACCAAGGTGCTGCGGGATGACCTGGGCTTCTCCGGGGTGTTCCGCGTCATGGACCCCGCCGGTTACCTGCCCAACGCGCAGAAGGAAGGCGTGGTGCTGGGCACCTTCAACATGGGGGACTGGATCAACATTGGCGCCACGGGGCTGGTGAAAGTGGGGTTTTCACGGGAGGGGGACCAGTCCACGCTGGAGTTGCACCTGTTTGACGTGGGGCAGGCCAAGGAGGCGCTGACCGCGCGCTACCAGGGCAGCCGCGACGCGGAGCGCAAGATGATGCACCGCATCGCCGACGACGTGTACCGCCACTACACCAAGGAGCCTGGCGTGGCGCGCTCCAAGGTGGCCGCGGTGCGGCAGGTCAAGGGGCGCAAGGACCTGGTCATGGTGGACGCGGACGGGTTTGGCCTGCGGCCATTGGGGCTGCCGGACGGGCTCAACCTGCTGCCGGCGTGGGAGCCGGACGGCACCGGCCTGGTGTTCACCACCTACCTCAAAGGCAACCCGGACCTGTACCGCGTGGGCGCCGACGGTGGCGGCCTCACCCGCCTGTCCGGGCGGCAGGGCCTCAACATGGGCGGCGTGGTCAGTCCCGACGGGAAGCTCATTGCCGTCACGCTGTCCCAGGACGGGAACTCGGAGATCTACCTGCTGGACCGCAAGGGCGAAATCGTCCGGCGGCTCACCAAGGACCCGCAGATTGATTCCAGCCCGTCCTGGAGCCCGGACAGCAAGCGGCTGGCGTTTGTCAGCGCGCGCGGCGGCACCCCGCAGGTGTACGTCATGGACGTGGAGGCGGGAGACAAGAGCGCGCGCCGCATGACGTTCCAGGGCAACTACAACCAGACGCCGGACTGGAGCCCGCGCGGGGACAAGATCGCGTTCACCGCGCGGGATGAAAAGAACGTGTTTGACATCTTTGTCGTGGACGCCACCACGCAGAAGATTGACCGCCTCACGCAGGACCAGGGCAACAATGAGGAGCCCTCCTGGGCGCCCAATGGCCGCCTGCTGGCGTTCACGTCCAACCGCACCGGGAGTGACCAGCTGTGGGTCATGACCCCTGACGGTGCGGTGCAGAAGCAGCTCACCAAGGAGGGCGGCTTCTCCACGCCCACCTGGGGACCGCTCCCGCGCGACTGAAAGGCTGACCGCCGGGGCTCGTCGCCACGGGTGGCGCCCCTTCACACGCACGGATTTCTCCGCTAAGCACGCCCTCCCGCGCGGACCCCGCTTCGCGCGCGGCAAGGTGTGTCCGTGAGTGCAGAAGTCCCCAACGTCCAGGCGTCACGCGTGCGGGTCCTCCTGTACGTGGCGCTGGCGCTGAGCGCCGCCCTGGCGCTGCTGGGACACCAGGAAATCCAGCTGCGCGTCATGGATGGCTCGCTGCCGCCGGAGACGAGGCTGGCGCCGGCGGCCGTGTTCTTCATTGCGCTGCTGCTGTACGCGGTGGACCGCGTCCTGCTGGTGCGCAACCGCGGCTACCCCTCGGGGAAGGCGTTCTTCCAGGTGGGGTTTGGGCTCATGCTCATCACCTTCCTGCTGCCCGGGGGCCTGCGGGACTACCAGGACGGCCGCTCCCACCGGCGCGGGGGTGACGCCGTGACTGCGTTGATGCGGCACTCGGACGCGCGGGTGCGCGCGCTGGCCGCTGAGGTGGCCGGCAACCGCACTGAAGGAGACCACCTGGGCGCCCTGGTGGAGCTGCTGGAGGACCCCTCCGAGAGCGTGCGCAGTTCGGCGCAGGCGGCGCTGGAGCGGCGCACCGGCAAGCGGATGGGGACCGGCCCCGCCGCCGTGACCGCGTGGCAGAACTACCTCAAGGGCGCGGCGGCCCCGGCACCGGCGGAACGGGCGGCACCATGAGGCTGCGCGTGGCGCTAAGCATGGGCGGGCTGCTCGGCGTGGCCGGGGCGCTCAACTTTGTCGTCGTGGAACATGCGGCGCCAGGCGCGGGGAGCCAGACGCTGCTGGTGGACCTGTTTGCGGCGGTGGCGGCCACGCTGCTCACGCTGTGGCTGACCGCCCGCTATGAATCCGGCATCCGCCGCATTGCCCAGGGCCTGCAGGAAGTGGCGCGGGACCGCAAGGACCTGCGGTTTGACGTGGCGCGCGAACCCCTGGTGGCCAACCTGGCGCACGCCGCCAACGACGCCATTGCCTCTCTGGCGGAGCCGACCGACCCCGCGGTGGGCTCCCTGCGCGTGCGCAAGCGGGCCTCCCAGGAGATGCGCGTGGTCACGGATGGCGCGGATGCCGGGGTGGCGCGCGTTCGTTCGTCTCCCGCGCCGGAGCCCGCGCCAGCCACACACACCACGCCGCTGCCGGCCCCCGCGCCGCCCATGGAGCCGCCGCCCGCGCCCCCCGCCGCGCCCCCCGC
>JACRCW010000003.1 GCA_016218805.1 Deltaproteobacteria bacterium | reverse complement strand
CCCGGCCGGGACGCCAGCGGGACACCCGTGACGTCGCTATGCACCGGCACAGCCGGGGCGGCTGTGCCACACCACAACGGCTCTTTGGGATCCTGTGGCTGCCCCACCGGCAGGGACCACAACCATGGGCGATCACACCCGCGGCGGGCTCAGGAACTTGCGCACCCCGCCGGGCGTCCCGTAATTGCCGTCGTCACAACCTCAACGGGAGGGAAGTCATGGCACCCAGGAAGAAACAGGCGAAGAAGACCTCCGTCCGCAACACCGTTGCCACGCGCGCCAACAACAGCCGCACCACCCAGAAGGCGCGCAAGTGGGACGTCCGCAGTGGCACGCCGCACGCCATCATGCTCCGCGAAGTGGACGCCACCCCCGACTACGGCATCCGCCTCCCGTACGCGCCCAGCCTGCTGTACCTGGACGGGGGCGAGATGGTGGAGAACGTCGACGAAGACCTCGCGTCGTTCGCTCGCGAGAAGATGCCGGTCACCCGCAAACACCTGGAGGTGCTTCAGGAGTTCCTCAATGAGTTCCAGAACCACGGCGTGGGCACGCGTCTCATTGGTGCCCGCACTGAGGTCATCTCCGAGGACGCGCTGGTGGCCATGCGGGCCGTGGTGGCCGCGCGCAACAAGCTGGCGCTGCGGGCGTCCGCCGTGGGGATCCCGCTGCGCGTTTTTGACATCCGCCGCGCGCTGGGCAGCCCGCGCGCGCTCTACGGGGCGGGCCTGTTGGTGGTGAAAGCGGCCACGGAGATTGTTGACGAGTTTGACCAGCCTGCCGTGGCCCGGCAGCACATTGCGGCGCTGAAGACCGCCGTGGACACGCTGGGGACGGTGGCGGGCCTGCGCCTCAAGACCGGCCTGGAACGCAACAAGGCGCAGGCCTACCGCCGCAAGCTGGTGAAGTGCTTGTACGAGTACATGCAGTGGCTCAGCGGGTGGGGCCGCGCCATGGCCGGGGATGACCCGGACGCCCAACGCCGCTGGCGCCTGGACAAGACCTTCCCCAACCAGACCAAGACGCGCGGCGGCAGCTACGAAGAAGCGGTGGAACACGCCACCGGTGACGTGGTGGACCCGGACGCGCTGCACGCCTGACGCGCGCTGGACACCCCTCAAGCAAGCCCTGACAGTGCCGGACAACGCCCCTGACACCCCCCTGACACGGTGTACGGGGGGTGTCAGGTGCTGCTTGGGGGGTGTCCATGTCTGCTGGGGTGGTGTCTGGGGTATGCGCGGGCACCGTCAAGGGTATGCAATGGCACCGTCAAGGGTGTGTAACGGGGGTGTCAAAGTGAATGTCCGGCAGTGTCATGGGTCCGCCACGTGGTAGTTGGGACCCGCGAGGTGACCGATGAAGGCGCGCCTGGAGTCGATGGAGATTCGCAAGTTCCGCAACGTGGCGCCGGGGACGCGGCTGGAGTTCAACGACGGCATCAATGTGCTGCTGGGGCTCAACGCGACGGGCAAGACCACGCTGTTGGACCTGCTGGCGATGGCGGTGTGTGGGGAATTCGGTCCACTGCAGAAGGAGGAGTTCGACATCTCCTACCGGGTTCACCATGGGAGCGCGCGCGCGGATGTCAGCATCAGCAATGCCCGCGTGGCAGGGAGAGACGTGGCGGGATTGCTGGGCGGCGTAACGACCGAGGTGTCGTGGAAGGTGGCTCTCACCTGGACGGGCCCCCAGGGCGAACCGAAAGAGTGGCACCTTGAGTCCCAGCCGGCCGACCGTCCCTTCAAGGTGGGGTGGTTGGCAATGTGCCTAACCCATTCGGGGCTGTGGCCGGAGCCCGCCGACACCTTGCCGCTGCAGTTGCGTTTCGACGAGTCATTGGAGTTCTTCACCCGCATGTCGGGGCGGGACGTCGAGCTTGCGCCGCGCCTGGAGGTTGAGAAGGAGCGGCCTTGGAGCTGGCTTCTGTTGCCGGAAGACGCACGCGCTGCCCTCAAGGGACATGCCGCCGCGGTGACGGCCGACGACATCCGCCTCGCGCGTACTGACGTGCCCGCGTTCCTGCGGAAACTGATGCCTTTGCTGGGCTTGGTGGACGCGTCCATGAGCATGGTCTGGTGGGACGCGGACCATGGCAGGCCACGCTACAAGGGACTCAAGTTCGTCCTCGACGACGGGTTTCGCCAGTTCCCAGAGAGCCATCTCAGCTACGGCCAGAAGCGCCTGCTGGCGTTCTTCTACTACTCCGCCTGTTCCGACGTGATTATCGCGGACGAGTTGGTGAACGGGATGCACCACAGCTGGATCCGCGCGTGCCTCGACGAGATCGGGGACCGGCAGGCGTTCCTGACGAGTCAGAACTCGCTCCTGCTGGACCACGTGCCGGTGCGCTCCCCGCAGGAAGCGCAAAAGACCTTCATCATCTGCAAGCGAGACGGCGAGACCCTGCGATGGCAAAACGTGGACGCGGACACGGCCCGGGACGTGTTCGAGGCGCGCGAAGTGGGAATCCAGCAGCTCAGCGAGATCCTGATAGCGCGCGACCTGTGGTGAGGATCCTGCTGGTGACGGAGGACTCCGCCGCCGCCGCGCATCCGGTCATGCGGCACCTGGCACGGAAGCTGTGCCGCTGCGTGGACCCGCGCTGCCAGACCCAGAAGGTCCAGCTTGACCTGCCCGAACGCCCAACGGGCGGGTGGGGCAGCCACTGGAAGTCCAACGCGCCCGAGGCCATCACACTGCGGCGGGAAATCGCCACGCGGCTCGCTCTGGGTCACTTCGTGTTGATGCACGTGGACGGCGAATGCCGATGGTCAGAGCGGAAGGAAAGCGAGAACGCGCGCCACTTCCGGGAGCGGTTCCGCGACCGGGTGCGGCGGGTGCTCGACGCCAGTGGCAAAGACCCCGCGGTCCTTGACGGACTGCTGCCGGTGATTCCGCACTTTGAGATGGAGGCTTGGCTCTACCAGGCGACGGACACCGCGAGCCGGTTGTGCCGGGACGGGCCGTGCGGCCGGCACCTGGAGTTGTTCTCCCAGTGGAAGGCGGACCGGGCCCTCCTTGATGAAGTGGAGGACACCAAGGGCGCGTGCTGCCTTGCGGACCGCCACAACGAGGAGTTGGCGAAGGACTTCCCCGCCGAGGAGGTCGCGGCGGCAGGCACCTCATTCGCGGCCGTGGTGGAACTCCTCAGGAACACACCGCGGTTCATGCAGGCGCTTGCGCGCACCTGCTGACGCACGCTGCCGTTGCCTCACCGCACGCAGCGCGCCAGCGCCGTGTCCGTTCCGCTGCGGATGTCCGTGGTGCCCCACATGAACGCGAGGCCCCAGAACATGCCGGGCTGGTTCGCCGCGGGGGTGGAGGACCAGTACACGACGGAGACGGTGTCGGGGAATGCCTCGATATCGATGGCCGGGTCGCCGCGGTCCTCGTTCACGAGCGTGAGGAGTTCCTTGATGGTGGGCAGGCGCCACCCGGTGGAAAAGCCGCCCAGGGCCAGCGCCTGGCAGGTGGCGGCGGCGGCGGACGCTGTGGCCGGTGTGGTTGAAGGCACGCGCTGCCAGGTCAGCCCGGTGCGCGTGTCCAGCACGGTGGTGGCCGTGGACTGGTACCACTCGCGGGGCACGGCCGCCGTGACGACGGCAGGGGCCAACAGGCACAGCAGGGCGCGTGCGGCGCGCGCGGTCACGGCGTGCTCCCACGGACGCAGCGGACCGGCAGCCCGGTGACCCGCTGCGCGCCGCTGACGGCCCCGCTGTCAAAGTCCACCGCCCACGCAAAGGCAGGATCCGTGTCGGGAGACGCGGTCCAGCGGCGCCCGCCGCCGCCCGGGAACGCGTCCTGGTCAATGGCGGGCATGGTGCTGCCGTGGTCCACCAGCGTGACCAGCTCAATGCGCGTGGGCAGGCGCCAGTCATGCCGCCCGGCGAGCGGCAGGCACCGGCACCGCTCCACCGCCTGCGCGTGCGTGAAGTGCGCCGCCTCGGTGGCGCGTTCCCACTCCAGCCCGCGCGCGGGGTCATAGACGGTGTGCTCGCGCAGCTGGAACTGCGAAGCGCGCACCCGGTCACCCGGCATGGGCCAACGCGCGGCCTGGCAGTCCACGCAGGGCGCCACGTCGCACAGGTTCTCGGGCGTGGCGCAGGTGCCGCCGGTGCAGGTCTGACCGGATGGACAATCCCCGTCCGCATTGCACAGGAAGCGGCCGGTGGGGCACGCGCACAGCGCGGCAACCACCAGCAGCACCATCCTCATTGCACGGCTCCGGCGATGCCCAGCGCGGCGCCGGCGGTGGTGGCGGCCGCGCCGGCCAGCGCGACCATCAACGCGGCGGTGGACAGGGTCAGAAGCGCCGTCACGCGCGCCCACGGCGGACCGGGGAGCGCGTAGAGATGAGGCACCTGCTGCGTCTCAAACGTGCCGCCGTACACCCACAGCGCGCCGCCCAGCAGGCCGGGCGCCGCCAGCAGCCCGAGCACGCCCGCCACCAGCCCCGGGGCGGCCAGGCCCAGCAGGAGCGGCTTGAGGGGTGTGGCTCGCGCGGGCGGGGTTTCCACGGTCGGGGTAGCGGGCGGCGGTGCCGCGCGCGGGCGCGCGGGCGCCCGCCCAAACAGGCGCTGCACCGCGGGAGGAATCTCGTCGAGGATGGCGTTGGCGTCGCGCGCGTCGCCGCGGGCCACGTCACGCCCGGCCACCACGGCGTTGCGCGCGCGTACCAGGCTGAGCGCCAGGACAAACGCATCCCCCACGCGGCTCACCATCCCAATGACCAGGTAGTCCGCGTCCAGCGACCCGGCGATCTCCAGCGCGCAACTTTCCGCCGTGCAGGCGGCCACCTGTTTGTTCTTTTCGTTGGTGAGCGTCTCCGAGATTTCCTGGAGGGTGACCACGCGCCCACCCAGGGCGGCCAGCTGCGCCGCCAGCACCTGCGTGGCCGCGTCCCCAAGCTGGGCGGGCACGTCGCCCTGCGTGCGCACCGGGAGCACCAGCACCCGGTCCCCCGCCTTGAGCGTCACCGGCGTGGCCAGCGGCACAATCAGGAGCGCAAACGGCACGGCCAGGTACATGCGGTGCGGCAGCATGCCAGCGCGCCGCGGAGCGCGGCAACGGCGGGCACGCGTCAGCACGGCGCGGCATCACGAGCAGGCGCAGGACTCGGGTCGGGCTGGGCTTGGGAGGGTGGTGGAATCGGTTGCGCGTGGCGGGCGGCGGCGCCGGCTGGGAAGGGCACCCCTCTTTCCGCGGAAAGTGTCTCATTAAATGAGACACTTTCTGGGAGGAACACCCCTGCACCCTCGGTGAACTCCCAGCGCTTTCCGTCCGCCGGGATGAGGGCCGGGTGGCCACGCGGGTGAGGGTGGTCCTTCAGCGCGGTGCAAACACGTAGGACAGCGCCACCTGGACGCGGCCGTTGAACTGCGGGGAGGTCAGCGTGTCCTCGCGCCCACGCACCGCGTGGACGGTGTAGCGCCCTTCCTGCAGCACGAACTGGGTGACCGTGGCCGCGGCACCGTCGACAATCCAGTACTCAGGAATCCCGTGTTTCTCATACAGCGCACGCTTGAGGACCTCATCATACGCGCGGTTCTGCGACAGGATCTCCACAATGATGTCCGGGATGCCCTCCAGGCCGCGGTCACTGACGCGGTCCTTGTGCGCCGCGGAGATGACCACCAGGTCAGGCTCCACCACGTTGTGCGGACCCAGGATCACGTCAAACGGCGCCACAAAGACCTCGCCGAGTCGCATGTCCTCCAGTTGCGTCAGCAGCGTGCGCGCAAGTCGCAGCGCGTGGACCTGGTGCATCGTCACGGGTGCCGGGTTCACTTCAAAGTCCCCCTCAATGAGTTCCCAGCGCTTCCCGTCCGGCGGGATCAGCGAATACTCCGCGTAGGTGAACAGCACGGGCGAGGGCTGGGTGACCATGACGCCAAGGCTAGTGCCCGGCCCGGGCCCTTGCCAGAGGGACTCCCGGCGTCTACACGCGCACGGCCCCCGGTTTCCCCAACGGGACCCGGGGTGCCGCACGCCGCCGGCCCATGTGCTGATCAAGCGGAGAACGTGCCCGGAAGGTGGTGACCAGGCGTGACCAAGGTGACCGTTCGTGAAGGCGAGGCCGTGGAGCGTGCCATCAAGCGTTTCAAGCGCAAGGTGGAGCAGGCGGGCATCCTCAAGGAAGTCCGCAAGCGCGAGCACTACGTGAAGCCGTCCGTCAAGCGGAAGCTGAAGGAGCGTGCCGCGGAGGCGCGTGCGCGGAAGCGGGAGAAGCGCATGCAGTTTGGCGGGAAGTGATTCCCCTCCCCCGCGTGAACCACCGTCCCCCCGGTGCCGCCCACAAGGGCCGGTCCCGGGGGGATTCTTTTTGGGGTAGAAGGCCGCCACCCGTGTACTCCGTTCCACCCCTTCCACCCCCCATTCGGGCGATGCTGCGCAGCGCCCGACCTCCCCCCGACGGGGGGAGATGATGCCGATGCAGAAGCCCCGCGTGGTGGTGGTGGATGACGCGCCGGCCATCCTCAAGGCGGTGGAGAGCGTGCTGGCCGGGGCCGGCTACGCCGTGCGCACCGCGCCGGACGGCCCGCAGGGCCTGGAGGTCATGCGCGCTGACCCGCCGGACCTGCTGCTGCTGGACTTCCAGATGCCCGGCATGGGCGGCGAACAGGTGTGCCGCGCCATGCAGGCGGAGCCGGCGCTGCGTGACATCCCGGTGGTGCTGATGACCACCAAGGGCGACGGCGCGGCGGAACGTGTGGTCCAGCAGATGGGCGTGGCGGATTACATCACCAAGCCGTTTTCCCCGGACGCCATCCTGGCGCTGGCCAGCTACACGCTGGAGAAACACCGCACGCCCGCCGCCACCAGCGTGGACCAGTCCCTCCCGCGCGCGCGGCGCGTGGCCGAGGAACACGACGAGCAGACGCTGGTCCAGCCGCTGGCGGCGTTCTTCACCACCGCCGGTGAGACCACCGCCCGCGCCGAGCCCAGCACGCTGCCGGCGGAGCCGGAGGAAGGCACCCGCCGGCTGCTGATTCGCCACCTGATGCAGCGGCTGCGCGAGCTGGGACCGGGCGTGCACGACGCGGTGACCCAGGCGGTGGACGAGGCGCTCAGCCAGCTGCCCCCCGTCTCCAGCGCGCTGCAGGTGGACCCCGGGCGGCCGGCGCTGTGGGGTGACTTCAGCCTGGTCCCCATCCCGGAGGTGTTCCAGCTCATGACGCTGCAGGGACAGACCGGGCTGTTCCAGGTGTGGCCGGACGCGCGGGTGGCGCTGGGCGGCGTGGTGGGCGGCAACACGCGGTTTGACGTGTATTTCAGCCAGGGGAAGATTGACTTTGTACAGGCCACCAACCTGCATGAAGAGTTCCTGCTGGGGCGCTTCCTCGTTGCCACCGGGGCCATTGACCGCGCCGAGCTGGACGGGCTGCTGCGCGCACGCAAGGGGCACAAGAAGCTGCTGGGCCAGCAGCTGGTGGCGCTGGGGCACGTCACGCGCGAACAACTCAACGCCGCGCTGCGCGACCAGTGCAGCGAGCTGGTCTACGAGCTGCTGCGCTTCCAGCGCGGGACGTTCTGCCTGCGCAAGGAAGTGCCGGTGCCGGGGGACGTGGGGGACGCGCGCCTGGCCATCCCGGTGGATGAGCTGCTGCTGGAAGGCCTGCGCCGCGTGGACGAATGGGCGGTGATCGAGAAGCACGTTGCGTCGTTTGACGCGCGGTTTGAGACGGAGCGCCGCAGCACCGAACGGCTCACGGACGAGGAGCGCTACGTGCTCACCCAGGTGGGACCGGACCTCACCGTCCGCCAGCTGATTGCGCGGTGCGGCATGCGGCCGTTTGACGTGTGCAAAATTCTGTACCGTTTGCTGCTGGCAAGGCAGATTCGTGCATTGCCGTGAGTGACAAGCCCCCTCCCCGCGACCCCGCGTCCCCGCCCGACCCCGAGGCGGCGCCTGCGCCCGAGGACACGGAGGTGTCCACCGCGCCGGAGATCCCCCTGCCGCCCCCCGGGCCGCCCGCGGATCTGCCCGTGGCGCCCAGCGCCACCTGGGACCTGTCCCATGACGCCCTGCGGGCCACCCTGCCTCCGCCGCTGGCCCCGGACCCGCCGCCCGCCGCGGAGCTTGCCTCCCCGCCGCCGCCGGACACCGCCGCGCCGGAGCCCGCGCCCGCCGACCCGCCCGCCGCCCCCCCGCCGGCGCCCGTGGCCGTGGCGCCCGCGTCCTGGTCCATGCCGCCCGTCAACCCGGAGCGGTCCGTCCGGCGCGTACGGCCGGGGACCTTTGCGGGGGGCGTGGGGTTGATCCTGGCGTTGGCGTGCCTGGCGCCCAGCGTGGTGGGTGTGGGGTGGGTGGCCGGGTGGTGGGGCGCGTCACAGGAGCCGGCGCCGGACGTGGAACTGGGGCCCATGGCGCGGGACGTGGAAGTGGTGCGCCGGGCCGTCTCCCGTGCCCGGGATGAGATGCAGCAGCTGTATGAGCCGGCCATGGCGGTGTCCCGCGTGGAGGCGCGGCGGTCCGCGTACCGCGGTGCCGCACTGGTGGACGGCGAGGTGAAGCGGCTGCAGCAGGAGCAGGCGCACGCCGTGGAGCTGGAGGCCGCGCTCACCCGCCAGCCGGCGCTGGCGTCCAAACAGAAGCAGCCGCCCATCCCGCCGGCAGCGCTGGAGCCGTTCCTGCGGCGCGTGGGACTGACCACGCCGGCGGACAGCGCGGAGGGCGAGGTGGTGGTGGATGAGTCCGGGTCCGGCGTGGGGGGAGCGGTGCCGGCGGGATTTGAGGCGCTGGTGGCGGCAAGCGCGGGCACCGGGACGGCCGAATCCGAGGGGCGCGTGGCGCAGCGTGCGCCGGTGGCAGGGCAGGGACTGTACGTGGTGGCGGTGCGCCGGCTGCCCGTGGCGGTGGCCCCCGGTTCATTCAACGACGTGGGGCACAGCCTGGACCGGCTGATGGAGACCGCGCGCACGGTGCCGGACGCGCTGGAGCGCTCCCAGGAGCGCGCCGAGGCGGACCGCCGGGCGCTCACCTGGGGCCCGTTCCTGGCGCTGGCGGCGGGCCTGCTGCTGGCGGTGCTGGCCTGGCGCCAGGTGCGCCTGCGCGTGGTGGAGCCGCTGCGGTACTTCCGGGAGCAGCTGGAGCGCGTGCGGTCGGGCCTGCTGCCGGACGTGGTGGACCCGCGCACGCCGCTGGCGGACCTGCACGGCGCGCTGGCTTCGCTGGCGGAGCACCTGCAGGCGGCCCGCGCCGAAGAGGACGAACGCCGCGCCCGCTCCAGCGTGCTGGATTCCATCATTGACGCGTGCCGGCGGGCGCAGCAGGGCGACTACACGGCGCGCCCCGCCAGCGGCGCGGGCAGCGAGGGCCTGGCGGCGCTGGCGGTGTGCCACATGCTGGACGCGGTGGAGCAGCGCGCGTTGCGGCTGCGCACGCAGGCGCAGGCGCTCAATGAAGCGCTGGGCAAGGCGGAAGAGACCGCCGCCCCCACGCTGCAGTCCCCGCACCTGGCGGCCGCGCTGGAGACGCTGCGCAAGCGGCTGGATTCGCTGGCGCCGCTGTCCGGGCTGCTGCGCAACCTGGCGGCGCGCCTGCAGTCACTGTCCGCGCAGGGCAACCCCACGCTGGTGCAGGAGGACCTGGCGCGGCTGTCCGCCGCGGTGGCCCCGCGCGCGTCCGCCGTGGCGGCGCTGCTCAATGACATGCAGGACAATGCGCGGCGCCTGAGCGAGGCGCTGTCCGACGCCCGCGGCGCCTCCATGACGGAGGCGCTCACACGCGCGCGCGCCGCGGCCATTGAGCTGGCGCGGGACGCGCGCACCCCCCGCATGGATGAAAGCTTCCCGGGTTTCCTGTCCGCGCTGCGCGGCGTGGCCCCGCCGGAGCTGGAGCGCGCGTGGCGCGTGGGCCTGGAGGAGCAGTCCCGCGGCAAGCCGTCCTGAGTACCGCTCGCCGGGACAACCTTGACCCTGCGGGCGCCTTTGGGGCTGGCAAAGAACCACGTCGTAGGGCGGGGGCTTGGCTTGTCCCCCGCCCAGCTGAGATGCAGGGCCGTTCAGACGCAAGGGCTTCCTCCACCACGTCGCAGGAAACGGGTTTCGGCTCGTTCCTGCCCTTCATGCGGGAGATGGGGCGGGTGTGCTCGAACGCACCATGGCGGT
>JACRCW010000006.1 GCA_016218805.1 Deltaproteobacteria bacterium | reverse complement strand
GCTGCGCCGGGACCCATCCCCCGCTCCGCGGCGTCCCATCCCCCGCTCCGCGGCGTCCCATCCCCCCTCCGCCGCGTCCCTCCCCCCCCCAGGTCTGACCTGCTCCCCCCCGCACGTCGCGCCGGGTCAGCTGGCAGGTCGCACGTCCCGGACGCTGCCCACCTGCCGCGGTGACTGGCATATGCCCCGGGGCGCGCTCCGTGGTAGGTCCACCGCTCCGCCACGACGGCGGGTAATGGTCTCCATGGACGACACGGTGCTCAAGCTGGCCGTCCCCGCGCTGCTGCTGGCAGCCGTGGCACTGGGCCTGCTGGTGGGGTTCCTCTTCAACGTCGGCGGGACGTGGGAGCGCATCCCGGACAATGCTGAGGACAAGGCCCCGCGCGAACGCCTCACGCTGGGCCAACTGGGTCCGTTTGTCCGCGGCCGCCGGGACGTGACCGGCGGCTGGCAGGAGTACAGCGGGCTGATGTGGGGGCGGCAGCTCAAGTTGACGCGGAGGGACTTTGGCGTGGTGGCGCTCAAGCGCGCCAACTTCCCTGAACCGCTGGCCAAGGAACTGGACGGGGACGTGTTCGCGGAGTTGCGGTTGGAGCTGGTGGAGCAGGGCACCATGCTGCAGGGGACCTTCACGCCGCAGAAGATTGACTTCCTGCTGGCGCCGCCGCGCATCACGCAGCGCTATTGGATGCCCGCGGTGCCGCGGTCCTACCGGCGGGTGACGCCGGCAGAGCTGCTGGAACCGCAGCGGGAGCCGGTGCCCGTGGGCGTCAAGGAAGGCGAACCCGCCTGAAAGGTGGACCCGCCGGGCCGGGGGCGGCACACTGCACAGCCTGTTGCGGCCCGCCCCGTCGGCGGGCCCTGAGTTGGCGGGTGGCCCGGGATGCTCTGTCCCAAGTGCGGACGCGCGGTGGACCAGGACGCCGTCATCTGCGGCCACTGTGAGTTCATCCTGGACGCCAGCTTCCTGGGCGACGACATCACCGACGACGAAAAGGACCACCGGCCCGGCAAGGGCGGGATGAAGCTGGGGCATGACTTTGGTGACGCGCTGTTGCTGGGGGACGGGTCCGGCAACCTGGAAACGTTTGACGCGGGCGAAACCGCCCTGGTGCACAAGGAGGTCACGCACGCGCGCTTCTACGTCTCCGGTGCCAGCCAGGCGCTGCTGGCGCCGGACGCCATCCCCGCGCTGGTGGAGGGCGTGGAGCCCTCCGGGTTGCGGCTGACGCCGTTTGAGCGGCACCTGCTGGCGTTTGTGGACGGGCGCAGCCCGGTGGACCGGCTGCGCCGCAAGTCCGGGATGGATGACCTGGACGTGAAGACCACGCTGGCCACGCTGGCGGACAAGGGCGTCATCCGCATGGCGGGGCGGCTGTTCCAGGAGGCGCCGGGGGACAAGCCGCGCGCCACCAAGGTGACCTGGGACGAGGTGTCCCAGAAGCGCCGGCCGCCGCCGCCGCCACCGGTGCGCGGCAAGAAGGGCAAAGCGCGCCCGGAGCCCGCCGCGGAGGCAACCGCCGTGGTGGCGCCGCCGCCGCCGCCCCCGCCGCCGGCCTCCGTGTCCGGGCGGCGCAAGAAGGTGGTGGACAAGCCGGGGGCGCGCACCGCGCCGCCGCCGGAGACCCTGACGCGGGAGGAGGACGCGCGGGCGCGGCAGGGTTCGCACATTGTCCGGCTGGATGAGCTGGAGGCGCGGCGGCCGCCGCCCGCACCCCCGCCCAGCAACGAAGAACTGGCGACGCCGCCGCCCACGGACGTGGCCGGGTTTGCCGCCCTGCCGCTCACGGCGGAACTGCCCGCGGGGGCCATGACGGCGGCGCTGGAGCGGGAGCGGTCCGCCGCGCGCGGTGAACCGGTGGAGGAGCCGGAAGCCGCGCCGCCGCCGCCCGTGCACCTGCGGGAGCCCAGCCTGGTGGAGGAACTCCCGGACGACGCGATTCTCCCCATGGAGGCGCCGCCGCCCACGCCGGCGCCGGTGGAGGGGCCGCCGGGGTTGCTGGCGTTGGACGCGCGCGGGGCGCCGCCCGCGGAGGAGGCCGCCAGGCCGGCGCGCGCGCTGCCGCCGCGCCGCACGGACGGGATCAGTCATGAGCAGCGCTACAAGGCGGCCAAGATCTTTGAGCAGGCGCTCAAGGACCTGGCCTCCGGGAACGTGGCCAGCGCGCGTATGAACGCCAAGCTGGCGGTCATCTATGACGCCGGTGAGCCGCGCTACAAAGAGGCGCTGGATGAATGGGAGAAGATGGCGGTGGCGGCGGCGGAGCCGGCCAAGGGCAAGGCGCGTGAGGTGGAGCTGTTTGAGAGCGCGCAGGTGGCCGAAGGGCGCGGCGAGTTCAAGGAGGCGGTGCGGTTGCTGGAGCAGGCGGTGGAAGCCAACGGCGAGGTGGGCGCGCTGCACAACCGGCTGGGCGTGGTCCTGGCCACGCGGCTGAAGGACTTTGACCGCGCCACCGAGGCGCTGCAGCGCGCCATTGAACTGGAGCCGGACAACCCGACCTTCAAGAACAACCTGGGCAAGGTGCTGGCCTGGGCGGAAGCGGCGCGGGACAAGGACCCCAAGCGGGGCAAGAAGAAGGGCGGGTTCTTTTCGCGCGGCCAGGAGGAGGAGAAGGTGGTCATCAAGGCCCACAAGTACCGGCCCAAGATGTTCTGACTCAGCGCAGCAGGTCGCGCGCGCAGGCGCGGAAGCGGAAGCGCTCACGGACGGCCTGCTCGTCATGGGCGGCGCGCAGGCGCCAGTCCGGGTGCCCGTCCATCCACGCGTGCAGCCGGTTCACCGTCCGCCATGCCAGCTCCGGGTCCGCGTCCAGCACGCGCCCGCCCGGGCCCTTCTTCACCAGGTCACGCACGTGTCGCGCGGACAGCGCGGCGTCCCCCAGCATGACCTCCGTCCCCCCGGCTGACGAGACCACCACACTCATGGAACCCGGCGTGTGCCCCGGCGTGAAACGCAGCGACATGGCGCCGCCCGGCAGGATGTCCACCGCCGCCAGCGGTCCCTCCGGGAAGCGCACCACGCGCATGCGCGCAGCCAGCAGTTGCCACGCCGCCGCGGCGCGCCCCGTCGAGAAATCGCGCACGGGCGCGGGGAGCGCGCCCAGGGACTGCGCCTCCGGTTCGCTGAGGACCACGGGGACGCCCGGGAGGTCCTCCAGCTCACCGGCGTGGTCCAGGTGCGCGTGGGTGAGCAGCACCGCGGCCAGCTGCGCGGAGCGGATGCCGGCGCCGGCCAGCTGGGCGGCCACGGACGCAGCCGGGCTGTACGCAAACCCCATCACCAGGTCCGCCGCGCCCGCGGGGAGCGCGCGCCGCTCCGCCGCCGCCACGCCCGCGTCCACCAGGAACAGGTTCCCGCCGGCGCGCACCAGGAAGCTCGCCACCGGCAGCACCACGTCGTCCAGGCCGCCTTCCCCCTCCAGCACCAGGTGCGGCGTGGTGGACAGCGCACTGATGATGGGACACACGCCCACGCGGTCATCCGCGCTGGCGGGCGGCGGTGACCAGGGGCGCGTCACCACGGGCACGGACGCGCACCCCTTCTGCAGCGGCACGGCCAGGGCGCCGCACGCAAGTGCGGCCAGGGGGGCGAAGGCGGCGCGCCCCCGCGCAGAGTTGTGGATGTGGGTCACGACGCCATTGAGGCACGCACGCCGCCGCCGCCGCAAGCGTTGAAGCAATGGTTGAGGTTGCCTGGGGGTGAACCGGTCTGCGACCAATGCGCCGCGTGCGACGTGCCCCGCTCTATCCCGCGCTGTTCCTCTTGTTGGCCGCCGCGCCCGCGCCGCCCAACCCGTTTGACAGCGAACCGCTGGACCTGCCCGCGCTGTTTGATCACCGCTTCCGGTTTGACGGGGCGGGGCGGCCGGTGGTGCTGGTGGGGCTCATGGACGGGCAGGCCGAAGTGGCGCTGCGCACGCCGGGGACGCTGCGCGTGCGCTTCCGGGACAAGGAGGGCGCCAAGACGCTGCAGCTCCCGCCGGGGCGGCGGCTGGTGGTCCGGCTCAAGGATGGCGCGCCGGCGCGGGTGCGCCGCTGGGCGGTGCTGGAGACGCTGGAGCGGGATGAGCGCCTGCGCCGGGACGAGCTCATCACACGGTGGCGCGCGGAAATCCCTGAGGAGGTCAGGCTGTTTGAGGTGGGGGGCATCTACGGCGTGGAGGGCACGGTGGTGGACAACCGCGCGTCCCTGGTGGCGGCGGCCCCCGCGCGGGAGGCGGAGCTGGATGCGCTGATGCAGCGGCTGTACCGCAAGACCGGCGTGCGCCCCCGCGTGCATGACGAGCTCATGGACCTGCCGCGCGGGCGCCTGGCCCTGGTGGATGACAACGGCGCTACGCTGGCCACCGCGGTGGACGTGGTGGAAACGCACGCGGGCGACGACCCCATCACCGTGGAGAAGGTGGAGCACAGCCAGGGGTACAAGAACCACGGCGTGGTGGACCGGTCCTACGGGGACCGCGTGGTGGTGGCGGTGGATGCGCGCGGGAAGCTGGCCGCGGTCAACGCGCTGGACGTGGACCGGCTGCTGGCGGGCATTGTCCCGTCGGAAATCTTCCCCAGCTCACCGCTGGAGGCGCTCAAGGCGCAGGCGGTGACCGCGCGCGGCGAGGTCTTTGCCAAGGTGGGCATCCGCCACGGCACCGACCCGTACGTGCTGTGTGACGAGCAGCACTGCCAGGTCTACAGCGGGCTGGGGAGCGAGAAGCCGGCGTGCACGCAGGCGGTGGAGCAGACGCGCGGTGAGATGGCGTTTCTGGGCGGGCGGCTGGTGGACAGCGTGTATTCGGCCATGTGCGGCGGGCGCAGCGAGGACAACGACGTGGTCTGGGAAGTCCCCCCCGCCGCGGCGCTGCGCGGACGGGCCGACTACGAGGGGGCGACGGAGCTGCTGGCCGCCGCGGTGCCACCGGTGGAGCACGCGGGGCGGATGCTGCCGCCGCCGTCCATGACGCCGGACCCCTCACGCCTGGTGGCGCACCCGGGCCTGCTGGCGCTGGCTGACCTCTCCCGCGAGGACGCGCTGCGCCGCTTCATTGACGAGCCCCCGCCCGCGTGGTGCCAGAAAGCCACGCTGGGACGCAAGGACCGCTTCCGCTGGACGCGCCGCTTCACGCGTGACGAGGCGCAGGAGCGCATCAAAGAGCTGGACGTGGGCGAGCTGGTGGCGCTGACGGTGGAGGCGCGCGGGCGGTCCGGGCGGGTGCGCACGCTCAAGGTGGAAGGGAGCCGGGGCAGCGCGTTTGTCCACCGGGAGCTGCCGGTGCGGCGGTTGTTCAACAATCTGCCCAGCGGGCTGTTTGTACTGGACCAGGAGCGCGGCGCGCCCGGCGGGCCGGTGACGGCCTGGGTGTTCCGCGGGGGCGGGTTTGGGCATGGCGTGGGGATGTGCCAGACGGGCGCGGTGGGCATGGCGGAGGCGGGGCACAGCTACCGGGACATCCTGCGCCACTACTACAACGGCGCCGAGGTACGGCGCGTCTACTGACGCCTGCCACCTTGACGTGCGCCCGCCGGGGCGCCACGAATCGCAACGCGGAGAACAAGCGCGTGTCATCCGACGACCCCAAGGAGCTGGCGCGGCAACTGCTGGAGCGGCTCGCCCGCGCGGGTGATGACGCGCGGGCCATGGCGGAGCTGGTGACGCGCCTGGCGGCGGCGGCGCCGGCCCCCGCGGTCACCGCCGGCCAGGACGACGCGGAGACGGTGCTGCGGCTGAGCCAGGAGAACCTGGAGCTGGCGGACCGGTTGGCCGAGGCGGAGGAGATGAACGCCGCCATGATGAACATGTACGTCTCCAGCTACCAGCTGCACGCCACGCTGGACCCGGAGCGTGTCGTCGGAATCATCAAGGAGGTGGTGATCAACTTCGTGGGCGCGGAGGAGTTTGCGGTGCTGCTGCGGGACGAGGAAGCGGATGACCTGGCGGTGGTGGCCGGGGAAGAAGCGCAGAAGCACTACCCAACGGGCCGCGCCGAGGCGCAGGGCGTGCTGGGGGCGGTGGTGGTGAGCGGGGAGCCGTTTGTGCACGCTGAGGAAGGCGTCCCGCGGGAGAGCATCCTGGCTGCGGTGCCGCTGGCGGTGTCCGGCCGTGTTGTTGGAGCCGTGGTGCTGTTCAAGCTGCTGGAGCACAAGACGCGCCTGGGCCAGGCGGACGTGGAACTGCTGCACCTGCTGTCCGCGCACGCCGCCACCGCGCTGCTGAACGCGCGCCAGTACAGCCGCATGGAGCGCAAGCTGCGCACGCTGGAACAGCTGATGAGCCTGCTGGCCCCGCAGCAGCGCCTGCCCGCACGCGCGGAATGAACGGCGCTCGCCCTGGCCTTGCCGCGCGGCTGCTGGCCGGCGCGGCCTGTGGGGGAGGGACGGCTGAACCCTGCGCGTTCTGGCAGCCGCCCGCCTGGCACGGGCGCCTGGACGACGACGCCCTCTCCGAGCTGAGCGGCCTGGCGCTGTCCCGCCGCAACCCCGGCATCCTGTGGGCGGTGCAGGACAGTGGCCACACGCCCACGCTGTTTGCCGTGGACCTCGGCGCGCATGTCACCGCCCGGCTGGAGCTTGCCGCCACCAATACGGACTGGGAGGCCGTCAGCGTGGGGCCGTGCCCAGCGGGCACCTGCGTGTACGTGGCGGACATTGGGGACAACGCCGCGGCGCGTGATCACGTCACGCTGTGGGTCCTGCCGGAACCGGAAGCGGCAGCGCCGCGCGCAGCTCTGCCGGTGGAGGAGGTCCGGCTGCAGTACCCCGACGGTGCCCAGGACGCCGAAGCGCTGGTGGTGAGCCGGGAAGGTGTGCCGCTCATCCTGACCAAGCGCACGGACGGGATGGCGCGGCTCTACGCGGCCCCGGGTTGGTCTGCGGGCGTCACCACGGTGATGGAGGCCCGCGGCACGCTGGACGTGTCCCGCGGACCCTCACGCGGGCTGCCGGCCAGCGTCACGGATGCATCACTGTTCCCGGACAACACGCGGCTGCTGGTTCGCACCTACCTGGGCGCGTGGGAGTTCCTGCTGCCGTCGGGTGACGTGGATGACCTGGTGCAAGCCACGCGCGGCTCCGTGCCGTTTGCACTGGAAATCCAAGGCGAAGCTGTCGCGTACGACGCGCCTCGTCACGGCTATTGGCAAGCCCCCGAAGGTGCCGGCGCGCCCCTGTCGTTCGTGGGGTGCCGCAACGGGCTGTGACCATCGGACTGACGTCGTAGAAACCGCCCGGAGATCCGGCTTGACACGATCGATCCGAAGAGTAGATTTCAGTAACTCCGTCGGCAGTTCAATCGACAAGGAGGTGGCTGCAAGCAGAGGTGACATCGTTATGAAGTCGACGAGTTCGACGTCCTGATGCGGTGACACGCTGATAAACCGGCCTGATGGAACGAGGGAGATTGTGCCCTAGGGCTTCTCCGATCAAAACCAAACCTGGCGGCCGGACAAGGGGAGCTTTGTGCTCCCCTTCGCTTTGTGGGCATCACGCGGTGAGGGCCTTCCAAGCCGCGGAAAGCTTGGCCGCGGCCCGGTCCACGTGCTCCGCCGTGGTCCCCCGCCCCAGCGTGAGGCGCACGGCGCCCACGGCAATCTCTTCTGCCACGCCCATGGCGCGCAGCACCGGTGAGGCGGACTCCTGCCCGTCATGGCAGGCACTCCCGGTGGACGCGGCGAGCTGCGGGCAGGCGGCCAGCAGCGCTGTGCCGCCGACGCGCGGGAAGCAGGCGTTGAGGGTGTTGGGGAGGCGGGGGGCGCCCTCACCGTTGATGACCAGGCCGGGCACGGCGGCCCGGAGCGCGGACGCCAGCCGATCCCGCAGTGCGGCCACGCGGGTAGCCTCGGCGGCCAGGCCGCGCGCGGCCAGCTGGCAGGCCAGGCCCAGCCCTACCACGGAGGCCACGTTTTCCGTCCCGGGGCGCAGGCCCCTTTCGTGCCCGGCGCCCAGCAGCAGCGGCGCCAGCGGCGTTCCCGTCCTCACGAACAGCGCGCCCACGCCCTTGGGCGCGTACAGCTTGTGCCCGGCGACGCTGAGCAGATCCACGCCCAACGCGTTCACGTCCACCGGCACCTTGCCCACGCTCTGCGCCGCGTCGGTGTGGACGGTGGCGCCGTGACGATGTGCGATGGCCGCCAGGGCCGCAATGGGCTGGATCACGCCGGTCTCATTGTTGGAGTGCATCACGCTGACCAGCGCCGTGGACGCGGTGATGGCCTGCTCCGCGTCACCCTCCAGGCACCGCCCCATGCCATCCACGCCCACACGCGTCACACGCCACCCGGTGGACTCCAACAGCGCCGCGGGCCGCGCGGTGGCGGGGTGTTCAATGGTGCTGGTGACCACGTGCCGGCGGTCCGGGCGCGCAGCCGTGACGCCGCGGATGGCCAGGTTGTTGGCCTCCGTGCCGCCGGACGTGAACAGGATCTCTGAGGGGGACGCGTTCAACAGCGCGGCCACCTGGGCGCGCGCGCCCTCCACCGCGTCCCGGGCGCGCCGGCCGAACACGTGCGCGCTGGAGGGGTTGCCCCACGCCTCCCGCAGCGCGTCGGTCACCGCGTCCACCACCTCCGGCAACACGGGCGTGGTGGCGTTATGGTCCAGGTAGATGACGTCGTCGTCAGGGGGCATGCAGGGCGTTGTATCACAGCAGGCTGAGTTGCTGACCGGGGCGGCTGAAGGTGGCGGGCTCCGCCTCCGGGGTGGCGTTGAGTCCCAGGCGCCGGCACGCCAGGTTGAAGGTGCGCTCCAGGACTTCCCAGCGCGGCCCCTGGCCCGTCATCCGCCCGCCAAACGTGCTGACGTTCTCCCGCCCGTCCCGCAGCTCCCGCAGCGACGACCAGATGTGCCGCACGCGCTCCGGGCTGAGGCCCGCGTCGATGCGCTCGGTGAAGACGGGGAGGACCTCTGCGGGCAGGCGCAGCAGGATCATGAACGCGGAGATGGCCCCCGCCGCCGCGGCGCGCTCCAGCAGCGGCACCACCTGGCTCTCCGTCAGCCCCGGCAGCACCGGCGCCACCGCAATCCCACCGGAACCCCCGCGCGCGCCAGCGCCTCCATGGCCGCAAACCGTTGCGACGGGAGCGATGCGCCCGGCTCGATGATGCGCGCGGTGTCGTCATCCGCCACCGGGATGGACAGGTGCACCCGCACGGCCGCGGTGCGGTGGAGCTGTTGCAGCACGTCCACGTCACGCCGCACCAGCGCGCCCTTGGTGATGATGCCCACCGGGTTGCGGAACCGCGCACACACCTCCAGGCAACTGCGCGTGAGCCCGTAGTGCGCCTCCAGCGGCTGGTAGCAGTCCGTCACACCGGAGAACGCAATCCGCTCGCCCAGCCAGGACCGCCGGTTGAACGCCTGCTCCAGCAGCGCCGCCGCGTTCACCTTGGCCACAATGCGCCGTTCAAAGTCCGTCCCCGCCCCAAAGCCCAGATACTGGTGCGTAGGCCGCGCGTAGCAGTACGCGCACGCGTGGAAACACCCGCGGTACGGGTTCACCGACCAGCGGAAGCCCACGTCGGGACTGTCGTTCTCGGAGAGGATGGAGCGGGCGTCTTCCTCAAACACGGTCAGGCGGGCCGGCGGCGGGTCCCCCAGCCAGTCCACGTGCGTGCTGTTCCACGGATTGGGCGGGTTGCTGACCGGGCGCATGCACGCCCGAACATACTGAACAAATGTTCACACGCAAGCGAGGCGCGGGTGTGGCTGGTAGCAGCTGCGGTCGGGCGCGCAGCATTCGGGGGCCACGGCGCCGTCATCCGGGCCCACCGGGTGCGTGGTGGCCAGGCAGGTGAACAGGGTAGCGCCCTCCGCAAAGACCTGGCCCACGCGCGCCGGGTCCTCCTGGTCCACCGAATAGGTCTTCCACCGCAGGCGGCGGCACCAGTGCGCGGGTTGTGCGCTCATGAGGTCAGCCTCTCCAAGGTGGCCTGGACGGTGTTGCAGGCCAGGCGGGTCTTGTGGCCGTTGTGCGGCAGCGGCGTGGCGCCGTCCGCCGCGTGGGCGGACGCGTCCGCAATCACCGCCGCGTCCAGGCGGTGGCCGTTGAGGCGCTGCTCCACCTCCACGGCGCGCCGGGGCCGCCGCGCCACGGCGCCCAGGACCACGCGGGCGTCCGCTACGACGTCGCCGTCCATCTGCAGCACCACGGCGGTCTCCACGTCCGCCCAATCCGCCAGGTGCCGCGCGCTGGCGCGCTCATACGCCTGCCGGGTGGGGCGGGCGGGCCGCGGGATGCGCACGCCCAGCACCAGGGCCGCGTCGGGAAGCGCGTCGTCCGCCATCGCATCGGACACGTCAAAGGTGGTGAACGCGCGCATGTCCACGGTGCGTTGGTCCCCGCCGGGGAAGTGCACGTCCAGCTGCGCGTCCAGCGCCAGCAGCGCGGCCGCCGGCGTGGAGGGGTGGACCGCCGCGCACGTGTCATTGTCCCAGATGGCGTGCCAGTGGTTGTCCCCGGGGCGCGCAAAGCACTCCTGGCCGCCCTTGCGCCAGCACGTGAAGTCCGGGTGGCGGAAGTACGGGCAGCGCACCTTCTGGCGCAGCGACCCACCCAACGTCGCCATCGCGCGCACCTGCGGGGTGGCGGTGCGGTCACACGCCTGGCGCAGCACGGGGTGTTCCCGGCCCAGGCCCTCATGCCCGGCCACCTCCAGCAGCGTGGTCAGCGCGCCAATGCGCCAGCCGTCCCCGCGCTGCTCCACGCCGCGCAGAACGCCCAGGCGTCCCAGGTCCACCAGCGTGCGGGGCGCAAGGATGCCCTGGTGGTGCCGGTCCACCACGTCCGTGCCGCCGGCTTTGTATTCGGTACCGTCCGCGCCGCCGTGCAGGTCCACGGCGTGCGCCACGTCTGAGGGGTAGAGGATGGTCAGCGGCAAGGTGGGACTCCCCGGGGCCGGCAGATCTGGCGGACGGTGGCCGCGCGCGCAAGGTCCGCGTTCACAGCTTGACGCCTTCCTCCGTGATGGCGTCCCAGCCCACGGTCTCCAGCGCCAGCGCCACCCGCAGGTGCGCGGCCGCGCGCTTGCCGTCCTTGAGGCGGATGTACGCGCGGTGCAGGCGGCGGTGTGCGTCCGGCAGCGCGGGGTCCAGCTCCAGGGCGCGCAGCAGCGTGGTCACCGCCGCACGCGGTTCCCGCCGGTTCTCCAGCAGGTGCACCCCCAGCGCCAGGTGCGCCTGCGCATCGTCCGGCGTGTCGGCCACCGCGCGGCGCAGGTCCCGCAGGCGGTCTTCGCCCGGGTCCGGCGCCGGCGCCAGCATGTCCGAACCCGTCTCAATGAACGTGAGCAGCGTGACGTGCGCGTCCTCGCTGAGCGGGTCAAACCGGATGGACAGCCCGTGGTCACCCGCGGGGTCCTCGCGCGCCTGGGCCACCTGGGCCGGGAGGCGGTGTTCCTCGTCCGTCTCCGGGTGGATCAGCACCACCTCCACGCGCTCCCCCGGGTCCCGCAGCACGGGTGTGTGGATGAACGTGATGCCCTGCGTCACGTCACGGGCGTGGAACTGCCGCAGCGCGTCCACGTCACGCAGGCGCAGCAGGAAGCACGCGGAGGCGCGCGCGGTGGGGGCGGCGCGGGCGTGTTCGGCGGGCACCGGCAGCGGCAGATCCTCCATGGGGGGCGGGCTTTCCACCGGCGCGTGCAGCGTGAGCACCGCGGCGTGCTCCGGCGGGGGCGGCGGGGTGAACGCGGCGTCACGCTCAGCCACAAACACCTCCCACGCGCTCTTGTCGTCCTGCTCCAGCGCGAAGAAGTCCACGCCCATGCCCGGCCCGCCCGGTTCATCCTTCCCCAGCGCGCGCTTCACCACGCACAGCGACTCCACGGCGCGCCCGCCGGGCAGGTCAAACGTGAGCTGGAGGAGCGTGCCGGCGGGCTTGGGCGCGTCGGTCAGCAGGAACGCCCCGTGCCGGCTGACGTCCTCGGTGAGGAGCGTCTCCACGTCGCCCCGGTGCTTGCAGCGCACCGGGACGGAAGCCGGGAAGCGCGAAAAGCGCCGACGGTCGTCCGACATGCGCCCGCGTTGTAGCCGGTCGCGCGTCGCCCGAGCGAGCACCCCGCGCATGCCGCCGTGGCGCCAGGACGGAGGTGCTTTTCGGGAGGCGCGCCGCTAGACTCTGCCGGCTGCACCCGCGCCCGGACACGCGTGGGATCTGTGCGGACGCGAGGGATCCTGGCAATGGTGAACCCGGGTGGAATCGGTGGTGGCGGCCCCATCCGGCCGCGCGTGGGCCAGGAGGGCATCCCCCGCCAGGAGACCAAGGACACCAAGGGGACCAAGGAATCCAAGGAGTCCAAGGAAGCCAAGGGCGCCGAGGGCAAGGGCCAGGCGGGCGGGGCCGGCGGCGTAAGAGCCAAAGGCAAGGCCAAGAGCAAGGACCTGGGCGCGGTGGGCGAACTGCTGGGCGGTTCCGACCAGTACGCCGTGGACAACGAGGAGCACGAGAAGCGGCGCCGGGGCCGGCAGTTCCTTGACGAGGACGAGCAGCCGTTTGAGGAGACGCCGTGGCAGGAAGAGGACGCGTTTGCGGTCAGCAACATCAACGCGGAATTCCGCGCGCAGGTGGCCTCCGGGTTGGCCGCGGGGCGCACGTTCACCCGCGGCGGCGTTGGACACCGGGCCCAGGACCAGGTTGAAGAGGAAGGCGGCGAAGAAGTTGAGGAGGAGGAGGAAGACACTCCCCGCCGTGCCCGCAAGGCGCCCTGAGCCGCCCCCGCCTCACCGCAGCAGCCACCACGCCAGCCCCAGCAGCCCGAACCCGATGCCGGCCCCCGCGGTGGCCGCCGCCACCTGCGGCACCCACGAGCGTCCGAGCCGCCGCACCTGCCGGATCACCGTGAGCCCTTCAATCTCCGTGGTGATGGGCCGGTCCCCCCGCGATGCACGCAGCAGTTCCTCCACCGTCCGGCCCAGGTCCCGCGTGGAGGGGAAGCGGCGGTCCAGTTGCCGGGACATGGCGCGCCGGATCACCGGCTCCAGCACCAGTGACGGGTGGCCCTGCGGCAGGCCCAGCGGCGGCAGGCGCTCCTTCACCTGCGCCTCCATCACCGCACCCACGGAGTCACCCTCATAGGGGCGCCGGCCCGCCAGCATGAAGAACAGCACCGCCCCCACCGCATAGATGTCTGACGCGGGCGTGAAGTCCCGGCTGCCCAGGATGTGCTCCGGCGCAATGTACCCGGCGCTGCCCACGACCTTTCCCTGCTGCGTGAGCCGGGATTCCTCGTCCACGTCCGTGGCCCGCGCCAGGCCAAAATCAATGATCTTCACCACGTGCACGCCGGTGGCCTGCCGCGCAATGAACACGTTCTCCGGCTTGAGATCGCGGTGCACCAGCCCCGCGCGGTGCGCCGCCTCCAGGCCTTCGCACACCTCCTGGATGATGTCCGCCGCCGCCCGCACCGGTACGCCGCCGGCGGGCACCACGTCGTGCAGCGTGCGCCCCTGCAGGTACTCCATGACCATGTACGCCTGGCCGTTCTCCTCGCCCGCGTCCAGCATGGACACCACGTTGGGGTGGCGCAGCCGGCCCAGCATGCCCACCTCACGGCGGAACCGCTCCCGGTGCTCCCGGCCGCGCTCGTCGGAGCGCGCAATGAGCAGCTTCACCGCCACCTGCGTGTCGTCGGTGGTGCGGGTGGCGCGGTAGACCCAGCCCATGCCGCCTTCGCCAATGCGGGACTCCAGGCGGTAACGGCCGCCCAGCACGCGCCCGAACATGGGGTCTGTTGCCGCCACGGAGGAAAGCGCCGCGCCGTCTGCCGGGCACTTCTCAAAACTGTCCAGGTATTTGAGCTTGCAGCGGGGGCAGGTGCGCATGCCTTGGCCAACCATGCCACGGTCCACCGCCCGCGTGCACCCGTTTCACGCCCGTTTCACGGATCGTCCCTGCCGTCGCCACGGCCGGGCAGGACACTGCCGGGTGAAAGGGAGGCGGCCCATGAGATTGCTGGTCCTTGGTTGTGCGGCGCTGACGTTTGTGGCGGCCCTGCTGGCGGTGTTCTTCCTGGACGTCCCCGTGGCGCTGGTGGCCACCGTGGGCATGGGGGTGCTGCTGCTGGGGTGGCTGGTGGTGGTGGTGACCCTGCCGTGGAACCTGCACTTCCAGGCGCGGCACGTGCTGGCGGAGATGAAGCGCTCACGCGAGCGAGGGATTGTGGTCCCTGACGACCGCGCCGCGGAGGCGGAGCGCGTGCGCCGCCGGACGCTGGTGATGAGCCTGGGCCTGCACGGGTTGTCCGCGGGTGGCATGGCACTGGTGGCGTGGCTGACGGGGGAGACGCTGGCGTGGTGGTTCTGTGGTTTCTACCTGCTGTCCACCGCCGTGCGCCCCGCGCTGGAGTACCACCGCCACGTGCGCGAACGCCTTGCCACGCTGCTGTCCGAGGTCCGCTACCCGCGCGACGACATCCTGTCCCTGGTGAGCCAGGTGAACACGCTGCAGCACTCGGTGGAAACACACGCCCGCGAGTACCGCGAGTTGTTCACGTCGCTGCGCGCACTGGAGCAGACCACCACCGCGCGCGACACGCAGATGGAGCAGCGCATGGCGGCGCTGGTGCGCAAGTTTGAGGAAAGCGTGGCGCGGCTGACGGACAACCAGGAGGTCATCACCGGCATCCGCGCGTTCCTGCGCATCATCCAGGAGCCCCCCGCGCATTGAGGGACCGTGTAGGATGCGCGGCCATGCCTCTGCGCCTCCTTGCCCTGTGCCTCCTCCTGCTTGCGGCGTGTGAACCCACCAAGCCGGACCCCCGCTACGAACTCACCGACGACACCGTGCGCGACAGCGCCACCAACCTCACGTGGTTGCGCCAGGCCGGGGAGAACATGTCCTTGGAGCGGGCGGAGGCGTACTGCACGGAACGGGGCTTCCGGCTCCCAACGGTGGGCGAGTTGCGCACGCTGGTCAAGAAAGTCCGCGTATGGGAGGCGCTCAAGGGCAAGCCCGCCATTGACCGCGTGGCGTTCCCATCCACCCCGACGGTGAACTTCTGGGCGCTGCCGGAGCCCGGCGCGGACCCGAAGATCAAGGGCTGGATCGTCGACTTCTCCGACGGGACCTCCCACAACCTGATCCAGAAGTTTGAGACCTACCGCGTGCGCTGCGTGCGCTGAGTCAGCGGCAGGCGGCCACGCGCATCACACGCAGCTCGCTGGAATAGCCCGCGGCGTGGGCCCACACCGCGTCGCCGTTGGATGCGGTGGAGATGTCATCCTTGGCCGCGTAGTCCACCTCCAGGTTGACCGGGCCCTCCGTCACCGCGCCGTCCGGGTCCAACGTGACGGCTTTGACCATGGTGCCCTCCTTCCACGTCGCCAGCAGTGTTCCACCCAGCCGGCCCAGGCGCGGTGCGTACTCCGCCACGCCGGGTGTCTGCGTGATCCACGCCAGCTGTTGCGTGCTTCCCTGCACATCCAACCGCGCAAACGCCACGTCCCGCTCCCTGCCCGCCGGGCAACCGCCGTCCGCCTCCGGGGTGGCGCACCGGCCCTCGGGACTGGCAAAGGTCAGCGCAAACCCGCCGTCCACGCCGACCAGTCCGCCGAGCCGCGCGTCCGACGAGCCGGCCATGTTGCCCGAAGGCTCTGCGTGGATCTGCGTGTAGTGATTGAACAGCACCGCTTTCACCGGGTACGCGTCAGACAGGCACACCGCGCCAACGGTGGTGCCGGTGACGGCGAGCCGCACGTCCAGGCTGTGCGAACACCCCCAGTCCCACCAGCCACCCGCCGGCTGTCCCGCGGCGTCCAGCAGGTAGAACACGTCACCCTGGTGCGTGCCCGTCGTCGGGCCAAAGTTCTGATTGTGTCCGAAGTACGCGTGGTACGCCGTCCCGTTCCAGCGCAGCCGCCCCTGGTGCCCCCAGAAGTGCACGTACTTGGCGCCGTCCTGGTCCTGCGGCAGCTGCCCCACCAGCTGCGTCTCCACGGCCAGCGTCCCCGTGGATGACAGCTTCACAAAGAACAGGTCATCCCCGCGCACCACCAGCAGCGCGTTGGTGCCGTCCTCATGCGCCACAAAGCCGCGCACGCTCTCCCCGGCCACCGTCACGTCCGCGCCGGCACGGGTGTCTGACGCCGTCAACGGCGTCACGTGCACGCTTCCCGCCGTGTCCGACCACGCCACGCGCGCGGTCCCATCCGGCAGCGGCTCCACGTGAATGGGGCGGTTGGTGGCCCAGCCGTCGTCGCTGCCCACGTCCACCGTGGCCCCGGTGACGGGCACGGCGGTGACCCGCAGCCGCTGCGCCAGCGGCGTGGTGCAGGACGGTGGCGGGGCCGCCGACGATGATGATGACGACACTCGCGGGGCGGCAGAGGAGGAAGCGGGCGGTTGCGTGGCGTCGAGGACGCGGATGGAGCGCAGCCGGAACGAAGACGCTGCGGCGTTGAACGGATCGAACCGGAGGCGCTGCAGGGTCCCGTTCCACAGCGCGTGGCCGGCCATGTCCACCCGGTAGGTCGCGATGCCGCCGGGCGTGAGCGGGAAGAACTGGCCCTGGGCTTCGGTGAAGTAGCCCGCGTCCGTGGTGCGCAGCCAGAAGATCTGCCCGCTCCCCGCGGTGCCCGCGGGCACCTCATAGGTGAGCTCCACCACGGTGCACCGCCCCAGGTCTGCGGTGGCCGGCGCGGACATGAACGGGTCACCGCCGGTGGCCTGCAGGGTCACCTCGCCCGCGGACTGTGTGCCGGCCAGCGCCAGCGCGTTGTCCAAGGTGAACGGCGCCGCCGTCCCGTCAAAGATCCACTCCACGCACGGCGCGGGCGCCGCCGCGCTGGATGATGCCGCGGACGCCCCGGAGCTGCCCCCGGACGGCCGGGATGACGACGTTGCTGCGCTCCCGGCATCCCCGGTGCCGTCCGCGGTTGCGCCCGCGCAGCCCGCCACCACCCACAGCCCGGCCAGGACTGCCGCCCACTGTCGAAGGTCCGTTTCCACGTCGGAGAGCGTACGCGCCGGCCGGCGCGCGCGCGGCGGACAAACGACGGACGGACGTTCGACCTACCCACCGGCCGGGCCCGCTGCTAAGAGCGCGCCGCCCGGGCGTTCCGCCGGTGCGGAGGCACGATGACGACGTACCAGGACTTTGACCTGTACAACCCCACCGAGGAGCACCAGATGCTCCGCAACACCGTGCGCGAGTTTGTAGAGCGCGAGGTGGAGCCGCAGGCCCTGGAGAACAACCGCACCGAGACCTTCAACCTCCCGCTGTTCCGCAAGCTGGGGCCGCTGGGGCTGCTGGGGATCACCGTGTCTGACAAGGACGGCGGCGCGGGCATGGACGCGGTGGCCGCTTGCATTGCGCACGAGGAGCTGTCCGCATCCGACCCGGCGTTTGCGCTCAGCTACCTGGCGCACACCATGCTGTTTGTGAACAACTTCTACCAGAACAGCAACGCTGATCAGCGCGCGCGCTACCTGCAGAAGGTCATCAATGGCGAATGGATCGCCGGCATGTGCATGAGTGAACCGGGCTACGGCACCGACGTGATGGGCATGCAGTCCCGCGCGGTTCGCAAGGGGGATCACTACCTGCTCACCGGCCGCAAGATGTGGATCACCAACGGCGCCGTGGATGACAAGAACCTGGGGGACCTGTTCCTGGTCTACGCGCGCACGCAGACGCCCAAGGGTGACCGGATCAGCAGCTTTGTGGTGGAGAAGGGGTTCAAGGGGTTCAGCCTGGGCCAGAAGATCAAGGACAAGACCGGCATGCGCGCGTCCGCCACGGCGGAACTGGTGTTTGATGACTGCGTGGTCCCCGTGCAGAACCGCCTGGGTGAAGAGGGCGAGTCCATGCTGCACATGATGCGCAACCTGGAGATTGAACGCCTGACGCTGGCCGCCATGAGCCTGGGGATCGCACGGCGTTGCATTGAGGTGATGACGCGCTACTCCACGGAGCGCAAAGCGTTTGGCAAACCCATCGCCGAGTTTGGGCAGGTGCAGCGGTACCTGGGTGAGAGCTACGCGCACTACCGGGCCGCGCGCGCCTACGTGTACGACGTGGCGCGCAAGCTGAGCCTGTCCGACCACGGCAACCGCATGGACAGCGACGGCGTGAAGCTGGTGGCGACGACGATGGCCAAGAACGTGGCGGACAACGCCATGCAGGTCCTGGGCGGCTACGGCTACGTGGGCGAATACGTGGTGGAGCGCCTGTGGCGGGACGCCAAGCTGCTGGAGATCGGCGGCGGGACGCTGGAGGCCCACCAGAAGAACATCTCACGGGACCTGGTAAAGGGGCTGGACGTGTTGCGGCGCTGACGCCCTACGTCAACGGGAGGATGCCCCGCGGGGGCGGAAACCTGGGACGTCGTGAGGTGTCAGGACGGACAAGGACGGAAGGGTGTTGACTACGGACGAGCGGTTTTTGTAGCGTGCGCGCCCTCCCGGCAGGCCCGGTAGCTAGAACGGCGCAGTCCACAGTGGACAGTGTGCGCCCCCCAAGTGGACGCAAACAGGAGAAACGAAATGCTTCACTCAGCGGCAAAGGCTTTCGAAGAGGGTGGCTGGGGCATGTACCCCATTGCGATCGTGGCCATGCTGTCCCTGGCCATCATGATCGAGCGCCTCATCGTGCTGTTCACCAAGGTGCCGGCCGACAAGAAGGCCATCCTGGGAACGCTCCGCGGCCACCTGTTCAAGGGTGACCTGGCGCGCTCCATCCGCTTCCTGGCGGACCAGAAGCCCACGCCGCTGGTCAACATCCTCAAGGCCGGCCTGCTGAACGTCCCCAAGGGCGAAGTGGAAGTGCAGGCCGCGATGGATGAGGCCAGCCTCCGCGAGATCCCCATCATTGAGAAGCGCACGGGCTACCTGGCCATGCTGTCCAACGCGGCCACGCTGTGGGGCCTGCTGGGCACGGTGACGGGTCTCATCAAGTGCTTTGCGGCCGTGGGTCAGGTGAACCCCGCGGACAAGGCCACCATTCTGTCCATGGGCATCAGTGAAGCCATGAACTGCACGGCGTTTGGTCTGGGCACCGCCATCCCAACACTGATGGTGTACAGCTTCCTCCAGAGCCGCAGCCAGCACCTGGTGGAGGAGATCCACGAGACCGCGGTGGGCGTGCTCAACATGGTCATGCAGAACCGTGACAAGCTGAACACGGCGCTGGACGGTGACCTGGCCGGCAAGGAGTGATTCCTGGCCGGTGATTGACGGAGACCGGTCCCGGCGCGTGGCGTCGGGCCCGGCCTTTCCGCAGCAAGCCAACCGCGCAACCAC
The DNA here is from genome assembly GCA_016218805.1 of Deltaproteobacteria bacterium. GTDB lineage: Bacteria > Myxococcota > JACRCW01 > JACRCW01 > JACRCW01 > JACRCW01. Next base: position 547 of record JACRCW010000006.1, on the reverse strand, counting down.
GGAGCAGGACCATGGGTGGTGCAGCACCAGTTGAAGGCGGAAAAGGGAAGAAGAAGTCCCTGGATGCCGTCATCAACCTCGTTCCCTTCATTGATCTGCTGAGTTCGCTCATTGCGTTCCTGCTGATGACCGCCGTGTGGACGCAGATTGCCACGCTGCAGGTGGGCCAGCAGGGCAACAGCCAGGCGCCGCAGCAGCAGCCGCAGGAAGAGAAGGTCAAGCTGACCATCACCGTGACGGAGCGCGGTTTCATGATGCAGGCCGGCGCGGACCAGGTGACCATTGAGAAGGCGGGTAACGATTACAACTTTGAGGACCTCAACAAGAAGCTGGCGGACCTCAAGGCCAACCTTCCCGAGTTGGAAGACGTCACCGTGCAGGCTGAGGACGGGGTTGCCTACGACGTGCTGGTGCGGGTGATTGACTCGTGCCTGGGCAACCGCCTGACCAACGTCATGCTGACCTCCCCCACCTCCACGTGATCCGGGTGCACCATGTCCATGATTGACCCCACAGTTGCCTACGGGCGCCCGGACCTGCACCAGGG
>JACRCW010000046.1 GCA_016218805.1 Deltaproteobacteria bacterium | reverse complement strand
TCTGGCTCGGAGCATGGAACACAGCGGACCATGCCTCCGGGAGCTGGAGCCACGACGCACTCAAGGCCGTGGAACGGGTGCCACGGGTACGCGACGACGGACGCCTCTGTCCTGTGCGCATCATGTTGTGTGGCTGATGGCGGATGGCGCGGCAACACTCGTCGACAAAGTGCTCCCCGAAGTCCCCATGCGGCAATACGTACTATCCCTGCCGTTCGAAACGTGGGGCGTAGTCGGGTTCCGCCCGAAGCTGATGAACGCGGTACAGAAGGCGTGCAAGATGGGAAGCGGCGAGGGGGAAAGTTCACCCTGTGGCTCCGAGAGAGTGTTCCCGATGCCCGGGCACTCGGAGCCACAAGGAGAACCGAATGGGTGAATTCTACGTCCGCATGTCCGCCGATCTCAAGCTGCGCAACTACTCGCCGCAGACTGGGGACCGGTACCTGTGTTGTTGTCGCAAGTTCGTACGCCACTTCATGCGCCCGCCCACCGAGTTGGGCAGGGAGGAGGTGCGCGCGTTCCTGCTGGACCAGGTCAACCACTTTGCCTCGCCCGGCGCACTCAAGATGTATGTCGCCGGCATCAAGTTCCTCTACCGGGTGACCCTGGGCCGGCCCGAGGTGGTGGCGGGCATTCCGTGGCCCAAGACTCCCAAGACCCTGCCGGACATCCTCAGTGGCTCGGAGGTGGCGCGTCTTTTCGACGCCATTGAGCCCGTCAAGGTCCGCATGGTGCTCACCTGCACCTATGCTGGGGGCCTGCGCATCAGCGAAGCGTGTTCGCTGCGCACGGGCGACCTCGACAGCAAGCGCATGCTCATCCATGTGCGCCGTGGCAAGGGTGCCAAGGACCGCATGGTCATGCTGAGCCCGCGCCTGTTAGAGTTGCTGCGCAAGTACTGGCAGGCCACGCGTCCGTCGGGAGACTACCTGTTCCCCGGTCAGGAACCGGGCACTCATGTCTGCGCCGCGGCGGTACGGGAGGCCTTGGAAAAGGCGGTGCGCAAGGCGCGTCTGGGCAAGCGCGTCACGCCCCATCTGCTGCGCCATGCCTTTGCCACCCACCTACTGGAGGCGGGTGCGGACATCCGCGTCATCCAGGTCCTGCTGGGCCACAGTTCCATCCGCACCACCACCCGCTACACCCGCGTGAGCGCCGCCCACGTCGGGCGCACCCAGAGTCCGTTGGACCTGTTGGGCACCAAGAAGGGCAAGGTGCTCGGATAGGCGATGCACTCCCATGAGCCGTCCCCGCTCCCGGCACCCCTGGGAGCGGGGCGGCCCCGTCTGGGCATTGGAGACATCTTCCGTGCCCACGGCGGGCTGTATCAGGCAGGCCACGCGCTGACCGTCGTCGAGCGCAGGGCGCTGCGGGACATTGCTGCCTGCCGGACACCGGTCCTGGGCGGGCACGTCGACGTGTGCCTTCACTGCGGCTTCCAACGCACCGCCTTCAACTCCTGCCGCAACCGCCACTGTCCTGCTTGCAACGCCCTCAAACAGCACCGCTGGATCGAACAACGCGGACAGCGCCTGCTGCCCACGCCGTACTTCCACGTCGTGTTCACCGTGCCTGAGCAGCTGCGCTCTGTGGCACTCCATAACCGCAGTGCCTTCTTCGCCATCCTGGTCGAAGCCGTGTCCCAGACGCTGCTCGCCCTCGCCGCGGACCCCAAGCGACTCGGTGCGCAACCCGCAATCACCGCCATCCTCCACACCTGGACGCGAGACCTCAGCTTCCACCCCCACGTCCACTGCATCATCTCCAGCGGCGGGCTTTCGCTGTACCTCTTTGCCCAATAGCAGCGCCCGTGCCGCTCGCGCCGCTTGGTTCAACCCGCCGTTTAGCGCGGCATGGCCGAGCCTCACCCGTGCATGCCGCGCCAAACGCCTACTGGTTTTCAGGTGTCCAGCTATGGCCGCTTTTGGGTGTCCACCGAGGGTACCGCAAATCTATCCTCGTTCCGACGCAGGTGAGATGCCAGATCTCTTGCCGCGACAAGTATGGCTCTCCGCTCATAGACGAGCGCGGAATCAAGTGATTCGAGCAGCCCAAATTACGCGTTGTGAAATACCAGCAGGCAAGTATCCACAAGTAGAGCCCGATGGTGCTTGATGATGGTCGGATGCGCAGCGAGAAACCCGGGCAGGTGGAGCGCCGTCACGGTTCTTGCGGCCAGTTCCTGCTGATCGATCAACTGCCGTTTTCGGTGGCGGCGGGCCGCAGACGCATGGAGTTCCGCTTCGGAGAACTCACGAACATAGTCAGCGAGTAAGGCGCGGATCTGGCGCTCTCTTGCCTCCTCCTCGTTGAGCTTCGCGAGTTGAGTCGCCAGGGCGGGCGGCGGCGATAGGACGAGCCCACCTATCTCCTCAAGGAACTTCAGCGTTGGGCGTAACGTGGGCACGCCTGCCTCGTGTCGACGGAGATCTTGATACCGTTTGACGACGTGGTCCTGTTCGGCGCGCATGAGTCACCCGTGGTGTTGCTGCTCCTTTGACTCGGTGCGCGAGATGTTGCGCACGGTCTTCTTTCACCGTTGATGCACAACGGCAAGCCCAAGCCCCGCGCCTATCCTCCCGGCATGCCCGCGGGGATGAACGCCGCGGTGCAGCGGGATGTTCGCTGCGGTCGTCGTCATGCTCGCCGCTCAACCGCAACTTCACCGTCTACGTACCGCGGTATCGCGAGCCAGCGGTGGCAGTCCCGCTGGTGGGCGGCGACAGCGCGAGGAAACTCGCCACTCGCTACAAACCACCGGACGGACAACCCGCGACGGGGAAGCGTCTGCCTGCGGGGCGTCAACGGCGGGATCCTCACCGCGCGTCCTGGGGAACCCGCGGGGCCCGTTGCTCAGGGCTTGGGGGGGCCACGCCAAAGTCGCATCGCCGGGGCGCAAGGGGGTGCCGGTCACCCACCCGTATCGTAAACATTACACCTGCCCGCCGCCGGCGAGCCGGCCTGCCGGGTACCCGACCGCGGAATTGGTCGACGCGATCAATACGTGCGGACGATTCGCGAATCGCCCTCATCGATGACGAGAGGAGATCGCGCGCCATCTGGAGCGTACCGGGCAGGCCGCCGTTGCACCCGCGAGCCAAGGGCCGCATCTGCTGTCTCCGCGCCACGCGTCAGGCCGACTTCCACGCAATCTCCGCAGCGCTGACGGGGACATGGCGCAGCACGTCCACTCGCGTTACATCTGCCGGAATGGCTGACAGCGCACGCCGGGAGAGCGGTTGCCCGGTCCATTTCATCTGGGACGGGAACCGGCCCGTCCGGCTGGGGTTCCTGCTCGCCCTGGCCGCCGGCATGCTGGTGACGGCGGGAGCGTTGCTGCGGTTTGAACCGGTGCGTCAGGCCGGTTGGGCGGTGGGTGGCGTCGCGCTGGTGCTGTGGGCCGCGGGACAGGCCCTGGTGCGGCTGGCGCCCCGCCGGGCACCGCCATCGGGACCCTGACCGCGGCCTCGCGCGCGCTCTGCGTTCCAGAGCGGTTTCTCCTCGTAGAATGCAAGTCTTTCGCGTCGCCAAGGGCGGGGTGAGGGATTATGGTCCGCGGCCTTCGGTCAGGACGTGACCGCATCTCGGAGGTGGTTCCATGCGTTTCAGTGTTGTGCTGTTCGCGGCCCTTGCGCTGCTGGCCTGTGACAAGAAGGACGCCTCACCCACGGCGCCGGCCTCCACGCCCGGCACCGCCCCCAACTGGGGCGCGGCCCAGGCGCAGGCCCCTGCGGCCAACCCGGCGGCCAACCCCGCGGTGCCCACCGCACCCGCCAACGTGCTCAAGGGGAAGATTGTGGAGCGGCTGGAGGCCCCCCCGTACACCTACTTGAAGCTGGCCACGGACAAGGGCGAGGTGTGGGCCGCCGTCCCGCAGAATGACCTCAAGCCCGGTGCCGAAGTGTCCCTGCCCAACGCCATGCCCATGCAGAACTTTGAATCCAAGAGCCTCAAGCGGACCTTTGAGCTGGTGTATTTTGGCGTGTTGGCAGGGTCTCCGGAGGAAAAGACGGCCCAGGCGGCTGCTGCCGCCCCCGCACCGGCCCCGGTCGCTGCGGCCGCACCCGCGGCCGGCGCTGGACCCGGTGGCCACGGCGCTGCCCCCGCAGCCGAAGTGAAGGTGGAGAAGTCCGAAAAGGCCGCCGGTCCCAACGGGCGTTCGGTGGGCGAGGTGTGGGAGCAGCGCGCGGCGTTGAAGGACAAGGAAGTGGTGGTGCGCGGCACCGTGGTGAAGGCGCTCAGCGGCATCATGGGCAAGACCTGGGTGCACGTGCGCGACGGCAGCGGCGCACCGGACAAGAACACGCATGATCTCACGTTCACCATGGGCACCGACGACGCCAAGATGGGCCAGGTGGTCACCCTGAAGGGCAAGGTGGCCGTCGACAAGGACTTTGGTGCCGGGTACTCCTACCAAGTCATTGTTGAAGACGCGGTGGTGGTGAAGTAGCGCAATTCACCGGATTCATCCTTCCGGTAACTGCTGCAAAGCACGCGGTTCCCATTCGCGAACGTTGCCGGATTCCACACCCGGTGGGCCCAGTTCCCGCACCGGCCCGGCATCGCCGCGGCAACAACCGCCCACCGCGGCAGGCGTGGCCGGCGTTGGGCTGGGGAGGGGGTGACCGCGGGTCACGCGGCGGGTGGAGGCGCGTGAAAAGCGGGTGTCCTTCTTGGTGTTACGTATGTATTACATATGCGCCAGCGACATATGTATGACATATGTAACAGCCGGAAGCTGGAATTGAGCAAGCCGGACCGTTGCGGCCATCCGGAGCGCGCGTTTGACGTCGTAGCGGCGGGGCCTGTACCCGCCGCGGTGGGCTTCCCGCGGCCACCCCCTAAAAGCCCAACCCGACCCGGGGGAGGCGTCCCCTGCATTCCCCGGGCGTGCATCCGCCCCCGAACCGAGCGGGCGTCGCCGTCAGTACTGGTGGCACACGTTGCATTCCCACTGGTTGTCCCAGCGGTACGGCGAACCCCACTTCACCACCGTCTGCTGCAGGTGACAGGCCACGTTGGAGCAGGTCTGCGTGGCGGGGTCATAACCCGCATCCGCCAGCGAGAACGGCTTGCCAAACAGCGTCACCACCTCCGCGGCGTTGAGCGCCACGTCCGGCTGGCCGTTGATGTGGCGGGTCACATCCGCAATGGCAATGTCATCCAGCGTGGTGACGTCCTGGGCGTCCCGGGTCCAGCCGCCCTTCTCCTTGACGGTATCAAAGTGGCACGCCCGGCACGGCACCGGCTCATTGCCGTGGTTGTACAGGTGCAGGTTTTCGTAACCCAGGGGGTCCCGGGACGCGTGGCTGCTGCCCGCCCCGCCCACCGCCTCAGGCGCATCCGTGCGCGGTGGATAGTCATGGCAACCCTGGCAGCTCAGCGTCCCGCCCCACCGCGCCGGCTTGCCAAACGGCGTCCGCGTGACGTCATAGGCCGGGTACGTCACCGGGTAGTACGTGCCGCCGTCATGGAGCGTGACGGGGAAGTCCAGGCCGGGTGCGGGGACCGCGGGCGCGGAGGTCTGCAGGCCGCTGTGGCAGGACACGTTGGTGCAGGTGCCCTCCGTCCACGGGCGGGACTTGTCATCCAGCAATTGCGTGCTGCCCGGGGTGTACGCCGCGCTGGCCGGATTGCGCGCCTTCCAGGTGTCCGGCGGCGCCGCCGGGTTGTAGAACTCCACGTCCGCCAGGCCGCCGCTGAAGTGGTTGCTGACATCCAGCGGGTGGCAATACCCGCAGCCGAACATGTACGTGCCGGCATCCGCATCCACCGCCGTATCCAGCCCGTTGTAGATCATGGGCGCACCCAGCGCGTGGGTCTGGTGACCCGGCGTGGGGGGCGGGATCCCGTGGCAGCTGCCGCACGCGCCGCCGCCTTCCACATCCAGGATGCCGTCCACGTGGCGCTGCGCATCCAGGGGCGTAAGACGATCAAACGGGTGACAGGAGCCACAGCCATTGGCCGGGTCCACCGAGTGCGACGGCGGCGGCACGCCGTGGCAGCTCCCGCAGTAGGTCTGCTGCGGGTAGGTGACCGTCCATTCGGGCTGGGTCAGGGTGCCACCGTGCAGCGTGGGCCCGTGGCAGTACGTATTGCAGGTGACGCCGTCAAACGCCGAATCCACCCCGGCCGCGTTGGCAACCGGCCCCCAGATCAGCTCCGCCGGCAGCGGCGTATCGTTGTGCCCGGGCGCGTCAATGGTGGCGGGGACCACGTGGCACTCGCCGCACGCAATGGTGCGGAAATAGCGCGTCACCTTCAGGTGCGTGCGGTGGGCGCCCACCCCGCGCAGGTACGGCATCCCGCCATCGTTGACGTCACGCGGCGGGGCGGGGTTGCCGTGGCCGCCGTGGCAATCCATGCATTCGGCCGGCCACGGGGAAGGAATCCCCGCGTCCCACCCGGCGTCACCCGCGTCACCGGCATCCCCGCCATCACCCGCGTCCCCGGGGCCACCATCCAGCAACCCGCCGTCCCCGCCACCGTCCAGCGCGCCCGCGTCCCCGCCGTCACCCGTGCCGCCGTCACGGACCACCGGCCCCGCGTCCCACGGGACAATCCCAGCGTCCCAGTTGTCATCATCATCATCCGGCACAACAAACCGGGGACACCGGCACGCCCCGCCCAGCAGCACGCCCAGGGACAGCGCCCACACCAGGCGGCGGAATGCGGCCGTGCCCATCAACCCACGCGGAGCGTTCATGCCGGACCTCATCTCCCGTCACTGGCAACGCGGGACCGGGAGGAAAAAGCCGGGGAAAAGTGCCACGTTCTCGTCGGGCGCTCAAGACGCGCACGCCCGAAAAGACTGCGTAATCCAGCCCAATACCCCGCCATTGCGCGCCAAAATTGCAAGGTGCTCGGACTCTGCGCCCTCGACGGTGAGGTGCCCGGCGGTGCCATAACCTGCAGCGGTCAGTGGCCGGGGTGGCAGCGCTGGCACAGCTCATTGAACGGCAGCCACAGGCCCGCGCGCCGGGACTGCGTGTCATGCGGGTCATGGCAGGTGTGGCAGGTGATGGTGCCGTCGTGGAGCGGCAGGCGGCAGCGCTCGGGTTGTGGCTGGGGGATGTCATAGGGGTGGCTGTCATGCAGCGCGGCGTGGCAGCGCGTGCACAGCCGCGTGGGGTGCGCGGCCAGGGTCTGGTCACGGCCGGGGTGGCAGGCCTGGCAGACGGGGCGGCCGCGGTAGGCGTGCACGTAGCGGATGGAGGCCACCTCGTCCTCCGGGTACTGCACAAACGCCACGCGCTGCGCCAGCGCCCAGCTGCCCCAGCCCACCGCACCCAGCAGCACGGCGGCGAGCAGCACCCACGCGGCGCGCGGGTGGCGCGGCCCCTCAGCCAAGCGAAAGGCCCAGTTTCCCGAGCAGCTCCCGGATCTGCGGCGGCATGGCGGCGTGGCCGGCCATCTCGCGCATCTCCTTGCCCAGGTAGCTGTGCTCAATGAGCAGCTTCAGCACGCGGATCATGAAGTCCTGCTTGGCCGGCGGCAGCTGCTCCAGGTGCATGAACTTGTGCATGAAGAAGTGGCCGGTGGCGCGGTGCAGTTCGCGCTGCATCTCCGCCAGGGACATCTTGTCCGGCTGCACCACCGGTTCCACCAGGTTGTAATGCCGGTAATCCGTCACCGCGATGTGGGACTTGAGTTCCTCATACAGGTCCGCGTACGGCCACGGGGTGATGGCCAGGAAGAACGCCATGTCCGGGCCGTACCACTGCGCCAGCTCCACGGTGCGGCGGATGGATTCCACCGTTTCGCCGGGGGTCCCCAGCACAAAACTGGTCTCACTCACCATGCCGTGCTGGTTGATGAGCTCAATGGCGCGCTTTCCATGGGCCGCCTTGGTGTCCTTCTTGTACAGGTCCAGCGTGTCCTGGCTGGTGGACTCCACGCCCAGGTAGACGTGGCTGACGCCCGCCTTGACGTACTTGTACAGGATGTCCTCGTCGCGCAGGATGTCATCCACGCGCGTCTCCATCAGCAGCTCCACGCCGGTGTTCCGTTCAATCATCAGGTCCAGCAGGCGCTCCCAGCGCGCGCGGTTCACCGTGGGCGTCTCATCTGACAACATGGCCACCTGCACGTTGTAATGCTTACGCAGGAACGCCAGTTCCTCCACCACCGCCTCCGGCCGGCGGCCACGCCAGGTGCGCTCCCAGAACTTCTGCTGGCTGCAGAAGCTGCAGCGCTGCCGGCACCCGCGCGAACTGCTCACAATGGCCAGCTGCCCCTCCGGGTGCGGGCGGTACTTGTAGATGCTCCAATCCAGCAGGTCCCACGCCGGCGTCAGCCCATCCAGGTCCTCCTCAAAGTCCCGCGCCATGTTGATCACCGCGGTGCCGCCGCTGCGCCAGGTGATGCCGGCCACGCTCCCCAGCCCCGCCTTGCCGGACAGCGCGTGGACCAGGTCCTCCATCGTCTTTTCGCCCTCACCGCGGACCACAATGTCCAGCGCGGGCTCCTCATTGATGAGCTGGGTGTGCATGAACGTGGCGTGCACGTTGCCCATCACCGTGATCACCGGCGGATGCACCCGCTTGGCGTTGCGGCACACTTCCCGCGCGTCCGGCTCCATGGCCGTGATGGCCGTGGTGCACAGCACGTCCGGCTTGTAGCGCTCCACCTCCGCCGTGATCTGGTCATGGCTGAGGAACAGGCTCATGGCGTCCAGAATGCGCACCTCCGCACCCGCGCGCCGCGCATGCCCCGCCAGGTACGTGAAGTTCAGCGGCATCCACACGCCCGCGCTCTCCACCACGCCCGAGTGGTAGGGCGGCGTCACCATCATCACCTTCAAGCGGTTGCGCATGCTGGGGCCTTCCTCTGCGCGGACAGTCTAGCGCGAATCACTGGAAATACGCCGCATGGATGGACGGCATCAAGAACGGCAGCGCAAAGATGGTCAGCACCGCCACGCTGAAGCAGGCCACGCTGCCCCAGGCCGCCGTGGTCCCGCGCAGGCGGAAGAACAGCCGTGCGTGCAGGAAGCTGCCGTAGCAAAGCCACGTCACCAGCGACCAGGTTTCAATGGGGTCCCAGCCCCAGTACCGCCCCCAAGACTGGTTGGCCCAGATGGATCCCGCCGCAATGGAAATGGTCCAGAACACGAACCCGAATCCCGCGAAACGTGCGATGTACGCATCCAGTGCGTCCGCCTCCGGGAGGCGCTGCAGGGCTTGCGGGTGGCTCACGCGGCCCTTCCACAGCAACACCACCGCGGATCCCAGCGAGAGCAGGAAGCCACCCGTGGACAGCTTTGCAAACGAGATGTGGAACACGAGCCAGACGGAGCGCAGCGTGGGCGGCAGCTCACGGATTTCCAGGTTGGTGAACACGCCCACCGCCATGGCCAGGAACGCCACAGGCACCACCACCAGGCCCATGGCGGACCAGCCCGGGCGGCGCCACAGGAACAGCGCCACCGCCAGCACGGCCACCCATGCGTTGGAGGACAGCACTTCGTGGCGCAGCATGTACGGGCCGTGCCCGGAGGCCACCCAGCGCACCACAATGGCCGCGCTGTGCGGAACCAGTCCGGCCAGCGCGGCCCACACGCCCCAGCGCGTGCGGTGGGGACGGTCAAGCAACGTGGCCAGCGCAAAGAACAGCGTGGCGACGATGTAGAGCCCCACCGCGGTCCAGTGCAGGGTCACTTCCAGGGCAAAACGGCTCACTTGGGCTCCGGCGCGGGTGCCAGGGGGGGTTTGATGACGCCATGCAAAACATCGGCCGGGGCCTGGTTGGGAACCTCCGTGCGGCCAACCTGCGGCGGGCTGGCAAAGCGCGTCTCCACCACCTTCCACGTCCCGTCCACGCGCTGCAGGTCGTACTCCATGTGGTAGCGGTCCTGGGAGGACTGGCCCACCTGCTCGCCGGTGCCAATGCGGCGGTCCCGGTAGCGCCAGGATTCGCGCGTGACCACCGTGACCCGCTCGTCGGTGCGGCGCACGCTATCGACGCTGAGCTCCAGCAGTTCGCTGTCCAGCGTGATGCCCTGGTCCACCTTCACCCCAATGGAGCCGGTGAGCTTCTTGGCCTCGTCCGGGCCGGCCACCGGCTCCACCAGCGCGGGGTCGGCGGAGCGGTACGCCTCAATCACGCGCGCGTTGTAGGCACGCACCGTCTTCTCGGCGGAGGCGTCGGTGAACTGGCGGCAGCCGCCCAGCCAGAGGCCACCCAGCAGCAGCATCCACCCCTTCATGGCGGCCCTTCTCCTCTCCAGCCCTCGGACCGCGCAACCTGGTCCAGCCGCTCGCGGTACAAAGGCGCAAACCGGTGCGGCCGCAGCACCACCTCCACGCGCTCACGCCCCGCGCCGCAAGGCGTGACCCGCACCAGGGTGTCCACGCGGGTGACCAGGAACATCAACATCGCCCCCAGCACGCACAACGCAAACCCCGCGTACGCGAGCCACCACGCGATGTCGCGGCTGCCGTTGAAGCGGGCCCACCAGCGGATGCCGTGCACGGTGAAGGTGGTTCCCGGCTCCACGGTGAACACCGCACCCGCGGCAACCGCGCCGACAAACAGCAGCGCGCTGCCGCGCTTCACCCGCAGCTCCACCTGCGCGGGGAGGTGCGCCTCCTCGTCGATCCGCGCCCGCGCCACCACGTCCATACCCGTCTCCAACACGGCCGTGCCCTCGTACACGCCGCGTGTGGAGGACGGCCAGGCCAGCACGGCCGCGCGCTCCGCGCCGCGCGCTCCCGCCACCTCCAACAACACGGCCGGCCCGTGCAGCAGGGCCAGGTGGACCCGCTCGGGGCCCACGTTGAGCGGCGTGTTGACGGCCACCTCCACCGGCTCGTCTCCGTGCGTGACCTCCGCCACCAGGCCGCGCAGATCCAGCGACGCGTACCGCGCCACGCGCAATCGGTCGAAGCGCATGGGCGCCTCCAGCGACACGGCAGCCGCCAACGGTCCGGGCCATTGCGCGCTCCATGCCCCGGGCCCGGCGCGCAGCGTCTCGCCCTCCACCAGGTCCACCTGCGCATCCGCACCCCACAACACCCGCAGCAGCCCGGCCACCACCACGCACCACAGCCCCGAGTGAAACACCGGCGGCCCCAGCCCAGCCGCGCGCCCGCTCACCTGGAACCGCAGCGCCGCCGTGCCGGGGACCACATCCCGCTCCCACCCGCCGCGGAGGGGCGCGTCGTGGAACTGGCTTTCCTCCGGCGCCCGCACCAGCACCCGCGCAGCGCGGCGCCACTGGTCCACCAGCACCACGGACAGCGTGACGGTGGCAAGCGCAATGAGCGCGGCGAACCAGTGCGCGCGCAGCACCCGGTCGAGCTCGAGGACGCGCAGCGCCGTCACCAGCGCCGGGTGTGCGTGCAGCCAGTGCTCCGGCGGCAGCGGCGCTTCGTCCTGTTGCGGCACCAGCGTGAGCAGCACTCCCGCCAGGGCCACCAGCAGCAACTCAGCCAGGATGAGCGTGCGGGAGCGAAGCGCCCCGCGGAGCGTGGTCCACACGACGGCAAGCCCTACCATGCCCCGGGGTAGTGGTGCGGGTGGACTACCAGTTTTCCGTTGCCGCGGTGCCGTGCGTGGTGCAACCGCTGGTGCCGGACTGGCAATTGGACTTCTGGTAGCTGCCGGTGTTCTTGGTGAAGCTCTGGATCCACATGTTGGACAACACGCCCTGGTACGCGTACCGCGTGGGCATGGTCCCGTTGTTGTCGCCAATGAGGCGGGACATCTTCCCGCCGTGCGGGACCACGACGTGGCAGTTGTAGCAGCGCGCCGTGTTGGTGTGCGCGTTGTCCGCCGTGTGCGGGGACGTGGCCTGGTTGTGGCAGTTTGCACAGAAGCTGCTGGTGAACTGGCTCCCCAGCAGATTCGGCCACGCGGTGAGCGGCCCGCGCAGCATGTACTTCACTGCGGAGGCATGCGGCCCCTGCGCCGCAGGACTGGCCGCGTCGTTCCCGTGGCAATCTGAGCAGTACATGGTCTGGGTCCCAACGGCGGTGTTCCACGGCGCTTTCATGGATGCGGCGGGGAGCGCGGTGGTCCCGGTGCCGGCCGCGGCCAACCCGGACACCACCGGGTGCCGGGACTTGTTGGCGGGACTGAACTCCAGCGCCACGTTGGTCCAGGTGGCATCCCACGTGGCCAGGCTGGTGTTGGCGCCGGAGTGGCACTTGTAACAGATCTGGTGTTCCATCGTCGCCGTGGTGGCCGCGTAGGCCGTGGGCGCGGTGAAGTTGGTGGCCGAATAGGTGACCGACACACCGGACACGCCAGCAAGCATGGACGCCGCGCCAATGGTGTTGCCCGCGGCGACACCCTGGGTGTGGCGGGTGGCACCGGACGCGTGCGGGTTGTGACAGTCCATGCATTCCACGTGTTTGTTGGCGCTGATGTATGCCAGCGTCTCGTCGGTGGGACTGGCCTTGTGCACGCCGGCGTAAGCCGCCACGTCATGCCTGCCGGAGGCCGGGGAGGCCTGGCTGGTGTACGTGAAAGTGATGTTGTTGGGCATCACCACGTTGGACGCGGCACCGTTCCCAAAGAAGTAGGTCATCTGGTAGGTGCCCGCAGTGCCGACCGTGAGCGTCTGGATCTCCAGGTCCACGACGATCTTGTCCCCCACCGCCAGCGCCACCGCGCCTCCGGCGGCGGTGGTGATGGTCTGCTGCCCACCCGGTGCGGCCGTGGTGCTCATCTCCGTGCCAAAGTTGGTGCGCGTGACAATGTCACTGCCCTTGGTGTTGTTGGCGTTCCACCGGTAGATGGCATAGCGAACGCGCGCGTTGGCGTTGTTGCTGCTTTCACGGTCAAAGACGTTGAGGGTCCAGGCGGCCGCGGTCGTCGTGGTGGCGGTGGCAATGGGTGGTGACACAAAAGAGACGCGCCGCCAGGTCTGCGTTCCCGTGGCCACCGCCTGGTTGGTGGCGGTCTGGCTTTCATAGGCCACGGCGGAGGGGTAGGGGACCATGGTGCGGCCGGCCCAGGTGCCGCCAGCAAACGTGTCCGCCGTGGGGGCGGCCTGGTGATCAGCAGGCGCGGGCGCCGTGGGTGTGGTGGTGGGGATGAAATACAGCGTGTTGGTGGTGGTGGTGGGGTTGCCGGCGGGTGATGATGCGCTGCCCTTCTGCATCTGGGTGAACACGTCCTGCGCACCCGCGGTCATGGGCCGGCCGCCGTACCAGTCCATGTTGGCCACCGTCTTGGCGGGGCCGCCGCCCGGGTTGGTATCCGTGGTCTTGTGGTGACAGCGGTAGCAGAACTGCTCCTCAATGGGGTCCGTAGGCGTGGTGATGCCCAACGGCGCGCGCAGGCTTCGGTCAAAGGACCCGTGCAGCGCAAACTGGTTGGTTCCCGTCTGGAAGGACTTCACCGAATCATCATTATGGCACTTGGTGCACACCACGTTGAACGTATAGTTCCCGTTCCGGAAGGTGCCGCCCACGGAGTACGAGTGCGCGGATGCCTGGAACACCCCCTGCGCCACGACGGGTGTGACCGTGGTGGCGCTGCTCTTCTGGTCCGTCACGTTCTTGGTCTGCGCGCTGGCGTGGCAGGAGATGCAGATGCCGCCGGCGGTGAACGTGTTGTTGAAATCAATGTTGTTGAAATACCCCGCGGCGGTCCCGCTGGGTCCGGCGGCACTGGGCGCCACGGCAATCTGCGTGCGCAGGTTGGCGCTGCTGCCCAGCGTGTTGAGCGCGTTGACGTCCTCGCGGAAGATGTTGTGGTCCGCGTGGCACTGCACGCACGTCTTGTCCTGGTCCGCGGTGGCCACGGTGGGGGCCGCCACCGTGGGGTAGGTGGTGAGGCCGGCCGTGAACTTCACGTCCGCCTCCATGACGTGGTGGTACTTGGTGGCGCGGGACGCATCCGTGATGAGCATGTTGAACTGGTGACACGCGGCGCACGGGCGGTTGCCGCTGCTTTCATCACAGAAGAAGCCGTTGGCGTGCGTGTGGCACGTGGTGCAGGTGCCCGGGTAGTGCGTGCCGCTGTCAGACCCGCCCGTGCCGCGGAACCGGGCGGTGCCGTTCTTGTTGCGGGTGAGGGTGTGGCAGGCTTCGCACGGGCCGTTGCCGGGCACGGTGACGGTGGCAAAGCTGTTGTCCGCCTTGCCGGTGAGGTTGCGGAAATCCACGGTTTTGCCGTTGAGCGTCTGCCGCACCAGGAAGGTATTGGGCGTCTTGTGCGGCTGGTGACACGTCTGGCAGGTGAACGTGGTGCCCCAGGTCCCGTACTTGGTGGACGTGGTGGCGCTGCTGTGGACCGTCAGGTTGTGACAACCCGTGCAGGCGTCGTTGTTGTTGGACCGGCGCAACAGCAGCCCGCAGTCCGCACCCGTGCACGCCGCCGTGGCGGACGAATCATACGTGGCCGTATTGGAATCCGCGTAATGCACGCCGTGGCAGCTCATGCACACCACGTTGCCGGTGGTGAAGGACGGCGTGCCGGCATTGTCCAGCACCAGGTTGTTGCTCGTGTTGCCGTCACGGTCGATTTCGTAGCGGTCATTGAGGGCGGTGGCGGAGCTGGCCGCGGCGAACGTGACCTGCGTGGCGGTGTTGGCGCTGACAAGGCGCACCAGGTTCTTGTTGGCGCCGCTGGTGAACCGGATGTTCAGGCCGGCCAAGGCGTTCACCACCCACGCCTTGGTGTTGTCATTGAGCGTGGTGGTGGTGCCCGCGGACGTGGCCCTGCCGGAGATGGCGGCCACCTGGTCCACACCCGTGGAATCGTGAGGCGTGGCAAAGAACGTGGGGTCTGCCACGTTGGCGGCAACGCCACTGGGGTGACTGAGGTTGGCGCCGGTCCACGCGGCCTCATTGACGCTGCTCATCACCCAGGACGTGTGGCAGTCCAGGCAGGCCTGGTTGGCGTTGTTGGCAATGCGCTGCAGGTGCCGGCCCGCTGCGCCCGCCGTGGCGGATGCGTTGGGGTCAAACGGCGCGTTGGCCTGGCTGTGCGGGTCATGGCAGGTGGAGCACATCAGCTTGCCCGTATCCAGCCGCAGGTTGGGGTTGGTGGGCGCGGTGGCGCCCGCTGCCACGTTCACCACGTTGGCATCCCAGCGGTGGGATGAGCCGGAGGTGCGCGGCACCGCCTGGTCCGCTGACGAGAACGGCAGCGTGGAGGCCATCTGGCCCGACGCGTGGCAGCTCATGCAGAGGTTGGCGTTGCCGGCGGTCTTGGTGAGGTTGAGGCCCGGCGCGTTGTGCACCTGGTGACAGTCATTGCAGCCATTGGCCAACGTGGCGAAATCATGCGGGGCATCCGTGGCCGCGGCGTCCGTGCTCCAGGCCGCCACGCACATGGCGGCCACCACGGCCGCGCGACGAGGACGACGACGCATGAGCCACCACAGGCCCATGGCCAGCGCGCCATACAGCGCGCCGTCACCTGCCGGCGCGCCCTGGCAACCCCACCGCGTGCCGGTATCACCGCCCGCCGCAGGCGGTGGAGTGTCGCCGGTTTCGGCCGGAGGCGTGGCGGACCAGCCGACGGACAACTGTGCGTCACCCAAGCGGACGGGCAGCAGGTCCACGTGCAACTCGTCCCCACCGCCGACGGGCAGGTGCAGCTGCAGCGCGCCCGCGGCAGGCAGCGCGCACCGCACCGTGCCGGCGGACAGGTCCACCGTGGTGTCTTCCACATCCGTCCATGCGCCCGTCCCGGCGTCGTACCTCGCTACGCGGAGGGCGGCCGGGTCCACGCCCGGTTGCACCAGCGCGGCGGGCAGCGGCAGCTGCACGGTCATTCCCGGCGGCAGCGTCTCACCCAGCGGCCCCACCAGCAGCGCGTCACCCAGCGGCGTCCGGCCTTCCGCGGCAAACCACGCGCGGCCCACCGCACCCACCGCCAGCGTCACCTCGCCGGGGAAGCTGGATGGCGGGACGTCCACCACCGCGCCGGACAGCGCGTGCCCCGCCACGTCAAACACAATATGCGCGCCGTTGCCGTTGACCGGCCGCAGGCCAAACGGGACGTCCACCACCGTCAGGTTCATCACGTCTTCGTCCTGCTGCTGGGCGCCGTCATCCACGGACAGGCGGAAGCGCAGCGTGTCACCGGCCACGGCGGGCGTGACCGCCAGCGCCGCGCGGTCCGTGCCCGCCAGCAGCGCCGGCGCGCCGGCCACCTGCTCCCAGCGGAACGTCAGCGTCTGCCCATCCGGGTCACGGCTCTGTGACCCATCCAGGACCACCGCGGTGCCGGGCACGGCCAGCTGGTCATCACCCGCACGGGCCACGGGGCGGCGGTTGCCGGGCGCCGTCACCGCAAACTCCACGCGCGCGGGCGGGCTGCGCGTGAGCCCGTCATCCACGCGCAGTTCAAAGGCGTAGCGGCCCAAGGCGGAGGGCGTGATGACGGGCGCCGGGTCCCGCGCGTTTTCCATGGGAATCCATGGACCGGCAACCTGCGTCCACGCGTGGGACAGCGGCAGCCCGCCCTGCGCGTCGGTGGATGCTTCCCCGTGCAGCGTGACCGGGCGGCCCAGCAGCACCGGGTCTTCCACCGTCGCCACCGCCACGGGCACCGCATTGCGCGCCGGGTCGTCCACCACCACCGTCAACCGGTCACGCGTGCCGGTGCCCGCCGCGTCAGATACCAGCAGCTCAAAGACGTACGTGCCGCTGTCCACCGGGACAAAGGCCATGCCGCCCGTGCGCGGCTCGGGGGTGACCGGCGGACCCTGGCGCTGCGTCCAGGCGCAGGACGGGGTCTCACCATCCGCGTCCTGGCTGAGCGCGCAGGACAGCGTCACCACGTCCAGGACGTTCACGCGCAGGTCCGTGCCCGCGGCGGCGCGCGGTGGGTGGTTGTCGCCGTCCACCACCACGGTGACCGGCACCTCCGGGGACGTGTGCTGCGGATCAGCAACGCGCAGGCGGAAGCCGTACACGCCGGGCTGCGACGGCGTGAACGCCGCGCGGGCGGAATCCGCGCCGGACAGCGTGACCGTGGCGCCGTCCACCTGCCGCCACGCGTAGGACAGCGTGGCGCGCTCCGGGTCCTGGCTGGCCGCTCCGTCCAGCACCAGCGGCCGGCCCACCTGGCCGGTGACCGCGGCGGTGGTGACGGCCAGCGGCACGTGGTCATCCGCCGCGTTGACCACCACCTCCACGCGCGCCGGGCCTGAAGCGTGCGCGCCGTCATGGACCACCAGTTCAAACGCGTACGTCCCTGCGCCCGCCGGCGTGAACCGAGCGCGGCCGGCCCCCGCGTCCTCCAGCACCACCGCCGCGCCCTCCACCTGCCGCCACGCGTGGGCCAGCACATCACCGTTGGGGTCCGCGCTGCGGCTCCCGTCCAGCACCACGGTGCGGCCGGGCATGGCGGTGATGAGCGCGCCGGCATCCGCGGCCGGTGCCACGTTGTCCACGTGCACGCTGAGCACCGCGGGGCGGCTCCACGCGGTCCCGTCCCCCACGGTGAGCTCAAACGCGTAGTCACCCGCGCGGCGGAGCACCGCGGCGGCCAGGGGTTGATCGGCGTGGACCAGGCTCACCGCCTCCGGCCCGGAGCGGAAGACCCAGCGGTAGGACAGCGGGTCACCGTTGGGATCCGTGGAGCCCGCCGCGTCCAGCCACGCGGCGCCCGGCAGCGGGCCAGACCGCAGGCCGGCCACGGCGCGCGGCAGGTTGTCCAGCGCGCTGACCGGGTCCGTGCCGCGCGCCAGTTCCACCGCGTCCGCCACCCCGTCTCCGTCGGTGTCCACCCGGATGGCGCTGGTCCCGTTCGCGTACTCCGCCGCATTGGACAGGCCGTCCCCGTCGGCATCCAGCAGCGCGTCAAACGCATGCGCCGCGTCCAGCGCCATGGCCACTTCCCACGCATCAGGCAGACCGTCGCAATCCGCATCCTGCGCGCACGCCACCGGGCGGCTGCCCTGCAGGTCAAAGACCTCCAACCGCCCGTTCTCCGTGTTGCTCACCCACAGCCGCTGCCACGGGTCTTCCACAACGTCGATGGGCACCTTGAGTTCGCCGGGCGCCGTCCCGAACCGCCCCAGGAACGCGACAAACGCCCCGGCCCGGGTGAATGCCGCCACCCGCGACTGGAAGGTATCCACCACGTAGACGTTGCCATCGCCGGCCAGGGCCACGCCGCCCACGCGCGTCAGTTCGCCCGGGCCGCTGCCAAACGCGCCCAGCGTCCGCGCCAACGTGCCGTCCGGCGCCAGCACGCGCACGCGGCCGCCCGTGGAGTCCGCCACGTACAACTCACCGGTGGGCGCATCCACCGCCACGCCCACGGGATACGCGTCCGGCAGTTCAACCGCGCGCACGCGGAAGCCCGCGCTGTCATACACGCTGACGCGGTGCGCAGGCCCATCCACCACCACCACCTGCCCGCGCAGCAGGTCCGCCGCCAATGCCTGCGGACCCAAGAACTCGCCGTCACCCGCGCCCAGCGGCCGCAAGCGCGCGCCGGTCAGGTCCGTGAGCCACGCGCCGCCGCGCTCCATGTCACCCAGCCAGAACTCGCCGGTGGGCACCACCACAATCCCACCGGGTTCACCCTGGATGGGCACGGTGGCCACGCGTTCGCCGTGGCCGGTGACCACGTCCACCACGCGGCGCCGCGCGTCCGTGGCGTACAGCCAGCCGCGTCCATCCGCGCTCACGCGCACCGGGCTGGGCGTCACCGCGCTGACCCCCACCGGATCCGGCTTGGCCCACACCGCCGTCAGGTTCACGCGCGCGGCGGCCCGGAAGCCGTCCTGCGTGGTCACGGTGACATCCACGCCAAAGGTCCCCACCGCCACCGCCGTCCACGTCACGCGCTCCGGGTCCGCGTCCAGGTCACCGCTGAGCGCGCCACCCGCGCCCGTCCAGCTGAAGGACAACGCGCCACCCAGCGGGTCGTGCGCCACCGCCACCAGCGAGGCAACTTCGTCAGGGAACAGGGTGAAGCGGTCCGCGTTCAGGGCGTCCACGGTGGGGAGGAGCTCCGGCGGCGCGGTGGTCAATGCCAGCGTGGCGGGCGTGGACGCGTTGGGCGCGCCGCCCAGGCTGCCGCTGTCCCATGCCGTGCACTGGACGGTGTGGCCCGCGCCGGGGTCCGGTGGCACGTGCCACGCCGTGGTCACGGCGGCGTTGGCTGCCGCGGTGTCCGGCACCACGTCCACCGACGAGGCGCCGTTGGCAAACAACCCGGTGGCAGACTGGAATGTGAAGCGGGTGATGACGCCGTCCGCGTCATGCGCGGCGCACCGCACCTGCACGGTGCCGCCGGCCGGTGCCGGCTCCGCGGAGGTCACCACGTCGTCAACCACCGGGCATGGCGCGCGTGCACTGCACAGCGCCTGCGCCTTGGCTGGTGTGATGGTGGCCGCCAACAGCGCGGCCACGGACAGGCGGGTGGCCAGAGAACCGTGGTCGATTCGCTTCAACATCGCTCACCCCGGGGATTGCGGCGACGCGGGCGCCGTGTCAGTTGCGGACAGAATAGGCGTAAATCACGCGATTTGGAAAGCGGAGATCGCCCGCGACGCATCCCGGTTGTCGACGAGAGAAAGAAGGCTAAACCGCGATTGATGCGCCCACACACTGGAAACCGCGAACCCCTTGCGCGAGGTCATGTGCGGTGTGGTGCGTACCGCACAGCGCGGCGCGGCACGCCTGGGGAGGAGTGCCGGACCGTGACGTGTTCCTTGGGCAGGGAGGCCCGGGCGGCGCGCAAGGAGGGGGCGCGCCGCCCGGCCCGGTGTTTCACTTGCGGTGGCAGACGTTGCACTCGAACGCGTTTTCCCAGCGGTACGGCGTGCCCCACACGACGGAGGATTCGTACAGCTTGGGTTCCGTGGCCGGGTGGTTGTGGCACTCCACGTTGCTGCAGGTCTTGGAGGCCGCGGTCCAGGTTGCCGTGGTGAGGTTGGGCGTCAGGCTGAAGGTGGCACCCGCGTACGGGTAGGTATTGACGGTGTCAAACGCCACGTCCTTCACGCCGTTGACGTGCTTGGCAAAGTTGAACGTGGTGTTGTTCTTGGGCGTGATGTCACCGTAGGTGGACACGCCCAGTGCGTTGCGCGTGACGGTGGCCGAGCCCTGCACGGTGGCGTAGTGGCAGGTGCGGCACTGCAGCGCGGTGAAGCCCATGTTCCACGCGTGGTCGTTCTCATAGCCGTACTGGTCAATCCAGCTGTGCGTGTCCCCGGCGCCGTCATTGGTGCCCGCCGGCACGGCGGAGCGTGACGTGCTGCGGATGGGGTTGCCGTGGCAGCTGCCGCAGGTCAGCGCGGCGGCGCCCCACGTCACGCTGGAGTACGTGCGCGTCTCAGCCACCGTGTAGCTGCCCGCCGGGTACACAATGGGCCAGACCGCCGGGTTCCACGTGAAGGTGGTGGTGCCGTTGCCGGTGAGCGCGGGCTGCGGGACGGTGGTGTAGGGCGCATTGCCGGTGGTGTCGAACTTGGGCCCGCTGTGGCAGGCCACGTTGCTGCACGTGCCCAGCGTGTACGGCACCGGCGTGGTGAAGCCCACCTCATTGAACGTGGTGCCGCCGTACGTGTACGACGCCGTCGTGGAGCGGAGCTTGAGGTTCCCGGCCGGCGCGGTGGCGTCATACAGCTCCACCTCCGCCTTGCCGCCGTTGGTGCCATTCATGTGCTTGGCAATGTTGAGCGGGTGGCAGTAGCCGCAGCCAAAACCGTAGCCGGTGGGGTTGGGGCCCACGTCAGAAGCCAGCTGCAGGCCGCCGTAGGTGCCGCTGGTGAGCACGCCCACGTGCGTGGCGTGCGTGCCGTTGGCCGGCGGGTTGCCGTGGCAGGACGTACAGCTGGAGGCAAACCCGTTGGTGTGCTGGTGGCAGGTGGTGCACTTGCCGCTGAAGTGTTGGCCGCCGTCGGAGCCGCCGGTGTTGCGGAAGCGCGCGCTGCCGTCGGTGTTGCGCGTCAGGGTGTGGCAGACCTCGCACACGCCGTTGCCGGGCGTGGTGGAGGTGGCGTACGAGAAGTCCGCCTTGCCCGTCATGTTGCGGAAGTCCACCGCCTTGTTGCCGCTGTTGGGCGTAGCAATGGTGCCCTTGACCAGCCAGATGTTCCCCGTGCGGTGCGCCTGGTGGCAGGTGGTGCAGGTGAACGTGGCGCCCCACACACCGTAGGTGGTGGACGTGGTGGCGCTGCTGTGCGTCAACTCCCGGTGGCAGCCGTTGCACGCCAGGTCGCTGTTGGTGCGGCGCAGCAGCTTGCCGTCACCAGCCTGCGGCTTGTCATCATACGTGGCGGAGTTGGAGTCCGCGTAGTGCAGACCGTGGCAGGTGGTGCACACCACGTTGCCGGCCGTGAAGGACCGGTTGCCCGCGTTGTCCAGGGCCAGGTTGTTGGTGAAGTTGCCGTCCTGGTCGATTTCGTAGCGATCACCGAGCGCGATGGCGACGGTCTGCGCGGATGCAGCACCATTGACCGTGCAGGCAGCCGCCACCCAGTTGGCGCTGGTGGCCGCGTTGGTGGTGATGGTGCAGACGCGGCCCTTGTTGGAGCCGGTGGTGAAGCGGATCTTGTGACCGCCCGCGGGCACGGTGCCCAGGTTGGCCGGGAACGCGGCGGTGGAGTCCGTCATGGTGCCGGTGCCGGCGGCGGTGGTGGTGGCGGCGCCGCGCAGGATGGCGCTCTGCGGGTTGTTGGTGGTGTCCCGCGGGACCGGGTACATGAGCGGGTCCGCGACGGGATGCACCGTGTTGACGGGGTGCACGTAGTTGCTGGCCGCCGCCCACGCACCGCGCTGCGGCGCCTGGTTCCACGCGCCGTGGCACTGCAGGCACATCTGCGCGGTGTTGTTGGCCGCGCGCATGTAGTGGCGGTTGTTGGCGCCGGCCGTGGCGGAGGACGCGGGATCAAAAGGCGTCAATTGCTGGCTGTGCTGGTTGTGGCAGGTGCTGCACATCAGGCGCGCGGTGGCACCGGTGCCCTCCGTGCGCAGCAACATCTCCGCGTCCGTGGGGGCCGCCGCGTTGTACGTGGCGTTCACCATCAGCGCGTCCCACCGGTGCGAACTGCCGCTGGTTCCCGGGATGGCCTGGTCCGTGCCCGCCCAGCTGGGCGTGGTGAGTGCCATGGTGGCGTGGCAGGTGAGGCAGAGGTTGGAGTTACCGGCGGTGGTGGTGATGGCCGCCCCGGGCGCGTTGTGCGGCGTGTGGCACTGCGCGCACGCCGTGGGCAGGCGCGAGGTGTCATGCGGCGCATCCAGGGCCAGGCTGGCGCGCGGCAGCAGCACCAGCCCCAGCGCAATCAACCCCGCGGCGCGACGACGACGCGCGAGGCCCCACAACGCCACCAGCACGCCGAGCGCGGCCAGGTCCACCGGTGCGCTCTGCGCGCAGTTCTGGTCCGTGCGCGCCGGAGCCTGGCCGCCCGTGGCAGGCGCCGCGCGCGTGTCAGCCTGGCGCGGCGCTTCCACCACGGGGGGCTCGGCCGGGAACACGCGCACCGCGTCCGCGGGGTTGGGCGGCGTCAGCAGCATCCACGCCTGCAGGCGCACGTTGCCGCTGTCCGCAATGATGATGCTGCCCGCGGGGTCCGCGGCCACGTCCAACGGTTGGGCCAGTTCGCCCTTGCCGGTGCCAAAGCGGCCCAGGAACCGCAGGAACGTCCCATCCGCGCCAAACACCGCAATGCGTGACTGGTAGGCATCCACCACGTACAGGTTGCCATCCGGGCCGATGTCCAGACCGGCGGGCCGCGTCAGTTCTCCCATCCCGACGCCAAAGCTGCCGATGCGCCGCTCGAACACGCCGGCGGTGGAATACACCAGCACCTGCGAGTTCTTTGTGTCAGAGGCGTAGACGTGGCCGGCCGAGATGGCCAGGTCCGTCACCAGCGTCCCCGTCACGGCGATGTTGAAGTGATGCACGCCGTCGGCGCCGTACACGCGGATGGTCTCCGCCCGGGCGTCCGCCACGTAGATGCGTCCGTCCACCGCGGATTCCGCCACGCCCAGCGGGAGTTGGAACTCCCCCGTGCCGCGGCCCAGCGTGGTGATGAGCCCGCCGTAACCGTCCATCACGTCCACGCGGCCCTGCTCACGGTCTGCCACCACCAGGCGGCCGGACGCGGTCACGGCCACCGCCGTGGGCGCACCCTTGATCTCCACGGTGCGCAACGGCGCACCGGACCGGCTGAGCACGCGCACCGCCAGCGCACGCGCGTCCGCAACATAGATGTCGCCGTTGCGGTCCACGGCAATGCGGTCCGCGGAGACGGTAGACGACAGCACCGCGGGCACTGCCGCGGGCGCGTCCGCCAACACGACCGCGGGCACCGCCGCGACCAGGCACAAGAGGGTGAGCCAGCCACACAAGACGCGGGACGTGACGCGATTGCCCATTGCCATTCCTCCGGCACCTCGACGGGGTGCCGTCGGGCGCGGAAGGGGCTCTCGCATGCGTGGCAATTTTCCTCAATCTGAAACGGGCGTAATCATTGATGAAGTTGAGCCGTTGGCATTGGCTTCGTTGATTGCAAGCCTATTGACGTCAACTTTGCCGTCACAATTGCGGGATTCTCGGAGCCTCGCGAGAATGCGTTATATTACGGCGGTTTGCTCGCTCAGTACTGCATTTCGCGGAGGACCTGCACGGAATGCGTGATCCGTGAATTGCATCCGCGGTCTGGACCGCGAGCATGAAGACGGCGCGTGTGCGTGACGATGGCCAAGGCCTCAACGTGCGCGCACCGCCAGCCAGTCCGCCACCGCGCGCCCCGTCCCCATGGGCCACGGCCGCAGCTTGTCCGGGGGCACGCGCTTGAATGCGGCCAATTCCTCGCCCAGGCGCAGCGTGCCGTGCGCCTCCACGTGCCAGGCGAGAATGAGTTCATTGCGTTCCAGGAACGGGTACACGCCGATGAAGCGGCGCAAGGTCCCCTCCAGGCCCAGTTCCTCGCGCAGCTCGCGCAGCACGCCCTCCTCCGGCGTTTCACCCGCCTCCAGGAAACCGGTGACCAGGCCAAACCACTTCTCCGGCCAGTCATGGTTGCGCACCAGCACCACGTCGCCTTCATGCTCCACCAGCGCGGCCACCACGGGCAACGGGTTGCCCCAGTGCACGTAGCCGCATCCTTCCGCCGGGCAGCACGGGCGGTCACGGCCGGACGCCGCGCGCACGGCAAGCGGCGTGGCACAGCGCGGGCAATAACGGGGCATTTCCATGGATTCACCCTTCAGGCGGGCCCGGCCACCGCGGCCGCCGTGACGACGTAGAACGCCGCGCCCACCCAGGCGCGCCGTGGGTGCGTTTCCAAGGCGTGCAACAGCCGCAGCCCCGCGTACCCGCCCACCAGGTAGATGGGAAAGGCCTCCGCGGTGGTGAAGTGGTGCAGGTCCGGCGCGTGGTAGCGGAACAGCCAGGTGCCAAACAGCGCCAGCGCAAACACGTTGGCCGCCACCTCCAGCAGCATGGCGTCCACCGCCAGCAGCGCCGCACGCGCGCCGTGCCCGTCCAGGTGGCGCAGCGCCGGCGTGACGTGGATGGCGTGGTGCAGCATGGAGACAAAGAACCCGTACAACGGCCACAGCACCAGCCCCACCCCGGAGGTGTACCCGCCGTGCACCGGCCACACGCGGTACAGGTAGCAGGGGCGGCCCAGCACCGAGATGAACGCGGGGTCCATCACCAGCTCGCTGCCCGCGCCGAAGAAGAACGTGACCCCCGCGTACAACGCGACGGTGCGCGCGTCCGGCCTCAGCCAGCGGCGGGCAAGCAGGCACGGCAGCAGGTAGAGCAGCGGCGCAAAGAACACCGCGAATGCCACGGCAAAACGGGCGGAAGCGCGCGCGCCGGTGATCTCCGTGGCCGGGTCACCCAGCGGCGCCACCAGCGCGCCCGTCAGCAGACGCGTGATCACCCAGCCAACGGCCAGCACGCCGACCCACGCGGCCAGCACCGGGGCGGGAGAACGGGGCACCACCGGCGCCACGCCGGCCTGTTGTGTCGTCGACATGTCCGTCCGCACCAGAGGGCAGTGCCGCCGCAGTGTCAAACGGCGGCGCGGAGGGTCCCGGTGGCGCGGCGCCGTATGAAGACCAAGCGACGCCTGACCGCGTCCCGGGACGCCCTCCGCCTGAAACTCGAGCACGATCGCCGGCTCCGCGCGCTGACCGCGTTCGTGGCGAGCTACAAGGCGGAACACGGCGAGATCTCCGATGCGGCGATCCTGGCGGCGAAGCGCCGCATTCGGGGCCGCGCGGTCGGCGGGCGCGGCGCGTGAAACGGCGGCGCGTGCTCGGGCGTTGACGGCGAGCCTGCCGCGGGCAACCATCCCGGAGTGGCGGGCCACCGTCGGGGGCTGACGGGGCAGCGCGGAGGTTTCTGTGCCGGTTCACCGGGATCCCACCGGGGACGACCCCGAGCGCGTGCAGGCACGCAGCGGGGACCCGCCCACCGGGGACAAGGCCGGCACCTCGCCGGCCCCCGGCGAGGATTCGTCGTCGGGCGGGTTCACCGTGCGGTCGGTGGACGTCTCTGTGCCGCGCACCGGCGAGATCCCCGTGGCCGGCTCCCCGCCCGTGGCCACCGAGGCCCCGCCGCCCGACCCGATGGTGGGCCGCACGCTGGCGGGCCGCTTCCGCGTCCAGGCACCGCTGGGGCGCGGCGGCATGGGACAGGTTTACAAGGCTGAACAGCTGCCGCTGGGCCGTCCCGTCGCCCTCAAAGTGATGGTTCCGCACTTCGCCGCGGCGCCGGACACCGAGTACGAACAGCGGTTCTTCCTGGAAGCGGCGGTGGCGTCCAAGATCACGCACCCCAACGTGATCACCGTGTTTGACTACGGGAAGGACGAGGACACGTTCTTCATCGCCATGGAGTTCCTCCACGGGCGCACCCTGTCGCGTGCGCTGGCGGCTGACGGGCCCTTCCCGCTGGCGCGCGTGATCCACATTGCCACGCAGGCGGCGCGCGGCGCGCGCGAGGCCCACCGGCAGGGCGCCATCCACCGCGATCTCAAGCCCGCCAACATCATGCTCATTGACCACAATGAAGACCCGGATTTCGTGAAAATCCTGGATTTTGGGCTGGTCAAGG
>JACRCW010000043.1 GCA_016218805.1 Deltaproteobacteria bacterium | reverse complement strand
GGACTGCCTTCGGATTCCACTCCGCCGAAGCCCTCATTGCGCTGGCCTATGCCAAGTTCGGCGGACTCTGCCCGCCGCTGCCAACCATGCTCTCGTGATCCCATGCGTCAATTTCAACCCATTCGGAGTGCAGGAGGGCCCGAAATCTTCTGTTCGCGTTCCACTGCAGAGGGCAAGTCATGACAATCCGGTTTGACTGGGACCCCGCTCTTGAGACGGGCATCCCGGAGCTTGACATCCAACACAGGGAGCTCTTTCGCCGTGCCAACGTCCTGTTCGCGGCTTGTGTCACGGGGCGGGGCGCCGAGGAAATCAGGAGCGTGTTGGACTTCCTGGGCACCCACCTCCATTTCAGGACGGAAGAGGCGCTGCTGACGGCAACGGGGTTCTCCGCGGTTGCCGCGCATGCGCGGCGGCACGCCTCTCTCGCGACGGACTTTCAGCGCCTCCTCAGGCATCTGGAAAGCGTGGGCCCGCGTGAGCACCTGCTCATCCGCACCAATGGGTTCCTGCTCAAGGAGCTGCGTCACATCAAGAACGAGGACCTGGCATTTGCTCCATTCGTCCGCGCTGCGGTGGCCGCGCGTAAGGCGTGACCCGCTCCCTTCCTCATTCCGAATCTCGCCGAGAGCCGCCGCGGCTTCCCGGCCCGAGGTGGATTCAATCCTGAGCCCCGACGATTGATTCTCGGCGCAGGCGATCCTGGTCGCGCCGGGTCTGGACCGCTGCCCCGGCGACAGGATGCGTGCCACGCGTGCGTCGTAGGGCGGGGGCTTGTCGGCTTGTCCCCCGCCCGAGCCTCGTCGAGAGAGGCGGGTTGGCGCGACCTTGCGTACGGCGTCTGACCTACCCTTGCGGAAGCGCCCGTCGGGATAGGGGCGGCGGGCCGTGGCGCCACGTGCGGCGCGCACTGACCCGGGGCGGGGGACAAGCCCGGACAAGCCCCCGCCCTACGACGTGGCTCAGGATCGATCCGCCTCGTCCCCGCCCGCAGCGTCGATTGCGGGTGGACGGCGAATTCTCGCTGATGAGACAGGTGCTCTCGGCTGGCTTTCCCGCGCCCTCCGCCAAATGTCGTACTCGCGCGGCGCGTGGTTGCGCCTTCAATAGGGCGAGGGCTGAGCGGGCAGGCACACGCGGCGGGGGGCCGTGCCCCAAGACAACAACGCTGCTTGGAGGTGGTTGACGCCAGTCCAAATAACTGACGCGCAGGCGCTTGTCCTGCGCGAGCTGAAACCCGTGGAATCAGCGGACGCACTGCAGGAAATACTGGCCAGGTTGAGAGAACCGCTGGCCACACTGGTCACCGAGGTGATGGAACCCGATCAGAGCGTTGAGGACACGCGGTTGGAGGTGGTCGGATGCGGACATCCGTGAAGGCGAACGCCTGCTGACGGCAGCCGAAGGCCGGGATGTGCTGGCGCTCATTGGAGTGCGGTCACAGGCGGAAATGAAGCAGTTGCGGGATCGGCTGCTCACCCTGGCTGTGCTCCTTGCGCGGCACGCCCGTACGTGCGGAAATGAGCGCCTATTGGAATGAACCGGCAACCGCTCAGAAGTTCGAGCGCATGTCCTTCCGGAGTGCGCTGCGCCGCCTGCGCCCGACACGCACCCGGCCGGACGGTGAGACCCAGGAGCCACCCGGCACGGCGCCCATGAACACGCCGCCCACGGGGTGATACGGGCGAGGTCCCAACCCGGGGGTCGCGGCCACCGCGTCTGAGGCCGCCGGCACAAACACGGCGCCACCGCGCATAGGCAGAACAGGAACGTCCTGGCGTTCCTGACCGTCTGCTGCGGCGCTGCCGTCGAGCACCACGCTCCGCCATGGCTGTTCGCGCCCGCCGCCTGAGCCGGCGCTCGTCGTGATGCGCGCCCGACAACACCGGCCCACACCCCAAGATCCAGTACCCGAACGGCTAACGGGCTGAGGCCGCGCGAGCGCGGCAGCGCCTCCGGTTTCGCGCGCGCTTGGGCGCGGTCCCCGCGAGGCGTCGGGCAGTTCCGACGACGCGTCGCGGGCTCTCAGCGCCTGGCTACTTCTGTCCGCCGCAACTCTTCTCTCCGCCACAGGACTTTTCGCCGCCGCCCTTGTCGCCGCCGCAGCTCTTCTCGCCGCCCTTCTTGTCGTCCTTCTTCTTCTTGTCATCCTTCTTCTCGGCCACGGAGGCCCCCGGTGACGCGAGCGCGCCCACCGACGAAAACGCCAACCCACACACCACCGCTGCGACCAGTTTCATATTGGACATGACTCGCTCCTGCCGGAGACCCGGCTCGTTGCCCCGGGGCGCGCCGAGGACCTCTCGGCGGCGCGTGTGGCGGCCACTGCCCACCAGCGGCCGACCCAAATGTGCCGGGGTGCTGCTCCTGTGGATACCGTCTGGAGAGTTGCCGGATCGTTACACGGCCAGGCCCTGCGGATTTCACGCCGAGCGCATGTCCTTGAACCGCCTGAGGAGTTCATCCCGGATCGCCGGGGGCATGGGTTCCGGCGGCAGGTGGCCCAGCGTGGCCACCGTCACCTTCATCTGGCGCAGGTAGCCGCGGCAGTGCCGGCACATTCCCAGGTGCATCTGGAAACTCAGCCACCTTGTGAAGGGCAGGCGCCCCTCCAGGTAGTCCGTCACAAGTTCCGTCAGGCCTTGGCAGGTCAGCATGCTCATCTCCTACTTGGCGCCCACGTGTTCCTCCAGCACGCGCCGCAGTTTCGACCGCGCGCGATGGAGCAAGACCCGCTGATTGGTCTCGGAGATCTCGAGGACGCTACAGACCTCCGCCGAATCCATACCCGCCACGTCACGCAGCGTGACGACGGCGGCCTGCGCCGGTGGAAGCTCCTCCATCGCGCGGGAAAGGCTGCGCATCGCCTCGCCGTTCATCAGGATCGTATCGGGCGCGTTTCCGTCCCACGCTTCCGGTGGCCTGGACCACATTCCGTTCGCGCTGAACCGAGACGCGTCCACAGCGGGCTCGTCGTCACCGCTGAGCGAGGAAAACGGGACCGAGCGTCCCTCGCGGACGCCGCGGGTCCTGGCGCGGTTGGCCAGGATGCGGAATATCCAGGTCTTGAGGCTGGAGCGCGCCTCGAATGTTGGCAGGCCCGTGATGACGGCCACCCACGTGTCCTGCACCACTTCCTCCGCCACGGCCTGGCTCGACACGAACGACCGCGCGAGGCGGAGCAGCGGGCGGTGGTGCCTTTCCACGAGATGGCTGAACGCCGCCTCATCGCCGCGGCGCAGTCTCTCCAGAAGGACGGCTTCATCCATCAACCCGTGACCCTCCCGGCGGCCAGTCACGGCCGCTCCTCCCATGGAACGCGGCGTTGCTCAATGTTTCCCGCGCGCCGGCGTCCACACTCCGAGTTCCGTCGACCCGTCGCGAGTGCGCACCCGCACCTCGCACTGGTACCAAGTACCGTCACCGCGCGGCGCAAAGCGTTACGCCTGATCCGCGAACAACCCACCTGTGTCGCCCACGCATCAGCGCACCAGTCAAGGCGGCTTCCCGACATGGGACACCATGACTGATGGCCGCGCAGCACCGTGACGCGCCACCGGGAATCCCCTCACGGTCCCGTGACCAACCGGAAATGGCGGTGGGTGCTTCGCCAGGGTGTAACGGGATCAGCTTCTGCCGGACTGAAGGACATGGCACACGTCACCATCCTCCGCCCATACGGGCCCCTCATCCGGACACGCGTGCTGGCCCTGCTGGAGAAAGCCGGCCTGCCCGTGGATGAGCAGGACATCATCCCG
This sequence comes from Deltaproteobacteria bacterium, assembly GCA_016218805.1. Taxonomy (GTDB): domain Bacteria; phylum Myxococcota; class JACRCW01; order JACRCW01; family JACRCW01; genus JACRCW01. Next base: position 49,782 of record JACRCW010000043.1, on the reverse strand, counting down.
GGAGGCGCGACGGACGAACAGGTCATCCGGGCAGTGCGGGGGCGCACCACGGACGTCCTGGTCGTTCCCTTCCACGCTCATACGGACGAGGCAGGCAACGCCGTCAACGGGCTCGATCTGGCGGAGCGGCTGATTGAGGCCGTGCCCCGCCTTGCGGGCGTTCCGATCATCATGCCCGCGTCGCTCGCCGTGCTTGCGGGGGCGCGTCTTCGCATCGCGTCGGCGGGGACGCGATCGTCGAGCGCCTACGTGCGGGCGGCAACACTCCTGGTCGACGAATCCGAGTTGGAACGTCCGGAAACGCTCGCCGCCGTCGTCGCGCACGTTCGGCCGTCACGCGGTTCAAAACGACCCGGGATCCGCGAGTAACGCCGGCCACGCCGCAGGGACGATGCACCAACCCGAAACAACGGAGCCACCACATGCTGAACACGCTCATTCTCGCAGCTGCTCTTTCGGCAACCCCTGCCACCAGGGCGTTTGATACGGCGGGTTTCGACGCCTTGCAGAAGAATGGCCAGCCCGTCGTCGTCCTGGTCGCGGCGGATTGGTGCCCGACGTGCCGCGCGCAGGACACCGCGCTCAAGGACATCCTTGCAGAACCCGAGTTCGCCTCGTTGACGCTGCTTCGCCTGGACTTCGATGGACAGAGGGACATGGCCAGGTCCCTCAAGGCCAACTCACAGAGCACGCTCATCGTCTTCAAGGCTGGCAAGGAAATGGGCCGGACCGTCGGTGATGCCGATCCACAGCGCCTGGCCGCGCTGCTCCGACGCGCCCTGTGACCGCTTCCCCTCCTGTGTTCACAAAGGCCGCCCATGTCCCTCGTCCTCGTCTTCCTTGCCGGCGCGCTCACGTCCCTCTCGCCGTGCGTCCTGCCGCTCGCTCCGGTTCTGGTCGGGGCAGCGGCGGCGACGCATCAGTTTGGACCGGCGGCACTGGCGGTTGGCCTCGCCGCGTCGTTCTCCGTGGTGGGGACCTTCGTGGCCACGCTCGGTACGATCGTCGGCCTGGAGCAGTCGGCGGTCCAAGCCGTGGCAGCGGGGGCCATGTTGGTCTTTGGAGTGCTGATGGCGTCGCCGTCACTGCACCACCGGTTCAGTGCCAGGCTTGCCGGAGCGGCTGGCGTCGGCGGCTCACTCCTCGGGCGCCTCCAGCCCCAAGGCTGGCACGGCCAGTTTGTTGTCGGGCTGCTCCTTGGCTTGGTCTGGAGCCCGTGCATCGGCCCGACGCTCGGAAGCGCCGTGTCGCTTGCCAGCCAGGGCGGAAGCACGGCGTACGTTGCGGCATCCATGGTGGCGTTCGGCATCGGTGCGGCACTGCCGCTGCTGGTCGTCGGCGCGTTGTCCCGCACGTTGCTGTCCCGCTGGCGCGGCCGCCTGCTGGCGCTGGGGGACGCGGGGCAGCGCGCCATGGGGTGGGCCATGGCCGCGTTGGGCGTCGCCATCCTCGTCGGCGCAGACAAGACCGTGGAGCGGTGGGCAACCCGCGCCGCACCCGAGTGGCTGGTGCGCCTGACTACTTCCCTCTGACGACATGGTTCATGCTTCATCCCCCCCGTGCGCCCCCACCTGTCGCTTCACAGCGCGTCAAACCAGTCCACACACAGCGCTCCAATGTTCTGGAGGAAATCCGTGCAATGTGCCGCGGTGGGACGCGCCACAAAGGAGCAGGTCCGAGCGGCGTCGGCCTCCAGGGAATCACACAACGTCTTGAAGGGCGCCTCCGGCACCACGTCGCGGGCGCAACGGTCGCTGGTGGTGCGGAAGCTGTCGCCCTCGGAAATGATCCGCCAGTTGGGGACGGCAAAGCTGCCGGCTGTCACTCCCGGCGCCAGCGAGAACCCGGTGCCCGCGGGCCTCACGATGGAATCAAACAGCGCGCAATCACCGCCCCCGCAGTCATTGGGATAGGACCTTACGGCATGATTGGGATCGCACGCGCACTGCGCCTGCGGGCTCGCCGAGCATGCATGGCCGGTGGTTGGAGCCAGGACGGTGTAGGCCTCGGCAATGCGATCATGCCGCTCCTGGCACTGCGCCCCCCCCGCGGCGATACCCTGGCCCACGTAGCTGTCCTGGTAGGTGACCGAGACGACTCCATCCGAGAAGCAGGCGGCGCTCTTCATGCTCCCCAGCCACTGCGCGTCGTCGGGGTACCTCGCGGCCACCACGGGGTACCGCGAGGCGGCGTAGCTGCAACCCGCGTGCAGGAGGTTCTTGCCGGTCCAAACGGCGTTGGGCGCATCCTTGAGCGCGCTGAACAACGCGCCAACCACCTGCGCCTCCCGCCCGGGAGCGCCCAGGGATACCGGCATCATCTCGCCCGGATACAACGGTTGGACGCACGCTGTGATGTAGTTGGGGTGTGCGGCCAGCACGCCATCAAGCATGCCCTGGACGCTGGCGCCGTCACAGACCATGAAAGACCAGTACAGCAGCAGGTTGTCGCACGGCTGGCTGGCCGAACACGCTTGCGCATTGTACCGCACCCGGTACTGGCACGTGCCGCAGGACGCTGGGTCGCCCGCCTGACAGCGGTGACTCAGTTGCTTGCACGCATCCAGCGACACCACCGTGTCAATGATGCCGGATTGGCCGGAAGCCCCTGAAGACGCGGACGACGACGTGGCACCCGCTGCGGAGGATCCCGACCCACCCCCCGGTGACGCACTGGAGGACGCGGTGCCGCACACGCACGCATCAAACCCGCTCCCATCATTCCGGCACACCTGGACCCCCTGGGCTCCGCCCATGCAGGCGCATGGCACCTGGCGGCCCGGGACACACGCGGTGCCCGCCAAAGACGTGGCGCCGCCCGCCGAAGACGACGAACCGCCGCCGCCGCTCCTCAGCAGGTCCACCAAGGCGGTGCCCAGTTCCATCAACCCTTGTGTTCCGTTGGTGTTGGCCAGGAGCACCACCGCAATGCGGGGGTTGGTCATCAGCGTGATCTGCGAACTGAAGCCGGGGGTTCCCCCGTTCTTGGAGTACAGGCGTCCGCCGGCGTGATCCTCAATGTTGATGAGCAGACCCGTCTCTCCGTTGGTGCCGTGGGGACTTTGCCGCCGCGGGAGGAGGGTGGTCCCCCACGTGGTGACGGCCTGCGCCGGGCCAACGCCCAGGGCCGCATCCAGGAACGTCAGCATGTCCAGCGCCGTGGACCGCAGCAGCCCGCCACCAGCCAGCGGCTCGCCAATGTCCAGGCGCGGCGACGGTTGGCCATTCCGGTAGCCTTGCAGGCGCCGGGGCTCCTGCGCGGGAAGCAGCACGGTCCGGGTGTCGTTCATCTGCAGCGGGTCCGCGATGACCTGCCGGACAAGCGCCTCGTAGTCTGCGGTCATGGTGGTGCGGACCAGGACGTGGCCCAATGTGCCCGCCCCGAGATTGGAGTAGCGGTAGGTTGAGCCGGGTTCGACAGTGAGCGGGTACGCCGCCATGAACGCGTCCAGGTCCTGCTGGGTGTATCCCGCGCCCGGATTGGCCGGGTCACTGGAGTGCATGTTTCCGGGGTAGTCCGGGAGCCCGGACGTGTGCGTGGCGAGGTCAATCAGGGCAATGGACCGGCCGTTGAAGCTGGGAGCGCCGCCGGGAAAGTGGGCATCCAGCGTGTCATCCAGGCTGACGGCGCCCTGCTCAAGCGCGCGCGCCAGGAGGTAGCCCGTGAACACCTTGGTGACGGACCCAATCTCAAAGATGTCGTTCGGGCCGTGCCACTGCCCCGTGGATGGTCCGCGCACCGAAGCCGAGGATGGTCCGGGTGGTTCCCGTGGATACGCCGACAACAAGCCCAATGGCTTTTCCGGTGGAACCGGTTGGGTCCACGTAGGGCGCGGCAAGCTCAGCGATCCGCTGTTCAATGGGGCTGAGCCCACCGCCTGACAGGTTGCTGCTGCCCGCCGAGGTGGCAGCGCCGGAGGACGCCGGGCCGCCGTGGCTGTCTCCCGAGGCGACCAGACTCCCGCTGGAAGACGCCACGCCGCCGGCGGACGTGGAGGAACTGGGCGAATCACCCGTGGACCGCGCGGTGCAGGAAACGCCCCCCAGCACAACCAGCAGGGAACACAGCAAGTCGTTCACTTGTCGTTGGTGCATGCGCGCCTCTTTGCGCGTGGGAGCGTCCACGCATTGAGAACATGCCAGCAGCCCAGCCAACCGGTCCGCCCGGCGTGTTCGGGTTGACGCTCCACGCTACGCGGGACACCTTAAGTCCTCCTTAAGACTTTGACGGTATGCTGCCCAGGGATGCCAGGGGACCTGGTGGCCTGGTGGGAGCGGACAGAGTCAACTCATGCGCCAGCACGTGCTTCTCATCGAGGATGATGCGACCGTGGGCCGGCAGGTCGCGGACCACCTGCAGCGGGCCGGGTATGCGGTGACCTGGTGGACCGAAGGATGCCTGATCGACCCGCACACGGCGTCCTCCGTCCAGCTTGTTGTGCTTGATCTGACGCTGCCGGGCACCGACGGATTGGACATCTTGAAGGATGTACGCTGTTTCTCGGAGGTTCCGGTGCTTGTCCTCAGCGCCCGCACGGACAGCTCCTACAAAACCCGCGCATTGCGCCTGGGGGCTGATGACTTTGTCAGCAAGCCATTCTGGCCGGATGAACTCCTCGCGCGGGTGGACGCGCGCCTCCGCCGGCCCCTGCTGCGCCGGCCTGGACCCATTGAGGCGGGTCCGTTGCGCATTGATCTGGAGGCCGCCGCGGTTCACTTCAACGGCGAGCCGGTGCACCTCACGGCCGTTGAGTTTGGCATCCTGGCGGCGCTGGCCGTGCGGCCCGGACAAGCCGTCACGCGTGGGTGGCTGGTGGACAACCACCTGGACCCCCACCGCGCAGGTGGCGCGCGAACGCTGGACGTCCACGTTTCGCGCCTGCGCAAGAAGCTGGGCGACCAGGGCATCATCGAGACGGTGTTTGGCATTGGGTATCGCTTTCGCGGGAGCGTGACGTCGTGACGTTGCGCGTCCGGTTGGTTGCCACGGTGGCCGCTGTGGCCCTGGCAGGGCTGGTGGCCACCGCTTCCCTGGCGGCCGGACACGTGCGGCAGGCATTTCAGCGCGCCACGGTGGAGCGCACGCGGTCCTTCATGGGAGGCAATGCCCGGGCGGCCTGCGAAACAGCGCCTTTGGCCTTTGCCGCAGGGGTGGCCCGGGCGCCCGCTGGAACCGCGCCTTTTGCCGATCCGGCCTTGGATTGGTCCGTTTACGACGACGCTCTCGTCCCGCCGCAAGGCGGGCCGCCGCTGGATGCCGCGTTGCGGGAGCGCCTGGAGCGCAACGGGGGCGACACCGCCCACCAGTGGAAGTGGTCGGAGAACCCCACCGTCATGGAATCCCTGATTCGCATGCCGTGGGGCAGCGGCCCTTGCGCCTACGTGCGTGTGCGCCGGTCGGCACCGCCGGCTCGGTGGACGCTGTGGGGGGGAATGCCGCCTTTGCACGTGGGCGTGCCGGTGCTCGTGGTGCTGGGGCTCGCAGTGCTGCTGGGCATGGGAGCGCCGGTGCGGCGCATCCGGCGCCTGGCCGGCGAGGTTGGTGCTTCCGGAAAGCAGGGATTCACCCTGCCCATCCACGTGGATGGGTCCGACGAGATCACCGAGGTGGCGCGGGCGTTCGCTGCCGCCTCCGGGACGGTGCGCGAGCACATGGCCCACCGGGAGCAGCAGGAGCGCGTGCTGCGCGAATTCATGGAGAACACGACGCATGACGTCAGGACGCCCCTTGCCGCGCTCCAGGGCGAGCTGGCCGCCATTGCCGAGAGCGCGGCGCGGGGCGAAACGCCGGCGCCGGCACGGGTGGCATCGGCGATTGACGAAACCCAGTATTTGGCTGCGATGTTCGAGAACCTGGCGGCCGCCGCGCGCCTGGACTCACCGAACATGGTGGCGGACCAATCGCCCGTGGACCTCACTGACGTGGTGGTCCAGGTGGCCGCGCGTTACCGTCTGGTGGCACAGCAGCGGGGGGTGGTGCTGGAACATGCGGTGGAGGACCCGCCCCTGATCGTCCAGGCTGACAGCACCCTCCTGCAGCAGGCCGTGGGCAACGTGGTGCAGAACGCGATTCGCTGCAACCGCCGCGGGGGACACGTGGCCATGATGGCGCATCCGTGCTCCGCCGGACGCTTCCAGCTCACGGTGCTGGATGACGGTCCGGGAGTTCCGGCGCAGGACCTGCCCAGGATTGTCCTGCGGGGGTTTCGTGGTGCGGGCCCGAGCGCGCACGGCGGGCCGCACGGGCTTGGATTGGGCATGAACATTGTCCAGCGGGTGGTGGCATTGCATGGATGGGAACTCCACCTGGGAGCGTCTGAATACGGCGGTTTGCAGGTGACCATTGAGGGGCCCGCCGGTGACGGGAAGTAGGCCTTTACGTCCCTTTATTATACGTCTGATTCGAATCTCCCGTGACGAGGCCCGTCCGGGCGGACGCTTCGGCTGTCTTTGGCAGAATGGGAAAGGGGCGGAAACGCCGTTCAGGTCGGCGGGAGGCAGTATTCCCTCAAGGGCGCCAACCGGGGGCGCTGCAGGGCATCCCATCCCGATATTCACGGTGCCATTTGAACCGCGGTGGCACAGCTGCTACGCGGGTGTTGCCGCCACCACGTCTGAGAACGCAAACCCGTCCCGCTCCACCCGCTCCCCAACGCGGATGTCCAGCGCGTGCGCAAACATGGGACCGGCATGCGCCAACGTGTGGAACTCGCCGCGCTCGCCGCATGGGTCCACGCCGGGCGGAAGTTCATCCAGCAGCGCGGCATCAAACGCGCGGCCGCAGAACCGCGGCGGCAGGACGCGGGGATCCACGCACGTGAGCGTGGCGCGCAGCCCACCGGCAATCATCTCGCGCGCCAGGGCCGCGGTGGGGCGGCCCCACAGCGGGAACAGCGGCTGCAACCCGGTGCCCGCCAGCTTCTGCTCCCGGTACGCCCGCACATCCGGAAGGAACAGATCCCCAAAGGCAACGTGCGTGAAGCCCTCGGCCACCGCATCCCGGCACGCGGCGGCCATGGCGGCCTCGTAGACTTCATTGGGGCACGGGAACGGTATGCGGACCTTGCGCAGCGGGAGCCCGGCGGCCGCCGCCTGCGCCTCCAGCAGCGTCTCCCGCACCGCGTGCATGGCCACGCGCTGGAAGGCGTCATTGACCGTGGTCAGCAGGCCGCCCACCGGCGTCCCCTGCTGCCGCAGCACGTGGAGCGACCACGCCGCGTCCTTCCCGGATGACCAACTCAGCAGCACGTTCATGGCGCCTTCCTACTAGCCCGCGGCGGCCCCACCGCCCAGGCGTGGCTGACCGGGCGGCACCATGGTGCCACCATGGTGCGCAGTGACATCCCGCACACCGTCTCCCGATGCCACCGTGCCAGGGCGGCGTGCTACCGGTACAGCGCTCATCTGGGAGCACCAATGACATCACGCCTGGGCCTGGATCTCCTCTCCACGCTGCATTCTGTCGTCGGGCTGCTGTCCGGCGAAGTGGAATCCGAGGCGGCGCTGTTTGATCTGGTGGCCCGCTCGCTGGACGCACTGGGCCTGCGCGGCGCGGTCCTGTTGCGGACCGGCCGGGGGCTGGAGCTGACGGTGCGCACCTTTGCCGTGCGCAACCCGGTGTTTGAGCACGTGGAGCGGCTGACCGGCCTGCGGACGCAGGGCTTTGTCGTGGACGGCGAACGCGTGGACGTCTACCGGCGCGTGCTGGAGCAGGGTGAGACGGTGTTCGTGCCGGACACGCGCGTGGTCCTGGACCAGCTGCTCCCCGCGGCGGCGCGGCCGTTTGCAGGGCTGCTCAAGGCGGCCATCACGGGGACACCCGCGGTGTACGCGCCGCTGATGGCGGGGGGGCACAACATTGGCCTCATCAACGCGGCCTCCGCCACGGTGGTGCCGGAGGACGCACCGGCGGTGCGCGGCTTTGCCGCGGGCATCTCCATGGCGCTGGAGAACCTGCGGCACCGGCATGCGCGCGGCCGCGGCCGGGCCCGGGGGGACGCGGTGGCCGCCACGCTGCGCTCCGCGTTGCGGGGTGAGCCGGTGGCCACCACATTGGCCGGCGCGCTGGAGCACCTGGTGGAGGAGGACGGGCGGCTTCAGGCCGCGGCGCTGGCGGTGCTGGAGCCGGATGAGCTGCGCGTCAGGGACCTGCACTCCCGCGGAGCTGCGGATGGCCTGGCCGACGCGCTGCGCGCGGGCTGCCCGGTGGGGTCCTTCCGTCCACTGCTGGATGCGCCGGACGGCCAGGCGTGCCTCCAATGCCAGAGTGACCATGCGGCGGGCTGCCCGCTGGCGGGACTGTTCCTCATGGCGGTGGCGGACCGCGCGCGCCTGCTGGGCGTGCTGGGCGCGCGCCTGGCACCGGGCGTCTCCGGCGCGGCGGTGGCGGCGGACCTGCGGCCGCTGGCGGACGCGCTGGGCACGGTGCTGTCCCGGGCGGAGGGCGAGGCGGCGCGCGCCGCGGCGGAGGACCGCTACCGGCACGCCCAACGGATGGAGGTGGTCGGTCAGCTCGCCGGGGGGGTGGCGCATGACTTCAACAACCTCATCACCAGCATTTCGCTCACCGCCACCGTGGTGCGGGATGACCTCCCGCCGGCCAGCCCGCTGCGGGACGACCTGCAGGAGATCCACTCGGCCTGCGAGCGTGGCGCACGCCTCACGCGCCAGCTGCTCATGTTCAGCCGCCGCCAGGCGGGCGTGCCTGAGCCCGTGGACCTCTCCGCGCTGCTGCAGGGCATGCAGGTCATGCTGGGCCGCCTGCTTGGCGAGGACGTGAACCTGCACATTGAGACGCCGGACGGGCGCTGCCCGTTGCTGGCGGACCGCGGGAGCGTGGAGCAGCTGGTGCTGAACCTGGCGCTCAACGCGCGTGACGCCATGCCGGAGGGCGGCAGCCTGACGCTGCGCGTGGAGACCGCGGAACGCCCGGACCGCGTTGGCGGTGCGCGGGATGGGATCTGCCTGACCGTGCGTGACACGGGCGTTGGCATGGACGCGGTGACCCGGGCGCGGGCGTTTGAGCCGTTCTTCACCACCAAGGGCACCAAGGGCACCGGGCTGGGGCTGGCGGTGGTGGACGCGGTGGTGCGCGCGGCCCACGGGCGGGTGGAGCTGGATTCGGCGCCCGGCGCGGGGACCACCTTCCGGGTGTTCTTCCCGCGCCTGGCTGACCAGTCCGCCAGCGCCGCGGGCGCAGCCGCGCCAGCGCGCAGCGGCGTGCGGGGGCGTGTGCTGCTGGTGGAGGACGAACCCTCGCTGGGCTCGGTCCTGCGGCGCTACCTGGCGCATGCCGGACACGACGTGGTGCTGGTGCGCAACGTTGCGGACGCCCGGGTGCAGGCCGCGGCGGCAAGCGCATTCCAGGCGCTGGTATCAGACGTGGTGCTGCCGGACGGCAACGGCGTGGCGCTGGCCTATGAGTTGCGCACGCGCCAGCCGGCGCTCCCCGTCATCCTGCTGAGCGGCTACCTGGACGACAAGAACCACCTGGGTGAAATCCAGCGCCACGGCTACGTGTTCATGGGCAAACCGTTCCGCCCGGACGAGCTGCTGGCGCGCCTGGAAGGACTGCTGGGCGCGGCCGCGCCGCCCGGTCCGCTGCCGGAGTGACCCGTCCACGCGGCGGCCGGGGTCCTCAGCCCAGGCATGGACCGACCGTGGGGCAACCCGGCGGGTAGGAAACCGGTGGCCTCCACAAGTCCGGCTTGCGCGCGCGCCGCGGTCATTCTTCCTCGTGGCCACCACCGGCGCCCGGGTCGTGCACAAGCCCCAGCGCAGCCGCGCGGGCGTAGTAGACCGCCGCGTTCTGGTGGTCGCCAAGTAACTCGTAGCTCCGCCCCAGATTCACGAACAGCGATGGGTAGAAACCCTGGACCCGGCCGTCCCGCACCCTTTCCGCCCGCGCGAGCGCCTCCAGGTTCCAGCGGTGCTTGTCCACGGGACTGCTGGAGAGATGGGCGACGTAATGCGCCGCGACGCACGCCTGGAAGTCGTCCTCTGCGGCCTGCCATGCCGCCGAGTAGAACTCGCGCGCCTGGGGGATGTTGCGCGCAAACTCGGCGTCAACACCCTGCTGAACAAGCTCGAGCGACCGGCTTGGTGACGGCACTTGGAAGGGGCCTCGTTGCGAGACTGCGTGGTCACGCGGGTTGTAGCGCCCGGGCAGTCAACCGGTCGATCGTCCCTGACATTTCGTGTGAGCCACCGCCGCGTCCATGGCTTGGCGCCTGGTGAAGCCCTGGAACGGCGGGCGGCCTGATTCGCCGCACCGGCAAACCTGGGAAGGCCAGCATCCACCGCGCGGGCTCAGGCGCGCACCCGCGCGGCCACCAGCTGCCGCAGCGCCTCAGCATCAAATGGCTTTTGCACGCGCGCATTGGGCACCTGCGCCAGGAAGTCCGTTGCCGCCGGGGTGACGGCGCCGCCCGTGAGGAAGACCACGCGGTCCGCCATCTCCGGCGCTGCCGCGCGCAACTGCCGGTAGAGCTCCATGCCGCTGAACTCCGGCATCATCAGGTCGCACAGGATGACGTCAAAGCGCTCGCCGCCGGCCAGCCGTTCCAGCGCCCGCCGCCCGGACTGGAGGGTTGTCAGCTCAAGCGCATGGCCCAGCGTCCGGGCCACGGCGCGCGTGAGCAGCGGATCGTCGTCCACCACCAGCACCCGGCCCCGGCGTGCCGGCGGCTCTGGCGCGCCGGGGTCCGGCGGTGCGCGGTGCGACGCCGCCGGCAGCACCACGCGGAAGACGGTGCCACCGCCGGGCGTGGAGTCCACCGTCAACTCGCCGCCCAGGTCCCGGACGATGCGGTGGCTCACCGCCAGCCCCAGTCCGCTGCCCTGGCCGGGCGGCTTGGTGGTGAAGAAGGGCGTGAACAGGCGGCCCATGGTTGCGGCCGTCATGCCTGCGCCGGTGTCGCTCACCTCCACCACGGCGGCCCCCTCCGCGGATGTGGACGTCCTCACGCGGACCTGCTCGTGCTCTGGCCGGCCGGGCGGGATGGCCTGCGCGGCATTGATGAGCAGGTTGAGGAACACCTGGCCCAGCCGGGATGCGCTCCCCAGCACCGGCGGGGTGGGGCCGCGGTCCACCACCAGCCGGGCGCGCACGCGGAGCTGGTGCATGCCCAGGCGCAGCGCGGGCTCCAGCGCCCGCTGGATGTCCACCACTTCCGGGCGGTCCTCGCCGCTCCGCGCAAACGTGCGCAGGTCCGTCACCACGCCGCGGATGGCCTCGGCCGCGGCCTGGGCATCACGCAGCGGCTCTCCCACCAGCGCGGTGGGGACCGCCCCGCCGGCATGTGCCGCCAGCTCGGACTGGGCCAGTTCCAGGCTGCAGAACAGGGCGGACAGCGGGTTGTTCACCTCGTGGGCTACGCCGGCCGCCAGCATGCCCATGGCCACCAGGCGGTCCGCCGCCACCAGCTGGCTCTCCAGCCGGCGCTGGGCGGTCACATCGCGGGAGGTGGCCATGACCAACGCCACGGCGTCTCCTTCGCGCACCGGGCCCAGGAGCGTCTGGTAGAAGCGCCGCTCGCCCTCCGGATGGAGGTGCACCAGGTCCACGGCGGCGGGTTCGCCCCGGTCAAATACCGCCGCCAGCGCGGTGCGGAAGGCCGCGTGGCAGTCCCCGGCCAGGACGTCCGTGAAGGGGCGGCCCACCACGCTGGACTCCACGCTGTCCGGCGTGGGCCCCCGGTTGGCGGACAACACCACGCCCTGGCGGTCCAATGTGGCAATCCAATCCGGCGAATGCCGCACCACCGCATCCCAATGCGCCCGCGCGCGCTCCGCTTCCGCCTCCGCGGTGACGCGTTGGGTGACGTCCTGCACAATGCCGCGCAACAGCCGCCGCCCGTCCGGCGTGGTGACCTCCGCCGCGCTGGTCTCAAACGTCCGCCACACCCCCGCCACGTGCCGCAGGCGCACCCGCGCGCGGTATGGGTTCCCGCCCCCCAACGCGGCACGCATGGCCGCGGACAGCGCCGCCCGGTCATCCGGGTGGACTGCCTCCATGAACGCGGCCGTAGAAGCGTGGGGCGCAGCCAGCCCCAGCAACTCCAGCAGTTCCGGCGAATAGGTCCGCGTGTCGGTCTGCAGGTCCAGCTCCCACGTCCCCAACCGGGCCAACTGCGCCGCCTGGCGCAGCCGCTCCTCGCTGGCGCGCAGCGCGTGCTCCATCTGGGTGCGGTCCGTCAGATCCCGAATGGCCGCCAGCGCCGCCGGTCCCGCCGGTGTGACCACCGGGCACAACAGGATGTCCAGCGGAACCACCAACCCGTCCGCGCGGACCCCCTGGCAGCGAATGGACTGCCCCATCCGGCGCGTACCCGGCTCCGCAAAGTAGGCCGCCAGGTGGGACCGGTGCGCGTCACGGCGCTCCAGGGGCACCAGCTCATGCACGGAACGACCATGCAGTTCACCGTGTTCCACGCCAAACAAGCGCTCGGCCACGGCATTGGCGGCGGTGATGGTGCCGGTGGACCCCACCACCACCAGCGCGTCTGGGCTGGCGGCCAGCAGCAGGTGGACGTCCCCAACCGTGAGCGCCAACGGACGTTCATCAGGCGAGGTCATTTCAAGATCCCCAAGGGCCCGGAAGCCAGCGGCCCCTGCGCGGGAGGGGAACAACCGAAGCGTCCCGGCGACTTAGCATGGTGCCGTAGCGTAAGCAGGAACCATGGACGGGCGCCCTTCCGGCCGTGCACAAACGTGCCGACGTCACGTAGAAGAGGCGGAGGACGCCGGGGACGGGATGCGGCGGGAGGTGGGGCATGAGGTCCAAGGGTGCCATGCTGCTTGTAGCGGATGATTGCGACAGCAACCGGAGGCTCATGACAACGCTGCTGCGGCCGCGCTTCCAGGATGTGGTTGAGGCGCGTGACGGCGACGCAGCGTTGCGGCTGCTGCTGGGGCCGGATGCGCCCACGCTGGCGTTGCTGGACTGGGGGATGCCCGGGCTGGATGGGCTGGAGGTGGTCCGTCGCGTGCGCGCACTGCGGCGCGGCGCGCTCCCATACATCATCATGGTGACCGGCCACGTGTCGCGCGAGGAAGTCCTGGCGGCGGAGCACGCCGGCGCCAACGACTACGTGACCAAGCCGTTCCGCGCGCGCGTACTGCTGGACCGCGTGGACGCGGCGCTGAGTGCCCTGGCGAGCGTGGATGACCCCCATGGGCCTCCACCCTCCCGGCTGGGAAAACTGCTGTTGCGGGACCCGCTGCAAGCGTGAACCTGGTTGGGGCTGGCGAACGGAGCGCACTCCCACACCTCACCGGCCATCGCGCTGGAGCAGGAAGCGGACAAATGCCGTCTTCAGCCGCGCCTCCACCCGCCGGACGGTGATCCGGTTGAGGTGCAGGCGTGCAGCCGCTTGGGTCTGCGTGTCCCCCTGCTCATAGCGTGCGTCATAGACGCGCCGTTCATCCTCCGGACGGGCTTTCAGGAACGCTGCCACCAGCGCCCGCAGTTCTGCACCCGCCGGAAACGCCGGTGCCCGCGGAGTGCCCTTCACGTCCGGCTCCCGGGCGAGCGACACGTTCCCAGCCACACGCAGGACAAAGTGTTCAAACTGCGCAAACCCGCGGTTCGGTTTCATTGGCCGCCCGCCGCCGGGTCTGGGTGCCCCGCTTGTTGGCCTTGAGACGGCCATGGCAACTCCCGCTCCCCACCCCACGTTCAGCCGCCCATACCGGCCGGTGCATGGGCCGGGCTCACTGAAGCTTGCGTTTCCGCCGGGAGCGCGAAGCATCAGCGCCAGCCAGGAGTTTCTTCGCCGCGACGGCCCCGCTGCATGCAATCCGTGCGGCCGGGACGCGTGAGGCGGACAGAGGACAACCTGTTTGACAAATCGCCCCGGGAGGCCGAGGCTCCGCTTGGGGGGCAAGGAGAACCCATGAAGATAGCGGGTGTTGACAGGCCGGCGTTGGGCCGGACGTTTGATGCGCTCCAGGCCAAGATGCACGGCTGCGCCAGCCTGGAGCAGGCGGCCCAGGCGTGCACGGACGGCCTGTACACGCAGTTCAAGGAGTCACTCGTGCTGGCCCGCGTCTATGCCAGCGTGCCGTTCCGGTCTTTGCCAGCGCCCAACAAGGCGTTTGTGGAGGCGCTGCTGAGCAGCAAGGGCGTGCCGCACCTGTTGAAACCGGAGACACCCGTGCTGTCGCTGCTGGGGACATGCGGGGTGGAGGCGGACTGGAATGACCGGCGGAAATCCAAGGGCCACGTCGGCATTCCGCTCGCCGGGTCGGTGTTCGTCTCGGCCATTCCCATGATCGCGCGGCTGCTGGATGACATCGGTGCGGGGCTTGGGTGGTTGGACCGGCCCTCGCAGGGCATTGACGTTCGCAAGGGCCTGCTGGCCGGCGTGTTCTACGTGGAGGACGCCGCCACTTCCACAGACCAGCAAGGGCGGCAGATCATCCCGGCGCAGGACTTTGTGAAGCAGCACCAGGTGAAGACGGTGTTCGGCATTGGCGCTGCGTACATGGAGGGCACGCTGCTCTCCGTCATTGCGTTCACCCGTGACGCGCTGCCCAAGGCCACCGCGGAGCAGTTCATGCCGCTGGGAAACGTGTTCAAGATGGCCACCGCCACGTGCGTGAAGTCCGGGGCCATCTTCGCCGGGTAGTGTTGCTGCGCCAGGCACGCGCCGGGCGCTCACGGCCGCGCGGAGTTGGTTTGATTCCCTTTCTTCCGGCTGGGATGGTCTTTGCGCATGATCGTGCAGCTTCTCAGGTGGGCGGGGCGGTGGCGTGCAACGGCGCTGATGACAGCGCTGGTGTGCGGCGCGTCGGTTTCTTTGGAAGCGGCGCTGCGGTTTCTCACCGGGCGGGACCTGGAGCCGCGGGCGACCCTGATGGCCCTGGCCATTCCGGCGCTGGTGGCGGCGCCGAACATTGCCGCGCATTTCAAGGTCATCCTGCGGTTGGAGCGGACGCGGGAGTTGCTGGCGGAGTCCAACGCGGCGTTGGCCAAAGCGCTCTCCGAGGTCAAAGAGCTTCACGGCCTGTTGCCCATTTGTTCCTCCTGCAAGCAGATCCGTGATGAGGAGGGCAACTGGCATGCGGTGGAGGCCTACGTCAGCCACCGCTCCAAGGCGCACTTCACGCATGGATTCTGTCCAGCCTGCGCCAAGCGCCTTTACGACGTGGACTGAGTGCAAGGGAGTACTCGTCGGTCTCCACTTACGTCGCAGCAGTAGGTAGCTGTAGGCCCGGCGTCCCCGCCGGGCGCCGGCCTGACTCCCCTCCTTCCCCACTGACCGACGAAGTCGGTCCCTCCACCCCCTGGCACGCCGCCGAGAAATCCTGCCGCCATAGCCGCAACGACGCGGCGGCGGCCACAGCGAGCGAGCGGAAGCGTGGCCGTGCATTGGAATTTCCGCTTGGAAATCCCGTCATCTCCGTCCCGCCTGGGTTCAGGGCCACCGCCCCCATGCCGCCCTTAATCGCGGCGAACAACGCGACGACGGCGGGGACAGGGCAACTCGCCCGGAGAGGACGGCGCACACATGGAGTCCTTCCACTGGGATCGGCACTTTGAGACCGGACACGCGGAGATTGACGCGCAGCACCGTTCGCTGGTGGTGCTCCTCAACCGCTTTGGCGACCTGGTGGACGGCCAGGGCCACGCGGCGCAGGCGGAAGTGGACCACCTGTTCCTGGCCCTGGCGGACTACGCCCGCTACCACTTCAAGAGCGAGGAAGACCTGATGGCGACGGCCGGCCTGGACCGGGCCTACCAGGCGGTCCACCGTCACGAGCACGAGTCATTCCTGGCGGAAGTCGTCCAGATGCGCAGCGCAACGGACGACTCCAGCGCGGGGAAGGCGCTGATGGACTTCCTGGTTCATTGGCTCGCCTACCACATCCTGGGGTCGGACCAGTCGTTGGCGCGGCAGGTGGCGGCCGTTGCCGAGGGCCTGTCCCCGCACGAGGCAGCCGCCCGCGAGAAAGAGCGTTGCGCCGACGCGACGACGCCGCTGCTGCGTGCGGTGGAGGGGCTGTTCCACCTGGTGTGGTCCCGCAATCACGCGTTGGTGGACCTCAACCGGACCCTGGCGGCGCGCGTGGAGGAGCGGACGCGGGCACTGACGGAGGCCAACCGCGAGCTGCTGGCGCTGGTGCGCCGCGTGGAGGCGGAGCGCGAGGAGTCCCGCCGGCTGGGCGCGCAGCTTGCGGAGGCCAACGCGCACCTGGAGGAACTGGCGACGACGGACGTGCTGACCGGGCTGCCCAACCGCCGTCACGCGCTGCACCGCCTGGAGCAGCTGTGGGCGGAATCCCTCAGTGCCGGGACGCCGCTGGCGTGCATAATGGTGGACGCGGACGGCTTCAAACCCGTCAATGACACCTTTGGACACGAGGCCGGTGACCGCGTGTTGCGCGTGCTGGCCCGCGAGCTGCGGCACGCGGTCCGCACCGACGATGTGGTGTGCCGGCTGGGCGGTGACGAGTTCCTCATCATCTGTCCCGGGACGGACCTGGAGGGCGGCCGTCTGGCGGCGGAACAGACCCGCGCCGCGGTGGCGGCGCTGCGCGTCCCGGTCCGCACTGGGGCGTGGATGGGGAGCGTGAGCATTGGCGTGGCGCAGCGCACGCCCCAGATGGGCAGCGTGGCGGACCTGCTGCGGGACGCAGACGCCGCGGTGTACGCGGCCAAGCGCGCGGGCCGTAACTGCGTGGCGCTGCCACCCGGTCACGGTACGCTGGTGCTGTCCGACCCGGCCGCTGCCGGTACGGCGTGTGCCGCCGCCAGCTGAGGGGCGGCCCCGGACGGCGTGAGGGGCGCGCCATGGAGAGGAGCCCGTGCCTTCCAAGACCCACCCCAGTTGGTACGCGCTGGACGCGCTGGAACTGCTGTCCCAGGTCCGGGACGTGGTGTTCCGCGTGGACCGGCTGCGGCGGTGGGTCTACCTGAGCCCGTCGTGGGAGGCGCTCTCCGGGGACACCGTGGACGCCACGGTGGGCTCGGACTGCATGGGCGCGGTCCACCCTGCGGACCGGCCCACGCACGCGGCACAAATCCAACGCCTGCTGGGCGGTGACCTGGACGGCGTGTTCCAGACGGTGCACCTGCTGCGGCGCGGGGATGAGCCGCGCCTGGTGGAGTTTGAAGCGCGCCTGATCCGCGACGAGGAGGGGCATCCGGCGGGCTTCAGCGGCACGCTGCGCGACATCACGCGCCGCGCCGCCGCCGAGGAGGAGGCGCGGCGGCGCACGGAAGAAGTGGGCGTCCTGCATGACCTGGCGGCACGCATTGCGGGGACGGAGAACGTGGCGGAAATCCTCCCCACCGCCCTGGATGCGCTGGACCGGCTGCTGGGCGTGAACCGCTCAGCGGTGCTGCTGGTGGGCCCGGACGGGCACGCGCGCGTCCACGCGGTGCGCGGGGTGCCCCCGGCCGTCCGGACCGCGCTGGACGGGTTCCACCCGTGGGTCCCGGGTGGCGAGCCCTCCCCGGAAGCCGCACTGGCGGCGCTGGGCGGCGTGCTCGCGCGGGACGTGCTGCGGCTGCTGGCCATGCTGCCCCTGCTCCAAGGCGACAAGGCCGTGGGCACGCTGGTGCTGTTCCGGCCGGCCGGTGACCCGCCGCTGGCGCAGCGGGACGTGGCGGTGTGCTCCACGGTGGCCCACCACGTCAGCCTGGCGGTGGAGCGCTCCCGCGCCCTGGCGCGCCTGCTGGACCAGTCCCGCCGCGAGGCCGCCCTCCGCACGCTGCTGGGCCTGGCGCTGGAGGCGTCCTCCGTGCAGGACTTCCTGGAGCGCGGGCTGGACGCCGTGCTGGCGGTGCCGGGCCTGGGCGTGCAGCCGCGCGGCGCCATCTTCCTGGTGGACCCGGACCAGAACACGCTGGTGCTGCGCGCGCAGCGCGGCCTGGCGGAGAACGTGCAGCGGGACTGCCAGCGCCTGCCGCTGGGGCGCTGCCTGTGCGGCCGCGTGGCCCAGTCCGGACAGACCCTCACCTCCAGCAGCCGGGACCCGCTCCATGAGCTGCACCCGGATGACCCACCGCACGGTCACCTCATTGCGCCCATTGTGGTGGGCAGCCGCGTGCTGGGAGTGGTCAACCTCTACCTGGACCACCGGGCAGACACGTCGCCGGACCGGGCGTTTGTGGAGGTGCTGTGCCGCGCGCTGGCCACGGCGCTGGAGCGCCTCCACGCTGAGGAGACCATCGCGCGGGAGCGCGGAATGCTCCTGGGCGGCCCGGTGGTGGCGTTCCGCTGGTCCAATGATGAGGGGCGTACGATTGAATACGTGTCGCCCAACATTGAGCAGTGGGGGTTCACCGCCGCGGCGCTGGTGAAGGGACGCGTGAAGTTCACGGACCTGGTGGACCCGGCGGACGGCCTGCTGCCGGGCAGTGAACCCCCCACCGAGGGGGCCTTCCGCCAGCACACCTACCGGCTGGTCTGCCCGGACGGGCACACGCGCTGGGTGGATGACCACACCACGGCCCACCGGGACGAGTACGGGCAGCTCACGGGCTATTCGGGCTACCTGTTGGACGTCACGGCGCGCCTGGAGAGCGAGGCCGCGCGCCGCCGCTTTGAAGCGGACTTCCGCGCCGTCATTGACGCCTCCACCGACGGTATCTGCATCTACCGGGAGGGGCGCGTGGTGTTTGTCAACGCGGCGGCGGTGCGCATCCTGCGCTATCCCAACGCGGACGCGCTGCTGGGGCGCCGGATGAAGGAGCTGGTCCATCCGCGGGACTGGGAGGCGGCCGCGGGGCGCGTGCGGGCCGTCTGGGATACGGGGGTCCCCTCCACCGCCAAGGACCTGCGCCTCACCTGCGCGGACGGCGCCCAAGTCACGGTGGAGGTGGTGGAACTGTTGGCCGGGTTTGGCGGAGCGCCGGCGGTGGTGTCCCTGGCGCGTGACGTCACTGAGCAACGCCAACTGGCCGCGCGCGCCATGCAGGCGGACCGCATGGTGGCGGTGGGCACGCTGGCCACCGGCGTGGCGCATGAGATCAACAACCCGCTGTCCTACGTGCTGGCCAACGTGGACTACGTGTCCCAGCAGCTGGGGGCGGCCCAGCGGCTCGGGTCGCTGGCGGAGGTGCGCACCCGCCTGGAAGACCTGGGCGGGGCGCTGACGGACGCGCGCAAAGGCGCCGAACGCGTGCGCGACATTGTGGCGGACCTGCGGATGCTGGCCCGCCCTGACGATGACGCGGTGGGCACGGCGGACGTGCCCGCTGCGCTGGACGCCGCCCTGTCCGTGGCGCGGCGCGAAATCCAGCACCGCGCCACGCTGGTGCGGGCTTACGGGGACCTGCCCGCCGTGCGGGGCGGCCCCAGCAAGCTGGGCCAGGTGTTCCTCAACCTGCTGTTGAACGCCGCGCAGGCCATTCCGGAAGGCGCCCCGGAGCACCATGAGGTGCGCGTCACCGGCCGCGCCGACGCGGACCACGTCTACGTGGAGGTGCGCGACACGGGGACCGGGATCGCGGACGCGGACCTCCCGCGTATCTTTGACCCGTTCTTCACCACCAAGCCCATGGGCCAGGGAACCGGCCTGGGGCTGTCCATCTGTCGCGGGATCGTGGAGTCGTTCGGCGGCGAAATCAGCGTCACCACCGCGCGCGGCGTGGGGACCACCTTCACCGTCCGCCTGGCCCGCCACGTGGAAGGCGGTGCCCGCGTGGCACCCGCGCCGCAACCGCAGGTGGCGCCCCAGCGCGGACGCCTGCTCATCGTGGACGACGACCCCATGGTGGTGTCCGCGCTGCGGCGCATGCTGTCAGAGCGGTTTGACCTCAAGCTGGCCCACGGGGGCCAGGAGGCGGTCTCCATCGTTGAAGGCGGCCAGGTGTTTGATGCCGTCCTGTGTGACCTGATGATGCCGCAGGTGACCGGCATGGAGGTGTACCAGCGGGTCCGGCGCCTGGACGCGGAGCTGGCGGCACGGTTTGTCTTCATGACCGCCGGCGCGTTCACCCCGGAGGCCCGCGGCTTTTTGGAAGCCGTCCCCAACACGCGCGTGGGCAAGCCCTTTGAGCTGGAGGAACTGACGCGCGCGCTGGAGCCGCTCATCTCCAAGCCGCACACGCCCGCCAAGGGATGACCGCGTGTCTCCTCTGGTTTCCGCAGTTTCCACACGTTTTTCCGGGTGTGTCCCACACGATCAACGGCTGCCCCCCACCCCCGCCCTCCCCCCGCCCTCGCTCGCTGGTCGACGTCACCCAGGCGGGGGGAGGGAGCACGGCGGGACCCCCTCCCCCCGTCGTTGCACGCCATGGGATGGATGGCGTCAGTGGCGACGGGGGGAGGGCTGGGGTGGGGGCGCACGGAGTAGACCATGCGGGACACACCCGTTTTTCCGCGGGTTCCCGCAGGTTCTTTTCGCGGGTTCCCGCAGGTTCTTTTCGCGGGTTCCCGCAGGTTCTTTTCGCGGGTTCCCGCGCGTTTCCTTGTAGGGCGGGGGCTTGTCCCCCGCCCGATTGAGATGCAGGGCCGTTCAGACGCGAATGACTTCCTCCGCCGTGTCGCAGCGAACGGATTCGATTCGGCTCGACTCTGCTCTCCATGCGGTGATGGGGCGGGCTCGCACACCATGCCGTCAGCGAAGCGGGAGCGCCCGCGTTTGAGTGAACCGGGCGGGGGACAAGCCCGGACAAGCCCCCGCCCTACGACGTGGTTCATTGCCCGCCCTCTGCCGTTGATGGCGGACCCCGCCCGCAAGCGCGCCTCAAAGGATCAGCTTTCTCTCTGGGGAGGTGTACTGAGGCGCCGGCATGGCCGTCATCCGCGCGTGGAAACCCGCCGCAGGATGTACCGGCACCGCTTCTCAAGCCTGTCCCGGTCATGTTTCCCGTTGATTCCTGTCGGAGGCAACCACGTTGACCCCGGCCAACCCGCCCGTGATGCAGCCCGTCAAGATGGGCGTTGCGCTGGTCCCACGGGCTTGCTCACCGCCGCGCCATTGGGGCAGCTTTCTGGCCTTCAACCCACAACCTCAGGAGGCTTCTCCATGGCTGAAACGCCTGCTTTGACGCTTGATCAACACCGTGCCGTCGTCGCCCCGCTGCGCGTGGAGGTCGGCGCCATCCCCGCCGAGGACGTCCGCGAGCCGGACATGCCGGTCCCCATCTTCCTTGACGAGGCGATGACCTCATTGGTCGCCGCGCAGGACCAGGCGGAGGCCTTGGACGCGGTCGGATTGGAGCCCGAGGTCGTTCCCCGCGTGGAGAAGCTCATCCATGGCCTTTTGTCAGCGCAGGCCATCTGGAACGCCGAGCGCGCCACGGGCCGGACCGAGGAGACGCTCCGTCTCATCACCCAGGCCGAGGACCTGCGGCAAGACGCATTGGAGACCGGGGACCTGGCGCTGGCCAAGGACCCGGAAGGGCGGGACCGCTTGTCGGCCATTCGTGAAGGGGAAGGGTTGGACGATTTGGTGGCGGACCTGGTGGACCTGGTGGTGCTGGTGACCGACAAGCGCGCGCTGTTTGCGGCCAAGAAGTACGACGTGGACGGGACCAGCGCAGCGATGGGCGAGGCGGCGGGAAAGCTGCGGACCGCCCTGGCCAGGGAAGGCGCAACCCGGGGTGCGTCGGACGCCAAGGACACGCGTGACCGGATCTACACCGCGTTGCTGGAACCGCTGGGTGAACTGCGTGCGCATGGGCGGCACGCCTACCGGAAGGACCGGAACAACACGCGGCGGGCGGCGTATCTGTCCACCTACATTCGCCGTCGCAACCTCCGGGCGCGCGCCAAGAAGGCGTCCGGCGGATTGCCCGGGTGAGCGTGGAGACGCCCTTTCCGTAGCCCCGGGGAGGCTCCCCGTACCGCGGCGGCGTGCTCCCGTACCGCGGCGGTGTCCTCCCCGTACCGCGCTGGCTGCCTTCCCGTATCACCCCGGCGGCTTTCCCGTATCAGGTACGGGCGGCCAACCCCATGAAAACACGTGACTGTTCACAGCGGGGGGGCGCATCCGGGCCGCACCCCATGGCCAACCGCTCAGGCCGCGGGATCCGCAGCCACCTGCGCGGTGGCGGGCAGCGGAGCGGGCGGGACGGCGTGGATGCCGGTGGCGGCCCCTTCCGGCGGAGGCGGCGGGGAGGGCACCACGGCGCGGGCCACGCGGTTCCGGCCGGTGGACTTGGCCGTGTACACGCCCGCGTCCGCCAGGCCGTACAGCGTGTCCCAGGCCGGCGGTGCGCCCCCGGGCGTCCACGCCGCCACGCCGGCGCTGAGTGTGACCTTGCCGGCGTCCAGCTCGCCCAGCCGCCGGGACATGACGGTGGAACGGACCCGCTCGCCCACCTCAAGGGCGCCCTGCAGGTCTGACTCCGGCAGCAGCAGCGCGAATTCCTCGCCTCCCATGCGCGCCACAATGTCATACGCACGACAGGCGCCGCGCAGCATGCGCGCCAGGTCCCGCAACACCGCGTCCCCGGCGGGGTGCCCCAGGGTGTCATTGATGTGCTTGAAGTGGTCCAGGTCCACCAGGACCATTCCCAGCGGCGTCCCGTGGCGCACCGCGCGAACCGCCTCGCGTTCAAACGCCAACTGCAGCGCGCGTCGGTTGGCCAGGCCGGTCAGCGGGTCGGTGTGGGCCTGGGTGACCATGGCGCGGTGCAGGCGCGCCACCGTGGCGTGCACGCTCACGCGGGCCACCAGCTCCTCCGGCTCGCACGGCGTGGTGAGGTAGTCAGACGCCCCGGCATGGAAACCGGTCACCTTGTCCGGGACGCTGGTGCTGGCGGTCACCAGCAGCACCGGCAGCTCCAGGCGGGACCGGGACTGCCGCACCACCCGCAGGAAGCCAATCCCGTCCAGGAACGGCATCCGCAGGTTGCACAGCACCACGTCCACTTCCTGCTCCAGCGCCATCCGCGCGCCCACCGCCCCGTTGGTGGCCTCCTGCACTTCCGCCAGCAGCGGCGCCGCGCGCAGCCGCGCCGCCAGCCACGCGCGCATGGTGGCGCTGTCATCCACAATCAGCACGCGTGCCCCCGCGCATTCGGCCGACGTGTCCACGGTTCCTCCCGGCTCACACGGCCGCGCGCTGGTCAGCGGCGGACTGTTCCAACTGGCGCGCCGCCTCCCGCAGCCGCAGGCGCACCACGGCCAGCACGCGCTTGGCGGGCCCCAGGTCCATCTCATCCAGGAACGCGGCGCCAAAACGCTCCTCCTGCAGGCGCAGCGCCTCCTGCACGGTAGGCGCGCCCTCCGGTGCGCCCACGCGGAGGATCTCTGCGGGCGGGCAGCCCCCGGTGCGCAGCCACTCCAGGGCAATGGCCTCGCGCACGCGCAGCGTGGCCGCTGGCACGTGGGGCGGACGCCACAGGCCGCCAAACGCACCCAGCACGGGCGCGCGCGGGCCGGCGGTGCCGTGGCCGGGAAGGCCTTCCACGGTCAGGGCGCCGGACAGCAGCAGCGCCAGCAACTGGTTGACGCCGCCGGGCAGCGGCGCCGCGCGCCGCAGCGCGTCCTCCACGTCACGGGCGTCGGACACGCAGCGCACCACCGCCGGGTCCGGCCGCAGCATGGAGAACACGGCCACCCGCTCGTCATACACGGGGGAGCGGCGCACCGGCGAAGCCGCCAGCCCGCACAGCACGTCCCGCGCGGTCTCCGCGGGAACGCATTCCAGCGCCGCGCGCTGCACCGCCTCCATGGGGTCCATGCGCAGCTGCATGGTGAGCACCGGGTTGTCCGTGGTGGACTGCAACCGCCACGTTCCCGAGGTGCGGCTGAGGGCCAGCATGGTGACCCACAAGGTCTGCTCCTCCAGCGCCTGCGCCACGGTGGACGGCGGGATGCCCGCCGCGCGCGCCACCGCGTAGCCGTACCGGCCGCCCTCGCGCGCCATCACGTGCTGGGCCATCACGTCGTGCTCGGCGGACACCAGGCCCGCATCCCGCAGCAGCGTGGACAGCCGCTCCTCCACCACGGTGGATGAGGTTGCCACCACCAGGCCCTCGTGGAAGGTGATCCGGCGGGTGCCCTCGCCGTCCGCCACCTCCAGCACGCCGTCCACCCGCTCCTGGAAGCAGCGGTTGGCCACCGCCGCCAGGCCCACCAGCGAGTTCTCCCCCGTCAGCGGCCCCAGGTGGTTGGAGGTCACCGCGCGCAGCCGCGTCTGCGTGACGGTGCGGCGCGGCGGCGCCTGGACCTGGATGAGCGGCCGGCCCAGCAACTGGGCCTCCCGCAGCCGGCGGTGGTGCCGCCCCAGCTCCGCCACGCTGCCCGCCAGGTCCCGCAGGCTCAGCGGCTTTCGGAACACCGCCTGCACCGCCAGGTCCCCCAGGCACGCCGCCTCGTCACGCGCGTTGAGGAAGCTGGCGCTGATCATCACCACCGGCACATCCCCCTGGCCGCCCGCCGCGCGGATGCGGCCCACCAGCTGGCGCCCGTTGAGCTGGGGCACCAGCAGGTCGGTGACCACCGCGTCGTACACGCCGGATTGGAACAGGCGCCAGGCTTCCTCGCCCTGGGCCGCCGGGGTCACGGCCATGCCCTTGCCTTCCAGGTAGCGCCGGATCATCTCCCGGATGGAGTCCTCGTCCTCCACCAGCAGGACGCGCAGGGGGACAGGCGCTGGCGGTGCGGACACCGCGGGAGGAGCTTCGCGAAGGGGTGCCAGGACGGACATGTTGCCTCCTGCGGAGCGTTCGGCACCCCCGGCGGCGGCGTTAAGGTCCACCGCGCCCAGGCCGGGTGGGGAGCGCGTGGTATGTTGGGCGGCGTCATGGTCACCGCCGCCGCCGCCGCCAACCGCATGAGCTATCAGGCCTATCTGGCCGCGGAGGAACACGCCGCGGAAAAGCACGAATGGGTCAACGGGGAAGTGTTTGCCATGGCGGGCGGCACGGTGGAGCACGCGCGCCTGCAAATGGCGGTGGGAGCGACGCTGCTCGCGCAGCTGCGCGGGCGGCCGTGCGTGGTGTTGTCCTCTGACGCGCGCGTGCGGGTGGGTGCCACCGGCCTGTCCACCTACCCGGACGTCTCCGTGGTGTGCGGGAAGGTGGAGACGGCCGAACCGGACCCGCACGGCGTGCTCAACCCGGTGGTGATCGTAGAGGTCCTGTCAGACGGCACCGAAGCGTACGACCGCGGGGAGAAGTTTGCGCACTACCGGCGCCTGGAGAGCCTGCGCGAGTACGTCCTGGTGTCCCAGCGCGGTCCCCGCATTGAGGTCTTCCGGCGGGAGGAGGGCGGCTGGACGCTGCACGAATGGGGTCCCGGCGAAACCGCACACCTGGCCTCCGTGGACGCCGCCCTGGCGGTGGACGAGGTCTACCGCGACCCGTTGGCTCCCTGACGGGATCCCCTCATTTGCCGGTCCAAGCCAGGATGAGGGCGAGCCGGGTCCGGGAGGACTCGGCTCCTGCCGAGCCCACAACGGGTCACCCCACAGAGGCGCCGTCATCCCGCGCACGGTCAGGTAAGGCGTCCGGGGCTGTTTTGTGGCCTCCGTGGTTGGCCCCGTGACGCTGGCTCGGAGCCGAGTCCTCCCGGGATGCCGGCGTCCGCATGCGGGGATGCCTCTGGTTGGCTCCCTGACAGCAAACCGCTCAGGCCAGCTCCACCAGCCCGCGGGCCACCAGCGGCGCCAGAAACGCTTCCACATCCCGGGACGCCGTCTCCGGCGCCACCTGGAACGCCGCGGCCACATCCTGGGACAGCTCCGCCACCGTGCGGCGGCCATCCATGCGGGACCACACCAGGGACCCCGTGCGGTTGAGCCCCAACACACGGCGCGTCTCCAGGTCAATCACCACGGCCTCGCCTTCCACCGCCTGCCACGCGCAGCGCGCGGCGGCGCGCGGGCGCGCTCCCGCGTGAACCTGGCTCACCGCAGCACCTTGAGCAGTGAGCCCGCGCTCTTGTGCGGCACGTACGCGCCCACCGGCGGGGTCACGCCCCACGCGCGCTCCTTGACCTCCGCCAGGTGGCAGGACCGGGAGGACGGCCCGTACAGGTCACCGTCCTCCAGCAGCGCGGTGGCGCTGCACCGCCCGCAGTACCCGGAGCGTGAGCAGTCCCCGCATCCCGCCAAATCCCCAAACGTGGTGGCACGCAGCTTCTGCAGCAGCGGGGCCTCCAGGAAGATCCGGTGCAGGTGCCCGTGCCGCACGTTGCCCACGTCCAGCTGCATGCGCGGGCAGGGAATCATCCGCCCGTCCGGCGCCACGGTCACAAAGCGCCGCGCCACGCCGCAGATGGCATCACCCGGCGCCTTGGGGTTGAGCGCCCGCAAGCCAGGCTTCCGCGTGGACTCATCCTCAAAGTACTCGTAGAGAATCTCATCATCACCGCGGCACTGCGTGGTCACCTGGTTGCCGTTGAACTTGGGGCTGATGAACGGGTCAAACACCACGCCGCAGCCGTACCGCTGCGCCAGGCCGCGCACGCGCCGGAAGTCCGCGGACGAAGTATCCAGCAGCGGGCATTTCACCTTCACCGCAATGCCCGCACGCCGCAGGCGGATGAGCCCGCTCACCGCGCGCCGCAGCGACCCGCGCGCGCCCGTGATGGCGTCATGCACCGCGGGGTCCAGCGAAAAGATGGAGATGTCCACCGCCGCCGGCCGCAGCGCCGCCAGGCGCGCGCAGTTCACCCGCGTGAGCGCCAGCCCGTTGGTGAACAGCTTGAACGCCATCCCCGCGCCGCGGATGTGCCCGGCAATGTCCCAGAAGTGCGGGGACAGCATGGCCTCGCCGCCGGACAGCGTGATGACCAGAATCCCCGCCTCGCGCGCCTGGTCCACCACGCGCAGCCAGTCCGCGCGCGTCAGTTCATCCGGGGCGGCGTCCCGCTCCTGGAAGCAGTGCTTGCAGCGCAGGTTGCAGCGGTAGGTCAGCTCAAAGTGCGCTGAGGTGGGCCGCCCCAGCCCGGCAGCACGAGCCACCCACTCCCCGTAGTTTCTCATGCCGCGCGCTCCAGGTGCCCCCGGATGGGTTGCCCCAGCCCGTACCGGAGTTCACCCCCTTTAACATCGCCCGCCAACCGCGCAACCACGGCCAACGCCCGCGCCACGCCGCCCTCCGGCTCCACCACCAGGCTCAGGTTCTGCGTCAAGAGCCGCGCCACGGACCCCGCATCCAGCCCGGTCACCGCCGCCCGTTCGCCACGCCCCAGCTGCCAGGCGCGCGCCAACCGCGCCGGCTCCGCGCTGCCCAACCAGAACGGGCTGCCGTGCACCGTCCACACCCCTCCCGGCGACGGCACCACCACGACAAACTCGTCGGACAACACCCGGCCGCCCTCGCGGGCCAGGTGCTGGGCAACCGTGGACTTGCCCGCCCCGGACACGCCGGGGAACAGGTGCGCCCCGTCTGCCAGCACCACCGCCGCGGCGTGGAACGCGCACCCGCCCGCCTCCAACGCCCGCACCGTGGCGTCCGCGCGCAGCAGCACGTCCAGCGCGGCCATGGAGCGGTGCGGGACCACCCGCCCGCGGCCATCAGCCCGGTCCAGCCAGCCCCAGGGCTCGTCCCCCGCCTGTTCCACAATGAGGCGCCCCCCGCTCAGCCGCGCCGTGACCGGGGCGTTGCCCAGCGGGGCTCGTGCAGGGCCTGCCGCATCCAGGGTCACGGTGGTGGCAGAAGCGGCGTCCGTCAGGAAGCCGGCGTAGCGCGCAGCCACGCGCCCGGTGATCTCAGGGTCCTGGCAGTCCAGCCTGTAATGCGTGCCGGCGAGCGTGATGCCCAGGCCGCTGCCGCTCAGACGACCTCCGGGCGCTCGTCACAGTTACCGATGTTGTCAGAACAACCGGTGACCTGACCGGCCGGTTCAAAGTCCTCTTCCCACGCCACGGCGGGTGCCTCGTACGCGGGCACGGTCTGGGAGGATGAAGCGGGCTGCGTCGGGTTGGGACGGGTCATCATGACGGACGCTCGTGAGGTGGGAGCGTGTCCGCCCCCGGATGGGTCATCTGTTGCACGCCACTTTGGTTTGTTCAAGTCTGCCCGCGTGTTCGCCCCAGTCAGGACGTGGCTGCGCCCCACACCGGATCCCGTGGATGAACTGATGTGGGACGCGCTGGGCGCGGCGGTGCACGCCCAGCACCAACGCGCGCTCCCCGCCGCCCGTCTGCCAGACCCGGACGGTGCGCTGGTTGCCGCCCTCCTCCGCAAGGCCGAGGCCGTGCAACTGGACGGCCTGGTGGCGGACGGGCTGTTGGCGCGCGGCGTGGCGCTCCCGGCGGGGGCCGCGGAACGCGCGCGGCGCCGAAGCCTTGCCCAGGCGGTGATGCTGAGCACCGCGCGCGCGGCGGTCCATGACGCGTTCCACGCCGCCGGGGTCCCGCACGTGTTCCTCAAGGGCGCGGTGACGGACGCGGCGTTCCTGGGCGGGCGGGGACGGCGCGGCGTGAGCGACCTGGACGTGCTGGTGCCGGCGGCGGCCGAACCGGAGGCCCACGGGGCGCTGCTGGCGCTCGGCTACCGCAGGGACCTTCCGCCCCGCCACGTGGCGACGACCCTGGCGTCCAAGGAGCGGTGCTATCTGGCGGCTGGGCAGCTTGCTGTGGACCTGCATGTGCGGGCGCTCAACAGCCCACCGTTTGGGGATGACACGCCGGGCATCCTGGCGCGCGCCGCGGACTGGGAGACTCCGGACGGCACGCGCATCCCGGGTCCGGGCGCGGAGGACCTGGTGGTGATCGCCGTGGGCAACCTGGCGGGGGACCGCTTCCTGCCGCGTTACAAGATGGCGGTGGACGCCTGGGGCGCGCTGGCCCACGCGGCGGATGCCGCGGTGGTGGAACAACGCTGCCGGGCGCTGGGCCTGGGATGGGCCTGGTGGGCGCTGGCGGAGCTGCTGGCCGCGCGCTGGCAGCTGTCCTTGCACGCCGCGCTCCCGCCCCCGTGGGCCAGGCCCGTGCTGGCCGGCCTGGCGGGCGTGCACGGAGCGCCCTGGCGCACGCCGGACAAGGGCCTGGGGGCCTTGCTGGCCGGCTGGCCCTGGACGGAGCGCCCGGACGGCGCGCTGCGGGCAGCACTGCGCTGGGCGGCCTTGCGGGCCAGGGACGCGGCCGCCCGCTGAAACGGGGGCCGTTGGAAGTGCTCACGGAGCCGGCCGGCCGGGGCGCCAGGCGGCCAAGCCGAAACCCGGAACCTCAGGTGGCAAACCCGGAACGGCACGGGTGGGCGGTGGGTGGGCGCCCCGGGAAATCAGCGCGGCTCAGGGGCGGGGAGCACGTCAAACTGCTGAAACACCGAAGGCGCCTGCTCATGGTTGTAGTAGGCGCGCACGGTCCACGTCCCGGTCATGCGGTAGTTCTGGATGACGGTCCCCAGCACCGGGATGCGGATGGACACGGTGCCTGAGGGGGGCAACGGGTAGCGGTCGGTCAGGTACACCTTGCCCCGCGGCGTCAGCACCTCCACCACCAGCGAATCCCCCGGCCCCTGCGCCGGGTAGTTGATGTCCACGGAGGCCGCCGCGGATTCGGTGGTGATGGGGCCGTCCTGGTCAGCGTCACTGACGTGGACCACGGCCGGGCCCTGCGGGCTCCCCTGCGGCAGGCCGGAGAAGTCGCCGGGCCGGTCGCAGGCGGAGAGCACCGTCCACAGGCACAGGTTGAAGGCAAGCACGCGCGTCGTCATGGAATGCACCTCACAGGCTCGAGCGCGGGCGCGCCCAGAAGGAACCGTTGTCGGTCTGGATGAACACGGTATCGCTGGCGTTGTCGTAGAACGGGTCGCTCACGTCCGAACCATCCAGTGCCGTGGTGACCTGGCCGGTGCCGTTGAGCAGGCTCATGCGGATGATGGACCCGTTGCCGGCCACAAACAGCTGGCCCAGCGTTTCCAGCGTCAGTGCGCCGGACAGGACCTCCACGCCGGGAACGGTGACATCAAACACGCTGGTGAACGTGGTGGTTCCGTTGAATGTGAGCCGTCCCACGTGCGCGGGCGTGCCGGCTGACGGCGAACGGGTGACGTACGCCAGGCCCAGCCCATACGTGGTGCTGGTGACGGGCACCAGGTGGAGAATGGACAACCCGGAGGGAACCGTGGTGCTGGCAAGCTGCACGCCGTCACTGATGCGCAGCGCTACGATGTTGCCTGCCGTGGTGCCGCAGAACACGTAGCTCGCGGTGCCACCCGGGCGGCGGCATTGCGCGCGGAACACGCTGCCCGCCAGCTTCTTGGCGTTCCCGCCACCCGCGCCCCAGCCGGCCGGCTGGCTGTCGCCGGCGCCGGTGTACGTCGCCAAGTCGATTCCGTAGACGCCGCCCCCGGCCGTGCCCACCGGGGCCAGCAGCACGCCCAGCGGGCCGGCCGCGTTGGTGAAGGTGAACATCTCGCTGGTGATGCCGTCGGTGCCAATGAACTTGGTCCACCCGGTGGTGAGGTCAGACCGGAATGCGCGCACCGCGTTGTTGGTGGTGGCCGCCGTGGTGGCCATGAAGATGGCCTCGTTGTTCAAGGACGCGTTCAGACCGGTGAACTGGGTGCGCGTCACGGCGGCCGGACCGCCCAGCACCTGCGGCGTGCCGCCGGTGGCGCCCACGTTGGCCGTGGCGGGCGTGGAGTCGGTGGTGGGGTCCAACAGGTACGCCGTCTGCGTCATGTCACCCGCGTACACGCGGTGGGTCGTGCCGTCGTTGAGCTTCATGGCCAGCGGGCGGCGCTGCGCGAAGTCATTCAACAGGGTCGGCCGCCGCTTTTCGGTGCCGGACGCGTTGACGAAGTAGATGCCCCGGTTGGCCGCGGTGAAGGTGGCGTACGCGCCGGTGCCAGGCATGGTGCTCCCGCTGGTCTCATTGACGCGCTGGTCCGCGCTGCCGTTCCCCAGCCCCAGGCCCGTGTGCTTGTAGACAAACCCGGAGGCCGGCCGCGCGGGGACGTCCACGGTCACGGCGTTGGAATACCCGTTGGAAGTGTCCACGTTGTAGACGCGGTAGGTGGCCGTGGTGGCGTCACCCAGCGCGCTGTCCGTGCAGGTCTGCGTTCCGGCTGCGGTCACCACGCACGCGGCAATGGTTCCGCCACCCAGGTCCTGGCCGACGGTGTAGGCAGTCAGGTCCGCGGGAGCGGTGGTCCCACCGCGCGTCACCAGCACGCCCGCGTGCTTGGTGAGATCCGTGTTGGTCCAGATGAGGACGGAGCCCGCCGCCGCCGCGGACCGGATGGCAACCGGCAGCTGCAGCACTGCGGGCGGCACCACAACGGTGAACTGGTTCGCCGGCGCCGACGGGATGGCGTTGGTGTTGCTCTGGAAGCCCGTGTAACCCACCTGCATGGTGTACGGAGTATCCACGCCAATGTTGGGGTAGGCGCCGCCGTTGTTGGCGCGGAACTTCAGGGTGGCGCCGTTGGCGAAGACGCCCAGGCCCGCGTCAAACTTGACCGAGGTGGCGGTGACGGTGCGTACCCAGCTGGCGGACACATCCGTTGTCCCGTTGAACACCGTGCCGCTGGTGAACACCCACGGCGAACCGGGGTTGGTGATGGTCACGGAGCGGATGGAGCCGCCCGTGCCGTTGGTGATGCGCGCCTCCACTTCGCCGGGCGCGTGGGCCGCGTAGCCAGTGCGTGTGGCGGTGGCGGTGTTGGGGTTTGAAAAGGCCGCTGTGCTGGTGTTGGGCGGGAACGACACGTTGAAGCGGTGCGCAGCGCCCACGGCAGTGAAGCTCCCGCCCACCCGCGCGGAGGAATCCTGGAACGTGAGGA
Source organism: Deltaproteobacteria bacterium (assembly GCA_016218805.1). Taxonomy (GTDB): domain Bacteria; phylum Myxococcota; class JACRCW01; order JACRCW01; family JACRCW01; genus JACRCW01. The sequence continues at coordinate 18,135 of JACRCW010000043.1, read as the reverse complement.
ACGCGTTGCTTTGCGACGTCACCGCAGTGAGCGCCATGGTGCCGGTTCCAACTCCGTTGGTGAAACTCACCGGCGTGGCATACGTGGGCTGCGAACTGTCACCCGTGTTGGGATTCAGTCCGGCCCAGGTGAACGCGATGGAGCCGTTGACGGACGCCGTGTTGCAATACTTGTCAATGGCAATGATGCCATTGAGGTTGAACGGAGTGCCGGCCGTCTGCGGGGACGTGGGCGTGGTGCTGATGAGGCACCGCGCCGCGATGATGCCCCGGCTGCCCATGTTCTGGCTGCCCAAGCAGTTGGCAGGGCCCTCTGTGTACGTCTGGTTGGGAAACGCAATGCAGTACGCGGCGTGCGCGCCTGCGGTGACCGTGTAAGACGTCACCGCGTTGGTCAGCGGGTAGGGATGGTCATTGGGCGCAAACCCTGATGTGGGGGCGTCCACCGTGAGCGTGATGGCGGTGGCGTTCCGCTTGGCGTCAGTCACGTACACGTCAAACGAGGTCTCCGCAGAGGTGAGCAGGGCGGTGTACGTCCCAACGTTGCTGGCGGTGTCCAGGGGGCAGGACGTGGCCGGCGTGCTTCCCGACGCGACGATCCTGACTTTGGAGGTGGTGCTCGAGGAGGTGACCCGCAGGGTGAAGTTGCTGATGGCCGGGACCAGGCCGTTGACGTTGCGCAGTTGCACCACAAAGGGGGCAGGCGGGGCGGCGGCGCAGTCAACGTTCTTCTGCGCCGTCAAGGTCGAGGGGCCACTGGCGAGCGACAGGTGGTCGGGCCCGCCGCGGTACGCCACGAGCACGCCGTTGTAGTTCGCCGCGCCGCTCGCGGTGGGGTCAACGGAATTGTAGGACGCAGTCGTCGTGCGGATCTCATGGAACATCGCCGTTTCGGGCGCGCTGAAGTCCAGCCAGTTCTGTGTGGGCACAAAGGTCCCCGCGCCGGGGGGCTGGGCGCTGAACGCGGTCGTGTTGATGTTGAAGACGCCGTCATCCCCGTAACCGGCAACCACCAGGGTGTTTGCAATGGACGTGGTGAAGGGCGCCACCGCAACGGCTTCCAACGCTGCGCTGTTGGCGGACAGCGAAGAGACGTTGTCCACGTAGTGCGCCAGAGTTGTGGAGGGCACGGTCCCGGAGAAGTCCTGGAAGGACGCCCCGACGCCGGTGGGCGGTGTGCCGGTCATGGTGACAATGAGGTTGCCGATGGCGGCGTTGGTGATCAGACCGGAGAACACCACCGTGCGCATCGTTGCGCCGTCGCTCTCGTCGCGGTCAATCGCATACGCGTTGGCACCCGTGTCATCCGCCAGTGTGGGGGCACCCCCCAGATTCCCGGTCGCGAAGGCGTCGGCGAACGCCACCACGGCGACCAGGCGGTTGCCGACGACAAACGTGCCCGCGGTGGGGAAGGTGGCGGTGGTCCCGCCCAGGTTGTCAATTCCGGAGCCACCACCTGCGCCCATCACAACCACCTGCGCCCACGCCGGGGCCCCCACCAACAACCCACCCGCCAACACCATCCCGGAAAACGCCGTTCCGAGTCGCTTCATGGCATGCCCTCGCTTCCAGAGTACCGGGGGCGGACGCCGCCCCGTGATCACCCGCCCTAAACCGCAAACACCACCCGAGACCCAGAACGGTTACTCCCCGACCGCCAGCCGTTCAACCGCGGTAACCCTTTCGACACAATCCGCGCTGGGGTATGGGGGGGCACGGTCTTTCGGAAGCACATGTTCCGGGCCGATAGGGGGAACCGTGGAAACAGTGAACACTGCCGTGCTTCACGGCTCACCCACCATTCCGCGGAAAGGGAGGCTTGCCATGGGGAGTACGGCGCGTTGGATGTCGTTGGGGGCGGCGTGGCTGGCGACGACGCTGGGATGCATGGGAAACCCGGGGGCGGACACACCACTGGCCCGGTTTGAAGCGCTCTCCGCCGGGGATCCGGCGCTGCTGGCGCGCTGGCGCGCCGGCGCCACGGGCGAGATCTCATCCGTGGGCGAGACCCTCCAGATCCGCGGGTTGGCCGGCCCAATGGTGGTCAACCTGCCCACACACGCGGGCGGCATGTTCACCGTGGGCTCAGGCGCTGCGGATTCCCAGGCTTTGCACGTGCAGCACGTGAACGCCGAAACGGCACAGGCCAGCGCCGTTGGCCCCCGCGCGCACTACGCGGGCGTCTACGCGGACACGGACGCCGCAGTCCTCTCCGACGGGACCTTTGCTGAATGGTTGTACCTGCTGCGCTCTCCCGCCGCGCCCCGGGAAATCTCCTGGCGGCTGGGCGGTGAGGGCCTGGCGGAGCCCGTGCTGAATCCGGACGGCGCGGTGGTGATCTCCGCGGCGGACGGCGTGCCGCGCTGGCGCGTGTCAGCGCCCGTGGCCGTGGATGCCGCGGGGAAACGTGTTGCGGTTCACAGCCGCCTGGTGGCGGACGTGTTGGTGATGTCCGTGGACACGCGGGACGCGGTGTTCCCCGTGCTGCTGGATCCCATTGTTGAGCGCGTGCAGTGGCTGCAGCGGTTCCCCGCGGCGGCACCGGGCGCGCGCATGGCGCCCACGGTGGTCTTTGACGCGGCCCGGTCCAGCACAGTGGTGTTTGGTGGCACGGACACGGTCACGCCCACCAACGACACGTGGCGCTGGAACGGGACCACGTGGGTCCCGCTGGCGCCGGGTGTCTCTCCTCCGGTGCGTTCGGCCGCCGCCGCTGCGTATGACGGGCGGGGCGCTTTCCAGCGCGTGGTGCTCTTTGGCGGGACGGATGCCGCCGGCATGCCCCTGGCGGACACGTGGGCGTGGAACGGTGTCACGTGGGCGCCGCTGCCCGTGGCGGGCCCGAGCCCCCGCGGCAACAGCGCCATGGCGGCCAACCCCGTGTCCGGCGAGATGATCCTGTTTGACGGTGACGCCATCACGGGCGAAACGTGGAGCTGGACGGGCGCCGCCTGGGTGCAGTTGTTCCCCCTCACCAATCCGCCGCCGCGCATGCAGCACGCCATGGCGTTTGACCCGGTGTCCGGCAACATCATCATGCACGGCGGGAATGACGGGTTTGGCACAGACTACGACGACACCTGGCTGTGGAACGGCACGGATTGGGTCGCCGGGCCGGTGACGGGGCCCGGGGCGCGGTCCGGCCACCACCTGGCCACGGACCTGGCGCGTTCCAGGGCGGTGCTTTTTGGTGGCCAGTCCACGCTCACCGGGCTGCTGCAGGACACCTGGGAATGGGATGGCACCACCTGGCAACTCAAGACGCTGCAACCCAACACGCCGCCTCCGGCCACCTTCCAGGGCGGCATGGCCTGGGATGCGCCTTCCACGCGCATGGTGCTGTTCGGGGGCTTCACCGGTGTGGCGCCGCTGGGCGTCAGCGGTGAGACGTGGAACTACCTGGCGGCCCGCACGCTGGGATCGGACTGCACCACGGATGTCCAATGCGGTCCCGGCGCGTTCTGTGTGGACGCGGTGTGCTGCAACACCACGTGCGGCGGCGGCAGCGCCACTGACTGCCAGGCCTGCAACGTCGTGGGTCTTGAGGGGTTCTGCAGCCCGGCGGTGGCCACCATCACGTGCCGGCCGTCTGCCGGTGCGTGCGACACCGCCGAACAATGCAACGGCACCACCACAGCGTGCCCGGCTGACGCCTTCCAGAGCTCCAGTGTCGTGTGCCGCTCGGCGGCAGGCGCCTGCGACGTGGACGAACTGTGCACCGGGACCGGCCCAGCCTGTCCCGCGGATCAACTGATCGCCGCGGGGCAGGTATGCCGTGGCGCGGTGGACCTGTGCGACGCCAGCGAAAGCTGTGATGGCGCATCACCCGCGTGCCCGGCGGACGGGGTGGCTCCGGTCAACACCGTCTGCCGTGTGGCCGCGGGCCCCTGCGACCTGGCAGAGGTGTGTAGCGGCAGCGGCGTGACGTGTCCGGCGGATGGGTTTGCCACGTCCGCGGTGACCTGCCGTCCGGCCAGCGACGTGTGTGACCAGGCGGAGATGTGCACTGGCACCGGCGCGGCATGTCCCGCGGACGGGTTCCTACCGGGCACCACCACGTGCCGTCCCTCGGCAGGCGCGTGCGACACCGCAGAATCCTGCGCCGGTACCGGCGCCGCCTGCCCGGCGGATGCGTTCCTCCCGGCGTCAACCGAGTGCCGTGCCTCCGCAGGCGTCTGCGACACGGCGGAATCCTGCACCGGCACGGGCACCAACTGCCCGCCGGATGTGTTCCTCCCGGCGTCCACCACGTGCCGCGCGTCGGTTGACGTCTGCGATGCGGCGGAATCCTGCACGGGCACGGGCGCCAACTGTCCGGCGGATGCGTTCCTTCCGTCGTCCACCACCTGTCGCGCGTCGGCTGGTGCCTGCGATGCGGCGGAATCCTGCACCGGCACGGGCACCGCCTGCCCCGCGGATGCGTTCCTGCCGTCGTCAGCTGAGTGCCGCGCGTCCGCGGGCGTCTGTGACACCGCGGAATCCTGCACGGGCACCGGAGCGAACTGCCCGGCGGATGCGTTCCTGCCGTCGTCAACTGAGTGCCGTGCGTCCGCAGGCGTCTGCGACACCGCGGAAGCGTGCAGTGGCACCGGAGCGAACTGCCCGGCGGATGCGTTCCTGCCGTCGTCAACAGAGTGCCGTGCGTCCGCAGGCGTCTGCGACACCGCGGAAGCGTGCAGTGGCACCGGAGCGAACTGCCCGGCGGATGCGTTCCTCCCGTCGTCAACTGAGTGCCGTGCGTCCGCAGGCGTCTGCGACACCGCAGAAGCGTGCACGGGCACCGGAGCGAACTGCCCGGCGGATGCATTCCTCCCGTCGTCAACCGAGTGCCGCGCCTCCGCAGGCGTCTGCGACACCGCAGAAGGGTGCACTGGCACCGGAGCAAACTGCCCGGCGGATGCGTTCCTCCCGTCGTCGACAGAATGCCGTGCGTCCGCAGGCCTTTGTGACACCGCAGAATCCTGCACCGGGGCCGGCGCCGACTGCCCGACAGATGCGTTCCGACCGGCGTCGGCGGAATGCCGTCCTGCGGCTGGCGTGTGCGACACGCCGGAGTCCTGCACCGGGTCAGGCGTTGACTGCCCGGTGGACGCGTTCCTGGCCGCCAGCACGGAGTGCCGTCCGGCGGCCGGAGATTGCGACGTGTCCGAGTACTGCATCGGCAACGCCGCGGAGTGTCCAGTGGACGCCGTCGCGACTTCGGCATTGGTCTGCCGTCCCGCCGCCGGCACTTGTGACCGCGAGGACTATTGCGACGGCGTGACCGCCGCCTGTCCAGCGGATGCTGTGATTACCGGTTGCTGCACCGCGGCCGCCCAGTGCGACGACGGCGATGCGTGCACGATGGACGACTGCGTGGCCAACGTGTGTCTGCGCGTGCCCAACCCGGCCTGCGCGGATGGCGGCGCGGCGGATGGCGGTGATGCGGGCGCGCCTGCGGACGGTGGGTCGGTGGACGCCGCCGGACTGGATGCGTCCCTGGCGGATGCGGGCACGGACGCGGGCACGGCGGATGCTGGCCCAACCGGGGACGCCGGTGCTGCGGACGGCGGGGCGCCGGACAGCGGCATCAGTGACGGCGGCCTCCCGTCCGACGCGGGACCTGGCGACGCGGCGGTGTCCGATGCGGCGGTGTCCGATGCGGCAATGAGTGACGCGGCAATGAGTGACGCGGCAATGAGTGACGCGTCAATGGGTGACGCGGCGATGGGCGACGCGGCGGCGGGCGACGCGGCGGCGGGTGATGCTGCCGTCCTGGATGACGGCGGGCTGGTCACGGACGCGGCCATCCGCCCGGACGCCGCACACGCGGACGCCGGGGCGCGGGATGCGGCGGGCGCGGACGCGGGCTCGCAGCCCCCAGAGGACGAAGAAGTGGGCGGGCGCGGCTGTGGGTGCGAAGCCTCCCCGTCCTCCGGGGACGCTCCCGCGGGCGTGCTGATGGCCGCGCTGTTCGGCGTGTTGGTGGTCAGGGTGCGCCGCCGGAAACGCGCCTGACGCCGCCGGGCATGACGCTCAGCATGCTGCGTGGTGGGCCGCTGTAGGTCCTGCCCAGGCACTTGTGGCGAAGCCAGCACGCATGCAGTAGGAATGAAGCGTCATGCTGACGCGTCACCGCACCCCCCGTGCACGTGCCCTGCTGCCAGCAGCGGCTGCGCTTGTCGCCGCTTGCTGGCCAGCCGTTGCGCACGCCCAGAACAACTACGTGCGCATGGAGGCTGGGCCCTTCTCAGCGCAGTCCTACAGCGCGGGGCAGCGCACGCTGACCATTCCGGTCACCGCCAACCTCACGCAGTTCCAGCGGCTGATTGTTATTGTGGCGTCGGACCCGGTGGGGGCGGCGCCCACGGTGGCCGACGCGCGGGGCAACACCTACCAGCAGGACCAGGCGGTCACCAACTGGGGGCGCGTCCGGCTGAACATCTTCAGCGCGCTGCAGGTGACTCCGTTGACCGCGGGCCAGGCGGTGACGGTGACGTTTGGCACCTCGCCGCCCACGGCCAAGGCCGCCATGGCGGCGGCGTACAACGGGCTGCTGCGCAACCCCACGGGGGTGCGTGACCGGCGGATCTCCAATACGGCCAACAACGCGGCCAGCATCTCCAGCGGAACCACCAACAACACCAACTACAACTACGAACTGGTGTTGCAGGTGGCCGCGCTGGAGGGAACGGCCACCGGCGTGGCGTTCAACCCGGCCACCACCAACCCCACGCCGCCCGCGGCGGGGGGCAGCATCGCCACGGGCAACGGGACGTTTGCCAGCAACGTGGGGATCTACTTCGGCTGGAGCCAGGTGACGGCCCGGGCCGGCTATTCGTCGGGGTTCACCATGTCCCCGTCGCGCAGCGCCATTGCGACCACGGTGACCTATTACGGTGGTCCGTCGCAGCTGGTCTTCACCGCGCCGGCGGGGACGCCCAGCTACGCGGCCAGCAGCACGGCGTGCCGGGGCCCGTTCACGGCGGAGTTGCGCAACGTCTACGGTTTTCCGGTGCCGGCCACGGCCAACACCAACGTGCAGTTCTCCTCCACCTCACCTGCGGACTTTCTGTTCACCAGCACCACGTGCGCCGGCGGGGGCACCGCCACCGTCACCCAGACCTACACGGCGCGGACGGTGACAGCGCGCAGCGTGTACCTGCGGGACACACGGCGGTCCGCGCCCACCTGGACGCTGACGGCCACCCGCACGCTCGGGAACCAGAACATCACGGCGGGGCCCAAGGATTACATCATCACGCCGGCGGCACCCGCCAACGCGTACGTGTTGCTGCCCGGCCAGACGTTCACCGAAGGCGCCGCGCCGGCGGGAACCCCGTCCCTGGTGCTGCAGAACGTGGACACGGCGTTTGACCTGCGGGTGACGGATGCGTTCAACAACCAGGTCATTGGCGCGGCCGGGTTCACGGGCACGCTCCCCGTCACCTTCACGGTGACGGCCGGCCTGACGCCGCGCATCTGCACGGTGCCGCCGTGCCTGGCGGCGGGGCTCACGGCCAACGTGGCCATGACGGACGGCGCCACCGCCGCCAACGCGGTCTACTTCCGCTACACCGGGACCGGGAACAACAACCGTCTGCGGGCGACGGTGAATGTGGCGCCCAACCCGGCGGGACCCAGTTCAGCGCTGTTCAACGTGGTCACGCAGCCCACCGTGACGCTGGTCAACAGCACCGTGTACGGGACCAAGGCGGATGGCGGCGTGTTGCTGCGCATGCAGGGGCCGGGGAGCGGCAGCGTCACGCAGGTGACGGTGTCCCGCCCGTCCAACAGCTGGGCCTGGGCCTCCGGGGCGCAGGACAGCTTCACGGGGACCAATCCGGGCTGCGTGGTGGGCGCGGTGTCCAACACGGATGTGCGGTTTGATTGCACGCCAGGCCTGGCCACAGGCAGCACGGTGGTCCTGCGCGCCACCAATACGGGCTCCGTGTTTCCCGCGGTTGCCGCCGAAGCACCGGGTGGGTCGCTGAGCGTTTCGTACAAGGTGGGGAACGGCGCCCCGGTGCTCACGTCAGTCTCACCGCTGGATCTGCTGTTGCCGCTGGCCGCCCCGCTGCTCCCGCTGGTGGTCCGGAGCGCGGCGTCCACGCGCCCCACCTTCTACTGGACGGACACCTCCCTCAATGCGGGGACCCCCGGGGTGCCACTGGTGCCGCCGCGGGACTCGGCCGGGGTGCTGGTGACGCGCGGCGCGACCGGCCCCGTGGATACGACGACGTACACACCGCCGGGCGCGGGAGGCGTGACCGCGCTGTGCTCCTCGGCGTTGCAGAGCTGCGTGGAGGACGCGTCGGTCACGGTAGCGGACACAGCGCAGAGCTACGCGTTCAACAACTTTGATGCGGCGCGCATCTATTCGCAGCCGCTGACGGTGGCGATGCCGGCGCGGCCGACGGGGACGGGGTGGTTTGCCGCCAGGTCCACCGGGTCCTTCACGCTGGCGCCGCCCACCATCCGCCGCGGCACGGGGACCAACCCGGCCATTGCGCTGGTGCCCATGCAGAACCAGAGCCTGTTCTCCATAGACGCCACGGGTGTGGAGACGCAGCGCGCCGTGCCGCTGAGTGGCAACGTGCAGCGGCGCGCCACGCTGGCCACGCTGGGGACCGGCGCGACGCGGGTGTTCCTGGCGGACAACACCTCCAACGGCAACATCTACCGGATTGACCCCGCGGGGGTGGACGCCATCATCACCCGCGCCCTGGGGCGGGCTGCCGGGAGCAGCGTGCACGTGGCACTGGCTTCGCTGCTGCCCGCGGCAACCGAGGACTTCCTGCTGGTGGGCACCAACGACCTTGCCAACAGCATCCGCGCGCTGGACCCCCTGCTGGCGGGCGAGTTGTGGTCGTTTGCGCTCGCCAACAACGAGTCCGTCCGCGCCGACAGCTACCTGGATTACACGCGCGGCTGGGCGTTGGTGCCCATTGCGTCGGGCGGCGGTGGCATCGTCGGGTTCGACGTGTCGGCGGGGGCGGGCACCGCGGTCCCCAACCCGCCCGCGGCGTGGGCCGGCAACCGCCGGCTGCTGTCCGGGACGTTGTTCGCCTGCCAGCCCCGCAAGATTGCCGACCGTTACGTGGTGGGGGCCAACAACGCTGCGGCCGTGTACGCCATCCACCCGGACACCATGGCGAGCGTGTCCTTCACGGTGGAGGGACCGGTGAAGGCCGTGGTGCCCTCCGGGACCAACGGCGTCATCTACGTCACCACCAACGGGCGCGTGGGCAAGCTCACCCTCACCGCCACGCCGCTGGCGCTGGCGCGGGACACGGCGTTCACCGTGTTCCAGGCTGCCTCCGGCGTGGTGGGCGGCGTGGTGACGGTCAACGCCAACAGCGCGCTGTACGTCTCCGCCGACGGCCGGCTTTACCGGCGCAACCTGCTCACGGGAGCCGCCGTGTCCGAGAGCGTTGTTGATGGGTCGTCCCTGTCCGAGCCGGCGTTTGACAGCTGGGATGGGGTGCTGTTTGTGGGCAGTGATTCGGGGACCTTCTGGGGCCTGCCGTACTTCTGAGGAGCGACGACGATGGACACCCCTCCCGGAACGCGCCTGCTGGCCCTGCTGATGCTGGCAACCGCCTGCGAACAGCAGGGCGGCGTCATGCCCCCCGAGGAGAAGGGGCCCACCGGGTTTGCGGGCAGCGCGCCGGTGGTCAGTGTGCATCCGGAGTCCGAACCGGGCACCGCGATCCGCAGCGTGGACACGGCCGCGGTGGTGCGCGCGCGCTGGACGGACATCCTGCCGGGCGACCACCAGCGGGTGGAGCTCGTGGCGCCCAACGGGCGCGTGTATGAAACCGTCACCGTTCCCATTGGCCCCGGCGGTGAGGCGGTTGCGCGGCTGGCCATTGCCGGGACGTTTGTTGAGGAATACCGGCTGTACGGCGCCTGGACGGCGCGCTTCTACTACAACGGCGGCGCCGCGCCCGTGAAGGAAACCCGGTTCAACGTGGAGCCGTGACCCCTGTGGCGGCGACGTGGGAACGGCGCGGCGCGGGGCTGACCATCGCCGTTGCGCTCCTCCTCGCCGGAGCATGCACCACCGCGCCGCCGGGCGGCGGATCGTCAACAAGCGGAGGGTCCTCGTCGGGAGCGGACGCCTCCTCGTCAGCATCCAGCTCCGCCACCCACCCGGCTTCCAGTTCCTCGGTGATCACCGGCTCGTCGTCCGCAACCGCTTCCTCCAGTCTGGCGAGCGCCTCCAGCAGCGCTGCGGCGTCCTCCGCCACCGCGTCCTCAGGCCCACCATCCTCCGACGCCGGCGCATCCTCCTCCGGCGCCAGCGCGGCATCCGCCCTCACCTGCGGCAACGGCCAACCGGACACCGGCGAACAGTGCGACGACGGAAACTTTGCGCCCGAGGACGGGTGCACCGACTGCCGCACCGAAGCGGGCTGGGACTGTCCGGCCAGCGGTGCCTGCACGCCCCGCTGCGGCGACAACCTCGTGCTGGGCGGCGAAGCCTGCGACGACGGCAACGCGCGCGCGCTGGACGGCTGCGCACCGGACTGCACGCTGGAGGCGCAATGCGGCAACGGCCAGAAGGAACCGGGTGAGCCCTGTGACGACGCCGGTGGCAGCCTGCGCTGCGAGGCAGACTGCCGGCTCACCGCCGGGGACGAATGCGGCGCAGCCCCGGATATCGCCGACCCGGCCCTCTCCAACGTGGAAGGCCACGCTTTCACCTATGAGCCCATCCCCCTGCCGCCGGCCCCCGCCGCCGCCACCGCGCCGTGCGACGGCGCCACCACCGCCCTGCCCTGGCGCTACGTGCACCGTTTCACCGTGGGGCCGCGCCCGGCGGCGCTGCTGCTGGAGGCGGCAGACCCGCTGCAACGCGGCACCCTGCCCGTCCTGTGGGTCCGCTCCGAGTGCACCATGGCCGGCCCCGGCGCCGCGTGCAGCGCCCCGCGCGGCCCCGCACAGACCGCGCAGCTGGCCACGCCCGTCCTGCCCGCGCGGGCGGTGATGTTCATTGTGGTGGCGTTTGACGGGACGGCTGCGCCGGACGCCTTCACCCTGCGCGTGACTGAACTGCCGCGCGCCGAGCTCTCCCCCGGCGCCGCGTGCGGCAGCGCACCCGCCGTTGACGCGGCGTGGATCCAGGGCACGCTGGACGGGCCCATGGGCGTCCCCGCGGGCGGTTCGTGCCCCGCCACCGGCCCGTCCGCCTGGCACAGGGTGGTGGTGGGTGGGAGTTCGCGCGTTGAGGCCGCGCCCGCGGTGGGAACGGTGGCCTACCTGCTCCAGGACGACTGCAGCGGCACCGTGTTGGGCTGCGGGGCTGGCACTCCCGTCACCGTCAACGCGGCCGCCGGCCAGCTGCTGGTGGGCGTGTACGGCCAGACGGATGGCGGCGCCTACGCGCTGGAGCTGCACGCAGACCTGCGTGTGGCGGACGGGGAGCCGTGTGACGCGGCGGGCACCCGCTGCGACGACGGCCTGGCCTGCGTGGGCAGCACCGGGCAGCGCGCCTGTGTCCCGCCCACCGGCGCGGTGCTGGAAGCCACGTTTGCCGCGGACCTGGACGGACTGGTGGCGGTGGATGCCGGCGGGGACGGGCTGGGTTGGCGGTGGGAGGGCGGCCGCGCGTGGCTGGCGCCGGACGTGCCGGCCGCACCCGACGAGGAAGCCCTGGAGAGTCCGCCCCTGGACGCCACCAGCCTCCCCGGGGTGGCGCTGTGGTTCTCCCACGCGCGTGAGGCGGGCACCGCGCGCGTCCTGGTCAGCGCCGCCGGGGAGCCGTGGACGGAGGTGGCCCGGTGGGACGGCGCCACCGCGGGCCCGCAGGTGCTGGACCTGACAGCGTGGGCCGCCGCGCGCGACACCGTGCGGGTCCGGTGGGCGGCGGCGCCGTCAGCGGGCGGGTGGTGGGTCGACGACGTGCGCTGGCTGGCCTACTGAAGCGCGGTTGCGGCCAGCCCGCCCGGGCGAGTAACCCCGCGTGGCACGACACGACACCGGTCGAGGGGCGCGGGCATGAACGACACTCCAGTACCCCGGTGGTACGCCTTGCGGGTCCACACCCGCCAGGAGAAAGCCGCGGCGGCGGACCTTGCCAACCGAAAGTTTGAGGTGCTGCTGCCCATCCGCAAGGAGCGCCGCAAGTGGAGCGACCGCGTCAAGACCGTCGAGATTGCCATGTTCCCCGGGTACCTGTTTGTCCACACGCTGCTGACGGCGCAGCGCCGCGTGGACATGCTGAAGGTGCACCAGACCTATGACCTGGTGGGCCGCGTCCCCGACGATGATCGCATTGCCATTGCGATCCCCGACGAGGAGATTGAATCCATCCGCGTGGTGCTGAACGCGGAGACCCAGGTGGATCCCATCCAGCGCCTGGTCCCGGGCACCCGCGTGCGCGTCATCTCCGGCGCTTTGGCCGGCGCGGTGGGCGTGGTGGAGGTGGGACCGGACGGGCGCCGGAGGCTGATTGTGCAGATCCACCTGCTGGGCCGCGGCGTGCGCGCGCAGCTGGGCGGTGATGACGTGCTGCAGGATGCCTGACGGGCGGGAGGACACGCACCCACCCGGCGGGGACACGTTCGTGGGTGAAACGGCCTTGGCGCCACGCATTGTCTTGTAGAAACGGTGCGTTACCTGCGGAATCGGCACCTGGGACGATCCCGCGTTGAACGACACGCCCCTGACGGGATACACACCCGCCGATTCCCGAGGGGGCTTCGGGCAACCCTCGCGGAATTCCGCCACATCCGGCGTGGTCATCCGACTGCGATTGGTCTGGCGTGCTGGTGTCAATGCCACGTTTCGTCTTGAAACAGTGGTGCACGGCGGTCCCCATGGGACCGAAATGGGCGGAGCCTGCCGCGCGGCCGCAGCACCCGCCAGCGCGGTCACACAGGTCATGGCGATGAACGGACGAACCCTGGCGGCCGACCCGGAACTTCCCGTGCTGGAAGCGCTGGCCGCCGAGCCGTCCCTCAGCCAGCGCGAACTCGCCCTGCGCGTGGGAATGAGCCTCACCAAGGCGCACTTTGTCCTGCGACGCCTGGTGGAGAAGGGCCTGGTCAAGGTCCAGAACGTCGCCAGCAGCGACCACAAGCTGGGATACCTCTACCTGCTCACCCCCCGCGGAATCGAACTCAAGGCACGGCTGGCTTACGCGTTCATGCACCGCACCGCCGCCCAATACCTGGAGATGACCACCCGCGTGGAGAACGCGCTGTCCCGCCAGGTGCCGCCGCTGGCCGAACGGCTGCGCCGCCCGGTGCAGGTGGCCATCCTTGGGAAAGGCCCGCTTTCTGAAGTGGTGGCGCATTGCCTGCGGTCACGCACCGACGCCACCCTGGTGCCCGATGGCTCCGACGCGGATGCCGCCGTGCTCGTGGAACCGAGCCACCCCGTGACCGCCCACGGCGGCCTTGTGGTCATGCACCTGGGATAGCCGGGAATACCTGGCCCAACGTCCAAACCATCCTCTTCCTCCCCTCCAACTCCCCCCACCCCCCACCCGGCGACTGGCGTCGCCGACCTCCCCCCCGCACGGCGGGTGGAGGTGTTGCTGTGTTGCGGAGCTCGCCCATGAAGGAACGCATCGGAATCGTCGGACTGGGATATGTCGGCCTGCCCCTGGCGCTGGCGTTTGCACGGAAATTCCCGGGCACCGTGGGCTTTGATATCAACCGCGCCAAGACCAATGAACTGCGCGCCGGCAAGGACCGTACCGGCGAAGTGGATGAGGCCGAACTGCGCAGTTCCTCACTGGAGATCACCGCGGATGAGAACGCGCTCAAGAACTGCACGTTCCTCGTCGTCGCCGTGCCCACGCCCATTGACAAGAACAACCGCCCGGACTTCCGCGCCCTGCAAGGCTCGTCGGAAACCGTCGGCCGCGTGATCGGCAAGGGCGCCGTGGTGGTCTATGAATCCACGGTATACCCGGGCGTCACCGAGGACGTCTGCTCGCCCATCATCGAAAAAATCTCCGGAAAGAAGCGCGGGGTTGATTTCAAACTCGGGTATTCGCCCGAACGCGTCAATCCCGGCGACAAGGTCCACCGCCTGGAGAAGATCCTCAAGGTGGTCTCCGGTGAAGACGCGGAAACCCTGGAGCGCGTGGCGTCCGTCTACGGCGCCATCATCGAGGCCGGCGTCCACCGCGCCCCCTCCATCAAGGTCGCCGAGGCCGCCAAGGTCATTGAAAACACCCAGCGGGATCTCAATATCGCCCTGATGAATGAACTGGCCCTCATCTTTGACCGCATGGGCATCTCCACCCGCGACGTGCTCGCCGCCGCGAGGACCAAGTGGAACTTCCTCCCGTTTGTGCCCGGACTCGTGGGCGGACACTGCATTGGCGTGGACCCGTACTACCTCACCACCAAGGCCGAGGAGATGGGCTACCACCCGCAGGTGATCCTGGCTGGCCGCCGCATCAATGACGGCATGGGCGTGTATGTTGCCCAGCGCATCGTCAAGATGCTCGCTCACGCGGATATCCCCATCAAAGGCGCGCGTATCGCCATCCTGGGCCTCACGTTCAAGGAAGACGTCCCGGACCTGCGCAACAGCCGCGTCCCGGATATCGCCCAGGAACTGAAGCAGTTCGGGATTGACGCGATGATTCATGACCCGCTCGCCGATGCGCACGAGGCCGTGGAGGAATACGGCGTCAAACTGGCGAAGTGGGAGGACCTCACCGCGCTGGATGGCGTGGTGGTTGCGGTGGCGCACCGGAAATACAAGGAAATGCCCGTGAAGGACCTGCTGGGTGGCATGCGGCCCAAAGGCGTGGTGGCGGATGTGAAAGGACTGCTCAACGCCGCGGATATGCCCGCGGGCGTGCATTACTGGAGCCTGTGACCGCCCACCCCCCACCCGCCTCGGCGCTGCGCGCCTCGGCGACCTCCCCCACAAGGGGGGAGGCTACACGGTTCACGGCGCTCGCCCGATGATGTACGCGGAAATCCAGGAATCCCTGCGACGCCTACCCCGCCGCTGGCTCGTCACCGGCGCCGCCGGGTTCATCGGCTCACACCTGGTGCAGGAACTCCTGCAGCTGCGGCAGGACGTCACCGGGCTTGATAACTTTGCCACCGGACACCGCCGCAATCTGGATGACCTGCTGGCCCAGGTGGGACCCGAGAACGCGCGCCGGTTCACGTTTGTTGAAGGCGACATCCGTGACGTCCAGGACTGCGAGCGCGCCAGCAAGGACGTCCACCTGGTCCTCCACCAGGCCGCGCTGGGCTCCGTCCCCCGCTCCCTGGAAGACCCCCGCGCCACCCACCGCGCCAACGTGGACGGGTTTGTCAATGTGATGCTCGCCGCGCGCGACGCCGGCGTGAAGCGCCTGGTCTACGCCAGCTCCAGCTCCGTCTACGGTGACCACCCCGCACTCCCGAAGCGCGAGGACAATACCGGGAAATGCGTCTCCCCGTACGCGCTGAGCAAACGCATCAATGAGGAATATGCCCAGGTATACGGCGATGCGTACGGACTGCAAACCGCGGGATTGCGCTATTTCAACGTGTTTGGCCCGCGCCAGGATCCCGCGGGACAGTATGCGGCGGTCATCCCCCGCTGGGTTGCCACCCTGCTGCGCGGTGAACCTTGCCGCATCTACGGCGACGGAACCACCAGCCGCGACTTCTGTTACATCGCCAACGTGGTGCAGGCGAACCTGCTCGCCGCGGTGAACCATGGCGACGCGGCCCCGCCCGCCCAGGGCGTCTACAACGTGGCGTGCGGCTCCCGTACGTCCCTCACTGAGCTGTTTGCGTTCATTCGGGATGGGCTGCTGGAGCGCGGGCTCCCCGTGGCCTGCAAGGAACCGCTGTACGCGGACTTCCGCAAAGGGGACGTCAAGCACTCCCTTGCAGACATTACCCGCGCGAGAACACTGCTGGGCTACCAACCCACCCATGACGTGAAGGAAGGACTGGCCGAGGCGCTGACGTGGTACGTCAACGCCGCGCGTCCCTGACACCCATGCACGGGAACTTCCGCACCCAGCAGAAGACCCCCGCGTGGCGCCGCCCGCTGCGCTCCCGCGCTCTCAAGCGCGCGCTGGACGTTGCCGGCGCCACCACCGGACTGTGCCTCCTGGCCGGCCCCATGCTGGCCTGCGCCGCCGCCGTCCGCCTCAACCTGGGCACCCCCGTCCTGTTCCGGCAAATCCGCCCCGGCCGCAGCGGCAAACCGTTTGGCATGCTCAAGTTCCGCACCATGACCGACGCGCGGGACGCCCACGGGAACCTCCTGCCCGACGAGGTCCGCCTCACCGCACTGGGAAAGTTCCTCCGCCGCACCAGCCTGGATGAACTCCCTGAATTGCTCAACGTCCTCCACGGCGACATGAGCCTGGTGGGTCCACGGCCACTCCTCATGGAATACCTGGAACGCTACTCCCCCGAACAGGCCCGCCGCCACGACGTGCGCCCCGGCATCACCGGGTGGGCGCAGGTCAATGGCCGCAATTCGCTGAGCTGGGAGGAGAAGTTCGCGCTGGACACCTGGTACGTGGACCACTGGGACGTCCTGCTGGACCTCCTCATTGTGCTGCGCACCGTGGGCGCGGTGTTCATGCAGGACGGCATCAGCGCCAACGGCCACGCCACCATGCCCGCATTCACCGGTCCGGTGAAATGAAGGGTTTTCCGCTCCTGCCGAGCCCGCGTTCAACGCGCCGCCCAAATGACCCACGGGACGGCCCGGCCCACTTGCCCCACCCCCCACCCGACTCGGCGCTGACGCGCCTCGTCGACCTCCCCCACAAGGGGGGAGGCTACGCGCTTGTCACGCGCTGGACCTGACATGAGCCCCACTGCTGAGCGCATCTACCTCTCACCACCCCACATGGGAGAACAGGAACGCGCACTCCTCCTGGAGGCGTTTGATTCCAATTGGATCGCCCCGCTGGGACCGCACGTTGACGCGTTTGAAAGGGAATTCGCGGAAAAGGTCGGTGTCCCCCACGCCGTCGCGCTGTCCAGCGGGACGTCCGCGCTGCACCTGGCGCTGCTGATGCTCGGCGTAGGGCGTGACGACGAGGTCCTCACCTCCACCCTCACGTTTGCCGCCACCGCCAACGCCATCACCTACGTGGGCGCGAAACCCGTGTTCATTGACTCCACCGCGGAGTCCTGGAACATGGACCCCGCGCTCCTGGCCGAGGAACTTGACGCCTGCGCCCGCCGCGGGAAACTCCCCAAAGCCGTCATTGCCGTGGACCTGTACGGCCAGAGCGCTGATTATGACGCCATTGCCAAAGCCTGCGAACGCCACGGGGTCCCCCTGCTGGAAGATGCCGCTGAGGCGCTCGGCGCCTCCTACCGCGGCCGCTCCTGCGGCGCGTTTGGCGCCATGGCCGCGTTCTCCTTCAACGGCAATAAAATCATCACCACCAGCGGCGGCGGAATGCTGGTCTCCCACAACAAGCAGTGGACCGACCGCGCCCGCTTCCTCTCCACCCAGGCCCGCGACCCCGTCCCGCACTACGAACACACCCACATTGGGTACAACTACCGGATGAGCAACCTGCTGGCCGCCGTGGGGCGCGGACAACTGCGCGTGCTGGACCAACGCGTGGAACAACGCCGCGCCGTCAACCGCTTCTACCGTGAGACGCTGGGGAAAGAGCCGGGAATCACGTTCATGCCGGAGGCGGAATACGGGCGATTCAACGGGTGGCTCACGTGCGTCACTGTGAATCCCACGCAATTCGGCGCCAGCCGCGAGCAGATCCGCGTGCAACTGGAGAGCCTGAACATTGAGGCGCGGCCCGTATGGAAACCCATGCACCTGCAGCCCGTCTTCAAGGACTGCCGCGTGCGCGGCGGGGATACCGCAAAAGCGCTCTTTGACCGGGGCCTCTGCCTCCCCAGCGGGTCCGCCATGAAGCCGGAACAGTTGGAACGCGTTCTCCAGGGAATCCGCGCCGCGCGCAAGCCGTAGGAGCACCCATGCCGACCATCCCCGCCACCCGCGCTCTCGTCGCCCGTGCTCGCGTTGCCTCCCCATTTGTGGGGGAGGCCGCCGAGGCGCGTCAGCGCCGAGGCGGGTGGGGGGTGGAGCAAGTGGGCACGCGCCGGAATGCGGCCAGCGCCCGCGCACGCGTAGCCACCCCCCTTGGGGGGGAGGCCGCCGAGGCGCGTCAGCGCCGAGGCGGGAG
>JACRCW010000044.1 GCA_016218805.1 Deltaproteobacteria bacterium | reverse complement strand
TGCAAACACGCGCTCCACTGCAAGCCGCCGAATTTCCTCAGACACCTCGTGCGACAACGTCCGCCCATCGCGTTTGGCCATGACAAACTCATAGCACGATTGTTCGCAATTGTGTAGCCTAAACTACGGACCTATCAATATCCGCCAACACAATGTCCGATTCCTTGGCGTCCCGCCCCAGCGTGGCGCCGCCGGCTTCCACGACATGCTCCTTGTTGTCCGCTTTGTCGCCGACGCTGCGCAAGCTGAGCCTGGCCATGCCTGGTTCTCCTGGGATTCCGCGTCCCGTCCCTGCCGTGTGCGGGACCCTGCCGAAATTGGCCCCCGCGGGCAATCCCCGACGGCGCGGCCATCCCGGACACGGGGTGCGGCCTACGGTTGCAGGTAGCGAGCGAGGTCGCTCTCCAGCTGCGCGGTCATTGCGTGTTCAGGCAGGATGCTGCCGGGGACCAGGAAACCGCGGGTCACCGCCGGCGTCTGCGCGGGGTCCCAGGACGGTGGGTCCAGCATTTCAAACGCGCCCACCCAGCGGGAACCGGGCTGCTGCAGCGCGGGTTCGCCACACGCAAAGAACAGGTCGAATTCGCGCCGCGCCAGATGGGCGTACTCATACAGCGTCAACGTTGTGGAAATGCGGGTGCGCCACGCAGAGCCAAGGCGGGTGGCGCTCACCACGCGGAACCGCGCGGCGTAGGTGCCGGACATGTACGCGTGCGCCGCGTCCACGGGCGTGGACCACGGTGCTGCGGCGGGATTCTGTTCCAGGTCACCCTCCGCCAGCGGCGTGTCCGGCGCGTGCAGGCGATACACCGGCGGCGACGACGCCACCCACGCTGCCACGCGCGTGCGGTTCTCCGGGGTGCCGGCAAGCACCACCTCCACCGGCGAAACGAGGTTCTGACCCGGAGCCGGGTCCATGCCACCACCGGTAAGACAATCAAACCCGGCAGACAGCGCGTTTACACCCTGCGGCAGCAGCGCGCGCAGTCCAAAAAGCGCGCTATCCCCGCATTGCTCACCGCCGTAATAGGCGTGGCCGCCCGTGACAAAACCCGCCAATTCCGCCGCGCCTCCGCGCATGACGCTGGAAACCTGGTGGGCAACGTAGGTTCCCCCGGCGTTGGTGCAGCATTCCTCCGCCCGCCCGGTCACCGTGGCCCCAACCACAACGGGCGCGGAGTGGAACCGGTAGCCCGTCAGCCACGCGTCCCGCCGCGCGCGGAGCTCTGCGCGCGCATCCGCGGGCGCCTGGGCCAGGGCCGCACGGACCATGGCCAGCGCGGCCTCCGTGGCCGGACGCAGGTCCATGACGCTGCCAAGCACCACGTCACCGGGAGCGGTCCCCAGTCCGTCGGTGCTGAGGATGTACGTGGCCGCGGAGGGATCCGGATACGGCAGCCGCCATGACGCCAGCCAGTTGTCACTGAAGCGGCCGGGGAACGTCCCGCGGAGCACGTCCACCACGTCAAACGTCACCCGGTATTCATCCCGCGCCACAATGCGCACCACCGCCACCAGCGCGCGCGGCCGCCACGCAAGGCTGTCCGCGTACGCGGACTGCTCGTCGGCGGGAATCAGCGCGGTGATGTTCCCCCAGGTGGGCAACGCGGTTTGGTCCCAGGTCACGGCGCGCGCGTCGCTGAGCGCCACCACCCACCGGGACCCCGCCGTCACCAGCGCCGCCTGCGCGGGCTCCAGCGCCACGGTGGCGCGGATGCCGGCCAGAAAGCCCCACCCGTAGAGCACCGTCTCCACCGTGACGTCGGCAAAGTGCAATTCACCAATGCGCCGCGGCGCATCCGCACGGACCTGTACAAGCGATGCGGCGTGCTCGGCGGCGAATGCGCGCACCGAGTGAATGGCGTTGGCGGTGTTGTCACGCGCGAGCAGCGCGCACAGGTCCGCGTCCGGCGGCGGCTGCCCGGTGGAGGAGGCGGAGGCGTCAGCATCAGCCCCCACGCCTGGATGCTGGTCCACGCAGGCAAGCGGGAGGAACAGGCCCAACACGACAAGACCGCACGCGCGCATGGACGCCTCAAGCCCGGACCGGGCGCGCGGGTGCACGCAATCAACGGGCCACAAGGCATTTCAATGCTTTACAGCGCCCTGGCGGCTCAGAAATCTGATGACCGCCCGGATGAGCCGGGTTTTGCTGCGGGGGGCGGTTCAGGGGGCTTGTCGGGCGGGTGGGGGCCCTGGGCGGCCGCGGCCCGGTGGTACCAGGGCTCTTCGTCAGTGGTCTCCACGTCCGCCGTGGCGGCGCCTGACACAAACCACTGCAGGGCGGAGCGCAGGATGCGCGCCGGGCGGCCCCACGGGTCACGCGGGGTGGCATCATGTTCATCCAGCAGGCGCTCCAGCACGCTCTGGGCGTAGGGGGACAGGGACGCCATGGACAGGCCCATCCCCGGCGCGCGTGAGGTGGCCATGGCCTCGCGTGAATCCACCGCGTGGACAACGCGCGCGCCCGTGGTGATCCGCCCGTGCGGCGTATGCAAACGCAGCAGCACGTGCGTTCCTTCCGGCAGCGTCACGCGGCTTTTCACAAACACGCCGCCCAGCGAAACGTTCTCAGTCTCCGCCGGCAGGACTTCTTCGCGGCTCACCCTGACTTCCACCGGGGTGGTCACCCGGACGCGCCGCTTCATCTTCATTGCGACGCCAAGCATGGCTCACCCCTCCTTGTGCTCGCCTTAGCGAATGCTGTCACTCCCCGCAGCCCAATCTAGGCAATCCTCCGCTGCGGTCCATGGGCCGCTCCGCGGACCCGCCGCGTCGTCGGCCGCGCCGCAGTTGAAGTGCGGCCGGGAAATGGGGCGAAAACGCGGGGCGATCAATCCAGGATGATCCAGTTTGGAACAGTCCCGGGATCAGCAAACGCGTCACCGGTGCACGTGAGCGGATCAGCGTCACGCTCCGCAGCGCTGATGATGGCGTCCTGACGGCTTGCCACACCGCGCGCCGCAAACTGGCCAAAGACGGCGTCCCCAAGCGTCTCAAAGTAGGAAACGAAGCGACCCTGCCGCGTGGGGTCATTCACCAGGACGGCAATGTCCGAGGCCGTCTGCGCGCCGACGTGGTGGCCCAGGGCCTGCCCCGCCTGCAGCGTGTGCCCCACCGCAAGCGCCGACGACAGCTGCACGTGGAAGATGACCACGCGGAACGCGGGAAACGCCGCGGATTGGATCTCCACCTTGGTTCCCGCCCATTCCGGCTCCACGCGGGTGACCTCCCCGGTGACCGGCGAGGCGACGCCCACGGTTGACCAGTCAAGCTCCGCCTTGGGCTCGAAATAGTGCTTCATGCTGCGGCAGTGCTCGAAACTGTCAGAGTAGTCGTGCCCAATCCCGGAGCGGAAGCGGGACACCCGGTGGATCTTGTCCAGTTCCACGTAGCTCGCGTCCATGAACGTCGGCACACCGCGGACGTCAATGTCCCAGGTGCCGTCGTCGGGAGCGGCGTCACCGTTGTGCCCGTCGCAGGCCACCAGCAGAGCAACACTCGCGAGGAACGTGGTTCGCATTGCCGACCATTGTGCATTGCCGGGGCCAACACGCCAGGGAGGTATCCGGCGGCGCGTGCCTTGCACACCAGTGAGCCGCCGGTTGGGGCTGCTCGACGGAGTTCGGGCGGTTGGGGCCGCATGTTCCGGCGTTCCGGCTCCGTTACATCCCGGCCCATCCCCGGCGAGCAGGCGCCGCAGTTGCCGCGGGTTCCTGCGGGCGAGGTGGTGATGGAGCTGTCGCGAACACCCGTGCCGGACCCGTTGGTCGGTCACCGCCTGGCGGGCCGTTATGACGTGGTGGCGCGGGTGGCCTCCGGCGGGTTGGCAACGGTCTATGCGGCGCAACAGCCGCCGCTGGGTCGCCGCGTGGCCATCAAGGTGCTGGCGCGCGAGCTGAGCCGTGATCCTGAAGCGTGCTCGCGGTTTGAGCAGGAGGCACGCGTCATCAGCCGTCTCAACCACCCCAATATCGTCTCCATCTTTGACCTGGGCGCGGAGGATGGCCGGGAATACGTGGCCATGGAGTTCCTGGACGGGTATTCGCTCCACGACGTGATCCGCCGTGAGGCACCGCTGAGTCCGAGCCGCGCAGTCCGCATCATGATGTACGTGACGCGCGCGTTGGCCGCGGCGCACCGCCAGGGGGTGCTGCACCGGGACCTCAAGCCGGAGTGCATCATGCTGGTGCCCGTCGGCGGGGAACGGGATTTTGTGAAACTGCTTGATTTTGGCCTGACGCGCCTGTTGCACGGCGACCGCCGTTCAAGGTCCTCCAGTGGCGCGCCGGGACCGGAGCGGCGGACGCGGGCCCTGGCATCCCACAACGCCATCCGCGCCGTCCCGCTGTACGCCAGCCCGGAGCACGTCAACGGCGAGAAGGTGGACCCCCGCAGCGACCTGTACGCGCTGGGCGTGATTGCCTTTGAAATGCTGGTTGGCCGCGTGCCCTTTGACGGTTCCAGCCCCATCGAGGTCGCCTTGCAGCACATGCAGGCACCGCGTCCGTCGGTGCGGGCCTCCCTGCCCGGCAGCCCGGCAAGCCCGGCACTTGACCGCATGGTGCAGCGGCTGATGGCCATCAACCCTGCGGACCGCCCCGCGGACGCGACTCGGCTCCTGGACCTGCTGGAGGATCTCCCGGAATACACGGGTCCGCGGGCGCGGTTGGCCACGGCGGTGGCGGTCCCGGGAGCGCAGGCCATGCCTCCGCTGGCGGCCGTCCGCCGCGTGCCGTCCCCCGTTGTCCGGGACACCGTGGTTGACATCCCGGCCACGCCGCCGCCCGCGGAAGCGGAGGAGAAACCCCCGGAAATGCCCATGCCGGGTCCGTTTGATCCCACGCTGACCATGGCGAGTACCCCCGGCCCCCGCAAGCCCACCGAACGGGGCAGGCCACAGTGACCCGGCACCGATAGCGGGCGTTCCCGGCCCCGCCTGCAACCGTGTCATCCCCTTGACGGATGTCCGCGGCGCCCAGGCGAAACACGCTGTATTCCAGCCACGTTCCCAGCGCGGCCAGCGTCCGCCCGCACGTTCTGCCAATCGCGGCGAATTGATGCGCAAATCAATGCTTGCAATTCGCGCGTGCGGGAGGGAAGGCGCCGCCCCGGACAGCGCGGAGGTCAACATGCGCCAAAGGGTTGGTCGTGCCGGAGGGACAATCCCTCTCGCAGCGGTGCTCCTGGTTGCCGCGTGTTCCGCAGCGCCGCTCAGTGAGAGCGCAGAAGACGGCGGTGGGCCGGCTTCCGCCGTGGATGCCGGCAGCAGCGGGTCTGTGCCGGACGCGGGTCTTCCCGCGCACGCTGACAGCGGCACCGATGTGGACGCGGGAACCGTGACGCCCGATTCCGGTGTGGTCCCGGTGGTGGACGCGGGCGCCACACCCCCGGACGGCGGGACCGGCGGCGGCGGCCCGTCGTGGTTCGTGCACGTGACGGACACGCACTTTGGCAGCGGCAACGGCGGCAGCACGCTGGTGACCAGCCTCCTGGAAGACGTGGTCCCCGTGGTGGACCCGGACGTTGCCTTCCACACCGGAGACATCACGGACAATGGCGGCCATTCATGGGCTTGGAGCTCTTACCGGGAGGCCCTGGACACGCGCGCACCCGCCTACCCGCGTTGGCTGGAGATTCCGGGCAACCATGACGTCAAGGACGACGGTGCGCCCAACTTCCTGGCGCAGTCCAACGCCGGGCGGGCCGGCGCCGGGTTGTACGGTCATGTCTTTGTGGACACACCACGTGGCCGGGTCCGCGTGCTGCGCACCAACACGGCGGACTCCGCCAACAACTTCACCAACATCGCCGGCGTGTTTGGCGAGGCGCAGCAGGCGGCTCTGCTGAACGACGCGCACGCGGCTGAGCCCGCAGCATTCACCATTGTGCTGGGGCACCACCCGGTGCTGGGACCGGAGCGCCTGCGGTTGGGTTCGGACACGCGCATGCTTCAAATCCTGGAGCGGTTCCAACCCCCGCTCTACTTCTGCGGTCACGTCCACACCCCGGCGGTGGAATGGACGGGAAACACCCTGATGGTGCAGGGGCGCACGTTTGGCAAGGAAGGCGGGGATTCCACGTTCATGCTGGCTGCCGTGGATGACAGCGGCCCGCGCGTACGGGAGGTGCCGCTGCATCCCGCGCAGAGTCCCAGCGTGGATTGGCCGCTGGTGATGATCACCCTCCCGGCGGACCACGCGCTGGGCGGCACCAACCCCCGCGCCGGCTTGCTGCCCGCTGGCGCGGTGCACGTGCGCGCGCTGGCGTTTGCACCATCCGGCGTCACCACAGTGGAGACGCGCGTGGACCAGGGCCCGTGGCAGACGTTGACCGCCGCCGGGCGGGGCGTGTTCCGGGGCGTGGCCGCGGTGTCATCCTCCGCGGGCCAACACCGCGTTGAGGTGCGCGCGGCGGGCAATGACGGCACCTCCACCGACGGGATCACCGTGGTTGGACCGTGAGGCGCTGGGCCAGCACCGCTTCAATGAGCGGCAGCGTCTCAAGGTCCCGCGGGCGGCCGGCCGCCACTTTGGTCACCCAGATGTCCTCCAGGGCGGCCACGCGCAACACGCGCACGCCCGCGGCGCGCAGCACCGCGCGGGCAAGCACGCCGCGCGGGTGACGGAACCCGTCCAATGCAGTGAGAAAGTCCGCCCGCACGGCGTGCGGTCCCCCGGCCAGCCGCCAGCGCAGGCCCGCGTGGAAGAACGGCCGGGTCACCGTGCAGCGGAGGTGCTCCGCCACGTCGTGCAGCGCGCGCCGGGCACCGGGGCCATCCGCAACCAGGAAGTCCGCGTCATGCGTGGTGACGGGAACGCCGTGCAACACCGCGGCGGCGTTTCCCACCAGGACCGCACGCAATCCGGAGGAATCCACCGCTTCCGCCAGGACGTCCAACCGGCGAAGCAGCGCGCGCGGTGCGGCATGACCGGATATCAAGCGTTGACACTCCCTCTCCCGCAGAAGAAGTTCCGGCCGTCCAACCATTCTGGCGGCGCCACGGGCCCGCCCGGGGAGATCACCATGGCCACCACCATCCAGCAGCGCGCCAGCGCGCTTGCCAACAAGACGCACATCAAGGGGCGGGACGCCGCCGGGCTTGTGAGCATGGCGGAGAAGGATGAGAAGATCACGCGCGTGGAAGCGCGCGCCATGGACAAGGTGGGCCGGCTCAAGAATGACCGGTTTGAGAAGAGCGGCGCGGAGGTCCATTCGTCCGTGGATGAGCTGCGCGGCAGCGCGGAGTGGTCCCGCGAACTGTTGGACTGCAAGCTGGACGTCAAGAGCAGCGTGCCGGGATTGACGGTGGCGTTTGACAAGCACGTGACGGTGGAGACCGGCGAATACGGCAACACGTACTGCCGTTTCCTGAACCTGCAGATGAAGGGCAAGACCGCGGGCAAGGACGGGTCACTGGCGTTTGAATACGGTGGTTTCAAGGTGACGGTGCCCGTGAAGAAGGGCATGACCGCGGAGCGCATCTTCAACTCGGTGGAGCGGCGCGTGCTCTCCCAGCAGAACGGCGCCATGACCGTGCGCGGCGGGTTTGACAGCGCCCGCGTGCTGAATCCGTCCGTGGGGTTTGGCGTCCACCGCACCGCGCCCATGACGCCGGTGGAGCGCCTCCAGTACGACAAGCGCATGCTGGAAGCGGACCTCATTGAGATGAACATGGAGGGCGCGCCGGATGCGCTCACCCGTCCCATCCTGGACGAGATCAGGAAGCTGGAAGCGCGTATTGCCAAGCTGGAACAGGGTTGAGACGCGGCAAGGTCAGGCCACATCCCAGCTGCGCCGGATCCGCTCCACGATTTCCAGCGCGCGTTCGCCGTCCTGGAACGGTAGCGTGGGCACCGTGGGCGCACGCTGCATCCGGTTGATGATCTCTTCCGACCGAGCTGCCAGCGCGCGCTCACAGACGTCGTAAACCCCGCCGGGTCCTTCCTCGATGGCGTTGTGGCCCTCAAGAATGCGGCGCAACAGCTGGATGATGTCCGGCGTGGGGGTTGGCACCAGCAGCGAAGTGATGTCCCCGTGGTCCCGCCGCAGCACGTCCGCGCGCGGCACCGGGGCGCCCAGTGCGCCACGCGCCGCGCGAAGCAGGATCTTCTCCTCCAATCCGATGTGCCGCAGCAGCCCCTCCCGGAAGCGCGCGTACACCAGCAGGTCCGGGGCGCGGCCAGGCGGCACCGCTGCGTCCAGCAGCGCTTCCAACCGGCGGTGGTCCGCCTCCAGGAACGCGGCGATCCCGCCAGCGGGTGAACAGTCCGTGGTTGGTGTCTGCATGGTGGCTCTCCTGCAGGTCAGAGCGGCTGGTGATTGAAGCATGGGCAACATGGAGCTGCCCTGCTTCACCGCGCGTGCCAGCGCGCGCACCGGCGTGCGCGGTCCGGCAGTGTTGTCATTGTGACCGCTGCTCCGGTGTCATGATGACACTGTGCTGTCACATGGACAACGTGACTCCAGCCGACCCGGTGCCCGCCTGGTGAGGTCTCAGCGCTGCTCGCAGGTATCCAAGGTCCGCAGGGCCTCGCCCAGGGCGCGCAACATGCTGGCCAGCGTGTCCACCGGTGAGACGGCGCACGCGGAGCGCGCCATCCACGCGGCGCGCGTGCGCGCTTCGGCGGCCACGGCGCGGAAGCGGTGCTCCAGCATGCTCCCGGACGGTGGCGGCACTGGCTCCGCGTGGAAGCGCTCACCCCGGTGCAGCGGCTCCTGGTACCCGTGCAGGCTGCGCGTTCCGCCCCGCCCCACAACAAGCCCTTCCTCCATGAACTGCAGCCGGCCGAGCGACACCACGGGCACCTCCTTCTGCGAGGTGACAGCGTAACCGTCCGTCCGCGCCGCGCGCGGCCGCCCGATGACCGATGCAAGCCTCCGCTCGGACGAACGGCTGACCGTCCGCTACTTCACGGTCACGCCCTCGTCGGGCGCGGGGGCAGGCGCAACCGGTGCCTGCGGGGGCGGCGCCTGCGGGGGCGGAGTCGGCGGGTCAACAACGGCGGGAGCCTGGCGATACGGCTCCAACCCCAGCGCCTGGTTGTATTCGTGCAGCACCGTTGTGGGGCCCAGGTAGAGCTGCCACAACGCTACCGGGCAGGCCGTGCCGCACACACCCGCCGTGGAACCCAGGGTGAGCCCCAGCACCGCGCCCACCACGGCGCCCACCACCACGCCCACCACACCGCCGGCCATCACGCCCAGGCACGTGCCGCCCGCGGGAATGACAATGAATCCGGCGACACCACCGACGATGGCCAGGATCACCGGCCCCAGCACGCCACCCAGCAGGGTGCCCACCGGAAGCCCCCCGCAGTATCCGGCGGGCGGCGTGCAGGCCATGACGGAGCAGGGACCACACCCGTGCAGCAACGTGCTGCGCCGCAGCCCACCGCGGAATGCGGGGCGCCGGGTCTCGTCCACCAACAAGCGCGGCACCACCAACACGCCCAGCGGCACCACGCCCATGAGCACGCGCATGGCCAGGCGGCGTTCCTGCAGGGGCGCCTCCAGGTCCCCCAGGCCCCAGCACAACAGGTCACCCGCGCAGTTGTCCCCCGTCGTGGGCGTGGCGGGCGGCGGCGCGCCATCCGTTGCAGCCAGGGACAGCGCCAGCCACAGCGCGGTGGTGACCACGTCAGTCCTCCGCCCGTTCCAGGACGCCGTCCACCATGCGGCCCAGCACCCGGGCGCGCAGCAACTCCGCGGGTGCGGCGGTGAGTGGGTCCACGGACAACCACGTCAGGTCTGCCAGCGCGCCCTCGCGCACCACGCCCAGCTCGCCCTCGCGGGCCACGGCCCAGGCCGCACCCACCGTGAACCCGCGCAATGCATCCTCCGCGCTCAGCCTCTCGCCGGGGGTCCACCCGCCGCCGGGCGTGCCGTCCTGGTCCATGCGCGTGGTGGCCGCGTAAAGACCCCAAAGCGGGCTGATGCCCTCCACCGGCGCGTCACTGCCCAACGCAAGCGGCGCACCCGCCGCGGCCAGGCTCTTCCACGCGTACGCGCCGCGCAGGCGGTCCCGCCCCAGCCGCTTCTCCGCCCACGGCATGTCGGACGTGGCGTGGGTTGGCTGCATGGAGGCCACCGCACCCGTCGCCTTGAAGGCGGGCCAGTCCCGCGGGTCCACCACCTGCGCGTGTTCCACGCGGTGCCGCCGCGCGGCCGCGTCCCGCCCCAGCCGCGCAAACAGTCCCAGCACTTCGCGGTTGCCCGCGTCACCAATGGCGTGGATGGCCACCTGGAAGCCGCGGTCGTTGGCGGCACGCGCGCGCGCCTCCAGCACCTTGGGCTCGGTGACAAACAACCCGCGCGTCCCCTTCTCGTCGCTGTACGGCGCCAGCATCACCGCGCCGCGGCTGCCCATGGCGCCGTCTGCAAACAGTTTGATCCCACGCACCTCCACGCGGCCCTCCGCGCGGCGGATGCCGCCGGCGGGCAGCGCGTCCAACACGCCCGCCTCCATCCCGTCCAGGTACACAAACACGCGCACGGGCAGCTCGCCGCGCCGGTCAAGCGCGCGCAGCGCTTCCAGCCCCGCCAGGGACGCGCCCATCTCATGCACACTGGTGAGCCCCGCGCGCGCCGCGGCCAGCGCCCCCGCGCGGTACTGCTGCTGCAACTCCCCGGGCGTCACCGCGGGGAACTGTTTCTCCACCAGCGTCATCGCGTTGTCGACGAGAATCCCGGTCGCCTCGCCGGCGCCGTCGCGGTGGATGCGGCCGCCTTCAGGGTCCCTGCCGCCGCGGGCGAGCGCGGTGGCGCCTCCCTCCACCGCCAGCCGCAACGCCGCTGAGTTCACCCACGCGGCGTGCCCGTCAATGCGCTCCAGGAACACCGGCGTGTCCGGCGCCACGGCGTCCAGCAACGCGCGCGTGGGCATGGTGCCACCGCACGGCGGCACGGCGGGCTTGCCGCAGGCCCAGTCATTCTGGTCCCACCCCCGCCCCACGAGAATCCCGCCCGGTCGCTCCTCCAGCCGCGCCGCCACGCGCTGCACCACCTCCGCCGCGCTGCGCGTTCCCACCAGGTCCAGCGTGAGCGCCGCGCGTCCCACGCCGCCCACGTGGACGTGCGCGTCGTGCAGGCCGGGCACCAGCACGCCGCCGCGCAGTTCCACCACGCCCGCCCCCGCCGGCGCCGCCGCCGGCGCGCGCGCGTACACGGTCTTGATGCGCCCGTGGTCCACCAGGACCGCCTCCGCCACCGGCACGGCGCCATCCAGCGTGACCACGCGCGCCCCGCGGTACAGCAGCGGTCCGCCCGCCTGTGCTGTTGCTGCCCACGCCGCCACCATGCCCAGCCCTCCCCATGCCGACGGACGCATCCGCCCTCCTCAGCGCTCCGGCACGGCCAGATGCTGCGGTCCCTGCAGCACGTTCTCCGTCCAGGCAATGACCCGGCCCTTGGTAACCACCTCAAACCGGTGCTTCCCAACGGGCATCCGGTACTCCATCACCGGGAGCGTGAGGCCCGTCTCCACGCCGTCAATCGCCAGCGTCGCTCCCGGCGGGCTCTCCAGGCTCACGGTCGCGTCAAACGCGGGGCAGGTCAGCGTCACCTTCTCGTTGATGACGGGCTCGCCCTTGGGCGTCACCTCCAGTTCCTGCGGGTCACACCCGGGGCGGACCACCTTGAGGCCGGTCTTCTGCCCCAGCTTCACGCGCAGCATCCCCTTCTTGCCGCGGAACTCGCGCCCCTCCATGACGCTGGCGTCCTCCGGGTCACTGTCCACCACCACGCGGGTCACCAGGAACTTGAGGTTCTTGGCCACGTTGAACTCCTTGCCCTGCTCCGTGGTCACCGTGGCCTTCTCGTCCTGCGTCTCGGGGTGTTTGAGGATGAGTTCGTGTTCCCCGTCGGGCGGCATCTCGTCAATGACCATGGGCGTGACGCCCGGCTGCTTCTTGCCGTCCAGGAACACGGTGGCGCCCACCGGCGTGGTGTTGATGCGCAGGCGCCCGCGCGTGGGCGTGGCGGTAAAGCTGACCAGCGTCACCTCAAAGGCGCGCACCTCCACCACCTGGATGTCCGGCCGGTAGCCCTCCTGGATGATGGTCACCTTGCGTGACCCGGCGGGCATCATCATCGCCACCACTGCGCCGGCGCGCGCGGGCCCGTCATCCACCTGCACCTGGGCGCGCTCATTGCCGGTGACCACCACCACCGCCCCGCGCCCCAGCAGCGGTGAGAACAACAGTCCCGCCATCAGCGACACTCCCAGCGCCATCCCCACCACCAGCCCGGCCACCACCTTCAGGCCGCCGCGGCCGGGGGCGTCCTGCACGGGATGCACGTGCGGGCTGGTGTTGGCGGAGTGCAGACTGATTTCGGCTGAAGCGGACTGCGCCTTGACGCGCTCCACCGGGGAGGACACCGCCGGCGCGGCCGGCGCCGCTCCGGGAGAGGCGCTGGAGATGGGCACCGCCGCCGCCGTCGGCATCGCCACAAACTCGTCCACACCGGAGTCCTGGTGCAGCCCGCCCTCGCCGGTGGGCATGTCCGGGAAGGACAGCTCGTCATGCCGAACCCCCGGCCGGCGCGCGCTGGAGCGGCCCGCATGACTCGCGCCGTCCATCGTTGCCTGGTCAGCCACCGGCGGCGCGGACATGGACCTGCTGGACATCTCCCGCCGCAGGCCACGGTCCGCGGGGGCGGACGGGTCGGGTCGTTTGTCGTCGTCGCGGCGCGCCGCTTCGGCGCGCGTGGGCACCGCCTCCGCGCGCACCGGGGCCTCGGACCGCGTGCCCCCGCCCGGGCGTGACGACGGCGCGGGCCGCATGACCGGCTTGCCCTCGTCACGCGGGCGCAGTGGCTCGGGACGGGAGGGCCGCTCAGGCTTCTCCGCCTTGTCCGCACGCGGCGCGGGCGCGGGCCGCGGCGGTTCCTCAAACGCGGGGCTGGACTCCTCCGCCATGGTGGCGCCGGCCACCGCGTTCATCAGGTCCTGGTCGTCCACGCGCGCCATGCGCGGGTCGGTCGCGCTGCCGTCCTCGGGCTCCTCGGGTTCGCCGCGCGCCTGCGCCCGCCGGTCCGCAGCGCGCACGCCGGGCGGTTCGGCCGCGGCCGGCTTGCCCTTTCCCGGCCGCAGCCCGTCCCGGTGGACGCCCTCCATCGGGCGGGTCGGTGGCATATCCTCGCCAAACTCGTCCGGATCCGGGGCCGGCCCCTCAATGGCGGAGTCGTGCACGTCGGTGGACTCGGACAGGCTCGGCTCGTCCACCACGCCGGTGTTGCCCTCCGCCTCGCTGCTGGTGAGCGGGTCCACCTCGCCGGTCTCGTACAGCATGGTGCCGTCCGGCTTGCGGGCGGGCCCGGTGGTCTGGCTGCTCACCGCCTTGAGGTGGGACAGCGAGAACTCCTGCGCGGCCTTCTGGCGCGCCTGCTCCTGCTTGTACGCCTCGCCAAAATGGTCCCGGACAAATTGCGCCAGGTCCTCGCGCCCCGCGCCGCGCCGCGAGGTGACCATGTAGCGCTCCAGGTCCGCCTGCATGGCAGAGGCCCACGGGTAGCGGTCCTCCGGCTTGGCGGCCAGCGCCTTCATCACCACGCGCTCCAGCTCGGGCGGCGTGTCCGGCCGCACGGCGCGCGGCGTCTGCACGTCCGCTTTGCGCACCTTTTCCAGCAGGCTGAAGTCGCTGTCGGCGCGGAACAGGCGCTCGCCGGTGATGAGCTCATGCAGGATGACGCCAATGGCAAAGATGTCCGCGCGGTGGTCCATGGGCTGCCCGCGCGCCTGCTCCGGCGCCATGTACGCAAACTTGCCCTTGAGGATGCCCGTCTGCGTGCGCGTGGACCGCTGCGCCGCCTTGGCAATCCCAAAATCGATGATCTTGATGTCGCCGTCAAAGCTGATGAGGACGTTCTGCGGGCTGACGTCGCGGTGGACAATGCCCATGGGCTTGCCGCGGCTGTCCTTGCGGCGGTGCGCGTAGTCCAGGCCTTCGCACAGGCGGGACACAATGTGACACGCCATGGCCAGCGGAAACCCGCCGCGGTGCCGCACGCGCTCCCACAGGGACCGCACGTCAATGCCGGGTACGTACTCCAAAGCGATGTAATACGACCCGGCGTGCTTCCCCAGGTCGAAGATCTGGGCAATGTTGGCGTGCGCCAGCTGCCCGGCGATCTTCGCCTCGTCCACAAACATGTTGATGAATTCCTGGTCCTCGCTGATGTTGGGCAGGATGCGCTTGACCGCCACCAGCTTCTCAAACCCGGCCGCGCCCTTGTTCTTGGCCAGCCACACCTCCGCCATGCCACCAATGGCCAGGCGTTCCAGCATGAGATACGGGCCGAACTCGAACGGCTTCAACGCGTCTTCTCCGACGACACAGCGGGCGCGGACTTGAGCCGGAAAGCCTAGCCCAACCCACCACCTGCTCCAACTTTGGACCCCGCCAGCCACCCCGACCGCGGCGGGGGTTCGCCACGTGGACCCGGGGACGGGGACGCGTGCCCCGTCAGTACCGCCGCGTCACCTTGCAGTCCGGGCCCTTCTCCGCTTACGGCAGCGCTTGTCCCTCTCACCCGCAGGAGAAACCATGAATTCCGTGCTGAACCACAAGCCCAAGAACGTGCAGGTCCAGCAGCCCACGCCGGCGCCCCAGGGCACCGGCTGCTGCAAGATCTCCTGCTGCAAGTGACGCACACCTCCCCGTCGGGGGACCGGTAAGACCGCGGCGCCCCGCTCACCGTGCCTCACGGTGGACGGGGCGTTCCCGTTGCTGGAGCCCGCGCCATGCTGAGGGTTGGCGGCCTGGTGTTCCTCGCCCTGGCCTGGGGGACCCAGTACCTGGTCATCAAGGCGGGGCTGGCCACGCTGCCACCGCTGCTCACGGTGGCCCTGCGTTACGCGGTGCTGCTCGCCGCCGCCCAGGCGGCCCTCGTCGTCACGCGGTCACCTCCGGCCACGGCCGCGGCGTGGAAACGCGGGGCATTCGGCCTGTCACAGGCGGCGTCCGTGGGCCTGCTGTACTGGGCGCAGGCGCGGCTGCCCTCGTCGCTCGTTGGCATCCTCATCGCCACCACGCCCTTCCTCGTGGCGGTGCTTGCGCACTTCCTCCTGCCGGGTGAACGCCTGCGCCGCGCCGCCGTCATCGCCACGCTGCTGGGGTTTGCCGGCGCTGCGCTCATTGCCGCGCGCGCGGGCCCGGCCGGGGCGGACGGAATGGACGCGGCGGCAGTGGCCGCGGTGCTGCTGGCGGCGCTGACGGATGCGGTGACCAAGGTGCTGGCCAAGGACCTCACCGCGTCCACCCCCGTGCCGGTGATGCTGCGCGACATGGCGCTGTGCGTCTGCGCCGGTGCGGGTGCGGGGTGGTGGCTGCTGGAGCGGGATGCCCCAGTGGTGTTCACGCCGGCCGCGGTGGGCGCGTTTGTGTACCTGGGCCTGGTGGCGTCCGCCGGCGCCAGCGCGGTCTACCTGCTCCTGCTGCGGCGCTACAGCGTCAGCGGGCTGGCATACCTGCAGTTTGTGACCGCGGCGGTGGCGGTGCTGACGGGCGTGGCGGTGGGAGGGGAAACGCTGGGCGTCACGACGACGATCGGCGTGCTGCTGGTGCTGGCGGGGCTGGCGGCCAGGTCCGCGGGGCAGGCCGCGGCGCCGCGCTGACGTGGTAGTGGAACACGCGTGGCGGATGTCCTGGACGCGGTGGTGGTGGGCAGCGGCGCCTCCGGCATGCTGGTGGCCTCCCGCCTGTTGGACGCCGGGCTGTCCGTCCTTGTGCTGGAATGCGGTCCGCTGGTGCGTGACAAGCTCCCCTCCTGTGACCGTGACAAGTACGAGAAGCTGATTGCGCCCGTGCTGCCCACGACGTCACCGGACTGGGCGTGGCACGGCGAGGGTACGCCGTACGACTGGCAGCGCGTGCGCGCGGCGGGCGGGCGGACGCTGGTGTGGGGCGGGTGGTGCCTGCGCATGGACGCACACAACCACTGGGACGCGCGGGCGTTTGGCGTGCCGTTCCCGTTTGCCGTGGGGGAACTGGACAAGCACTACCACCGCGTGGAGACGCTGCTGGGCCTGCGCGAAGTCCCCATTGAACCCCCATTTGACGCCGTCCCGCGTGACCTGGGCGTGCCCGTGCTCCCCAAGCGCGCCGCGGTGGGACCGTGCGGCTGCCGGGCGTACGTCTCGCTGGACCGCACACGCCACGTGCCGCTGCAGCCTGACGCCGCCGTCTCCCGCGTGCTGCTGGACCGCAGGGGCCGCGCCTGCGGTGTGGCATACGTGGACGTCACCACGCGAACCACGCATGAGCTTCCCGCGCGCGCCGTGGTGCTGTGCGCCTCCCCGGTGGAGACCGTGCGGTTGCTGCTCGCTTCGGCGCCGGGCGGACTGGGCCGCAACCCGCAGCTCATTGGCAAGGGGCTGACGGACCACGTCCTCATTGGTCACGTGGTGCTGCTGCCGCGTCCCGCGCCGCGGCCCGGCACGCTGGCGCCCACGGAGCGCGCGTGCACGGTGGCGCGGTTTGTCAACGCGGGACGTGGGACCCGGCGGTCCTACCGCGGCGGTTTCACCATTGAGGTGCGCGGCCCGGTTGCCACGGACACGCTGCCGGACGACACGCTGGCCTCGCTGGGCGTGGACCGCGCGGACGCGGCCGGGATGTCGCACCTGGTCATCCACGCCATGGGTGAATCCGGGCCCAACCCGCAGCGGTGGGCCACGGTGGACCCCGCACGGGCAGACGCGTTGGGGCGGCCGCTGCCGGTCATCCACTTTGCCTGGGGTGACGACGAGGCCGCCATGGTGCAGGACATGGAGCAGGCAGTCGTGTCGGTGGCGGATGTGCTGGCGGTGCCGGGGAGCCGCGCCGTGCCGCTGCAGGTGCCGTTGGCGGGCGGCGGCGCCGGTCATGAAGCGGGCGGGTGCCGCATGGGCCGCTCCGCAAAGACGTCCGTCACCGACGTCACCGGGGCGGTGCGCGGGGTCACCGGGCTGTACGTGGCGGACGCGTCGCTGCTGCCCACGGCGCTGGACCGCCCGCCCACGCTGACCGTGATGGCCCTGGCGCTGAACGTCGCGGACTGCGTGGTGGAGGCAATGTCCCGCCGGGACTTGTGAATCAGCGGGCGTCTACTTGGCGGGCTGCGCGGGCTTGGCGGGCTCGGCCTCGTCGCCGGCGGCCACCTGTTCATCCGCGGTGCCGGCCTTGGCCGCTTCCTCCGCCACCTTGCGCGCCTGCGCCAGCGTGCCCACCAGGCCCAGGAACGCCTTGGCGCCAGTGTGCCCCGGGCTCTCCACCAGCACTTCCTTCATCGTGGCGGCGGCCTTGTCGTTGTCGCCCTTCTTGGCCAGCGCCAGACCCTTGAAGTACTTCGCCTTGACAAACTTGGGGTCAATCTTCAACGCCTCGTCGTACAGCGCCACCGCGTCGTCGGGCTTCTGGTCACGCTGCAGGGCAATGACGCCCTTGACGAACCGCAGCCCCGCGCTGTCCGGCTTGAGCTTCTGCACGTACTGCAGCTGCGTCTCCGCCTCGCCCCACTTGCCGGTGATGCGCCCGTAGTCCGCCATGGCGCGGTGCAGCGCGGCGTCCGAATAGTCCGTGGCGGAGGCCACCTTCACCCAGTCCTTGGCGGCCTTGAGCTTCTCCACGCTGCTCTTGTTGCGGATGTTGGCCGCGTTCTGCAGCTCATCCAGCTCCTTCTTGGCCGCCTCGTATTGCGTCTTGGCCTTCTCGCGCGCGCTCTTGCTCTTGGAGGTCTCGGTGATCTTCTTGAGGTCACCAATCTCCTTGAGCTTGGACTGCGCGGCCATGCGGAAGGTGTCCGCCTCGGCGTCCAGCTCTTCGCCCCAGGCGCAGTACAACTGGATGAGCCACACGGTGGGCTCCACGTGGTCGGGGTGCTTCTGCAGGACCGCCAGCAGCTTCTTCTCGCCTTCGCCGTAGCGGTTGTAGTCATCCAGCCGCAGCACGTCCTGCGCTTCCTGGAACGCCGCCTTCTCCTCCGCGGACATGGCCCCGGACCCGCGCGTGGCCAGAAACCCCGCCACCGCCGCCACCGCCACCACCCCGCCAATGATGAGCGGCGTCTTGCTCTTCTTGGGGGCCTGCCCTTCCTCCACTTCCTCAAACTGCGCCATGGAACGCCTCCCTCCGTTGGTCAGGGCCGGAACACCAGGTTGAGCCACTGCGTGATGACGTGCATGGACGCCTGGTGCATGTCTTCGCTGATGCCGTAGTTGTCAAACGGGATGTGGAGCACGTGGTCACACAGGTCCTTGAGCCGCCCGCCGGAAAAGCCCACAAACCCCACGGTGATCATGCCGCGGCCCTTGGCCGCCTCACACGCACGCACCACGTTGGGCGAATTCCCCGACGAGGAAATCAGCATCAGCACGTCAGCGGGGCGCGCGTAGTATTCCACCTGACGCTCAAACACGACGTCAAAACCGATGTCATTGCCGAGCGCGGTCAGCACCGAAGGATTGGCGGACAGCGAGCGGGTGTTCAGCGGCGCGCAGCCGGGGTGGTGCGTGCCCTTGGTGGCGTCACACTCCAGGTGGTTGCAGATGGCGGCGCTCCCGCCGTTGCCGGCCACCAGCACGGTGCGCCCATCGTCGCGCGCGCGCCGCAGCACCTCAGCCACGCGCTCCAGCGCCGCCAGGTCCCAGCCCGCCACCGCGCGGGCAAAGGTCTCCTGGTAGCGCCGGGCAAAGTCCTGGAATGACGGTGTCGACACGTGCCTGCCTCGTCCGGACGACCGCCCGCCCCGCGCAGTGGGCGCAGGACGGGCAGCGGATCATGCTGTGGGGAAACGCCCGGTGTCAGGCCTTCTTTTCGGCGGCTTCCGGGTGCCGCGCGGTCCACCACTCCTTGTGGTGGGTGGCGCACAGGCCCTTGAGGCTCACCGGCTTCTTGCAGTCCGGCTTGGAGCAGGTGTTGAAGCGGGCCTTGCCGTACTCGCCGGCGCGCCAGTGCGCGTAGTGGCCGTTGCAGTAGCCCTTGGCACGGTAGGGGTTCTTGCACCCCTCCACGGAGCACTTGCGGTCCTTGCGTGCGGCCTTGGCGGCGCCGCGGGTGTGCTTGTGCGTTTTGTTGTCCGACATTTTCTTCTTCCCGTCGTTGTGGCGGGGCGCTGGCGCCCGCGCGGTGATCGCGTTGTGAGGCCGCGCGGCTTAGCCCACCGGGCGTGGCGCCTCAA
Source organism: Deltaproteobacteria bacterium (assembly GCA_016218805.1). Taxonomy (GTDB): domain Bacteria; phylum Myxococcota; class JACRCW01; order JACRCW01; family JACRCW01; genus JACRCW01. The sequence continues at coordinate 60,278 of JACRCW010000044.1, read as the reverse complement.
GGGGACAGCCAAAGGCGTGGCTGTGGTGCGCTCATCCCGGGGTTGGAGCGCCCTGGCTCCCGGAGCCTGAGGTGTCCAGCCGTGGGCCCGGCCTCCGGCCGGGCGCCGACCGCGGTTGGCACCCAGCCCCCTTCTCGCCTGTCCGCCAGCCGCTCCGGCACGGGTCCTGCTGAGCGGGTCCCGCCATGGAACGCCCTTTCTTCATCTGGCGCCGTCACCTCCCGCACTGGCGCGCCGCGGGCGGAACGTATTTCGTGACCTGGCGGCTGGCGCGCGGCCAGGCTGTACTCTCCGACGAGGAACGGACCGTCGTGTGCCGCGCCATCGCGCATTTCGAGGGGACCCGGTACACGCTGCGGGCGTGGGTGGTGATGGACGACCACGCGCATGCCATCCTGCGTCCGGAATCCGGACACCCCCTGTCGCGAATTCTCCAGTCATGGAAATCGTTCACGGCCCACGTGATGGTGGGGGAGCATGGGCGGGTGGCACCGGTGTGGCAGGAGGAGTCCTACGACCGGCTCATCCGTGACGACCGCGAACTGGACGACACGACGGCGTACGTGCTGGGAAACCCGTCACGGCGATGGCCGGGAGTGGAATGGTATCCATGGGCCGGCTTGGGTGGTCGAGGCAACTTGGGGCCGGCGCCCGGCCAGGAGGCCGGGCCCACAGGTCCTCCTCGCCCTCGCCGGCCTGACCCCGTTTGTCCCGGCGCGCCGCCGCGTGCTACCGCCGCCCCATGACGACACCCACCGTTGCGGACATCACGCAGCGCAAACCGCCCGCGTGGTCCCTCCCCCCGCTGGACACGCCCGGGTCCCGCGCCATTCCCGTGGACACCCTGCGCCGCTTTGCGGACGAATGCCGCCTGGACATCGTGGAGATGCTGTGCCGCGCCGGCAGCGGCCACCCCGGTGGGTCCTTCTCCGCCATCAACCTCACCACCACCCTGTTCCTGGATGAGATGCGCCACCGCCCGCACGAGCCGCGCTGGCCCGAGCGCGACCGCCTGGTGCTCTCCAAGGGCCACGCCGTCCCGTCGCTGTACGCACCGCTGGCCCAACTGGGCTACCTCCGCCGTGACGAGCTGTGGACGCTGCGCCGCCTGGGGAGCCGCCTGCAGGGCCACCCCGCCAACATGTTGTGTCCCGGTATTGAAGCGTCCACGGGCAGCCTGGGGCAGGGGCTTTCCGTGGCGCAGGGCATGGCGCTGGCCGGGCTGATGGACGGCAAGGGCAAGGACCCCGCGTTCCGCGTGTACTGCATCACCGGTGACGGCGAGCTGCAGGAGGGCCAGGTGTGGGAGGCGGCCATGAGCGCGCCCCGCCACAAGGTGCACAACCTGACGGTGATCATGGACTGCAACGGCGGGCAGATTGATGGTCTCGTGAAGGACGTGTTGGACCTGGAGCCGCTGGCGGACAAGTGGAAGGCGTTCAACTGGCACGTGCTGACCATTGACGGGCATGACTTTGTGCAGTTCCGCGCGGCGCTGCAGGCCGCGCGCGCAGAGACCACGCGCCCCACCGCCATCATTGCCCGCACCACCAAGGGCCACGGGGCGTCCCTGTTTGAGAAGGACCTGGTGGGCTGGCACGGCAAGACCCCCACGCGTGACGAGGCCAACCAGGTCATCGCGGAGATTCTCGGGAGGCTGGGATGACCACCACGACCACGACCACCAAGCCGGTGGCCAGCCGCGAGGCGTTTGGCAACGCGCTGGAGGCACTGGGCCGGGAGTTCCCGCACCTGGTGGTGCTGGACGCGGACCTGTCCAAGAGCACCATGAGCATGAAGTTTGCCAAGGCGTACCCCGCGCGCTTCCTGGAGATGGGCATCCAGGAGGCCAACATGCTGGGGACGGCGGCGGGCCTGGCGCTGTGCGGGAAGATCCCGTTCTGCTGCAGCTTTGCGTGCTTCATCTCCGGCCGGTTTGACCAGATCAAGATGAGCGTGGCGTACAGCGGCGCGGCGGTGCGCATCATCGGGACGCACGCGGGCGTGGGCATCGGTGAGGATGGCTACAGCCAGCAGGGGCTGGAGGATCTCGGGCTGATGCGCTCACTGCCGGGCATGCTGGTGCTGCAGCCCGGGGACGACGTGGAAACCGAGCAGATGATCCGCGTGCTGATGACGCACCGGTCACCCGCGTATGTGCGGCTGACGCGTCAGAAGCTGCCGCGCGTGCACCGGGACGGCTACCGGTTTGAGCCTGGCAAGCTGGACGTGCTGGCGCGGCACGGCACGGACGCGCTGTTGCTGTGCACCGGCGGCACCGTGGGGCCCGCGGTGGACGCGGCGGCGCGGCTGGCGCAGGGCGGCGGGCCGCGGGTCACCGTGGGCAACGTGCACACCATCAAGCCCATTGACGCGGACGGCATTGCCGCGCTGGCGCGCGAATGCAAACGCGTCATCACGGTGGAGGACCACAACGTGGTGGGCGGCATGGGCAGCGCGGTGGTGGAGGCGCTGGCGGAACGCCACCTGGTCCCCGTCAAGCGGCTGGGCGTGCAGGACGTCTTTGGTGAGTCCGGCACGCCGGAGGAGCTCTACCGCCGCCACCACCTGGACGCCGAGGGCATTGCCGACGACGTCCGGGACTGGCTCACGCGCCGCTGACCGGCAGAAGGACGCACCATGCTGGACAGCCTTTTCAGCTTCCTGGCCACGGACATTGCCGTGGATCTGGGCACGTCCAACACGCTGGTGGTGGTGAAGGGCAAGGGCGTGGTCATCAATGAGCCCTCCGTGGTGGCGGTGTCCCGCGGCAGCAGCGGCATGAAGGTGGTGGCGGTGGGCCGGGAGGCCAAGGACATGCTGGGCCGCACCCCCGGCACCATCCAGGCCATCCGGCCCATGCGTGAAGGCGTCATTGCCGAGTTTGAAGCGGTCAGCGAGATGCTGCGCTACTTCATCCGCAAGGCGGTGGGGCGCAGCCCGCTCATCCGCCCGCGCGTGATTGTGGCGGTGCCGGTGGGCATCACGGAGGTGGAGAAGCGCGCCGTGCGGGAGGCCGCGGAAACCGCCAACGCGCGCGAGGTCCATCTCATTGAGGAGCCCATGGCCGCGGCCATTGGCGCGGGGCTGCCCATCACCGAGCCGCAGGGGAGCATGATTGTGGACGTGGGCGGCGGCACTACGGAGGCGGCGGTGATCAGCCTGGGCGGGATTGTGTATTCGCGGTCCCTGCGCGTGGGCGGCGAACGCATGGATGAAGCGATCATCAGCCACATCAAACGCAAGCACTCCGTGCTCATTGGTGACCGCACCGCGGAACAGGTGAAGATGCAGGTGGGCAGCGCCTGCGCGCTCACGGACGTGCTGGTGATGGAGGTGAAGGGCCGGGACCTCATTGCCGGGGTCCCGCGCACGGTGGAGGTCAACAGCGACGACATCCGCGAGGCGCTGTCCGAGCCCATCAACCTCATCATTGACACGGTGCGCACCGCGCTGGAGCGCACCCCCCCGGAGCTGGCGTCTGACATTGTGGACCGCGGCATCTGGCTGACAGGGGGCGGCGCGCTGCTCAAGAACCTGGACACGCTCATCCACAACGAGACCGGGCTGCCGGTGCACATCGCCAATGACCCGTTGGTGTCGGTGGCCATGGGTGGCGGCAAGGCGCTGGAGCAGATTGAGTTGCTCAGCCGCGTGGCGCTCCACTGAGCAGGAGGACACCCCGTGGCCGGAGGCGCTTCCAGGTACCGGGACGTGTTCTTGGTGGGCGTCTGCCTGCTGGTGCCGGCGGTGGTGCTGTACGCCAACAGCCGTCCCGCCGCGGAGGCGGGCCCGGTGGTGCGCGCCGTGGTGGCGCTGACCGCGCCGCTGCAGGACGGGGTCACGCGGGCGGTGGGGTCGGTATCTGACGCGTGGGAACGCCACTGGCAGGATGCGGCCACGCTGGAGGAGGCACGGGAGCTCCGGCTGGAGTTGACCCGCCTGCGCCGCGAAGCCGAGCGCCTGGAGGAGTTGCAGCGCGAGAACCAGCGCCTGCGGGACCTGCTGGGGGCGGCCCCGCTGCCGGGCGGCCCGGACTATGCCGCGGCGCGCGTGGTGGCGGTGGGCGCCAGCGCCGCCTGGCGCACGGTGCGCATTGATACCGGGCGCAGCGCGGGGGTGGAGCGCGGCATGGCCGTGGTGGCGGCGGAGGGCGCGGTGGGCAGCGTGTTGCGGACGGGGCACGGCTACGCGGACGTCATGCTGCTGTCGGACCCGCGCGCATCGGTGGACGTGGTGCTGCCGCGCACGGGTGCGCGGGGCATCCTGCGCGGCACGGGATCAGACCGCGGACCGTCCCTGCAGGTGGAGGGCCTGGAGCGCGAGCTGGACGTGCGCGAAGGCGACGAAGTGGTGGCCTCCGGCCTGGGCGCGCGCTTCCCGCGCGGGACGCACATTGGCCGGGTGGTGTCCGTGCACACCGCAGAGACCAGCCTGACGTCCACGGCGGAGGTGCAGCCGGCCGTGGGGTTTGCGCGCCTGCGTGACGTGCTGGTGATCCGCTCCGCCGAGACCATGGGCTCCGTGTTCCTGGGTCCCGCGCTGCCCCCGGGTGGACTGCCCGCCCCGGAAACCCCCGCCGGCCCCCCGCGCGCGCCTGCGCCCTCCCCCGCCCCCGAAGCGGCACCCCCTCCGGACACGCCCGTGCCGCAGGAGTCCGTGGCGCCGGGAGGCAAGCCGTGAGGCGGCTGTTTGCGGTGCCGGTGGGCGCGCTGGCGCTGGCGCTGGTCACCGCGCTGCAGGCCACGGAGGCCCTGCACCGCGTGCGCGTGGACCCGTGCGCCATCCTGGTGGTCTACCTGGCCTTCCGCGCGGACGTGCTGGGCGCGGCCGTCTCCACGCTGCTGCTGGGCGCACTCATGGACGTGGCGGCGGGCAGCACGCTGGGGCTGCACATGTTCTCGCTCACCTTGTTGTTTGTGGGCGCGCGCATTGGCGCCAACGCGTTCCCCTGGCAGCCCGGCGTGCGTCTGTGGCCGCTGGGCGTGGGCGGCGCGTTTGCGCACGCCGTCCTGGTGGCGGCGCTGGTGCGCGTCTTCGCCGAGCACGAGTTCAGCCTGGCGGCGCTGTGGACCGCCGCGCTGCCGTCACTGGCGGCGGATGCGCTGGTCTCACCGCTGCTGCTGGCCCTGGCGGACGCCCTGGCCCGCCGCGTGGACCCGGAGCCGGACCACATGTTCCTGCCGCGGTGAACGCCCGCCTCAAGGTGGGGACTGCCGCGCGCCAAGGTTGCAGCGTTCCGCCGCGGGCGTGGTAGTGAGCGGCATCATGACCGAGACCGTGACCATCACGCTGGAGGGCAACCTCTCCGCCGGCTCTCTCTCGGATGCCCTGAAGCCGCTGGGGGCGCGCCTGGAGGAGCCGGCCGCCAAGGTGTCCGTGGTATTCGATGTCCGCACGATGACCGGTTACGACGTGGACGCGCGCCACGCCTTTGTGGACTGGCACCGCCGCCACAAGGACCGCGTGCGGGCGGTGGCCATTGTGACGGACAACAGCATGTGGCACGTGGTGATCTCCGCCATGTCCCTGGCCAGCGGGCAGCAGATGAAGCCGTTCTCCGATCCTTCCGCCGCGCAGGAGTGGCTGTCCCGCGCCCGGTAGCCCGGCCGGTCAACCGCCCCCCCGTGCCGGGCGGAGGTCACGTCACGCGCAGGTTGGCCGCGCGCAGGCGCCCCACCAGCGTGCGCAGCAGTGCGCGGTAGACGCGCACCGCGGCCGCGTCCCGGGTGGCCAGGAAGTCCCCCAGCACGTGACCCGGCACCAGCAGCGCACGCGTGGGTTCCAGCGCCACCACGCGCGCGCTGGTGGGCGCGCCGTCCACAAAGGACAACTCGCCCAGCGTCTCACCGGGCCCCAGGGTGGCCAGTTCCCGCGGCGGCTGGGTGCCCATCTGCAGCACCTGCACGCGGCCCCGCTCCAGGACCAGCAGCCCGGCGCCCGGTGCACCCTGCTCCATGATCACCGCCCCGGCGGCGTAGGACACCGGGACGCAGTGGCGCTGCAACAGTTGCAGGTCGCTGAAGGACAACTCACCCAGCAGGGAGACGGTGGCCAGGCCGGGCGGCGGCGCTTCCGGGGGCGCACCGCGCCGCACCAGCCCCGCAAACGGGTCCACCGGCAGCACCGTGGCCGCTGCCAGTTCGGGCGGGCGCGGGCGCTGCAGTTCTTCCGCCATGGCGATGTTGTGGTGATCCATGACGGAGCGCATCTCCGAGGAATCACCGGCCCGGGCCGGCTGCCCCTCCCGCTGCCGCACCGCACCAATGAGCCGCGTGCACTCCTCCACCACGTCCGCGCGGCCGCGCGCCTGCGCCAACGCAAGCAGCCGCTGGCAGAAGGACGCCTCAAACGCCGCGGACGGGACGTGCTGCAGCGTTTCCACCATGGCCGCCAGTGCCTGGTCCGCGTGCCCGTGCTGCTCCATCAGCTCCGCCAGGCGGTAGACCGCCGCCACGCGCTGCGGGCTGGCGGTGTGGACCCGGTAGAGGAGGTCCACCTCCGCGGCGGTCTTGCCCAGCCGCCGGCACAGCAGCGCGGCGTCAAAGAACCGCTCCTGGCGCACCAGGCACTGCAGCGCAGCATCCGGCGCGCGGGCCCGCTCATACAGCGCCAGCGCCTGCGCCGGCTTGCCCGCCCGCTCCCAGGCGGCGCCCGCGGCCAGCAGGTTGCCCGTGGCCTCGTGACAATTGGCGGCCAACACGTACTCGCCGGCGTGCTCGTACAACGCGGCGGCCTCCGCCCGGCGGCCCAGCCGCTCAAAGGCCGGCGCCGCGTACGCGTAGTCCCGCGTGTGCGCAAACAGCTGCGCCAGCGCCTGCTGTTCCGGCGGCGTCAGCTCGTCAAAGGCGCGGTACAGCAGCGGCCCCAGCGTGCCGCGCCCTTCCAGGTACAGGCGCGCCGCGCCGTCCAGGTCACCGTGCTGCAAACGCCCGCGAATGGATGCGGCCAGGTTGGCGGGAACCAGCGGGCTGCCGCCCCCCACCGCACTCACGGGCTTGCCAAACAGTGTCATGCGGCCATCCTGTGGTGCGGCCGGCGTGGAGGTCAAACCCGGCGCCCAACCACCGTGCGGGCTGGCGGCTGCTTGCATGCGGGAGATGTGGGCGTGGGTCATGCCGGGGAATCGGCACAAAGGGCGGAGGCACACAGGGCCTGCCGGCCGCCCAAACGGGCGTTCATCCTCGCACGGACCAGGCACCCACCGGGCGCGGGCTCGGCAGAAGCCTCGCCCTCCCAACGCTGTCGTCGTTGATGGACCCCACGGGCGAGCCTCCTGGCGAGCCCGCGGCGGGGATCGAGCCCGTCAACCGGAAACACCACCCTACCACCCCTCACCATCCGTTCAGGTTTGGACCAACCGCCGGGCAAGGCCCCAAGATGCGCAAGCGCTGTTCCCGCGGCGCCCGTCCCTGGAGGCACCTCATGAAGCGATGCGGTCAATCAGCGATTCGTTCCATACCCGTCAAGGCGCTTGTGTGGGGACTTGGACTCGCCTTCCTCCTGGGTTGCCCCCCCAAGCCGGAGAACAACCACGGGACGTCCTCGTCAGGCGGAGGCCCCCTCCCGTCCTCATCGTCGTCGGTCACCCCCACAAGCTCCTTGGGTGGCGCAACGTCCGCTGCGGCCTCCGCGGGTCCTTCGTCACTGAACGCGTCGGCCTCTGGCGGCAGTGCCACCGCAACGTCGGCCGCGTTTTCCGCGTCCGGATCCCCGTCAACCGCGGCGACTTCGCACCTGCAGGATTCCAGCGCAGCGTCGGCCTTCGCGTCTGGCGCCAGCGGCAGCGCGTGGCCATCCGCTTCCTCCGCCCCCGGCGCGTCCTCCTCCGCGCCCCAGTCCTCGTCGCCCGCAGGCTCGTCGCTGCCCGCTTCATCGGGCCCAGGAAACCCCGCGGTCGCGGCGCTGGAGGTGACACCGGCATCAGTCACGTTGGCCCAGGGGCGGCAGCAGGCGCTGGTGGCCACCCTCCGCTTTGACGACGGCAGCAGCGCGGTGGTCACCCCGGAGGCAACGTGGACCAGCGACGCGCCCGCTGTCGCCACGGTGGGCGCTGGCGGGTTGGTCAACGCCGTATCCGTGGGAACCGCGGGAATCTCGGCAACGCATTCGGGGCATTCCGGGTCGGCCGTGGTGACCGTCAGCCCTGCTGAGTTGGACAGCATTGTCGTCACCCCGGATCCGGGAAACCTCCCGGCCGGCACGGACCTCGCGTTTGTGGCCATGGGGCAGTTCAGCAACGGGCCCGCGGACGTCACGGAGTTCGCCTCCTGGAGCGTGGATGCGGGGGGCGCGTCTACGGCCACCGTGAGCAACGTGCCGGGAACGCGTGGCCTGGTGCACGGCCTGGTGCCCGGCGTGACCCGTGTGGCGGCTTCGCTGGGCGGGATGGCAGGGAGCGCAGAAGTCCGCGTGGGGCCTGGGGCGTTTGTGTCGCTGGCGCTGGTTCCGGATCCGGTTGTGGTCCCCGCCGGCAGGGCAACCGCGGTGCAGGCCATGGCAACGTACACGGACGGCACGCGTGACGTGACCGAGGCCGCGGCATGGAGCACCGCTGACCCCAGCATCGCGGATGTGGATGACTCCGCCGGGTCCCGCGGGCGCGTCCGGGGCCATGTGGTTGGGACCACCATGGTGTTTGCCTCGCTGGCGTCACCACTGACCCTGGCGAGCGCGAATGTGACCGTGGGCCCGCCCGAGCAGGACCGGGTTGACGTGCGGCCCCTGCCCGCCGCGGTTGACGTGGGCGCCACGCTGCAGCTCTCCGCCATGGCCGTCTACTCGGACGGTAGCGAGGCGGATCTGACGGACCAGTGCACCTGGGTGTCCTCCAACACGGCCAAGGCCACCGTGGGCAATGTGGCCGGTTTCTTCGGGCTGGTTCGCGGAGTCATGAACGGGACGGCGCAGCTGACAGCCACGTGTGGCGGAACGGCCGTGCCAGTGACGGTGACCGTGCAGGGGGCCAACGTGGCGTTCACCATCCGCGCGCAGAATGGAGACTTTGCCAGTTGGGCCAACGCGGGTTCCCTCACCGGTCTGGCCGCGGCTGACTTTGCCTGCCAGCGCGAGGCGGGGGTTGCGGGCCTCCCAGGCACGTTTGTGGCCTGGGCCTCTGATGACGCCGATGACGCGTGGTGCCGGGTTCACGGCCTGCCGGGGCGACGCGCCGACTCCTGCGGCCTGGGTGCCGCGCCCACCCCCGCCGGGCCGTGGATGCAGGCGGACGCCTCGCCGTTTTCCGCCACGGCTGACCTCCTGCTCCGCGATGATGCCGCCATCTACAACCCGCTGAAACTCAACGCGCGTGGCAGCTTCTCTGAAGGCGGGCTGCGGCGGTTCACGGGGACCCGGCCCGACGGTACGGCGGCGGCCGGCTACCACTGCAACAACTGGACTTCCATGGCGGGGAACGCGCAGCGCGGAAGCCCTTACCGCACGGCCGTGGGCTGGACCCGCGATGAAACGGGGGCGTTCTGCGGCGCGTCCGGTGCCTTGGCATGCCTGCAGACCGGTGCCGGACGTGCGCTGCCGCCCTTTGCCGTCACGGGGTTGCGCGTCTTTGTCACGTCCACCAGCGGCACGGGCAACCTTGCCACCTGGGCCGGGGCCGGCGGTGCCACCGGGCTGGCCGCCGGAGACGCCATCTGCCGTGCCCGCGCCCTGGCCGCCGGAATGGCCAACAGCGACCGGTTCACCGCCTTGCTGTCAGACGCCACCACGTCGGCCGCGAGCCGTGTCACGGGCGTGGGACCGTTTGTGCGGCCCGACGGCGTGCTCATCGCCGCCACACGGTCACAGTTGCTTGCCGAGCATCTCACCTCCATCACCGTGGATGAGAACGGCGCGTATGTCGGTGATGGCGTGGCCTGGACGGGGTCCGCGGACGGTTCGGTGGGGAGCTTCCACTGCAGCGGGTGGACCTCCGCGGGCTCTTCCTTGGGCCAGGTAGGCTCCCTGACCACAACCTGGCACCCAGACTGGGTGGGGCAGGGAATCAGCATGTGCGGCCAGGCAATTCCCCGCCTGTATTGCGTGGAGAATTGATGCACGTGAGCTTGCCGGACGGGGATGGGAGCTTGCCGGGCGGCGTCACCGCCCTGTCCCGCCGAAAAACGCCCCTGCAGTCAACAAGTTGCGCACCGGTTGGCGCGTCTTGCGGGGCGTGCCCTGGGCGTGCACGCGGTGCCTGCAGACACAAGCCGTTGAAAAGACTGTTTTCCGCGGCATAGCCGCCCATCCGGCAAGCCTTCAGCCCGGCGGCGCAAGCTCCGGGACCGGGTCGGCAACGGACTCCTCAGCGCGGGAGCGTCGCTTTGCCAGTCCCAGTGAAATCAGGTGGGTCCGCTTGCGAATTACTGCATGCGCAATGCGGGACCACTCGGCATACCAGGCGCGCAGAGCTTCCAGGTCCGCCGCGTATTGCAGCTGGGCGGCCTCCACTTCGGCGGGGGAGGTCTCCGGGGCGCTGACGGCCGTGGCCGCCTTCAGCAGCGCTTTGACGTGCTGGCGTTCCTCCGGCGTGATGCCCCGGGTGGCCAGCTTCTGCAATGCGGCCTGGTCATGGTCCCGCGTGGTGGTGCGGCCGGCGCCCGATTCCAGGGCGTCCAGGCGGTCCATCATGGTCTGGCAGGTGACGATGGCGGCATTGCCGTCCGCGGGCTCCAGGTCCCCTGCGAACAGGAACGCGCCCTGCTCCGGAAACGCCTGCTGCAGGGATGCGGCGATGATGCTGAAGTTGGGTTCGTCCCACGCGTCCAGTTGCTGCATGGCGTCTTGCGCGGGCTTGTTGACGGCGGGCGGGCGGTCCCCGGGGTGGTAGCCGGACGCCTTGTGGAGCAGCATCCAACCGCGGTCATGCACTTCCTGCGAGTACCCGCGCTGCGCCAGCAGCCCGAATACCACGCGGCTCTTCCCGACGCCGCTGAGGAACTTGAGTGCGCGGCCGGGGGTCTCTTCCAGCACGCTGCGACTGACTGAACTTTCCGGCATGGGTTCTCCCTCCTGGTTGAGTGCGGCCGGAAATAGGCGGCCGCCGCCATGAGGGGCAACCACCCGCCTGAACCGCCGCGCTGCCGCCGGGCGCGTTGCGCCGCGGGCCCGGCGGCGTCTACCGATTGCAGCGCACCGGGGGTTGGAGGTTTCTTGCTGCCGACGGACCTTACCGGAGTGCTGGCGCGCGACCCGACGGTGCCCACGCTGCCGGCGGTGGCCGCGCGGGTGCTTGCGCTGGCGTCAGACAACACCACGGGCGCCGCGGAGCTGGGCCGGATCATCACGTCGGATGCGGGCCTGTCCGCCCGGCTGCTCAAGGTGGCCAACTCGCCCTTCTATGCGGGCCGGCAGCGGACCACCAAGATCACGGACGCGGTGGTGCTGCTGGGCATGCGCGCGGTGCGCAACCTGGTGCTGAGCGTGTCCGTGCTGGACCTGGTGGGCCGGGGGGCAGCCGGCAACACGGTGGCGCGGCGGCTGTGGGAGCGCTCCCTCCACGTGGCAGTGCTGGCGCGCAGCCTGGCCCAGCGCACCGCGCTGGATGGCGAAGAGGCGTTTGTCCTGGGCCTGCTGACCGACGTGGGTGCGCTGGCCATGATCCAGTTCTTTGGGAGCAGCTACGCGCAGTGCGAGCCGCGCGACGGGCAGGCCAGCGCGGAGGTGCTGGCGCGCGAGCGGGCGGTGTTTGGGCTGGACCACCAGGCGGCGGGCCGGCTGTTGGCGGAGCGGTGGAACCTGCCGCCGTCCCACTGCGCGGCCATTGCCACGCACCATGCGCCGCCCTACCCGGGCCTGGCGTGTGACCTGCCTGGACTGCTCAATGCCGCGGCCGCGCTGGTGCACAGCCTGTGTGATGAGCGGCGCCTGGGAGCCCTGCGGGCGGCGCGCCAGGGCGCCGCGGCGCTGACGGGCCTCACGCCTGCGGGCGTGGATGAGCTGCTGGCCGTGCTGCCGGAGAAGGTGGCCGAGGTGGTGGCGGACTTTGAGCTGGGCCTGGAAGCGCCCATGTCGTTTGTAGAGGGCGCGCTGCGGGCCAACGAACAGCTGGCGGATATCAACCTCAAACTGGAACAGCTCACCCGTGAGTTGGAGGATGCCAACCAGAAGCTGGCGGCTATCGCGTCGGAGGACGGGCTGACCGGTCTGGCCAACCGCCGCTCATTTGACGAGGCACTGCGGCGCGAGGCGTTACGGGTGGGGCGGTACGGCGGCTCCCTGGTGCTGGCCATGGCGGACGTGGATCACTTCAAGCGCTGCAATGACACGCATGGCCACCAGGTGGGTGACGAGGTGCTGCGCCGCTTTGCGCGGCTGCTATCCCAGGCCGTGCGGCCCTCAGACCTGGTGGCGCGGTATGGCGGAGAGGAGTTTGTCATCCTGTTCACCGAGACGGGGCTGCAGGCCGCCGGCCTGGCGGCCAACCGGCTGCGGGACAAGCTGGCCAGCGAGGCGTTTGACAGCGGCACGGGGCCCTTCAATGTGACGGCCAGCTTCGGGCTGGCGGCGCTTGAGCCGTTGTCTGACGTCGCGGATCCTTCGCGGGTGGTGAAGCGCGCGGATGACATGCTCTACCGGGCCAAGCAGACCGGGCGGAACCGCGTGTGCTGGGAATGACCCCACGGCGTCACAGCGCCGCGCACCGCCGCGCGGCCAGCCGCAGCTCCGCCTGGGCGGCACGCACCGCCGGCGGGCGCAGGCCCAACGCCCGCGCGCTGGTGAACAACTCCGTGGCCGCCCGGGCCCGCCACGGGACCTCGGCGCCCAGGTCATCCAGCGCGGACACCAGCCGCACCACGTGCAGGTCGCGGTGGGCATCGTCCGCGGGGAGGTGCTCACCGTGCAGGCTGGCGCACATGACCTGGAGGTAGCCCGGGAGTTCCCAGGACTCGTGCGCCACCTCGCCCACCTCCACGTGCACCGCCTCCAGCACCCGCTCCACCGCCTCCGGCGGGAGGTCCCGCCGTACCCGGCCGTCCACGGCCAGCGCGGCCAGTGAACGCATGGCCATGACCTTGCCAATGTCATGCATCATGGCGCCCAGGAACACGTGGTCCGACCGGACCATGTTGAGCTGCATGGCCAGCGCGCCGGCCGCCAGGGCCTGCTGGCTGGACGCGCGGAACATCCGCACCCAGACGCCGCCAAACAACTCCTGTTCCTGCCGCGCCCGAGCGCTGAACAGCGAGCGCGCGCTCACCGCCCCGGCCACGCGGCCCACGTCCACCAGGCCCAGGCGGGTGATCGCCTCATGGATGTTGTCAATCTCATGGTCCCCGCGCACGGCGGCGGAGTTGGCCACGCGCAACACCCCGGCGGACAGTGCCGCGTCTGACGCGATCACGCGGGCCAGGTCCTGGATGCGCGCCGCGGGGTCGGCCACCAGCGTGATGATGTGGATGGCCTGGCGCGGGGCGCTGGCCGGTCCGGGCCGGTGGACGTGGAAATGGTCCAGCACCCGTGCGGCCAGCTCCTGCTCCGCCTCGTCCGGCTCCACCCAGTCCGGCTCTTCGGCCAGCGTGGCGGGGAGGTCCAGCGCGGCCAGGTAGTCCGGCAGCGCGGCGGGCGCGGGCGCGGCAACCGCCACGGGCGCCGGCGCCTGCAGGGGCGGCGGCGGCGCGGGCCGTTCCAGGATGCGGTGGATCCAACCGAGCATGGGTGCTCCCGGGACCGTCCGCAGCTCCATCGGCCCGTCCGTGCCGGGGGGTAAGGACGGGCGCCGCCGCACGGGGACGGCGTTGACACGGCGGCCGTGCGCTGGTGAAACCCCCTCCCATGAGCACGCGCGCCCACTTCCCCTCCTGCCTGTCCGTTGCAGCCGCCGCCACCCTCGCCTGGGGCGTTGCCTGCACCCAGCAGGCTCCCAGCAATGAACCGGTGAAGACGCAGGTGGACCTGGTCAAGCCCATGGGCACCGTGCGTGGCGAGGCACGGGACTTTGCCACGCGCGCGCCCATGGCGGGGGTGACGGTGGTGGTGAGCGCGGGCGGGTTCCGCAAGGAGTTCACCACGGACGCCAACGGGCAGTTCACCACGGCGGAGGACGTGCCGGAGGTGCCGGCGGGCGGCCCGGTGCACTGCTCGTTCCGCAAAGGGACTGAAGTGCACCCGGCGGATGTGACCGCGGTGCTCACCAACTCAGCCGGCAACTTCCCCACGGGCAACGCCAACCTCTTTGTGGGCCCGGTGTACCTGATGGCGTACGGCAGCACGCCGCTGCGGTTGAGCGTGCTGCGGCCGGACGGCACGGGGGCGGCCAACGTGCCGGTGGTGATGGACATCCCGTTTGCCTTCACGGTGGATGAAGCACCCGCGGGCGTGATCCACGAAACCGTGAGCACCGACGCAGCGGGCAACGCTTCCTTTGCCAGCATGCCGGACCCGGTGGCGCTGGGCGCGCGGCTGGGCACGCAGGTGGTGTCCGTGATGGTGAGCGCGGTGGCGGAGACGGCCACTTCGCCCATGCTGGCGGGCCAGGTGGTGACCCACACCGTTTCCGAACTGCTCACGCTGGGCAACACCGTGCAGGTCACGCTGAGCCCCGCGGGGGCGACCACGCCGCTGAAGGTGGTGGGCAGCAGCCTGCCGGACCTGGTGGGGCCCACCATGCGGCCGGGGTACGTGAAGAACGGCAGTGGCGCCGGGGCGCGGGACAGCCTCCTCCACGTGGTCTTCAACCAGTCCGTGAAGCTGGCCAGCGTGGAGGCCACGCTGGTGACGGAGGACGGCAACAGCCTGAGCACCAGCGCGGTGGAGCGGATGGAAGTCCTGGCGGCGGACGGCAACCCGGTGCGGGACGGCGCGGGGGCGGTGACCAACGCGGGGTTTGGCACGGCGGTGGACCTGGTGGTCCCCAACCTCAAGGCCGGGTCGGAGACCAACATGCTGCTGGTGGCGCAGGGCTCGCTCCCCACGCTGCGCTTCAGCAAGTGGGCGCCGCTGTACATTGAGCCGGCGGTGGGCGCTGAGGTGGAGGTGCTGCGGCAGGCCACCATCATTGTGGCGGACGCGCGCGCCGGCGCCGGCGAGAACCTCTACCTGGCATTGGAGTTCCCCGTGGGCGCACGCAACCCGGACGGCACCGTGGTGCCGGAGGGCCAGATGCTCCCCATCCGCGTGGAGCTGGTGCAGCAGCAGGGGCTCATCACCGCGCACGCGGACGCGTTTGTGGACGAACCGGCGGTGCCCGCGCCCTTCCAGAAGAGCGGGTTCACCACGCGGCTGCGGGTGGAGCTGCCAGCCACCTTCACCGCCGGGTTTGACAACGGACTGACGGCGGTCAACGTCTGGTTCAATGACACGCCGGTGCGCGACGGCGGCGTGGGCCAGGGCGGCTCGCTGGTGGTGTCCACGCCGGACGGGACGCCGCTGCGCACGTTGCAGGGCAGCGGGTCGCTGGGGCTGCACCCACTTGAAGGGCCCTGACGCCCGGCCGCGGGGCGGCGGGGACGCGCTCCCGGGCCCGGCCGCCGCGCTGGCTGCCGCGCTGACGGCGTTCTACCGGGCGCACCGGCGGGACCTGCCGTGGCGCCGCACGGCGGACCCGTACGCCATCTGGGTCAGCGAAGTGATGCTGCAGCAGACGCAGGTGGCCACGGTGCTGCGCTATTTCCCGGCGTTCCTGGCGCGGTTCCCCACCGTGGGCGCGCTGGCCGGCGCCGCGGAGCAGGACGTGCTCTCCGTGTGGAGCGGGCTGGGCTACTACCGCCGCGCGCGGCTCATGCACCGCGCGGCGCGGCAGGTGCGGGACGTCCACGGTGGCCGCTTCCCGCGCGCCGCGGAGGACCTCCGCGCGCTGCCGGGCGTGGGCGAATACACGGCAGGCGCGCTGCGCTCCATTGCGTTTGGGCAGCCGGCCGCCGCGGTGGACGGGAACGTGACCCGGGTGCTGGCGCGGCTGTGCGGCCTGCCGGGTGCCGCGGGGGAGCGCGCGCTGCACCGCGCGGTGACGGCGGCGGCCCAGGCGCTGGTGGAGGCCGCCGCCCCGGCGCAGGTGACGCAGGGACTGATGGAGCTGGGCGCCACGGTGTGCACGCCCGCCGCCCCCCGCTGCGGCGCGTGCCCGTGGGCGGAGTCCTGCCGGGCGCGGTCCAAGGGCGTGCAGGCCGCGGTGCCCGCGCCCAAGGTGCGCCCCGCCCGCCGCGAGGTCCACGCGGCGCTGGCGCTGGTGCTGGACCAGGGGAGGCTGGCGCTGGTTCGGCGCGGGGGGGAGGGGCTGTTTGCAGGGTTGTGGCAGATGCCGGGCACCGGTGAGCTGCCGCCGCCGCGCACGGCGGCGCGCGCGGAAGCCAGCCTGCGGCGCGCGCTGCAGCGCGAAGTGCCGGGCCTGCACGCGGGGCGCCTGCTGTCACGCACGCAGCGCGTGCTGACGCACCGCCAGCTGCACCTGTGGGTGTTTGAGGGACGCTTTGGGCGGAAGCCCGCGCACGTCCGGCTGGTTCCGGCCGATGACCTGGGCGCGGCGCCGTTGTCCGCTGCCATGCGCGCCGCGCTGCGGGATGCGCTGCACGCGCGGGGGGCGGCGTGAAGGCGCTCCCGGAGCGGCGGCTGCTGGTGCGGGCGGGGCAGGCGCTGCTGACGCTGGACCTCACGCAGATCCGGGAGGTGTCCGGCGGTGCGGACGCCGCCGCGCTGCCGCTGTGCGACGCGCTGGACATTCCCCCCGCCGGCCCGCCGTCCGCCGCGCTGGTGGTGGAGACCGGTGGCGCGCCGGTGACGGTGGCGGTGGACGCGGTGGCGGGCGTGGTGGAGGTGGCCCGCGCGGACGTGCTGGCGCTGGGCCCGCACGTGCGCCTGCGCGCCCCGGGCATTGTGCGCGCGGTGATGCGCGTGCCGCGGCCCAGCCAGTGGCGCGGCGCGTCGCTGCTGCCCGGGCCGGCCGGGGCCGTGGGGCTGCCCGTGACGGCCACCCCGGGCGAAGGCACCACGCTGGCAGCGGACATTGACCCGGTGGAGCTGGGCAAGCGGCTGGCCGCCATCACGGGAGGTGCGTGATGGCGCGGCGCGCGCGCACCGCCCCGCCCGCGGCGGGACAGGGGCGGACGTTGATGTTCGCCGCGGCGGGGTTGCCGCTGGGCGTGCCGCTGGAGGACCTGCTGCGCGTGACGGAGACCGTGGAGATGCTCCCCATGCCCATGGCGTCCACCGCGCTGGCAGGCGTGGTGGAATCGCTGGAGGGCGTGACGCCCATCTACGACCTGGCCACGCTGTCGGCGCCATCACGCGGGCCGCCGCCCCGGGCCAGCACCGCGGCGGGCCTGGTGGCGCTGTTCCCGCACGCGCACGGCAGCGTGGGCATCCGCGTGGACCGGCTGGCCGGGCTGTCGGACGCGCCCGAAGCGCTTGGCCCCGACCTGCAGAAGAACCTGGTGGCAGCGCTCCCCGCGGCGCTGCAGCCGTTCATTACCGGCGCGGCCACCTCGCGCGGGCAGCTGTTCTTCTTCTTTTCGCGGGATGCGTTCCTCAGCTGGGTGGGTGCCGCACGGGACGAGCCCACCGGCACCTGACGCCGTGGGCCGCACGGATTACGGCCCCCTGCATGGCCCGGGCCCCCCTCCCTGAGGCCGTCCCATCCCCTGCCCGAGGGGGTCACACCCCCTGCCCGAGGGGGTCACACCCCCTGCCCGAGGGGGTCACACCCCCTACCCGAGGGGGTCCCATCCCCTACCCGATGGGATCACACCCCCTGACCGATGGGGTCACACCCCCTGCCCGATGGGGTCCCATCCCCTACCCGAGGGGGTCCCATCCCCTACCCGAGGGGGTCACACCCCCTGCCCGAGGGGGTCCCATCCCCTACCCGAGGGGGTCCCATCCCCTACCCGAGGGGGTATCACCCCCTGCAGAAAGCCGTCGGGTCAGGGCTCCGCGCCGGCGCCACCGCGCGCCACGCAGGCAACCCGGACGGACGCAGCCCCCGCGGCCTTCAGCACCGCGGCGGCCTCCCGCGCGGTGGCCCCCGTGGTGACCACGTCGTCCACCAGCAGCACGCGGCGGCCACGCACGCGCGCCGGCTGCGCCACGCTGAAGGCGCCCGCCACCGCGCTGGCCCGCTGCGCCGGCGCCAGGTCCGCCACCGCGGCGGTCGCTCGGGTCCGCGCCAGCGCCGCCGGCGCCAGCGGGACTCCCAACAGCGCCGCCCACCGGCGCGCCAGCAGCGCGGCCTGGTTGTAGCCGCGCGCGCGGTGCCGGGCGGGGTGCAGCGGCAAGGGCACCACCACGTCCACGCCCCCCGGCAGCGCCGCGCCGTCCGGCCACGCGCGCCGCGCCAGGGGCTCCGCCGCCCACGCCGCGCCGCTGAACTTCATCCGGTGAATGGCATCCTTCACCGCCCCGCCCCACGCAAACGCTGCCACCACGGCGTCAAACGGCGGCGGCGCGGCGCGGCACCGCGCACAGGTCTGCGCGCCCGCCAGGTCCTGGCACACCGGGCAGGAGGCCGCCGCATCCACCGGCAGCAGCGTGTCTTCGCACGGGGCGCACCAGGTGGCGCCGGGCGGCAACATGACACCGCATCCCGGGCAATGCGCCGGCAGCACCAGCCCGGCCACATGGCGCACCAGTCCGGCAACGTCCACGCTGTCCCCCCCGCTCAGACGCCCTTGCGCTTGAGGATGACGCCGCTGCGGCGGCGTTCGCCGGTGCGCGTGCGGTCACCCTGGACGCTGAGGATGCCGTGGTCACAGTCCGAGCACAGGATGGGCTCCGGGTTGTCCGGCGCCAGCAACTTCTTGGCCCGCGCACGCGGGATGCGGTCGGTGCGGCCGCAGTTCTGGCAGGTGATGTCCACCACGCCGGGTTCCCGCAGGTCACCGTGCTCGTCACGGCCGGTCACCTCCAGCGTGCACGCCTTGCACATCACCTTGTCCGGGTCCCGCGGCTTGAACGCCACGTGGTCCTGCTTGCCGCACCGCACGCACGTCACCGCCCGCGCCACGCGCGTGCCGTGCTCCGTGCGCGCCCCGCCGGGAAAACGCGGCCGGCGGGACTGCTCCGCCTTGCGCACGCACTCCAGGCACAGCGTGGCCTTGGGCCGCCCCACCTGCTTGCCGCAGACAATGCAATTGCCCAGCGGTTCGCTGGGCGGCCGGCCGCGCCGCGGCGGTCCCTTCTCCTTGCGTTCCATGTTCCAACCGCCTCCGGGACCGCGTGGTCAAACCCGCCTCCCGGACGTGCCCTGCCGCGGGATGGCCGCGCATCCTAGCGCGGCCGTCTGCCCACCGCAGCAGCGCTGGCCGCGTTGGCGCGTTCTGCTAGGGTGCCCGCCGTGCGACCCGACGGCAGAAACCCGACCGACCTCCGCCCCATCCAGCTGGACGTGGGCTACCTCAAGCGCGCACCCGGCAGCTGCCTGGTGTCCTTTGGTGACACGCGCGTGCTGACCAGCGTCACCGTGGAGGAGCGCGTCCCGCCGTTCCGCCTGGGCCGCGGCGGCTGGCTGTCCGCCGAATACGGCATGCTCCCGGGCTCCACCCAGGACCGCAAGAAGCGCGACCAGGGCAAACAGGACGGCCGCGCGGTGGAGATCCAGCGGCTCATTGGCCGTGCGCTGCGCGCGGCGGTCCGCATTGAAAGCCTTCCGCAGCTCACGCTGTGGGTGGACTGTGACGTCATTGAAGCGGACGGCGGCACGCGCTGCGCGGCCATCACCGGCGCGTATGTGTCGCTGGCGGTGGCGCTCAAGCGGCTGCAGAAGAAGGGGACGCTCAAGGACGCCGGCGCGGTGCTGGCCACGTCCGTCAGCGCCATCTCCATTGGCCTGGTGGGCGGGTATCTGTGCGTGGACCTGGACTACGCGGAAGACTCCACCGCCGAGGCGGACCTCAACGTCGTCGCCACGGGTGACGGGCGGCTGGTGGAGGTGGCCGGCGCGGCCGAAAAGGGCAGCTTTGACCGCAAGCAGCTGGACCAGATGATTGACGCGGGGCTGGCCGCCAACGTGAAACTCCGCGCCCTGCAGGAGGGCGCCATCCGCGCGGCGGTGGACAAGCTGTGAGCGGGCGTCTGTTCCTGTGCACCTCCAACCGCCACAAGGCCTCCGAAATCGGCGCGGTGCTGGGTGACGACGTGGTGATTGTCCTCCCCGCGGATCTGGGCGTGTCCGCGGAGGTGCGGGAGACGGGCGGGAGTTTTGAGGAGAACGCGCTCATCAAGGCGCGCTGGGGCGCCGCCACCAGCGGGCTGCCCGCGCTGGGAGATGACAGCGGACTGTGCGTGGACGCGTTGGACGGCGCGCCGGGGGTGCGCTCCGCGCGCTTTGCCTTGGACCACGGCCGCGGCCGCGGGGACCAGGACAACAATGCGCTGCTGCTGGAGCGCCTGCACGGTGTGCCGGATGAGCGCCGCGGCGCGCACTTCACCTGCAGCCTGGCGCTGTGCCTCCCCGGCGGCGCGGAACGCGTCTTCCGCGGCGAGGTTCACGGCCGCATTGGCCGCGCCCCGCGGGGGGAACACGGCTTTGGCTATGACCCGCTGTTCCTGCTCCCGGACGGGCGCACCATGTCCGAGCTCCCTGCCGACGAGAAGAACCGCATTTCGCACCGCGGGCGCGCCCTGGCCGCCGCCCGCGACGCGCTCCGGGAGGCCGCGCGCGCATGAACCGCAAGCGTCCCACCACCCGCACCGCGCTGGCCCCGCGCGGTGGCCGCAGCCGCCACGGCGCCAGCCCCAGCGGGTTCACGCTGGCCCAGGGGTACCTCACCAGCGCGGAGCACGCTGAGCTGTCCCGCCGCCCGCGCTTTCTCACCGTCATCCAGGCGTCCCCGGACCCGTGCCTGTCCTGCACCGGCTACTGCTGCCGCGCGCGCGTGGTCATCAACACCTGTGACCTGGTGCGGATCGCCGCGCCGCTGGGCATGCATCCTTCGTCGTTCTGTGATCTCGCCGAGGCGGAGAGCCGCAATGGTGAACCCGTCCTCATTGGTGACACGCCCAAGCACCTGCTGCTGCGCAAGGCGGAGGATGATCACTGCGTGTTCCTCATGAACGTGGACGGCCACCGGCGCTGCGGCGTGCACCCGCTGCGCCCGGGTATCTGCCGCATCTACCCGTTCAGCTATGAGCGCGGCCAGACCCGCTATGAGCTGGGCTGGATCATGTGCCCGGAGAAGTGGGTGCTGTCCGACGACCGCCGCGATGGCGTCCTGGACGACGTGGAGAGCTACGAGCACGACCGCGTGCTGGACCGCCGCGTTGTGCGTGCGTTCAACGCCCGCCCGGCGGAGGAGCGCACGGCGCAGGCGTTCTGGGAGCACGCGCTCCCCGCCGCGGGAAAGGCGCTGGGGATGGACGTGTCCGTGTTCACCCGCCAGCGGCCACGCGCGCGGCTCAAACCGGCACTGTGGTGACAGGCCACGCGCGGTATGGCATAGGGCACGCCGTCGGGGCGTAGGTCAGCTTGGTAGACCGCCTGCCTTGGGCGCAGGAGGCCGCTGGTTCAAATCCAGTCGCCCCGACCATCAAACCTCTGCGGAAGAACGACGCGAAACCCGGCGGGTCACTGCAAGCGCGCTCCCGCGGATTGCCGGCGGCGCGCGCCGCGGCGCAGCCATGGCGCCACGCCCAAGGCGCCCAGCACGCCGGCAACGTTCAGGTGGACCGCCTCACCGGTTGCCGGAGTGCGAGCGCAACCAGGGCTGCGGACGTCCACCGGCGCCTCCCCGCCGTCCAAGACGACACCGCCGTCCGGAACGAGCGCGCCGCCACCGGCGCAGTAGGGCGCACCCGGCGGTGACTCCTCCCCCTGCGGTCCAACACCGCGGACGTCAAAGCAATGCGCACGGTTCAGTGGCCCATCCGTGGTCAGCCACGCCGTGGCGCCACGCGCCGCCTGCAGCAGCGCGCCGTCCACGTAGAAGCGGTGGAACTCCGCGCCGCTGACGGCAAATCCATGCACCTGGTGCCGCACGCGGCGTTGGGGGCGGCACACAGAGGCGGGTTCCTCCTCGGAGAAGACCCATGCCACTCCGCCCCTTCCCGCCGCCGCAGCACGCGGGGAATGGCTGAAGCGCACCCACGTCTCCCCAGCGCAGGAAGGCTCGCCAAAGCGGTGGTCCTTGCCCGTTACCGCACCCTGGACCCCGGACCCGTGACGAAGTGCTGAACGCGCGTCACCGTTCCCGGACACCAGGTGAGTTCGTTGTCCGGGGTCAGGCGCGACGCAATGGACAGCGAGTCCGCGGGGTAGCTCGGCGGCGGCCCCAGGGTCGTCGACTCCACGAGCTCATACTGCGCGGCGAGCGCACAGCCGGCGTCCGTCCATGAGAGCTTTCCAGACAACTCCATGTGCAGCTGACCGCGGAAGGGTGTTGCCAGACGCACCAGCGCAACAGCAGGTTCCTGCCGCGTGTTCAGCTCGTCCCGCGGCTCCCACGTCACGCTGGCAGGCCGAATCCCGCCATCTCCTGCCCGCAGCGTGATGGTCGCCGGCGTCGCGTGCGCTTCCATGGAGAACAAGATGGCCCATTGCGTGTCCATGGCCTGTGGGCCTGCGTCCGGCGCGGGGTGCACCGCTCGGGGGCACTGGTGCGGTTCACACGCGTGCACCGGCGCCGGCCAGGATGCCAGCCCGATGACGAGACCTGCCCTGGCGAGACCCATCAGGACCAACGCGCGCGACATCCGTGCCTCCCGAAGTGAGCGTGTGCTCTTCACGGCGCCTTCCGGAGCGGTGAAGCGAAAGCTGCTGTGAGCCACCCCGGCCAGGCGCGCAGCGTCCTGTCAAAGACGATAACGCGTGCCGAGTAGGTGGCCGGACCGCCCGATGAGTGGACCGTGCACCCCGCGACCGTGCCCCATGCGCAGAGGGCCAAGGCCCAACACCAAACCGCGGCGGCGTGATCGCGACATTTCATGTCGTCTCCCCAGCATGCAGTCGGTGTTGCCAAGTGATGCTGCAGCGTGTCGCCGCGCACGCTGCTCGTCAACGGCGGCAACCCTCGTTCGCACTCAGTCGCGGGCGGACGGTTGTCAACGTCGTGACCCGTGGCATGGGCGCGGCGCTGCCAACGCATTGGGCGCAGGAGAACAGCGAGAAACCGAGCCTGCCTCCGGCACGATTCTTCCCGTTTGGGAATTCCGCGCCGCGCAGCGGGGCGCTCCAGGCTGCCCACGGTGTTTCGCCGGTGGCCTCCGCGGCACCGCTCACCGTTGCGGTTGACAAATCCGCGTGAATCAACAGCGTGCGCCCAAGGGGGCGCACCATGCTCGTCTCCACGTGGAGAGTGATTGCGTGTTGGGCGGCGGTTCCGCTTCTGCTGGGCGCCAACTGCTCCCGGAACGTGAACGTGGGTCCGGACGAAACGCCGGAGCCTGACGCAGGAGCCCTCACCGACGCCGGGCCCACGGACGCGGGAGAAACCCCGGATTCCGGCGCGCCGCACGACGCCAGCATTCCCGTGCGCGGCGTCATTCCGCCGGACGCCGGCAGACCGGGCTTTTCGTTTCTTTCCGGAACGTCGGAAGCGGACGTGGCCATGGCCGCGCTGTGGTCAGCCGGGTTGGAGTCACCCGAAACGCAGCAGCAAGCGGCAGCCCACGCGCTCACGCGGCGCCAGGCCCAGGCGACCCTCCACCGCAACCTCCCGCAGGTCCAGGCGCGCCTGGGCGAGGCGCTGGACGCATTGGGGCCGGAAGCCGCCAACGAGCACCTCAGCCTGCTGCCGCTTCTCAAGGCGGCGGGAGATTCGCCAGCGCTGCTGGGCCGTCTGCTGGACCTCATGATGGCGCCCCCACGCCCAACGCTGGTGGGCAACGAGGACAACCCGGACCAGACCGTGCGCTGGGTGGCCGCCACCGCAACCTTCCACCTGGCGCAGCACGGCAGTGCAGCGGCCCGCCAGAACATCCTGTCCGCGGTCCAAGCGGGTGATGACTACGTGCGCCGCCTGGCGGTGCGCCATACGTATGCGTTGAACGCGGACCGCCGTGTGGCGCAGCGCCTCATGCGCCCGCTGCTCCCGTGTGAACAACGCCACATCCTGTACGAAGAATGACACCGGCTGGGAGGAGGTCGCGTCATGCTGCGCCACGAAATCGCCTGGGCTTGCGCGTCCCTCGTTGTGCTGTGCAGTGCTCCGGCCGCCGCGGAAACCTGCACCATTCCCCGCACGGACGCGAACATCTCGTCGTCCGGGTGCTCCGCCAACGGCTCCTGCGACACGCGGTACATCCAGTATTGGTACGATCCCTACCAACCGGTCAATTCTGCGGGATTCAACGAGCAGTGGGCGGGGCTTTACTGCGAGATTGACGACTGGGATGAAAGCTGGGGTTTCCCCGACTACAACGCGTCCTGGGGCTGGCACATCTCCTGGTCCCCGCTGGCGCGGCTGATGAACGCGGCGTGGGTGGTGCGGTACGTGGAATACGTGATGACGCAGGCCGCCTTCCAGCTTCCCTTGCCGGGGGACATCTACGGCGCCGGGCAGTGGTGGAACTTTGTGGTGAATTACTCCGATAACGAGTGGCTGCCCGGGTGCCCCGGACCCAATGATTCGGGCGCCACCACCGTGGGCGGGGCGGATGAGTACGTGCTGCTGCGCACCAAGGGAATGTACCTCTACCCGGCGGCGGTCCGGTCCGGGATCCTGGTCCATGAAGCCACCCATGAGAGCATCAGCCACCTGTGCAACACCGGCTGCAGCGAATGCCCCACCGGCAGTTCCTGCGACGACTACTACGGCAGCCAGAACGCCAACACGGAGGGCCTCAACTACTACGTGAACGCCATCCTGACGCCCCACCTGTCCACGGACGGCACGCCGTTTGTCACCGTGGATGGCAACACCTGTTCCTGGACCTGGTTCTTCAGTGATCTCGAGCGCAGTCAAACGCGGGCCAAGATCGACGACACATCGGCGAACCGCTATTCAGAACCCACTTCTCATCCGGCGAACGTCATCGCGCAGCGCGAAGCCACGGCCAGCTGGACCTGCGTGGGCTGCACCGACGATTACACGTTCAACCCGCACGTGTGTGACTACGACCAGACCGCGTGCAACGACGTGGTGGTACCCGCCAACGCAACCGTGAATGCGCAACGGGAGCTGGCGTGTGACCAGTACAACGCGGTGGCCCAGAGTCCCACCGTGACCGCCGCGCAGATTGCCCAGGCGCGCACGGCATACCTGCTGGCCCGCGGCGGGCTCTCCTGCATCCAGGCCTCGGACGCGCAGGAGGCCGCGTACTGCGCCTCCCAGCAGGCCGCGGCGTCCCGCGTCTCAGACTTTGACCCCTGCGAATACCGCATGACCAACACGTGCATCACTGAATGGTGTTTTGACCAGTACGACCACGCGGTGGAGCACCACACCAGCGCCACGTGGCTGGCCAACGACCCGACGGGGTGTCTCGCGTACTCCTGCGGTGACGGCACGTGCCAGTACCAGGGCGCGGAGGTCCACCTGTGCCCGGACGCGTTTGTGTTTGCCAAGGGTGACGCGGGCATCCTCTATGACGCGGCCGGCTGCGAATCCTGCACCAAGGTCTTCATCCTGTGCCTGCAGCCCAAGTACGACGCCGGTGATTGGGCCCCACCGGCGCCCTATCCGCCTGACTGCTTCAACCCCTACCAGCAGTGCGTAGAGATGAAGGAAGCTTCGGCCGGGATTCTGGCGCATTTTGGTCACTCACGGTACGCCGTGGCGCCGGGCTACGGGCCGGGTCCACAGGAGTTCCTGTTTGAGCAAATGCGGGAATACTCCACCAGCCCCAAGTTCCAGCTCTATGACCGGATCCGGGAGATACAGCGTCTTGCGCTGCTGGACAGTGGTACCGCGGAATTGGAGCTGGCCCTGCGGTCCTTCATGGATGAACCCGAAGTGCTCTACACGCTGTACCGCGCCAACCCGGGGAAGTTCATGTACCTGTTCCAGGGTCAGGAGCTGGACCTGGCGTGCATCCTGCCGCCGTCACACACCAGCGTGACGCCGGAGCCCATCACGGAAGCGGACCTGTTGCCCGCGGGCTATCCGTTCCTGTGGGCCCACGCCAATCCGCGGCCATTTGTATTCAATGTTGATTATCCCGTGATTGCGCACGGCGGCGCCCTGGAGCTCCGCGGCGCGGGTTTTTCGGATGCAACCTCGGTCACGCTGGGCGGCGTGACGCAGAGCTTCACGGTGGATGACGCGGCCACGCTGACCATCGGCGTCGTGACGGACGGCGTGCCCGTGGGCGTGCGTGAGCTGGTGGTGACCACCGCCAACGGTTCCAGCCCGGGATTCCCGGTAACGGTGATTCACCTGGTGCTCAATGAGGTGGACCCGGACACCGTGGGCACGGTGGATACGGCGGAGTTTGTGGAAGTGGCGACGGGCGTGGCGGGCGTGTCCCTGCGCGGGTACGCGCTGGTGGGGTACAACGGCAGCGCCCTCAACAATCCCGCCTATTTCACGGAGGACCTGGGGCCCACGGGCGTGGTCACGGATGCGAACGGATTCCTGCTCATTGCCAACGGGCGCATGACCACGGCGGACGTGGCGTTCCCGGACAGCAGCCTGCGCAACGGAACGCACGCGGTGGCCATCCATCAGGGCAGCGGCGCGTTGTTCCCCGCCGGCACGGTCCCGTCCCGCCGCGGCCTGGTGGACGCGGTGGTGTACACCTCCGGCTCGCCGGATGACGCCGCGTTGCTTGCGGCGCTGCTGGGCACCGGGCCGCAGGCCGTGGCGGTGGATGAGAGCGGCGGCGGCAGCAACGCGCCGTACTACGCGCTGGTCCGCTGCCCGGACCGCACCGCCCGCCTGGATGGCCGCGCGTTTGTGGCCATGCGGCCCCCCAGCCCCAACGCGGCCAATGGCTGCCACGAGTGAAACGCGGCATGACCCAGCATGAAAGACAAGGGCCTCCCCCGCTCCGCCGCGGGAGAGGCCCTTGCAGTTCTTACGCGCTGCGGATCAGTCCGCGTACAGGTGCTGGTACCAGCCCAGCACGCGCACGTACTCCAGCAGTTCCACCTTCTCGCGCAGGGCGCGGTCGGCGGCGCTGAAGCCCACCATGGCGTTGTCACGCGCCTCGGTGGCCGCGTTGAGTTGCTGGGCGCTGGCGTTGCCGGACGCAATCAGCGCGTCCAGCGCGGCCTGCGCCTGGTCATACTCCGCCTTGGCGGGCACCCAGGTCTGGTCATGGAACTGGCGCGCCTGCTCCACCATCCGGTAGCCGGGCGCATCCAGGCCGCCCACCGGGGCGGCGCGGTACACCAGGTGCGTGACCGGGTCGGTGAAGGTGGCAATCTCCGCGGCGGTGAAGCCTTCGTAGAGCGGGTCGTCGGACGCGCCCTGGTAGGTCACGCGCATGCGCCGGGCAAAGTCCATCTTGCGGTCCACGGTGCTGGTGAAGCCCAGCATGCCAAAGAACGCGGACAGCTTCTGCAGTGACCAGTTGGACGCCGCCTTGATGCGCGGCAGGTTGGGCGCGGTGTGGCCTTCCAGCCCAACCAGCGGCCGCGGCACCACCGTCCATTCACCCGTGGCGGCGTCCTGCTGCACGCCGGAAGACATGTCACCCAGCGAGCCTTCCGTGAGAGACCGGAACAGGTTGGTGATCTCATCCTCAAACACGCGGTAGTACGTGATGGAGAACGCGCCGCGGTCAAACAGGCTGGAGAAGTTGCGCACCAGGAAGAACTGGCTGTCCGTGAGCGCCTGCAACGCCAGCGCCTTGTCCCAATACGAACCGACCACCGTGGGCTTGTAGTAGTACTCACCGGTCCAACCCGACGAGAACTGACGCCCCTGTCCCAGCGGGATCTCCACGGGGCTGTCGCAGGTGCCGGGGGATTCGCTGCGCGGCACGTACGTGCCCAGCTTCAGGCAGTACTTGCCCGGGTTGGGCTTGGCGATGACGCTGCTGAAGAAGTTCAGGCCCTCAAATGCCGCCGTGGCCCAATCCTGCACCAGCGGGTACATGATGAGCTGGCTGCGCCGGTAATAGAAGTAATACCGGAACGCGTTGAGCATGGGCTGGTAGGTGCGGCTGTACAGGCGCTCCATGTACGCGCCCACGTCAAACGTCATGGGCCCGCCCATGAAGAAGAAGCGGTCACGCCGGAAGTTGTTGAACAGGTAATACGAGTCGTACATCTCCGCGGAGTGGTGGACGATCTCCTGGATGTTCGCGCCCATGTCGTAGCGGTTGCACGTCAGGTTGCCGCCCCACGCGTACGCGTCCGAGCAGAACTGATAGGGCACCGGCACGTATTCGTTCTCATAGCCGGGGCTGTACACGCCGTTCACAAAGCCCGGCAGATTGTCATTGATGTAGTCCTTCCAGACGTCCGCAAACGGCACGTTGCGCCGCTTGTACTGGTTGTCCACCGACGGCGGGATGCTGGCCGGCAGCGTCAACACCTGTGAGCGGCCCGCCAGCGCGTCGTAGTACGCGGTCTCAAACGCCTGGTCCACGTTGGTGCCGGACAGGATGCGCGGGATGTCCGTGTAGTCCATCACGCTGGTGGCAAAATCAAAGTACGTGCGCGGCACAAAGTTGCCACCGCGCTCGTCAAAGACCTCCATGAGCTGGCCGTAGCCGAACTTCACCGCCGCGCGGTCATACGGCCCCACGCCCGCCCAGTCGCTGCTGAAGCGCTGGTGGTAGTCCATGATGGAGCTGTACGCGTAGTCCCACTTGCGGCTGGTGGGGTCCGTGGCCGGGTCCAGCTCGCTCCAGAACTGCTCGTGGAAGTTCATCGCGTCGGAGCTGCCCGCAAAGTTGTGCCGCAGGCCCAGCGTGTGGCCCACCTCGTGCGCCTCCACGCCGTAGAAGATCTTCTTGCGCGCGCGGCGCACCACCTCGTCACGCGGGAGGCCCCTGAAGTCCTGCGCCAGCCCGTAGATGGCCGGCTCCACCAGCATGGAGCCGTACTCAATGGTCTTCTCCGCCAGGTACCGCTCCAGGCGCGCGTGGCGGTCCAACCCGCCCAGCGTGTCGTCCTCGGAATCAGCCCGCGGGTCAGACGCCTTGAGTTGCGCCAGCAGGTCCGGGTACCGGCCCCACCGCGCGGGCGAAGCGTGCTTGAGCGCATCCATGCCCGGCAACGCGCCCGGCTGGTAGCGATCCGGCCCGGCAAACGCCTTGAGCATCTCCTCGTCCACCAGGTACTCGCGCGCAAAGCCGTCCATGGCCTTGATGCGCATGTTCTGGTCCATCAGCGCCGTGGCGGAACGCGGGTCCGCGCGGTTGATGTCTGAGGGGCTGGGCAGCTGCGGCATGTACCCTTCCGGGTCCGCCGCATCCAAATCCGCCACGCGCTGCATGAGCTGGCGCGCGCTGCGCTTGGACAGGCCCTGGTTCACGCGGGCGCGGCCCAGCGCAATCTCGGAGATGGTGTAGTCACCATCCGCAAACTGCGCGGGGTCCAGCTCGCCGTTGACCAGCTGGATCACGTCCGCGGCAAAGTTGGCGTACGTGTCCACCGCGGCGCCGTACAGATACGCGTTGGCGCTGACAATCTCACCGGTCTCCGGGTCCGCGCTGGACGGGCCGTAGCCCAACGGCCCCGCCAGCTGCGGCGTGTGCACCCAGTGCATGAAGCTGTAGCGCAGGTCGCCCACGCGCTGCCACTCAAAGCGCTCGTCGCCATCACGCTCCCAGGTCTCCACCTCCAACGCCGTGCACGCGCGCTTGAGGTTGCCTGGCGCCAGGCGGTCCTTGCCGCCAATGGCGTCATCCAGCACCCACTCCATGTCATTCCTGGCGGCAAACTCCAGCACGTTCTCCGGATTGCAGTTGTTACGCCGCACCTGGAACATCTCCGGCACGCTGCCCACCGCCACGCCCTGCAGCTCCGCCACGGTGTCCTTGAGCGGACGTGACCAGTCGGAGGCAATGTGATCCGCGTCCTCGCGCAGGTCTTCAGGGAACTCCGGGTTGGTGTAGTACACCACCGGCTTGGGCACGCGGTCCGCGTACGGGATGGCCGCGCCGTCCTCGCCCTTGCTGCGGTCCCAGATGTGCCAGCGGTTGGCCAGGTAGATGCGGCCCTGGAACGTGAAGTTCCGCTCCCAGTCAAACGGGAACCGCAGCGTGCGGAAGAAGCCAAACCGCTCAAAGACCGGATACGTCAGCTGGTAGCAGTCCTCCGGATCAATGTCCGCCCCCAGGCGCGAATCACAGATGTTGCCGCTGGAATCCAGCCACAGGTCCACCGCCTCAGAGGTGCAGAAGCAGTCCTGCTGCAGCGTGGTGTCCGGGTGGCACAGCGCGGTGTTGTTCCAGTTGGGCGTCACCGTCTCACTGTAGGAACCGCAGGTGCCGTCTGACGGGCCGCTGGACGGCGCACCGCCGTACAGCACGCAGCTGCGGTCATCCCGGGTGGGCGTGCACGGCAGGTAGGTTGTGGCGTTCAGGCGGCGCGCATAGCGGTACTTCACCTTGACGGGCAGGTAGTCCGGGTAGAGCAACGGCTCAAACCCGCGCTCCTCCACCTTGCGGAAGCTCCAGCGGATGGTCGCTTCGGTGTCCTTGAACAGGTCACCTTCCCACCCGTACATGGCCAGGATGCTCCAGTCCGGGAACATGTGCACCCGGTTCACCACGTCAATGTAATCCTCCGTGATGCGCGGGCGCTCCACCTCGTACTTGTCACCCGTCTGGTTGATGGCCATGGACTCGCCGCTGAACTTGGCAAAGCCGGCCAGGTCGTAATCCGGCACCAGGTTGGCGGACCAGTCCACGCGGATGTAGTCCCGCTCCCACCACGGGCGGTCAAAGTCGTTCTCCACGATGACGTTGCCTTCCGCGCCGTTGGCCGCGTTGTAGTCGCGCCGCAGGTCAAACTGCTTCTTGATGCGGAAGATGGCGATGGGCGTGTGGCTGCCGGGGTTCTCCTCCGAGTTGGGGATGTTCTCATAGGCGCGCCACGCCACCAGCTGCTCCTCCTGCACCTCCCAGCGCACCTTCTCCATGTTGCCTTCCAGGCCTTCAAAGAGGCTGGCCTGGTTGTAGGCGGCGGAGATCACGGTGGGACGCGAGTACCACGTCCCCGTGAAGATGCTCTTGGCGTAGTAATCCGGCTGGACGCGGCGGATGTCCCCCACGCTCTTGGCGCAGGCACCCGCGACGACCACTGAGCCCAGCAGGGCCAGCCAACGCGCGCAGTTCATGGTCTTCTCCCGGTTCTTGGTCAGTTCACGCGTAGACATGGTCCACCTCACAGGCGCCAGCTGCCGTTGAAGGACTGGTAGAAGCCGCGGAGGTTTTCCAACCGCTCCACGGCCATCTCCATGCGCTCCATCGCGCGTTCACGCTTGTCCTGCCGGTCCAGCGCGGCGCAGGGTTCCACGCTGGTCTGGCAGGGGCGCTTCCCCTGGTCTTCGGCGCGCATGATGATGCACTCGTCGGTGGCTCCGCCGCCGCCGGTGCCGTTGATGTCGCCGTCGCCATTCTTGTCGTCGTAGTAGAACTTCACCGCGTAGGTGCACATGCACTGGCTCGCCGTGGAACTGGGGTCATCCGTGCAGGCCTTGTAGTCCAGGTACTTCTGCGCCTGCCGCTTGGCCTCCTGCACCAGCTCGTAGCCAATGGCGTAGTCACCCACCTTGCTGGCGCGGTAGGTCACGCCTGTCTGCGGGTGGGTGAACTCAGCCTTGAGGTCCGCCGGCAGGTTGTCCCACCCGCCAATGTCATCTTCCTCGCCCTTCACGCCCACCTGCATGGTTGTCATGAAGTCCAGCACACCGTCATCCAGGCTGGACTGGAACGCCGCACCGTACAGCAGCGCCAGGTACGGCAGGTTGGTGATGGACCGCGGGAGAATGAGGACATCGTCGCTGGCCAACGGCTGTTTGCCGCGCTCCAGGCTGATGAAGCTGCGCGCCTGATACCCGGTGGCCGGACTCCAGTAGTTGGAGTAGTCGCGCGGGCGGTCCGTGATGAGGCCGTGCAGGGCGCCGCGGATGGAGTCACCAAACAGGGACGCCACACCCACGTTCAGCAGGCGGACGTTGGGGTTGATGACGCCGTAGCCGCCTTCTTCCGCCAACTGCGGGAAGTAGGAGGCGGAGTCCACCATGTCGATGATCACGCCCTGCTTGTCGAAGTAGTTGCCGACGTACGTGAAGAACCAGTCCTCGTAGTCGTTGGTAAAGTTCAGGTAGCTGGGCCGACCGTCTCCCAGGGGGATGGTCATGGCGCACAGGTTGTTGTCACAGGTGAAGCCCGGGTACTGCGCGCCCTGGTTGCAATCAAATCCCGAGTAATCACCAAAATCACAGGTGCCGTAGTAGTACGACGGCACCGCCACCCGCGCCTGGCCGCCCGCGGTGAACTGGCTGGGATCCAGGTCCAGCGTCTCCTCCGCGCTGACGCGCAGGTAGCGGCCGCGCACCCGGCTGTCCCGCGTGAAGCCCCACGCCGTGTTGGGCTCCAGGAACAGGCCCATCTCCGGCTGCGCCAGCACCTCCGCGTACAGGTCCAGGCCCGCCTGGGAGGCCTTGAGGAAGTCCCGCCCCTTGTCCGTCTCAAAGAACGTGGGGCTGAACGCACGGTAGAAGTACATGTACTGGAACGTGCGCAGGATGTTGTCAAAGATGGTGCGGTTGCCCTGGATGGCCGCGCCAATGTCCCACGTCAGCCGGTTCCGGGCGAACTGCGTGAAGAAGTAATACTCCTTGTAGCGCAGGAGGTCGTGCTGCATCTGCTCGCGGTGGTTGCCGCCGAAGTCCCGCAGCCGGCACTTGTCCGTGCCCCCGCCGGTGTAGGCGCGCTCGTCAGAGCAGAACCCGTACGGCACCTCCAACGCACTGGGCGAATAGGACGTGCGCGTGGCGCTCCACGGCTTGTAGCGGAACACGCGGTGGCTGAGCGCATCGGCGTTCATCGCCAAATCGTCAATGGAGCGCTTGTAGTCGTTGGTGTCCACCCACTTGGGAAGTTCATCCGCGGGGCTGGAGGCGGTGATGTTCCGCAGCGCGTCCGAATCAAACTCCTCCACGATTTGGCCGTAGCCAAACATCAGCGCGGCTTTGTCGTAGTAGCCCAGGCCCTCAAAGCGGCCGTTGAGCTTGCCGTGGTAGTCCATGACGGAGGAGGATTTCCCCTCGTCCGCGCGCAGGCACATCATGGCGTCAATCACCAGCACCTGCGCGGTCTCACGCGCGTAGGGCAGCGCATCCCTGCAGTTGCGCAGCTTGACGGTGTTGGAGTCAGATGACGAGTCGTTGTTCACGCAATCGGTGACCCAGCGGTCCTCGCTGAGCGCGACCTGGCTGATGCAGCGCTCCAGGCTGCTCTTGTCCGCGGCAAACGCGGCCGCCTGGCCACCGCCGGCGGTGAGGCCCGCGTCGGCCACGGTCCACGCGTCATCCAGCGGCAGTGCCTCGCGCTCCGCGCCGGCCTGGGAGGCCCGCGTGTACAGCTCCAGCTTGCGGAAGAATGACGGGTGGTAGTTCAACCCGTCATAGGTGCCCTGGAAGTTGTGCCGCAGGCCCAGGGTGTGACCCACCTCATGCAGCATGACCGTCTTGTAGATCATGAAGCGCAGGTAGGCCCATCGCTCCACCCTCGGTTTGTCGCGCAGTTGCAGCGCCATGCCAATGAGACCGTCGTCAATGAACTCGCGCAGGTAGTGGCAGGGTCCGTCCTTGCCGCCCACCGCACGCTTGATGCGCTCCTGGTAGGCCTGCTTCATCCTCTCCATGGACCCGCGCGCGGCGCTCACCTTCTCCAGCGCCTCCTCCGTGAAGTCCCCGCCCTCCGGCATGGGCCGGCCCGCGGCCAGCATCAGGTCATCCTGGTTCAGCAGCGCGCGCTCCATGGGCGTGCCGGCCAGCGCGCTGAGCCGCGCCATGGCCTGCGCGGGCAGGCTGTCCGCCGGCTTGAGCAGTTCCTCTGGGCGCTCACCGCGCATGCGGAAGCGGCGCTCCACGTCAGCAATCTGCTCAGAGGTGGGGTAGCCCTTGAGCTTGGCGCCCACCTTCTGGTTCTGCTGCATGGTGTAGGTGGAGATGTCCGTGCCAAACACCAGGTCCGCCATTTCGGTCTGGTCATTCATGCCGTCCACGTAATCCAATGCAATGGTGGCGGACATGTCCGTGCCCGGGCCATCCACGTAGGCAAATGCGTTGCGGATCTCCGCGGTGACGGGGTCCGCGGCCAGCATGCCCAGGCCCAGCCAGCCCACGGACTGCAGGTGGCTGGTGAGGTGCACAAACGAGTAGCGCACGTCACCCAGCCGCTGCCAGGCGAACTTGGGCTGGTCATTGTCGTTGTTCTCGGTGGAGCTCTCCAGCGCGGTGCACGCCTGCTTGAGCGTGTAGCCCCACTTCTGGCGCTTGTCGCTGCAGTCACGGCCCATGGGTTCCGCGGTGCACGCGGCGGCCATCTCGCCGTGGCGGGTGGTGAAGCCTTCCACGCCGCCCACAAACTCCAGCTCCTCGCCCAGGCCGTTCTCGTCGGCAAACTGCACCACGTGCGCAAAGTTGCAGTCGTTCTCGCGCACCTCAAACATGCGGAAGTTGGCGTCCAGCGGCCGGCCCTGCAGGGTCTCCACCACCTGGCGGAACACCTGATTGTAGTCGTTGCCGATCTCAATGTTGGCCTGCTTGATGGTCAGCGTGGACAGGGCGCTGCCCGCTTCAGAGCCCCAGCTGTCCTCAGGCATGTCCGCGTTCATGTAGTAGATGATGGGCTGCGGCTCGCGCTGGGCAAACGGGATGGGCTGGCCATCCGGGCCAAAGCTCTTCTTCCAGATGTTGAACTTGAAGGCACGCATCAGCCGCCCGCTGTCCGTGATGCCGCGGTTGCGGTCATAGGTCAGCCGCTCCAGGCGGAAGAAGCCAAACTTGTCAAAGATGGGCACGCGCACCGCGTGGCCGCGCACGTCCCGCACCGGCTGGCCGCCCTCATCCACCAGCTGCACGCTGTCCGGGAACGGCGTGGGCTCAAAGTCCGCGCTGGCGTCCACCCGGCTGAGGCTCCAGCGGATGTCCACCGTGCCGCTGCCGCAGTCCGGCACGGTGGCCCAGTCCAGGCCGCCCCAGCAGGAGATGAGGAAGGGCTCCGCGCTCTGGCGCAGCGTGAACTCCAGGTAGTCATTCCCAAAGCGCGCGCGGTCCGGGTTGGTCCGCTCCTGCTCCTGGACGTAGTACGCGGGGTTGCCGTCCATGGAGGCGCCCCAATCCACCACCACGTAGTCGCGCTGGAACCACGGGCGCTCCGTGTTCTTCTCAATGGTGTTCATCTGCTCGCCGGTGACGGGGTTGTACGCCCGGCGGATGTCAAAGTGCTCCGTGATCGGGAACTTGGCCACAATGGTGCCGCGGTAGTCACTGCCGGGCTGCTCGGCGGTCTCGCTGCCGGGCACCAGTTCATAGTCCCGGTAGAGGATGAGCGCGTCTTCGCGGATTTCAAAGCGGATGCGCTCCGCGGCGGGCCAATCACCCTCACCAATGGCGTACCAGCTCTGCGGTGGCGCATCCACAAACGTGCGGCGCAGGTACCAGCTCCCGCCGTCATTGAAGATGCTCTTGGGCAGATACGGCTTCTGGACCCGGTTGATGTCCGGGTTGGGCTGCTGGATGAGGCAGCCGGCAAGGGCTGTCACGGCCAGGGCGGCGGTCAACAGGAAACGCATGGAGGCTCCCGTGGATGAGCGGACGGACATGGGAAGTGCTCCTCAGAGAGAGATGATGACGTCAAAGTAGAAGGACTGGAGATTGTTGCCCGGCGTGAAGAAGTCCCAGAACGGGAACGCCGGGAACAGCACGCCGCCACTGACGGGGGCGTTCTGGCCATTGGTGTTCCACCCGGGAATGCCACTGCCGCGGTTCATCATGTAGAACGGCTGCACCAGACCCCAGCCGGTGGAGAAGGCCACGTGGTCAAACAGCGCGTAGGACACGTCCAGGTTGCTCCACAACACGTCCGTGTGGCCCTGCGGGTTCTGCGCGTTGGGTGACGAGAACTCATTCTGCGGGTTGGCGTACCGGAACGCGCTGGCCAGCATGAGCATCCCGCTGAAGCTGAGCTTGTCAAACAGCGTGTATCCCGCGGTGAGCTGGTGGCTGACCTGGTAGCTCACGTTGCGGCGGCGCAGGTCCAGCACGCGCCCGCCACCCACGTTCTTGAGGAAGCCTTCTTCGTCACGCGGGGCCACGCCGGCGTCCACCTCCGCCACAAAGCAGCGGCCGGACAGGTCCGTGCACTCCACCGCGCCGGAGCGGGCATCCACCGTGGGGTTCACGTACTGGTGGAAGTTCTTGCGGACGCCCAGCGTGTAGCCCGCTTCAAAGCCCCACTTGCTCCACGCCAGCGTCACCCACGGGCGCGCCGCCACCAGCAGCGTCTCAGACCGGCTCTGGATGGACGTGGGCGCATACGTCCACAGGCCGGCGCCAAATGACAGGCCGGTCATCTCATCCCGGTAGATCTGCGGCATCCCCACGCCCATCCACAGGTCCTGCAAGAGGATCTGGTTGGGCACCGTGGTGGACTGCGTGGGCGAGACGATCCACTCCTTGGTCACCTGCAACACCATGGAAGCCTTGAGGGACTTCCAGATGGCCAGCGACGGCTGCAGGCGCAGCGTGTTGGAGACCGACGGCTGGCGCGCGTACTGGTTGAGCACAAACCCGCCGGAGCCCACCGACGTGTCCAGCACCGCGCGCATGCCAACGGGGAACTTCTCCGGCCGGCCCAGCTGCAGGTTGTCCGTCAGCCCCTCCACCAGCGGGACAAACGGCGCAAACACGCCGCCTTCGCCCGGCCGGGCGTCCCCGGGGGGCACCACCTCCGGGGGCGTCACCACCGGGACTTCCGGCGTGGTGGGGGTGGGAGACACCGGCGCGTCTGCTGCGGGCGCCGGGGTGGCCTTGGCTGCCGTCTTGGTGATTTGGGTGGTCCGCGGGGCCGCAAGGGCTGCCGGAGTGCCGAGCGACACCGCCACGCAGCCCACCAACCACCACCGACCTGTGCTTGTCTGCTTCATGCGATCCACTCCTGGCCCCGGCCACCCGGCCGGCGCGCCTGAGGGCTTTGGGCCCGCTGAGCAAGTCCCACGCCACGCCCAAGCCCGTGCCGGCTGGCACAAGCGCTTGGACTCAGTGGCGTATTCAGGACTGGTTCCACGGGCACCCCGGTGTGCCCCCCTGCGCCGTTAGCGACCTAACGGGGCCCGCACGGTGTGCGACGACCGCCCCCAAAGTGGGAGCCGGCCTGGAAGGGCGGCGCACCTTGGCAGAAAGCGATGGGGATCACAACCGGGAGCCGTGGGGTGGGCGGGATCGCCCGGGATCGCCCCCATGACCCAGGAACACCGGGCCTGCCCGCCCTCTCAGTGCGCGGAGAACTCCCTCAACCTCCGACGGTATTCCTTGAGCGCCGCGTGCTGATCCTCCTGGTCCGCAAGCTGGGCCAGTTCCTTGAGGTCCAGGTCCGGCAGCAGCGAACTCCGCGCGCAGTGCCGATAGCCGCCGTCTTCCAGCACGTAGACGGTGATGGATCCCTCAAACCAGAACCAGACCTCCTTCACCCCCATGGGCCGGTACACCTCCAGCCGGTTGAGACCCCCCGCCGTCACCGCCACCTCCAGCGCAATGTCAGGAAACTCAGCCATGTCCCGCCCAACAACGTAGCACTCGTCCGGCTCCAGCCCGCGTTCCTGGGCTTCATGCCGGAACGTGGTGGACCCATACCCGAACAGCGGGATGTCCAGCTCAAGTGCATACAACTCCAGCAGCCGGGCCAGACGCGTCTTGACGCCTTCATGCTTGCGGGAGGGCGACATGAACTCAAGCACTCCGTTCAGGTAGGTCATCCGGAGTCCCGGGCCGTCCAACAGCTCGCGCAACACCAGGTAGTCGCGCCAGGTCACGCCGTGGAGCAGCATCCGCTGGTCCACGTTGGGGTCGTCCGCGGGCACGGGCAGCGGGACGAACACCGAGCCGGAGGAATGCGTGTTGGACACCATGCGGGAAACCTGACACGCCAGCCACGAGCCAGCAACCTCCACGGGTGGGAGGCTGATACCTCGCCGTTGCGGTATCAGCCCGCGCCGGTTGTCGTCGTGGACGGAGGCGGCGTGGCGGGCGGCGTCTACGGCGCGCGGGGTTGCGGGCCGGCCTCGCCGGCCTCCGGCACCGAGGAGGGCTGCGCAGGCGGCCGGCGGGGACGCCGGCCCCACCGGTTGTTGCTCGGTCGTCCGGTGGTTCGGTTTGTTCTGTTGCGCGGGGCAGTCGGTGGGCGCGTGAGGCCGTTGTTGCCGTTTATCCCGCCACGCGGTCTTCCACGCTCCAGCGCGTGCCCGTGGCCGAATCCTTGAGCACCACGTTCTTTGCCGCCAGCTCCGCGCGCACCGCGTCCGCCGCGGCAAAGTCCTTCCTGGCCTTGGCCTCCGCGCGTGCGGCAATGCGCTGCTCCACCCACGTGGCGTCAATTCCGTGGCGCGCGCAGCGGCGCGCCCGCAGGCGGTCCAGGTAGCCGGCGGGGTCCTCATCCACCACGCCCAGCACCGCAATGATGCCGGCGAGTTCCTCCCAAATCCCGCGAACCAAACGCGCGCGCGTCTTGGGTGGCAGTTTCTTCCCCAGCAACTCGCTCTCCTTGCCGTCCATCAGCGTGTTGGCAAACCGCACCGCATCCGCCAGCACGCCCAGCGCGCGCGCGCTGTTGAAGTCGTCGTCCATGGCCTCGTCAAACAGGTTCCCAATTCCCGCGCCCAGCATCCCCTCCGCCTTGGTGCCCTTCACCACCTCGCGGTAGCCGGGTCCGTCCTCCGGGGCGTTTTGCAGAACGTACTCGGCGGCGCGGCGGCGGCTCTCATACAGCGTCTCCACGCGGCGCTCCGCGTCATCCAGCAGCGTGTCCGCAAAGTTGATGGGTCCGCGGTACGGCGTGGTGAGCAGGAAGTAGCGCAGCGCGTCCGGGCTCACGCGCTGAAGCACGTCCCGGATGGTGAAGAAGTTCCCCAGGGACTTGCTCATCTTCTCGTTGTCAATGTTCACAAACCCGTTGTGCATCCACAGGGTGGCCAGCGGCGCGCCGTTGACCGGCTCGCTCTGGGCAATCTCGTTCTCATGGTGCGGGAAGATGAGGTCCCGGCCACCGGCGTGGATGTCCACCGTGGGGCCCGCGTGCTCCAGGCACATTGCCGAGCACTCAATGTGCCAGCCCGGGCGGCCCTTGCCCCACGGCGAATCCCACGACGGCTCGCCGGGCTTGGCGCTCTTCCACAGCGCAAAGTCCAGCGGGTCCTTCTTGCGCTCGTCCACTTCCACCCGCGCGCCGGCCTGCAGGTCCTCCTTGGAGCGCCCGGAGAGCTTCAGATACGTGGGGAAGCTGTCCACCGAGTAATAGACGTCTTTGGCGCCGCCCACGCCGTCCACGACGTACGCGCTGCCCCGCTCCACCAGCTTCTGCACCAGCGCGACGATCTGCGGCATGTGCGTGGTGACCTTGGGCTCCACGGTCACGGGCTGCACCTTGAGAGCGCCCATGTCAACGTTGAACTCCTTGATGAACTTCTCGCTCACGTCCGCGGCCGGCACGCCGTCCTTGTTGGCCCGCGCGATGATCTTGTCATCCACGTCCGTGAAGTTGCGGATGACCTTCACGTCGTAACCGCGCCGGCGCATGAACCGCACCGCCACGTCAAAGCTGACGTACGCGCGCGCGTGTCCCACGTGGCACAGGTCATAGACGGTGACGCCGCAGATGTACGCGGTGACCCGGGGCGGGTTGCGGGGCTGGAGCGGTTCCTTCTTGCCAGTGAGGGTGTTGAAGATGTGCAGCGCCATGAACGGGGAGTGCCACGCGCCCCCGCGCCGTGTAAAGCGCGCGCCGTTACTCCAGCGGTCCCACCTTCACCACGACAGTCCAGGACACACGCGCCGGCGTTCCGCTCGGGTTGGACGGCGCCAGGGCGGCCAGCGTGCAGCGCGCCGCGCCGGACAGCGCGTCCGGCGGGTCCTTGTCTGAATCCGCGGCAAGCGCCTTGAGCTCCAACAGTTGCAGCGCGGAGGCGACGGGAGAGGCGACGGTGCCCTGGAAGCGGACCGCGCCCAGCGTGGCCCAGCGCCCCAGCGCGCCGCGGCTCTCCACCGGATGCTCCTGCAGGCACGTTTGCATGGCGGCAAGCAGCCGGTCCGCGGCCTGCTTGCGTGCCGGGGCCGGCGCGGTCACCTCCACCTGTTCCTGCAACATCTCCAGGGAAACCTGCTGGACGAATTTCCCCGGCGGCGTCTCGGTGGCTTCGGCCACCAGCGTGTAGCGGACGGTGGCCTCAATGCCGCGGGTCTCGTCGTCACCGGTGACCGCCTTCAGGCACGGTGCCAGGAACGTCCACAGCGCAGGCGGGTTCATGGAGCGCACCTTGAGCGGCGCGGACAGGGCCTTGCTGTCCAGGTTGACCCCAATGCGGGCCGAGACATCCGCGCTGCTGGACAGGTTGATGTCCGGCAACCGCGAATGCAGGCACAACAACAGCGCCTGGTCCAGGACCACGAGCTGCTGCTCCAGGTTGACCTGCTTGTCCCCGTCAACGTCCGTGCCCAGCCGGCGCAGCTGGTAGCGGCGGAACGCGTCCGCGCGGCGCACGGTGGCTCCGGCCGCGCTGCCCTCCCCGTTGGTGGCGACGGGCGCCTTGGCGGTGGAGGGCGGTTCAGGTGCCGCCGCCGGGAGCACGTAGGACGACCGCGCGCTGCATCCCGTGGTTCCGTCAAATCCCGGCGCGCAAAACGCCTCCACCATCCAGCCGCTGGCCGGGCGGCGTCCCCAGCCCTTGCCGCCGCCGCGCACCACGGCGTCGGTACCGGGCCGGTCACCCGGACACATCATGGACAAGGGGCGGCGTTCCAGGTCGGTCACCTCCAACGCCACGGTGCTGCCGCGCCCGTCCACGAACGCGCGAATTTCAATGGGCGTCTCACTTCCGGCGTAGGTGAGCCGTGCGCAATCCAGCAGCAGGGGTTCCAGGCGGTCACGCGCTTCCATGGCCGCGCGCGTGTCCGTGGTGGCAGTCTCCCCCGCCCCACCCGGGTCCGCCCCGGACGTGGCCGCGCGCTCCGACGCGCACGCGCCCACCAGCCACCCCACTGCCATCATGGAACGCAATTGCCTGCGCATGTCTCAATTCCCCGTCACGCCCACCCGCAGCGAATACGTGTTGGAAGCGCCCGAAAAACCGTAGACCTCCACGCGGTGCGCGCCGGCCTCGGTGGCGGTGTACTGCACGTGCTCGTCATCATCAGACGACACGCCGAACGCCACCGCCTGCGCCGCGTCCGACGGCTTGTACACCTTCAGGTCCAGGTCATGCCCGGTGGACCACGTGTAGCTGAGATCCACCGTGAGCACCTGCCCCGACGACAACCACACCTGGTACCAGTCCACGTTGCCCGCACACACGGCGCGCGCGCTGGCCGTGTCGCCGTCGGATGACAACCACGTGGCGGTGGAGAACGTGTCATCCCGGCCGCCGGGCACACCACCGTCCGGGCCGGCGGTGACCACCGTGTCCGGGAGGTCATCCACGCAGCCACCGTCGGGTACCTGCAACGGTTGGGCGCCCACTTCCAGGCGCCAGGTGGGTGCATCCGTCCCGCCGTAACGGCGCACCTGGAGCGCCACCGTGGTGCCGCCGGGAACCGTGCCTTCCACGTGTTCGTGCGTGGTGGTGCCGTTGCTGGAGGCCAGCGCGCGCGTCTGCGTTCCGTAGCCCTGGCGTTCGCGCAGGTAGAGGTCCAGGTCATCCGCGGGCGCGTTGAACACCAGGTCCGCCGTGATGCGCGACGGCCCCGCTAACGGCACGGTGACCCAGTCCTCGTCACCCGCGCACGCCACGCCCGTCACCCACGCGCGCCCGTCCGCCAGGGACGCGGGACCCACCTCACGCGCCAACGCAAGCGCATCATCCTCCTCCGCCGCGTCATCCACGCACACGCGCGCATCCCCCGGCGTCACGCCCAGCACCAGCGCGTAGTCCGTGTTCACGGCGTTGGTCCCCGTCACGCGGACCACGTACCGCCCCGCGGGCAACCCGGCGGCGGACAGCGGCGACCCCGACGTCACCAGCGCACCGCCGGGGTCCAGCAGCTCCAGGGCCAGGCCGGGGCCGGTGAGCGTGGCCTGCAGCGCGTCACCGGCGGCCAGCGCCACCGCCAGGTGGTCGTCATCACCCGGGCAGCGCACCAGCGCGTAGCTCCCGGGCCCCACCGCGGTGGCGCGGTCCGGGCGGTCATTCTCCTCCAGCTGGTCATCCCCCGCGCACGACGCCACCGCGGTGGTGAGCACGTACGGGTTGGTGGCGCCGCGGTAGCCGTACACGCGCACCACGTGGTCGCCTGCGGGGAGGCCCGCTTCCGCCACTTCTTCGTTGGTGACGCCGGTAGAGGACGCCTCCACCACGTCCCCGGGACCCAGCACCTGCAGGTCCAGGTCCCCGTTGGCATGGGTGAACGCAATGCCCACGCGAACCACGGCAGGCGCAACCAGCGTGAAGCGGTAGCGATCCTCGTCGTCAGCGCACAGGCGCGCGGACACCGTGCCACCCAGCACCAGCGGCGTGGCAACCGCGGTGGTGTTGTTGGGCTCGCGCCCGTTGTCCAGGCACGGGTCCGCGGGCGCCTGCGGCGTGGTCAGTGTCACGGCCAGGCGGTACGCGGCCTGCGCCCCCGCGTTGGCGCCCTGCACCACGACAAAGTGCGTCCCGACGGCAAGCGAACTCACCTGCAGCGGTCCGGTTGACGTGGATTCCTCGTTGCCGGAGGCGTCCTCCAACGCCAACACCAACGGCCCGTCCCCGGAGCCGGGCACCATCAACGTTGACGCCACCAACTCATCCCCCGCCTGCGCCACCACGCGGAAGCGATCCCGATCACCGGGACACACCGCGCCGTCCACCTGGGTCCCGTCGGTGGGGACGGCCTGCGCTTGCTCGGGCGTGTCATTGGGCTCCGCGTCCACCTGCCGGCACGGCGGCGCGCCCTGCGTGATGCCCACCGCAATGGTGTAGTTGCGCGGTGTGGTGCCGGATGACACGCGCGCCACGTAGCGCCCCGCGGTGAGCGCACCGGTCTGCAGCGGTGAACCCGTGCCCAGCGACGTCCCCGCCGGATCCAGCAGCTCCAGGTCCACGGTGGTTCCGCCCTGCCCCGCCGCCACCACGCGCAGCCGATCGCCCGCCGCAGCGGTGATGGCGTAGTGGTCCACGTCCCCCGCGCACAGCGCACCACCGTGCGCGGCACCGTCGGCGGACAACGTGGTGGCCTGCGCGGGCGTGTCGTTGGGTTCGCCCGCCTCCTGGGTGCACGCGGCGGTGCCGGACACTGTGGCGGTGAGCGTGTACGGCGTGGGCGAACTGCCCGTGGTGGAAAGGCGCAGCAGGTGCGCACCGGCGGCAAGGCCCGGTGCGGACAGGCGCAGTTCCAATCCCGTCAACGTCCCCGACGCCAGCGTGCCGCCGCCCACATCCACCAGGTCCAGGCGCGGCCCACCCGCGGCCCCTTCCACCGTCATCACCACCTGCAGTTCCCCGGGGGCAGCCAGCGTGACCTGCAA
The DNA here is from genome assembly GCA_016218805.1 of Deltaproteobacteria bacterium. Taxonomy (GTDB): domain Bacteria; phylum Myxococcota; class JACRCW01; order JACRCW01; family JACRCW01; genus JACRCW01. Next base: position 16,796 of record JACRCW010000044.1, on the reverse strand, counting down.
GAAATCCACGTCGGCCGGGCACAGCGTCCCCGTGCGTGATGACCCCGGTGCCAACGGTGCCGCCGTGGCAACGGTGTCGTTCGGCTCGCTTCCGTCGCTGTCCGTGCACGGGACCAGGCACACGTGCGCGGTCGCGTCGCACGGCACGCCGCCGGGGCAGTCCTGCGCAGCGGTGCAATCCACGCAACGTGCATCAGGAAGCAGGCAGTGACGTCCCGCGCAGTCCGTGTCGGACGCACACGCGCCGCCGGCGGCCTGGCACTCGCCCAGCGTGACGTCACACGTCTGGTCACCCGTGCAATCCGTATCCGCGCGACACGGGCGGACACACCGGCCACCGGTGCATTGCGAGCCTGCTGCGCACGCCGGGCCGTCGCCACAGCCCTCACCCTCGTCGTCACGGCAGGCGCCCAGCACCAGCACCGCCGCGAGCAACCCGACCCACCAGCCCGGCCCGCGCATCATCGCCCCCTCTTGGACGCGTGGACGCGCGCCGCTTCCAGCAGTCCCGCGTACACCGCCCGCGGCCGCGGGTCAGTGTCCGTTGGGGACAGCGTCTCCGGGTGCCACTGCACGCCCACACAGAACGTCTGCCCATCCACCTCCAGCGCCTCAGGCAGGCCGTCCTCCGCCGTGCCGGTGATGCGCACACCGCGCCCCGGGTCCCGCACCGCCTGGTGGTGGGACGTGTTCACGTGGATGCGTGTGTTCCCATACAACCGCGCCAGGAGGGAACCAGGCACCAGGTCCACCGCGTGCGCGGGCTGGCGGCGGTCAAACTTCTGGCTGTGCACAATCTCGGACGGGCGCTCGTCCGGCAGGTCCTGCCACAGCGTCCCGCCGAGCACCACATTGAGCACCTGCATCCCGCCGCACACGCCCAACACCGGCAGGCCCCGGTGCAACGCAGCTTGTGCCAACGCGCGCTCATAGTCCGTGCGGTCCGGCTTCAGCGTCCCCAGCTTGGGGTGCGGGCGATGACCGTACAACCGCGGGTCCACGTCAAAGTCCCCGCCGGTCAACAGCACACCGTCCGCACGCGCCAGGTGCTCCGTCACCACGTCAGCGGAGGCCGCACACGGTGCCACCAGCGGCAAACCGCCCGCTTCCTCCACCGCGTCGCAGTAGGTCGCGTTGAGTTCGTAGACGCGGCGGTCCACGCCCACCACCTGGCGGACTGTCACGTCGGGCGTCACGAGGATGAGCGGCCGCACAAAACCTCCCGTTTCACCCCTGTGTGTACCAGCGCGTGCCGCCCCAACGCGAACCCGCGGCGGCGGCGGCCGGAGCATTCCAGCGGGCGTCACCCACTGAGCACCTGCGCCTGCCTGCTTCCCGGTCCGCGCGCAAGCGCCATGGCAATGATCCATGACGCCTGCCCGCGCGTGAGGTCCGGCGCGCGGGGAATGGCAAGCCGTTGCAGTTGTTGCAGTTGCGCCTCGGTCGGCTCCTTGTCACGCCAGCGCGCATCGCGTTCCACGAGCGCCAGTGCGTCGGCCGATTGCTCGCGGACCAGACGGTCGGCATACGCGAGCGCGCGCTCCAGCTGATCCGTCACTGCCACGGGCCGGCTGTCATCCCGGTAGCTGTTGCGCTGCAGCACCTCCCAGCGTTCCAGGAGGTTGCGGCGCACTTCCAACTGCCGCCCTCCGCCCAGCACCAGGCGGTACCCGCCGGACGCATCCGGCAGCCAGGTAAAGCTGGTGAACGGCGCAATCTCCGACGGCGTGTCGCATTTGAACAGGTCCACCCGCTCCGTGACGAACTGCAGGTCGCCCGCGGATTGCAGATGCGACAGCTCAATCCACGGGAAGCGCGCCGCCACATCCCGCAGGCGGTCCATGGTGGGAACGACCCCCGCGCCTCTGAGGTCCATGTCTCCGGGAAGGTCAAACAGGCGGTTGAGGCCCGCCAGGGTGTGCTGGTCGGAGTTGTCCACCACGTCAATGACCGCCAGCTCGTTCTTCTCCGCGTGCAGCCGCGTGCCCCGGCCCACCATCTGCGCGTACAACAGCAGCGACTTGGTGGGCCGCGCCAGCAGGACGCAATCCACCCGCGGCTCATCAAAACCCTCCGTGAGCACGTTGCAGTTGGTGAGCACCTGCAGCTCACCCGACGAGAAGCGCCGCAGCGCCTGCCGGCGGTCCTCCGACGGCATGTCTCCGTAGATGGCCGCGGCGGCAATGCCGTTGTCCGTGAAACGCGCCGCCAGGTCCTGCGCGTGCTGCACGTCCACGCAGAACACCAGGGTCCGGCGGTTCCCGGCAATCTTTCGCCACGCCCGCAGCACCATTTCATTGCGCGCTGGCGTGTTGACGGCCCGGGCCAGCTGGCCCTCCGCAAAGTCCCCACGCACGACCCGGACCTTCCCCAGCTCCACGCCGGTGCGGACGCGCCACCCGGCGATGCCGCACAGGAAGCCCGCGCGGATCATCTCCTCAATGCCCCTGGTGTAACTGATCTGCTCAAACACCTCGCCGAGCCCCTGGCCGTCGCCGCGGCGCGGCGTGGCGGTGAAACCGACGAGCAGGCGCTTGGACTCGGGTTCAAACACCTTGAGGTGCTGGAGGATGCGGCGGTAGGTGGGCGCCACCGCGTGATGCGCTTCGTCCACGACGATGAGGTAGAAATCCTCCGGGTTGAGCGCGGCCAACCGGCGGCTGCCGTCACGTCCCAGCGTGCCCACCGAGGCCAGCACCACGTTGCAGTCCGGCGCCGCGCTGCGGGTGGATTGCTCCACGCCAACCTTGAGTTCTGGCGCCAGCGCGCGGAACTTCTCCAGGGCCTGCTCCAGCAACTCTTCGCGGTGCGCCAGAACAAGCATCCGCTTCTTCATGCGGAAGAACGACGGGAAACACGCAAAGATGACCGTCTTGCCGGTTCCGGTTGGAAGGGACACCAGCACGCGGCGCCGCCCATCACGCCACGCCCGGTAGAGCGCGGTGAGGCATTCCTTCTGATAGGGGCGAAGTTCCATGGGTCCGCCGGCGTCATCCGCGGACGTTAGCGCCGCCGGCAAGCCGGAGCGAAGAATCCGGCGGCCCCGTCGCCACGGGATCAACCCACGTCTTTGCGCGCGCACCCCTCCGCGTTACCTCACCGGCACATGGCCCCGCCGGGCGGGCCGGCGAGTTGCCGTGCTGAAACCCGTGTTTCGGAGGCAGTCATGTTGGGGGAACGAATCGGAGAAGGGAAAGGCAAGGTCACCGTTGAGCGCGTGCTGGCCACCAAGGCCGGCGAGCCGCCGCAGATGGAAATCTGTTTCAAGCAACACGGCACGCTGCTGGGCGTGTCCATCACCGACACCGGGACGTACTGCTCGGCGCTGCGTCCGGACGGCACGCTGTTTGGCGAAGGCCAGGGCGTGGTGATGAGCGACGCTGGCGACGCGGCCACCTGGGTTGGCGAGGGCGTGGGGACGCTGAAGAAGGACGGCGCCGCCAGCTACCGCGGCGCGCTGTACTTCCGCACGCAGGCATCCAAGTGGGCGCGGCTCAACAGCTGCGCCGTGCTGTTTGAATACGAGGTGGACGCCCAGGGCAACACGCGCAGCACGTCCTTTGAGTGGAAGTAGGCACCTGGGGTCGGGTCCCGCTGCGGGCTGGTTGGCCGCGTGCCGTCCGCCGTGAATGCACGGCGCTGGCGGCGCGCGGTCACCTCCGGTACACGCCCCGCGCACGGAGGCGCACATGGCGGGCGTGAAGAAGCTTGACCACCTGGGCATTGCGGTGAAGGACCTGGACGAAGCGCGCACGTTCTGGGAGCGCGCGTTGGGCATCCCGTGCACGCACGTGGAGGAACTGCCGGAGCGCGGCATCCGCGTCGCCTTTCTTCCCATCGGTGACGTGCGCATTGAGCTCATTGCCCCCATGCGTGAGGGCTCGGAGGTCAGCAAGTTCCTTGAGACGCGCGGCCCGGGCATCCACCACGTCTGCTTTGAAGCCCCGGCGGGCCAGGCCACCGTGGACGCGTTGAAAGCCTGCGGCACCCGCATGATTGACGAGAAACTCAAGCCCGGCGCCCACGGCGCGCAGGTGGCGTTCATCCACCCCAAGAGCACCGGCGGCGTGCTGGTTGAGGTGGCCCAACTCCCGGGACCGGGCACGCATCCATGACCGCGCGCGCCGCGCGCTGGGCCCTGGCGCTGGCGGCCGTGTACGCGGCGGCTTTTGCCGTCACGCGGGTGCTGTGGTGGGCCGTGCTGCAGGTGCGGCCGGAAGGCATCCATCCGCTGGTGCCCGCAGGGCTACCTGCGTTCATGATCGCGTTTGCCGTGTTCTTCCTGCCGCTGCTGTATCTGTTCAACAGCGCCCTGCTGGGCCAGCGCCTCCGCATCCAACCGCCCAAGCTGGTCCTGTACATGGGCGTCACGTTCTTCTGTGCGTTGTGGGCGGAGATCGGCGCGGATTCGCTGTTTGTCGCCGTCATCGGGCGGCCCTGCTGGACGTATGAGACCTGGCCCGTTCATCACGGGTTCACCTCCGGCGTGGGCACGCTGATGTGGCCCATGTACGGGTTCTTCCTCTACGGATTGCACCAGGCCATTGATGGGAATCCGCGGCTCGTGTTCCTGCGCCCCCGCTGGGCCAAGGCCGTCCTCGTCGGCGTGGATGCCATGCTGCTGGAGGTGGCGGCCAATGCGTTTGCGCTGGGCGGGTTTGGAACGTGGTTCTTTCACTACCACGCACCGGACCTGCTGCACTTTACGACGTGGGAAGTCTTTGTTCCGTATGTGATCACTGCGTACGTAGGGCTGTCACTGCTGCACGCCGTGGAGACGCGCCTCCCCCACGTCCCAACCGGCGCGGCGCTCTACGCGGCCGGGCTGCTGAGCCTGTGGCTGGTTTGACGGGCTTGGCCCGGGGCGCGGCACCGGTGCACCATCGTCGTCATGGCGTGGGACACGACCGGCGCTGGCGTTTTGACACCGTGAAGCATGGGCTTCCGCTGCGCGGCGTGGCAAGCTGGCCTCCATGGTTGCCACCACTACCACCACACGCATGACCCTGGCTGAATACCTCGCCACTGAGGCCGATAGCCCCGAGAAACGCGAGTTCGTGAACGGCGAGATCATCGCCATGTCCGGCGTATCCACCGCACATGCCCTGGTCCAGGCCAATCTCACCGCCACCCTTGTGGGGCACCTGCGGGGCGGACCCTGCCGCGTGCTCACCTCAGACCACCGGGTCCGCATCGACGAGACCGGCATGTACGCCTACCCGGATCTCTCCGTCTTCTGCGGCAAGCCCCGGACGTCCACCGAACGGCCCCCGTCCCTGCTCAATCCCACCGTCGTCTTTGAAGTCCTCAGCGAGAGCAGCGAGCGTTACGACCGCGGCGCCAAGGCCACGCACTACCGCCGCCGCGAATCACTCCAGGCCTACGTGCTGGTCGCCTCCCAGGAGAAACGGGTGGAGGTCTTTGCCCGCAACCCTGACAGCAGTTGGACGCTCACGGAGGCCACGGGTGAGGGAACCGTGCGGCTCACCCCGCTGGGCGTGGACCTCCCGCTGGCAGAGGTCTACGCCGGCGTGGATGACCTCCCGGCCGCCTGAAACGCGGCCCTACCCACGTCGCAGGCGTGGGCGAAACTTGCGCACCGGCCGACGCTGTTTGCTTCCGGGAGGGCTGTGCTAGGGAGGCGCACCCCTTCACTCCCGGCCACGGGTTCTCCCGTCGCCGGGCGGTGGCGTGCCCATGCCCGTCTTCCAGTTGGACAGCCTCCACCTCATCCTGCTGTTCCCGTTCCTGGGCTTCCTGGTCAACGGTATCTTCGGGAAGTTCCTGGGACGCAGGTTCGTGAACTTTGTCGCCGTGAGCGCCATGGTGCTTTCCGCCTGGCAGTCCACGTTGACGGTGTTCCAGCTGTGGCGCGTTGGCTCGCGGGACGGGCACTGGGTGGGCGCACGCCTGGTGCAGAACCTCTACAACTGGTTCACCGCCGGCAGCTTCTCCGTGGACGTCACGCTCATGGTGGACCCGCTGACCGCCGTGATGATCATGGTGGTCACCTGGGTGGGCCTGCTCATCCACATCTACTCCACCGGCTACATGGAGCATGACGACGGGTTCTGGCGCTACTTCGCGTACCTGAACCTGTTCATCTTCTCCATGCTCATCCTGGTGATGGGCAAGAGCCTGGTGCTGATGTTTGTGGGCTGGGAGGGGGTGGGGCTGTGCAGCTACCTGCTCATTGGCTTCTGGTTTGAAGACGCCGCCAAGGCCGCCGCCGGTCTCAAGGCGTTCGTTGTCAACCGGGTGGGTGACTTTGGGTTCATCCTGGGGATGTTCACGCTGGTGGTGCTGTTTGGCACGCTGGACAGCGTGGAGCTGGAGCAGAAGGTGGCCGCGCTCAAGAGCCTGGACACACTGCTGCCCATGGGCGGACCGCTGGCCGGGATGGCCGTGGGCACGGCGATCACCATGGCGGTGCTGCTGATGTTTGTGGGCGCCACCGGCAAGAGCGCGCAGATCCCGCTGTACATCTGGCTGCCCGACGCCATGGCCGGCCCCACGCCGGTGTCCGCGCTCATCCACGCGGCCACCATGGTGACCGCCGGCGTGTACATGCTGTCGCGCGTGAACTTCCTCGTGGTGCTCTCGCCCACCGCCATGCTGGTCATCGCGCTGGTCGGCGGGTGCACGGCGCTGTTCGCGGCGACCATTGGGTTTGCGCAGACGGACATCAAGAAGGTGCTGGCGTACTCCACCGTTTCGCAGCTGGGGTACATGTTCCTGGGCGCGGGGGTGGGCGCGTTTGTGGCGTCCATCTTCCACCTGGTGACGCACGCGTTCTTCAAGGCGTGCCTGTTCCTGGGTTCCGGTTCCGTCATCCACGGCATGGGCGGCGAGCAGGACATCCGCAAGATGGGTGGCCTGCGGAAATACATGCCGCGCACGCGGGACACGTTCCTGATGGCCACGTTGGCCATCATGGGCTTCCCGCTGACCGCGGGTTTCATGAGCAAGGATGAGATCCTGTGGTGGGCCTACGCCTCCCCCGCGGTGGGCAGCTGGAACGTGGTGCTGTGGCTGATGGGCTTCATTGGCGCGGGGTGCACGTCCTTCTACATGTGGCGCTGCTACTTCATGACGTTCTCCGGGGACGGCCGGCGCATTGACCACCACGCCAAGGAGCACGTGCACGAATCCCCGTCCGCCATGACGGCGCCGCTGTGGATCCTGGGCGTGCTGAGCCTGGTGGGCGGGTTCTTTGGCGTGCCCGCGCTGCTGGGCGAACCGGTGGCCAAGATGCTGGGCCAGCACGGCAACGCGTACCACGGCAACTTCATCCTCAACTGGTTGGAACCGGTGTACGCGGTGGGCTCCACGCACCCGCTGGCCAGGAGCATGTTTGCCGGCCCGGGGGAGTTGGCGGCGCGCGCCGGTGCGGGCCACACCATGGAATGGGTGCTGATGATTGCCAGTGTGCTGGTGGGCCTGGGCGGCTGGTGGCTGGCGTCGCGGATGTACTTCCCGGAGCCCAGCCCCGCGCTGGCAAACATCCCCAAGGGCGGGCTGGCGTTCATCTACCGCGGCGCGCTGAACAAGTGGTGGATTGATGAGCTGTACAACGCGGTCATCATCCAGCCGGTGAAGTGGGTGAGCGACCGGGTGCTGCGCGCCATTGACGCGTTTGTGGTGGACGGGTTGTTGACGGTGGTGCCGCCGGCGGTGGTGAAACTGACGGGCAGCGTGGTGGCCCGGGTGCAGAACGGTGACATGCAGCGCTACGTGGCGCTGATTGTCCTCGGGGTGTGCCTGGCGCTCATGTACGTGGTCCGGTGAGGAGGAACACATGGACTACATCATGGGCCACCTGCTCACGCTGCTCGTCTTTGCTCCCGCGCTGGGCGCGCTGGGTCTGTTCTACTTCCCGGACCGCGAGAAGGGCGCCACCAAGGCGGCGGGCCTGACCATCTCGCTGGCCGTGTTTGCGGTGAGCCTGATGCTCATCCCGACCTTCAAGTCGGAAGCGGGCTACCAGTTTGTGCAGAAGGAGGTGTGGATTCCCTCCATTGGCGCCAGCTACCACCTGGGGATTGACGGTATCTCGCTGTTCCTGGTGTTGCTGACCACGTTCATCACGCCCGTTGCGCTGCTGGGCAGCTTCACCAGCATCCAGGTGCGCGTGCGCGAGTTTGTCATCCTGGTGCTGTTCCTGGAGACGGCCATGTTGGGCGCGCTGGTCGCGCTGGACGTGCTGCTGTTCTACTTCTTCTGGGAGGCCATGCTCATCCCGATGTACTTCCTCATCGGCATCTGGGGTTACGACCTGCGGGTGAAGGCGGCCATCAAGTTCTTCATCTACACGCTGGTCGGCTCGCTGCTGATGCTGGTGGCCATCATCTGGATCTGGCAGGTCACGGGCGCCAAGAGTTTTGACCTGGTGGAATGGACGCGCGTGGTGCCGGGCAACCCCATGGTGCGCAAGTACGGGTTGTGGCTGTTTGGCGCGTTTGCGCTGGCGTTTGCCATCAAGGTGCCCATGGTGCCCTTCCACACCTGGCTGCCGTTGGCGCACGTGCAGGCGCCCACCGCCGGCTCCGTGGTGCTGGCCGGCGTGCTGTTGAAGATGGGGACCTACGGCTTCATCCGCTTCGCCATGCCGCTGTTTCCGGAGGCGGCGCTGAAGTTTGCGCCGGGCCTCGCCATGCTGGCGGTTGTGGGCGTCATCTACGGCGCGCTGCTGTCCATGGTGCAGAAGGACATCAAGAGCCTGGTGGCGTACAGCTCCATCAGCCACCTGGGCTTCTGCATGCTGGGCCTGGCCTGCATGGATGAGAAGGCGGTGTTGGGGAGCGTCTACCAGGGGCTCAACCACGGCGTCTCCACGGGCGCGCTGTTCCTCCTGGTTGGCACCCTTTACGAGCGCCGCCACACCCGTGAGATCTCCGAGTACGGCGGCATCGCCGCGAAGGTCCCGCTGTACACCATCGTCTTCCTCATCATCACGCTGTCCAGCATCGGGCTGCCCGGGCTCAACGGCTTTATCGGCGAGTTCCTGATCCTGATGGGCACCTTCACTTCCGACGCCTTTGCCAAGACGTACGTCGGGGCCAACGGGGGCGTGTGGTTTGCCACGCTGGCGGCCTCCGGCGTGATCCTGGCGGCCATCTACCTGCTGTGGATGGTGAAGCGCGTGTTCTTTGGCCCGCTGCGCAATCCGGCCAACCAGGACATTGAGGACCTCAACGTGCGCGAGCGCGTGCTGTACGCGCCGCTTGTTGCGCTGGTCATTGTCATGGGCGTATTTCCGGGCTGGTTCCTCACGCGCATGGCGCCCAGCGTGAACCAGGTGCTGTCACAGGTACGCGTGGGCGCCGGCCTTTCCGCGCTGGCCGCGCTGCCCGCGCCGGCGCCGGACATGGCGCAGGTGGCCCCGGTGCAGGCGCCCGCGCGCGTGTTGCCGCAGGCGGACCTGGACAACCTGGGCAAGCGCCTGATGGACGCGCGCCTGCCGCCTGGCATGCCGCCGCTGCCGCTCCGTCCCATGCAGGGGAACACGCCCCCCCAGCACCCGGCGCCGTCCCGCGCTCCCTGACACAACACCCTTGACGCCTGACGAGGCGGCCGGTGGAATGCGCGGCCATGCGCTCCCCCGCCGTCCGCGTCTGCGCGCCCGCCGCGCTCCTCCTGCTGCTGGCCTGCGGCCCCACGAACGACGACGACGACGCCAACCGCGACGCGGGCCGTCCCGCGGACTGCACCACGCTGGGCTGTGCGTTCAACATGGAATGCGGTGCGGATGGCAGCTGCCACTGCGGAGCGGGCACCTGCACGGACGGCGGCCGCTGTGACCGCCTGGCGGCCAGCTGCGTGGAGGCGCTGCCGGAGCTGTGCGCCCCCGGCACGGCCTGGGCCGCCGGCACCACCGCATTCCGTGAGGCCACGGCAAGCTGGGGACTGGACGCGCTGGCGGTGGAAGGCACCCGCATCAACGCGGCGGACGTTGACGGTGATGGGTGGGCGGACCTGTTTGTGCGCCGCGGCGGCACCGCAGACAACTACGCCACGGACGGCGGCGTGCGCGGAACCTGGCTGCTGCACAACGGCTCCGGCACGCACTTTGAGGATGTGACGCGGCAAAGCGGCATTGCCGCCGCGCGCACCGCCGGCGCGGACGGCGGGCGGGGCCGCCCCGCGGAAGTGGCCGCGTTTGGTGACGTGGACAACGACGGTGACCTGGACGTGTTCACCGGCATCACGGTGCCCAATCCCGCCACGCAGCCCGAATCCGCGGAGCTGATGCTCAACAATGGTGACGGGACCTTTGCGCTGGGGCCGGTGGACTCCCCGCTGCGCCGCGCGGCACAAGCGGTGGCGCGCGCGGGCGCGGCGTTTACGGACGTGGACCGGGACGGCGTGTTGGACCTGTGGGTAACGGACAACTCAGTGAATTACGAACCCCAGCAGGATGAGTTGTTCCGCGGCGGTCCCGGCGCTGTGTTCACCAACGTGACCAGCGAGTACGGCCTCACCACGCGCCCCTGGGCCACGCTGGCCAACCTCAACGGCGGCAAGTCCCACAGCAACGCGTGGAGCGCCGCCGCCTGTGACCTCAACAATGACGGCACCCCCGAGCTGCTGGCCGCCTCGTACGGGCGCGCGCCCAACCACCTGTGGCAGGGCATCCCGTACGGGGACAACCAGCTCACCTTCCTCAACCGCTCCGTGGCCAGCGGCTACGCCTTGGATGCGCGCACGGACTGGACGGACAATGAGAGCGCGCGCTGCTGGTGCAAGCTCCACCGCTCGGATGCGGACTGCGCCGGCGTGCCATTGCCCGCGCACATCACCTGCACCACCGACGCGGACGCCTTCCGCTGGAACCACGCTACCGACCGCGAGGCGTACCGGCTGGGCGGCAACAGCGGCACCACCGTCTGCGTGGACGTGGACAATGACGGCGACCTGGACCTGCTCACCACCGAGATCAAGCACTGGGACGTGGGCCAGTCGTCTGACCCCAGCGAGCTGCTTTTCAACAACGGCGCATCCGATGTGGTGTTTGACCGCCCGGGCCGCGAGGCGACGGGGCTCACGCGCCCGCAGCCCTCGCCGTTCTTTGACGAAGGCGACATGACGGCGGCCGTGTTCGACTTCGACAACGACGGGCGGCCGGACATCTACCTCGGCTCGGCGGACTACGACGGCACGCGCGGGTGGTTGTACTGGCAGCAGCCGGACCACGTGTTCGCCGCGGTGCCCCTGGAGCAGGGCATTGACCACCGCAGCAGCCACGGCATTGCGGTGGCGGACTTTGACCGCGACGGTGATCTTGACGTTGTGGTGGGCCATTCCCGCAACCGCTGCACGGGCGCGGACCACTGCTACCCCACGGCGAACGCGCGGTTGTTTGAGAACGTGCTGGGGCAGGACGGCAACTGGGTGCAGCTGGCATTGGTGGGCGGGACGGGCAGCAACCGCATGGCGGTGGGCGCGCGCGTGACCGTGGCCACCGCGGACCAGTCCCAGGTGCAGGAGGTGGAGGGCGGGCACGGGCACTACGGCATGCAGCATGATGCGGTGCTGCATTTTGGCCTGGGCGCCGCGTGCCGCGCCGACGTCACGGTGCGCTGGCCGGACCGCGCGCTCACCACGCAGCGCTTTGAAGTGCAGGCGGGGTACCGCTACCGCGTGGAACAGGGGCAGCTGCCGCAGGTGGTCCGCTGACCGCGGCGGAACTTCTCCCGCGGCGCGGTGTCACACCGGGATGATGCGCACTGCGCTGTGGACGTTGGCCAACGTGGCGGGATTGTTGAGCCTGGGGGCGCAGGTGACCGCGCGGCTGCCGCCGGCGGACCCGCTGGTGGTGATCATCCCCGTGGGGGAGGTGCCGTGGGAGTACGCGGACGCCGTCCAGGAGGCGCTGGCGGGGCGCTTGGACGCGCGCGTGGTGGTGGCGGAGGGCGCGGAGATCCCGGAGGAGGCGTGGGTGGAGGAGCTGGAGCGCGCGGACGCGGACGCGTTGACCGCGCTGGGCGAATCCCTGGCGCCGCCCGACGCGTGGAAGGTGGTGGTGCTGACCCAGGCGCCGCTGATGCGCCATGCGTGGGAGGGGCCGGAGCTGATGGTAGGGAGCGGGCAGGTGCGCGGGCGCGCGTGCGTGGTGAGCCTGGCGCGTCTGCTGGAGCGCAGCGCGTCTGAGGAAGGCGCGGCGCGGCGGCTGGCGGACCTGGCGCTGCACGAGGTGGGGCACACGCTGGGGCTGCGGCACTGCAGCGTGCCGGGTTGCGTGATGGGCATGTCAGAAGGGGACATTGTGGCGTGGGCGGACCTGCGGCGGAACGGGTACTGCCCGCTGTGCCACCTGCACGGCCCGGGGGGCGTGCTGCGGGAGGCGCGCTGGGACGGCAGCCCGGCGCGTTGACGGTCAGGGACCCACGGGGAGGACCACCTGGGCCACGGTGCCGCCGCCCTGCACGGGGGTGAGCGAAACCTCGCCGCCGTGGCCGGTGACCGTGGCGTAGACAATGGCCAGCCCCAGCCCGGTGCCGCCCTCCTTGGTGGTGAAGAAGGGTTCAAAGATGCGCGCCGCCAGCTCGGAGGGGATGCCGGGCCCATCGTCCCGGATGATGAGTTCCACCTGGCCGTCACGCGGGCGCCGCAGCGTGACCACCACGTCCGTGCGCGAGGCCTCCAGCGCATTCTTCACCAGGTTGACCACCGCGCCCTTGAGCGCGTCCGCGTCCCCCTGCGTGCTCACCCCGTCGGTGACGTCCTCCCGCAGCGTGCGGCCGGACTGGGCGGCCACGGCCATGTGCATCCCCACCACGCCGCGCACCAGGTTGGAGAGGTCCACGCGCTCACGCGCAAAATCCCGCGGGCGGGCAAACGCCAGGAAGTCCCCCAGCAGGCGGGACAGCCGTCCCAGTTCCGCGCGGATCATGTCCATGGGCGTCAGCAACGGTTCGCGCTCATGGCCGGGGAGCTTGTGGATGCGGCGCTCCGCCAGGGTGAGCTGCAGCAGCGCGGCGTTGAGCGGGTTGCGGATCTCATGCGCCAGCCCGGCGGTGAGCGTGCCCACCGCCGCCAGCTTTTCCTGCGTGCGGCGCTCGCGCTCCAACTGGACCTGCCGGGTGACGTCCAGCGCCACGCCGTACACCACGTCGCCCTCGCCCTCCTTGGGCGCCGTCCAGCGGATGCGGATGACGCAGGGCGTCCCGTCCCGGCGCAACAGCGTGACCTGCCGCTCATTGGTGGGGCTGAGGAACGCGCTGCGGATCCATGCGCTGCGCTCCTCGCGCTCATCCAGGGCAATGAACGTCTCCGGCCACGACCGGCCCACCAGGGCATCCCGCGGGTAGCCCACCGCGGACTCAAACGCGGCGTTCACAAACCGCACGGTGAGCTCCCGGTCCACCGCGACCACGAATACCTGCGCGGTCTCCACAATGGCGCGGTAGCGCTGTTCACTGCGCGCCAGTTCTTCCTGCAGTGCGGCCGCGCGCCGGCGCAGGTGCACGCGCTCCGCCAGCCGCTCAAAGGTGACCAGCAGTTCCTGGGGCGCCACGGGCTTGATGAGGTAGCTGAACGCGCCGGCCTGCACCGCGGCAATGGCGCTTTCCACGTCCGCATTGCCGCTGGTGACAATGACCTCGGCTTCCGGGCTGGCGGACTTGAGGATGGGCAGCAGCGCGGTTCCCGGCCCGTCCGGCAGGCGCACGTCCACCATGGCCACGTCAAACCCCTGCGGGGCCAGCTCGCGCGCGGCGGCGCGGTCCGGTGCCCAGGCCACCTGGTGGCCGTGGTCTTCCAGCACCTCGCGGAAGTTTTCGGCCAGGGCCTCATTGTCCTCCACCAGCAGCACCTTCATGGCTCAGGCATCCTGGCCCAGCGCGCTGAGCAGCGCGGGCACGGCGCCGGGCCGCCCCAGCACGTGAATGACGTCATGGCAGCCCGGCAGCCGCGCCGGAGCGTCCCCGGCCACCAGGAAGCAGCGGCAGTGCCGGCCGCCGCCGCACAACTCCTCCAGCAGGTCCTGCCCGTGGCCATCCGGCAGCTCCCCGTCCACCACCAGCACGCTCGCGCGGCGGTCGCGCACCATGGCGCGGGCCTCGTCCGCGCTGCGCGCCGCGCGCGCCGCCACGCCGTGGCGCAGCAGCACGTGCACCAACTCCCGCGCCTGGGCGGCGTCCGCGCTGACCACCAGCCCCTGCGGCCCGGCCACCAGCGTGTGCACCAGGCGCAGCAGTTCCTCCACCGGCACCGGCTTGTGCACCACCGCGTGCACGCCGGCCGCCACCGCCGCATCCTGGAACGCATCCGCCGCCCACGCCGTCATGGCCAGCGCCGGCAGCGCGGGGTCCACGTCATGGATGCGCCGCGCCAGCTCCACGCCGTTCATGCCCGGCATCCGCAGGTCCAGCAGCACCAGGTGGAACCGCCCCGCGGCAAACTCGCGCGCCGCCACACACGGGTCGTCATAGACCTGCGCCTGGAACCCGGCATCCCCCAGCAGCTCCGCCAGGTTCTCCGCAAGGTCCCGGTTGTCATCCACGATGAGGATGTTGGCCATCGACGGCGGCTCCCGTCGGCAGTCGTACCTCAAAGCAGGCGCCCGTCAATACCGACGGCGCGGCCCGCACCACCGTCCCGCCATTGCGCTCCGCAAGTTTGCGACACAGAGCCAAACCCAATCCCACGCCGCGGGCCTTGGTGGTGACCAACGGCTCAAACAGCCGGGCGGCAATGGTCCCGTCAATACCGGGTCCGCTGTCCTCCACGCGCACCACCACGGTGGTGCCGTCGGAGCGGGCGCTGACGTGGACGGTGCCGCCGGCGGCGGCTTCGGCGGCGTTCTGCAGCAGGTTGGTGAGGATCTGGCGGACGTGTTCGGGGTCCACCAGCAGCAGCGTGGCGTCCGGTGCCAGGTCCACCTGCAGGGACGTGGCGCGCACGGACGGGACGTGCTCCACGGCCGTCTCCAGCGCCTTGTCCAGGCGGGTGAGCTGCCGCTCGGCGGGCCGGTCACGCACCATGTCCAATAGGTCGGTGATGATGCGGTTGCTGACTTTGATCTGCTCACCAATGCGGTCCAGGTGCTTGGTGACTTTTTCTTCCGGCGGCACGCGCGAGCGCACCAGGTACAGCGAGGACTCCATCACGCCCAGCGGGTTGCGCAGTTCATGGCCAATGGAGGCCACCAGCTGGCCAAACGTGGCCAAGCGCTCATTGCGGTGCGCCTGCTTGAGGTAATCCTCCTTGTACGTGTGGAGCATGATGGCCAGCTCCAGGTCCAGGATCTTGTTGACGGCAGCCAGCTCGCGGGAGCGCTGCGCGCGGTCCGGCGCGGTCTCCAGGACAATCTCCGTCAGCTGCAGGCGGATCACGTCCATGGCGGTGAACATGTATTGCTGCGGCAGGCCAATGGCGACGTGCACCCGGCCAATGCGCGCGCGCTGCTCGTAGTAGGCCTGGTCGTACGGCGGGATGAACAGGCGCTCGGTCCAGGTGCGCAGCGTGCCCTTGAGGCGCTCCACCTGGGCCAGGCCGCCCGTGATGGACTGGCGGGCGCCTTCGTGCCCCAGGATGCGCGCGTAGAACTCGTCGGCAATCGCCGGAACGTGCGGGACCACGCGCGCGCGCAATCCCGCCAGTGCCGCTTCGTCGTCCGCGGTGAACGCGACATACCGTTTGAGCTCGTCCAAGATGTGCTCCAACCGCGCTCACCTCCCGCGGCGGCCCGTCCCCGGGCCCCGCGCTTTGAGCGCGCTTTATCGTCCCGGCCCCGGGGCGTCCATGCCGCGGAGAAATCTGCCGGCACACGCAGGAGCCGTGCCCACCTGGCGCGGTTCAACCTGGTGTCGTCGGGGAGACCCCATCACGCGGTCCGCGCGCCGTCCCCGGCGGGCGCGCAAGGTGTTCGCCAACCCTCCCGCAAGGCGGGGCGGTGCGTCCGGGTTGCGCGGTCACAGCGGGACCCGTAGATGCCCGGCGTCCTCGGGGCAGACCGGAGCGTGCATGCTGGACGTGGTGCTGGTGGTGCATTCGTGGCTGAGGTGGGCGGTGCTGGGCCTGGGCGTGTGGGTCATCTTCCGCGCGGTGGTGGGCATGACGCGCGGAACGCCCTTTGGACCCATGGACCGGCGGGCGGGGCTGCTGCTGTCCATCTCCGTGGATGTGCAGGTGCTGCTGGGCCTGCTGCTGTACCTGGTGCTCAGCCCCACGGTAGGCACGGCGCTGTCCAACATGAAGGTGGCCATGAAGGAGCCGGTGCTCCGGTTCTTCGCCGTGGAGCACATCTTCCTGATGCTGGTGGTGCTGCTGCTGGTACACGCGGGGACGGTGCTGGCGCGGCGCAAGGAGGGGGCGGCCGCCCACAAGACGCTGCTGGGGTTCACCGCCGCGGCGTTTGTGGCGGTGGTCCTGGCCATTCCGTGGCCATGGTCCGCGGCGGCGCGGCCGCTGCTCCGCCTGGGCTGACACCACAGCCTGTTGGCCTTGGCCACCGCGGCATCCGGCTCCGGGCGGGGTGGGATGTGCAGGTCGGCCGGCAGGGCATCCAACCGGGCGGCCACAAATCAAATGCGCCCTGGTCGGCGGTGGGATCAATCGGGGTGACATCGGAAGCAGGCGCGGTGCCGGTCACGGAGGGGACGGCCACAGGCCCACCACATGGTCCGCAGGTTCGGTGGTGGCCTGCGGAGCCAGGGTGTGATCGCCCATGGTTGTGGTCCCTGCCGGTGGGGCAGCCACAGGATCCCAAAGTGCCGTTGTGGTGTGGCACAGCCGCCCCGGCTGTGCCGGTGCATGGCGACGTCACGGGTGTCCCGCTGGCGTCCCGGCCGGGG
>JACRCW010000042.1 GCA_016218805.1 Deltaproteobacteria bacterium | reverse complement strand
GGCGACGTCAGTCGCCGGGGGTGGGGGGCCCGCCAACGGGTGGGTCCCACCCGGGGAAGACGGCGGTTGCGGACCCCCCACCCCCCTCGCCGACGTCGCTGCGCTCCGTCGTCGAGGGCCGCCCCCCAAGGGGGGCGGGTACGCATGCACGCAGAGCGTGCATGCAGTTCGGTCGGGGCATTCGTGGAACAGATGCCGGCTCAGACTTGGATCCGCCGCGCGGCCAGGTACCCGCCGGCGGACACCATGGAGTTGCTGTATTGGAACGTTTCGCCAAACGCGGTGGTGGGTTTCATGGACTTCATGGCCGCCACCCGGCCCTCCGGCGTGGAGCGGGAGTAGCCAAAGAAGAACTCCATGTCCTGCCGCGGCAGCCCCGTGCACGCGCAAACGGTGTGCTTCATGAGCAGCCTGCGCGTGGCCTCCGGGTCCGCCAGCGAAAACGCGGGGAATACCTGGGACAGCGGCGTTTCCCAGGTGAACCTTCCCTCGTCCACCAGGCGCGCCATCATCAGCGAAGTGAGCGACTTGGTAATGCTCCCGATCATGAACAGCGTGTTGGGCGTGACCGGCTCCGGTTTTCCCAGCGTACGAACGCCAAAGCCCTTTTCCAGCACCACCTTGCCGCCCTGCACCACCGCCACGGCGACGCCCGGCACCTTGGCGCGCTGGCGCGCGTCGTCAATGAAGCCCGCCAGCGCCTGCAGCCGCTGCGGGTCCAGCACGCGCGCGGTGCGGCCGCGGAAGGACTCCTCCTCCAGGCCGGGCGCCTTGAAGCTGGAAATCGCCGTATTTACCTGCGCGCCGCGGCGGTCCACGCCGGCCAGCGCACCGTCCAGCAGCGTGATGTACTGCGTGTCGCCCTTGCGGCGCGCAATGGCCACCAGCACGCGCGCCTCCTGCGTGGTGGTCTCGTAGGTGACCTGCGTGACGGCGTCCCACCCGTCACGCGGCGGCGGCGTGACCACCTGCTTCACCTTGCGCGCAAACCCCGGCTGCACGCGCGGCCAAGCCCCGGCAATGGCGTGCACCGCGTCCGGGTCTTTCACCTCCAGCAGCGTGAGCGTGACGTCACGCTCCGGCCCTTCCAACCGCAGCAGGTCCCCATTGCGGGTGACCCACCAGCCCTTGGCCACGCTCAGTGTTGCGCCCGAGGCGGATGTCACCAGCGTGTCCGCATCCAGTGGCGGCGAGCCGGAGGAGGCCGGCGCGGCCCATGGCGGCACCGCTGCCAACATCAGAAACAGGGAACCGGCCAGAACGACCCATGCGCGGGGAGCGGTTTGCATGGAGCGTGAGCTACCACCGCCAACGCCGCCGGGTCACGAGCAGGGCCGGCAGTTGCCAGCCCAGCGCGGGCGCCGGTTCCCACGCAGGACCGTTGGAGCTACCTATCCAGCATGCGTTTCCCGTCCTCCGTCCAGATACCTCTGCTGCTGCTGCTTGTGTGCGCCCTGTCCTGCAGGGCATTCCCCGTCGAGAAAAACACTGGCGTGGCCGGAGAGCCAACGGGCGCGTTCACCTCCGGACTGAACGGTGTGCCGCAAGACGGATTTCCCAACTACCAGGAACGCTTGATGCTCACCTGGGTCAACCGCGGGCGCGCGGATCCCAACAACGTTGCGCTGGGCACCGCCGCAGCGTGCTCAACGTCGTATCCCGCCGCCAAGCCGCTCATGCTGGACCACGCCGGAAACCGCGCGGCGCGCTTCCACTGCAACAACCTGCAGAAGACCAACTCGGGTTTCTCGCACAACTCGTATTGCACCATCATGACGGACGTGGACGCCACGGATTGTGACGGCTCGGACGCGTGCGCGTGTGTGGCGGGGACGCAGGCATTTGGCTGCGGCACCATGACCGCCACCGGCACGGATCCCTTCACCCGCGCCCACTACTTTGGATTCACCGCTGCCGGGGCCAGCATGGCGGTCAACGCCAACGGAAGAACCATGGTGGAGGCCGGCATCACCGAGTGCGCCTCCGGTCTCACGGACCGGTCCATCTTCGTGGCCCCCAACGTGGATTCGCTGGGCACGGGTTGGGCGGGCGCCAACAGTTGTTTTGGCAGTTGCGAATACCTTCTCACCGCAACGACCAACG
The DNA here is from genome assembly GCA_016218805.1 of Deltaproteobacteria bacterium. Classification (GTDB taxonomy): domain Bacteria; phylum Myxococcota; class JACRCW01; order JACRCW01; family JACRCW01; genus JACRCW01. The sequence continues at coordinate 106,000 of JACRCW010000042.1, read as the reverse complement.
TCACCACCGCCGTGCTCCCGTCTGCCATTCACCAGCCGGAAACCAGCACCACGGCAACGACGTTCTCCTTCCACGCCAACTACTACGACCCGGGCGGAGCACCGTCACGCATGGAGGTGGTCATTGATGGTGCCTGTACGCCCATGACGCTGGAACTGGGAACGGCCACCAACGCCACCTACAAAGCCAGCGCACCGCTCAGCGCCGCTTGCCACCAATACTGGATTCTCTCCGTTGACAGCGCCGGCGCGCGCCACGCCTACCCCGAAGCCGGCGCCTGGGGGGTGGGCACGTGCACAGCCTGGTCAGCCACGGCCACACCGGCGCTGTGTGAAGGTGGCTCCAGCAGCGGGTCGTCCTCGTCGTCGTCCGCGGACGCAAGCAGCGCGTCTGCATCCGCCGCCGCCACGTCGTCCGGAGGGCGCACATCCTCGGCCCCGGATTCCACGTCGGCAGCGTCCGCTTCGTCGTGGTCATCGTCATCGGCTGCAGGCGGGTCTTCCGCAAGCCCAGCGGCAGACTCCGGCAGCGCATCAACCGGCGCGGTCAGCGCCAGTAATCCGGACGAGACAGCGGGTCCCAACGCCCGCGGTTGCAGCGCGGCAGATGCAGCAGACGGTGGAATGCCCGGGATATTGTCAGGTGCGGTGGCCTTGTTGTGGCTCTGCTGCCGAAGGCGCCAAGGGTGACAACCGCGTGGCTCCTTGGCAGGAGTTCACGAGCATTCGGCGGACCACCACCCACCCGCGCCGCAGGCGGTGCAGTCGCCGTTCTCGGCGTAGCAGTCGCCAGTCCCGTCGCCCCAGCTGAACCACTCGCAGCAGGCAGCGCGCCGGGAGCCGCAGTAATCCCGGCATTCGGCTTGGTTGAGCCGGGATGGGCCGGCAATGGTGCTGGCACTGCAGCGACCAACGCTCTGCTGGAGTGCACCGCACGTCGTGCCGCAATTCGCCGTGCCCTGGTAGCCGCAGTAGACGCCACACGGATCGTTGACCGCCGTGTTGCACGCGACCGTGCTCGCGGCGGGACATTGAGCCATGGCCGGTCCGCCACAGCTGCCGCACGCATTGGGCGCGGGGTTCCCGCAGCCGCAGCCCTGGTCCACGACGCCCGAGCAGCTGCCGCACGCATTGGGCGCGGAGTTCCCGCAGCCGCAGCCCTGGTCAACGACGCCCGTGCAGCTGCTGCACGCATTGGGCGCGGGGTTTCCACAGCCGCATCCCAGGTCCACCACGCCCGAGCAGCTGCCGCACGCATTGGGCGCGGGGTTTCCGCACCCGCATCCCAGGTCCACCACGCCCGAGCAGCTGCCGCACGCATTGGGCGCGGGGTTTCCGCAGCCGCAGCCCAGGTCCACCACGCCCGAGCAGCTGCTGCACGCATTGGGCGCGGGGTTTCCGCAACCGCATCCCAGGTCCACCACGCCCGAGCAGCTGTTGCACGCATTGGGCGCGGGGTTGCCGCAGCCGCAGCCCAGGTCCACCACGCCCGAGCAGCTGTTGCACGCATTGGGCGCGGGGTTCCCGCAGCCGCAGCCCAGGTCCACCACGCCCGAGCAGCTGTTGCACGCATTGGGCGCGGGGTTCCCGCAGCCGCATCCCTGGTCCTTGGTGTTCCCGTTGCAGATACCCGCGCAATCAAGCGCCGCGGACCCGCCGCACACGCCCGCGCAATCCACCGTGGCCTGGCACTCCACGCAACTGCCACCCGGGTACGGACACGTTCCCTGCGCACAGTCGTCCGGGACGTTGCAGCACGTTCCCTCCGCCACGCACGTCTGGCCACACGGACGGGTGCCCGAGGCACAGCCGCAACCCGTGCTGCAGGCAACCCCGGACGACGAGGAATCGCCGCTGGCCGGACCGGAGGAAGGGCTGCCGGATACTTGAGATGAACCCAGCGTGACGGCGGAGGATGAGCGTGACGTACCCGCGGACGACGAGGCGGGCCCGCGTGACGTTGACGCGGACCGGGCGCGGGACGACACGTCGCTGGACGCCGTGGTGCCGTGGCTGGACGGCGGCGCGGAGGCGGATGAGCCCGACCCGGAGGGCGTCCCGCTGTCCGTGCGGCAGTTCCCGTCACCGACGTCACACGTCAACCCGGGGTGGCAGTCGGCGGAGCTGGTGCAGTGCGCCACGCACTCGCCGGCCGGGGAGCACCAGTGTTGCGCCGCGCAGTCCTCGTCAGAGGCGCAGAGGAACGCGCCCGTTGCGGGGCATGCCGCCACAGCCAGCGTTCCCACCGCAACAAGCCAACGCCGAGCGCTCATCGGACGTGCGCCCTCCTCGGGCTCGGGCGGAGTTCAGTTCGCCTGCCCGGTTGCCCTAGTGAAGGCAGCGCGGTCTGTCGAGCGAGCCGGGTACGACGCGTCAGCGTTCGCTTGGGCTTGGCCCCGTTACCGCGGCGTCGGCGCGGTGGGCGTGCTTCCCCGGCCGCGCCGGGGCGCGCTACCTTCCGCGCACGATGATGCTCCGCCGCCTGTTCGCTGCCGTGCCCGCTGTTGTCGCCTTGCTCATGGCCGCGGATGCGCGCGCGGGCACCGGCGCGGACGCCCGCGCCGCCAGGATCACCGGCGTGTACTTTGACGGGCACATGCGCGGGGACCCGGAGCCTGAAGAGGCGGTGCGCATCACCAACACGGACCTGGACCGCGTGCTGGATCTCGGGGATTTCGCGCTGACGGATCGGTTCGGGCCGCGCCGGCCGCTGCGGGCGCGCAAGGGGCAGCAGCGCGGGGATGACCCGGGCGTGGTGGAGGAGACCGTGGGGGAGGGGTCCGCGGAAGCGCAGGAGGGCATGGACCCAACCATGGGCGAAGTGGCGCTGGAGCCCACGCACACCGTCCGCCTGCCGCAGGGCATCCGCCTGCCGCCCGGCGGGGAAATCTGGATTGCGCACGTGGGTAAGGCGTTCAAACAGGTGTTTGGCTTTCCGCCCGGCGTAGAGGCGGCGGACACGCTGGACGGTGTCCCGGAGGCCACCGTGAGCCCCGGGTGGCTCAACCTCCCGGCCAACCAGGGTGTGGTGGCGTTGTTGTCGTCGGACGGACGCGTGCTGGACGTGGTGGCGTGGGACGCGCAGAACCCCAAGGACAAGAAGCTGGACGTGGGCAAGATTCCGGAGGCGCAATGGGTGGGCCAGCCGGTGCTGTTGACGGACAGCTCGCCGTTCGGGTGGAAGGGCCAGGTGCTGGCGCGTGACCGTGACGAGGCGGGGCGTGTGCTGGCGGACACGGACTCCGCGGCGGATTGGGACAGCGGGTTCTCACGCAAGCGCCTGGGGATGGAGCCCACGCACCGCCTGGAGTTCCCGGGGCAGAGCCGGTTTGTGACGTCACGGCTGGCCGGAGTGACCGCGCGCGTGACCTGCGGCAGCGCGCCGGAGAACCAGTTCACGCTGTTGGCAGAGGCGTTTGACCAGGCCAAACAGCGCATCCGCATCAACGTCTACCAGCTCACCAACCCGCTGCTGGCGGACCACCTGCTGGCCGCGCTGGACCGCGGCGTACAAGTGACCCTGCTGCTGGAGGGCGTCCCGGTGGGCGGCATGCCGGATGACGAACGCGTCCTGCTGGACGGGCTGGCCCACCGCGGCGCGCGCGTGCTGTTCCTGGCGCAGCGTGAGCCCAAGGACCCCGTGCACCCGCGCTACCGGTTTGACCACGCCAAGTACGCGCTCATTGATGACCGCCTGGCCATCATTGGGACGGAGAACTACGGCAAGACGGGGCATCCCGCGGACCCGTCACACGGAAACCGCGGCTTTGAAGTGGCCATTGAGGAGCCGGGATTTGTGGCGTTGCTGGCGGACGTGTTTGAAACGGACACGGACCCCGCGCACCTGGACCTGGTGGGCATCAACGACAGCGCGTTTGATCCGTACGGCCTCCCCACGCGGGACCCCAACTTCCAGCTCAGCAAGGAGTTCCGCAAGGGGCTCTACCCGGAGCGCCGCAAGCCACTCACGGTGCAGGGCAAGATGGACCTGGAGATTGTGATGTCCCCGGACAACAGCCTGCACGAGCAATCCTCCATTCTGGGAATGATTGCGCGGGCCCGGCGGGAAGTGCTGGTGCTGCAGAACAGCATCCCGCGGTTCTGGGGCAAGGGTCAGAAGGCCAGTGACGACACGCCCAACCTGGCGCTGGCCGCGGTGCTGGCGGCGGCGCGGCGGGGCGTCACAGTGCGCGTGCTGATGGATGGCACCTGGTACAACGCGGAAGAACAGGACGCGCGCGACAACGACGACACGGCCCGGTACCTCAACGAGGTGGCGCAGAAGGAGGGACTGAATCTCTCCGCCAAGGTGATCAACCTGGAGACGGCGCACCTGGAGAAGATCCACGCCAAGAGCGTGATGGTGGACGGCGAAGAGGTGCTGGTCAGCTCCATCAACTGGAGTGAGAACAGTTTCAAGGGCAACCGTGAAATGGGCGTGATCATCCGCCACCCGGACGTCACCGCGTATTACCGCGAGTTGTTCTGGCGGGACTGGCGCGCCAGCCGCCTGTACCGGGTGAGCGTGCGTGACAACACCGCGGTGCTGCTGGCCGAGCCGCGCAACGGCGCTCCCGTCATCCGGCGCACCAACAAGGGTGATTGGCTGGACGTGGTGACGGAGGTGCCGCGCGGCGCCAACCGCGCGGAGGGCTACCTGGAGGTGCCGCTGGAAGGCTCCATGAGCGGCTACCTGCGCGCCAACGCAGGTGGCGAGACGCTGGCCACCGGGCGCGAGTCCCGCGGGCTCTACGGGCGGCAGGTGACCGTGGAGGGGCGCGTGATGGAGGTGGTGGAGAAGGAGAAGGTGCTGCTGCTGGGGTTGGACAAGCCCAAAGACCCGGATTTCCAACTGGTGTTTTTCAAGAAACAGCGGGAAAAGCTGAAGGCGGCCGGCGCGGACCCTGCCGTGGTCTATCCCGGCAAGAAGGTGCGCGTGCGCGGCACCATCACACGCTACAAGGGCCCGCAGATTGAAGTGCAGGACCCCAAGCAGGTCACCGTGGTGGAGTGAACCGGTCAACGGGCCACGCGCACCAGGCGGTCCATCACGCGGGCCAGTTCGTCAGCCGGGTGTTCCGTGACGCCGGCATGCAGCGGCGAAGTCTGGATGATGGTGCTGCGCGGCGCCACCAGCCAGTAGAAGCGCTCCTGCGCCGTCAGCAGCGCAATGGGGCCCGCGTCCGATTCGCCGCGGCAGATACGGCAGAACGCCTCCAGGTGCGTGCGCACCTCCTCCACGTCCACGCCCGGGGCCAGCGCCCGCAGGCGGTCCGCATCCAGCGCCACGCACGCTTCCAGGTAGCGCAGCGTGTGGCAGTGGAGGACGGCGCCGCAGTTGATGAATTCCGCGCGTTCCACGCGCGGCACCACGCGGATGAGCGCGTAGTTATACGCGTGCGCGGGCATGGCCCACCTCCACCGCCAGCAGCCCCGCCGCGTCCGCGCGTTTCAGCAGCATCTGCACGTAGGCCGCCCGGCGTGAGTTCTCGTCCGGAAACGGTGAGTCCCCCGCCAGCCACGCTGCAGGCACCTGCGCGAGGATCTCCTCCAGCAGCGCGCGGGTGACCAACGGCCGCAGTGCATCATGCGCGCGCTGGACGGAGCGCGCGCGCGGCAGCAGCACGTGCGCGGCCACCGGCGGCAGCGCCCGCACATCGCGTGAGGTGGCGCCCTCCCAGTCATGCTGGAACACCAGGGCGGCCCCGTGGTCAATGAGCCAGGCGCGCCGGTGCCACCACAGCATGTTGGTGTTGCGCGGTGTGCGGTCCACGTTGGCTATGACGGAGTCAAACCAGACAATGCGCGAAGCGAGTTCTTCGTCCAGCCCGGGCGGCACCGCGGGATCAAACGTGATGCAGCCGGGCAGGTAGTCCAGTCCCAGGTTGAGGCCGGTGCTCCGCGTCAGCAGGTCCCGCACGTCGTCATGGCCCTCCAGCCGGGCGATGCCGGCGTCCATCTCCACCAGCACCAGTTCAGGAACCGGCAGCCCCAGCGCCCGGCCCAGCAGCGCGCCCACCACCTCCGCCACCAGCGCCTTGGGCCCCTGGCCCGCGCCGTGGAACTTCATCACGTACATGCCCTGGTCATCCGCCTCGACGATGGCCGGCAGCGAGCCGCCTTCGCGCAGCGGCATCACGTAGCGCGTGCAGTGGACCAGCCTCAGCGGTTCCATGACGTGGCACGCTACCACGCCCGTCGTCACCGCCGCAGTCAGGCCCGGTGGGCGCTCAGCCCTGCGCGGCCCGCAGCGCGTCCACAAACTGGGTGTAGGTCATCCCGTTGATGGGGCTGTCCCGGTCCACCGTCCAACCGCCGGGCAGCGTGGGGGCGTCCGGGATGGGGGACGCGGAGGGGCGCACGCCGGAGGTGTACCCCACGTCACCGGTGACGGGGGATCCCAGGTTGAACATCCCGCGCGGATCCCCGCGGGCGGCCTGGGTCAGCACGTCGGTTGCCCTGGCCGCGTCACCGGGGGCCACGTCCGCCGCCACGTGGAAGGCCGGCCCGCCGTAGGGGAGTGCGGTGCCGGGGAGCGCGGGCCGCGGCGCGTAGTCCATGAAGGCCTCATGGTCCCGGTTCACGCCCGTGGCACCCAGCGGCGTGGGCTTCCCGTTGAAGGCGCGCCCAAAGTTGCTGCGGTCCAGCGCGGTGGCGTCAAACGCCACGGTTTCACGGCTGCCGGTGGTGATGTCTCCGCGGGACCCCAGCGGCTGCAACGTGGCCCGTGTGTGGGCCTGCTGCGTGCGCTCCAGGCTCAGGCGCGTGGGTGTGCCACCGTGCCCAAAGTCCACCCGGACGGCCGTGTTGTCGTCGTAGGGCTTGCCCAGGGTTGCCCCCTGCGGCCGGAGTTCAGGCGGGAGGGTGTTCTGGAAGTCCTGCGCAATCCGGCCCTCCAGGCGCACACCGCTGAGGTTCTTGTTCAGGTACTCCGTCGCCGTCACCCCGCCAAACTGCTCACGCGTGGCGGCATCCGTGGCGGCATTGGTCACGGAGGCAATCATGGTGCCGAACGGCCCGCCCTGGTGCCCGTCACGGACGGCCTGTTGCCGCGTGGCCACGCCCGCGGCCTGGACCCCGCGCGCCGCATCCGCAGCATTGCTGAACGAGTAGATGGGCGACACCTTCCCGTCGGGCGGCTGCGGACCACCGGCCTGCTGCAGCGTGCTGGCGCCCAGCGCCTGCGCAGCGTCGCCGGTGAGCTGCATCTCGTACCCGTTGGCGGTCTTGGTGATCATGGCCTCGCCGCGGGCCTGGCCGGCTTCACCGGTCCCCATGGCGAAGCTGCCGTCTGCATTGAGGGTGACCCGCATCTGGTCACCGGGGTTCTTCAGGCCAAGGCGCATGGCCTCGTTGATGTCGCCCTTCTTGAGCGCGTCAGAGATCGCGCGCTGCGTGGTCGCGTCCACCCGGGTTTCCTCGGGCTTTGCCGTTGGCGCGGGCTCCGGACGCGCGGGTGACGGAGTCCCGGGCGTTGGGTTGGTCGGTGTCGGCCGCGGCGGCTGCGTGATGGGCGGCGGACGGGTCGGCGGCGGCGGGTTGGTCGGCGGCGGCGGATTGGTCGGCGGCGGCGGATTGGTCGGCGGCGGCGGATTGGTCGGCGGCGGCGGGTTGGTCGGCGGCGGCGGGTTGGTTGGCGGCGGCGGGTTGGTCGGCGGCGGCGGGTTGGTCGGCGGCGGCGGGGTGGCCGGCGGCGGCGGGTTGGTCGGCGGCGGCGGGTTGGTCGGCGGCGGCGGATTGGTCGGCGGCGGCTGGGCAGCGTGGGTCTCGATATCGTCGCGCGGGTTTCCGAGCGGGACGGTGTCGTCGTCCGTGGGCGTTCCCGGCGCGGCGGGTGGCGGGTCGGTACCTGACTGGTGCGTCTCCACGTCGTCACGGCCGCCACCGGCGGCGGGGTTGTCGTCGGGCGGGGGTTGCGCCTCGTGCGGAGGCTCGGGCGGGGGCAGCACCGGGTTGGTGGGCCCGTTGTGGCCGGGCTGGGTCAGGGACGCGCCCGCGCCGTGGTGGTGATGGTGCTGGTGGTGATCCGGGCGCTCGGCGGGGGCGGAACCGTTCTGCGCTCCGTCAAGCTGGGAGTTCAGCTGCTGCTGCAGGTCCGAGCCCGATTGGCGCACGCGTTCTCGCGTGGCTGCCTGGACCTCGTCATCCGCCCGAGACCGCTCCACTTCAGCCGGCTTGGCCTCCTGACTGGCACCCGCGTCCGCGGGCGGGGCCGCGGGCTCCCGGGCCGGCTCGGCGGGCTTGGCTGGAGAAACCTGCGGCGTATGCGACGGCGACTGCGACGGTCCCTTGATGGACATGGTGCCCCTCCTTGTCCCTGCAGGGATTGTCGGCTGGCCGTAGGACAACACGCCTACGACATCCGCCTGTGAGAGTGGGTGCGGAGATGTGGGACAGCATCAGGGCGCCAGCAGGTCCCGGCGCAGGTCCGTGACGGCGAGAAACACCGCCGGCAGCCCCACGGCGCCCAGGAGGGCCAGCGGGCCACCACACGGGACCACCAGGACCGCCGCGGCCAGCGCCGCCCAGCCGGGGTGCCATTGCCAGGAACGGGGCTGGATGCCGGGCTCCCACGGAGGTGGCTGACCGGTATTGGACACCCAGGACACCGCGGCGAGGACGCCCGCCGACGCGCCCCAGCCCATGCACAGGCCCGGCGCGGCGCCCACAAGCGGAAGCACCCGCAACAGGATGCCCTCCAACCACGCGCGGACGCCCTGCGGTGAGTCCATCCCCAGCAGGCGCCGCGGCGGCAGCCCCGCCGGCCAGGAGCCCATCCACGCGCCGGCCGCCGCGCCGGTGGACGACAGCGGGCCCAGGGTGAGGACGCCGGGAATGCACAGGAGGGTGGCGTAGATCAGGCCGACCACAAGCACGCAGCCCGACGCGGCGCCCTGCGCGCGCGCGGCGGTGAGAGCAAAGGCGCTCAGCACCGCGGTGGCCGCGCCAAAGAACCCCAGCGGCACCAGGGAGCAGCCAACCTGGCCCAGGACACCGCACGCACCCACCAGCCCGGCGCTGATGCCGAACGCCGCCAGCGTCCGTCCCAACGGCGGGGCGCCGGGTTCCTCCGCCAGCGGCTCCTGCGGGAGCTGCGGCGTGGCAGCGGGGGCGGCCTGCTCCGCCGCCGCCGCGGGCGGGTGGGCCTGGGCGGCCGCGGGTTGCGGCGTCAGCAGCGCCGCGACGACGAGGAAACGCGGGGCGTAGGAGGACGGGAAGGTTGCGCGCATGGTCTGTGTGGGCCGGGATCAGGGACGGCGGTCACGGATGGCGGTCATCAACGCCCGGGATCGCTCGTCATGCGGGGCCAGCGCCAGCACGGTGCGCACGCGGCTGGACGCCAGCTCCAGCGCGCCCTGCCGCACCTCATCCGCCGCCTGCGCCAGAAGGCGGTCCACCAGGTCCGCCACCGGCCCCGGCTGGGCCGCCCGGGCCGCGGGCGGCGCTGGCGGGCCACCCACGTGGAGGCGCGCGGCAATGCGCGCCACGGCGGCGCGGGTCTCTTCGTCGTCACGGAGGCGTTCCATCTGCCGGTACACCGCCAGCGCACGCAGCGGCTGGCCCGCCCGCTCGTACAGGCGCGCGGCGCGGAGGAAGGACACCAGCGCACCGTCCAGGTCCCCGGACTTCAACAGCAGCTCCGCCAGCACCAGGCGCATCCGCGTGTCGTCCGGCTGCTCGTCCAGCGCCGCCCGCAGGAGGGCCACGGCCTCAGGCAGGCGCCCGGCCTCGACGAGACGCTGCGCCTTCCGGAACGGATCCGCCTCACCCATGGCGGGATGCCAGCATGCCGCACGCGGGGTGGCAACGTCCGTCACCGTGCACCGTTCCACCGCCAGGGATGGCCCCAGTACGCCGCCAGCAGGGCGCAGCGGGCCGCGCCCGCGTCATCACCCGCCGCCCGGTAGAGGTTCCCCAGCACGGTGAATGACAGCGCGTACTGGCGGAATGACTCGCCCTCCCAGCGCTCGTCCAGGTCCGCCTGGTCCGCCGGCAGGGACCGCAGTGCCAGCTGCCCGCTGTCCGCCACCAGCTCCCGCTCCACGTCAGCCAGCGCGGGCCGCGCCGCCCCCGGGGGCGTCAGGCGCAGCATCACCGCGTGGGCGGGGACCGCGGGCGGCAGGGCCGCCAGGACGGCGGGCTCGTGGAAGGCGTAGTGATGGGCCAGGTAGACGGGCCGCCCCGCGGCCTGGGCCGCCGTGGCCACCGCCACCGCGGCGTCCCCCGGCAGGGACGCCATCACCGCTCCCCCAAGGTCCAAAGCCGGGTCCGCGCGGCCCAGCCACGCGCGGTACCACGGGTAGCCCAGCAGGGATGGGTCCACAAAAGTGACGTCAGGCCGCAGGCCCAGCACCACGCGCGCATAGAGAAAGCCGAAGAACCGGTCATCCCCGTGTCCCAACAGCACGGCGCCGGGTGCCACCCGGGACAGCGTGTTGACCGCGTAGTCCTCCAGCCAGGTCACGTCATGCCGCGCACTGTGCGCCAGCCCCTGCACCATCCCCGTGGCCAGCGTTGCCGCCGCCAGCAGCGCCACCAACAGGCGCCCCGCGCGCGCGCGCCGCAGCACCGCCGCCACGCCCACCGCGGCCCATGGCGCCAGCAACAGCGTGGGCAGGATGTGGAACCGCTCCACCACGGCCAGCCCCACGTCCACGGGAGCGACGTTGAACTGCGCCAGCAGCACCGGCCCGGCCAACAGCACGCTGGCGCTCAGCGCGGCCATAAAGCCGCGCGTCGGCGCCCGGCTGAGAACCGCCAGGCCGGGGAGCATCGCCAGGGCGTGCACCAGCAGGTACTCGCGCGGCACCGCCGCCAGCCAGGCCGCCGGGTTGGCCAGGGTGGTGGTGCCCTCGTCACGCAGGGCCAGACGGAAGGTGCCGTAGTCCCGCCGCAGCATGTGGTGGAGCAGGCCCGCCGCGGAGTGGGTGTCACCCCAGGCAAACGCGCCGCCGCCGCCCCACAGCAGCAGGTACGCCGGCAGCCCCGCGGCGGCGGTCACGGTCAGCAACAGCAAGGACCGCGCAGCCCCGGCCCCGCCGCCCTCCGATGCCCGCCATGCGACCCAACCGGCCAGCGGCAGCAGCGCCACCGTGGTGGGGTGGTTGGCCACGCCCACGGCCAGCGCGGCACCCACGGCCACCACGGGCCGCGCGCCCCGCCAGCCCTCCAGCACGCGCGCGGCCACCAGCAGGACGCCGCACGCCACCAGCGCCTGGAGGGCGAACACCTCAGCCACGTCCGCGTACCGCCAGAACGTGGGCGCCAGCCCGCAGCACAGCGCCACCAGCAGCGCCGCCGCGGGCGATGAGGACAGGCGCCGCAGCGCGCCGTACAGGCACCCGATGGCGAGGGCCGCGGCCACCGCGGAGACCAGCGACGCGCGCCAGGCCACCGTGCCCCACGGCAGCGCCGCCACGAACACGCGGCACAGCAGCGTGTAGAGCGGATAGCCCGGCGGGTGCGCCACGCCGCCAGCGGCGCCCAGCACCATGAACTCCCCGGCGTCACCTCCCTGCACGGTACGCGCGGCGGTGGCCGCGTACAGCACCAGGAACCCCGCTGCCAGCCCGGCCGCTGCCGCGCGGGGGGCGGCGGCCGTTCCGGACGGGTCAGGGGGGGCAGCGGGAATCATTCAACGGGGAGCCGCGCGCGGCATCTTCCCGCCGCCCCCGGGGCCCGGTCCAGTCAGGCAGGCGCCAGGCAGGCGGCCTCAATCACCCGGAGCAGCGCTTCGGCGGAGAAGGGCTTGGCCACAAAGGGGAACTCGCCCGCGCGTACGCCGTACCGCTCCACCAGCGTCTCCGCGTAGCCGGACATCAGCACCACCTTGAGGTCCGGCCGGCGCCGCCCCAGCTCCACGGCCAGGTCCACGCCGCTGCGGCCCGGCATCTCCACGTCGGACAGCACCACCTCCGCGCAGTCCGGTTCCCGCTGCAGGATGCGCAGCGCGTCGTCCGCGTGCGCCGCCTCCTTCACCACGTGCCCCGCGCGCCGCAGCAGCGTGCTGCACAGCATGCGCACCATGGGCTCATCCTCCACCACCAGCACGCGCAGGCTGGTGACCGGTGCCTGCCGCGCGGCCGGCGGGCGCGTCTCCACCAGGGCGTCCGCCGTGACGGGGAACGCCAGCGTGAAGGTGGTGCCGCGCCCGGATTCAGAATTGACGTGGACGTGTCCGCGGTGCTGGTGCACCACGCCGTAGACCGTGGACAGCCCCAGGCCAATGCCCTTGCCGGACTTGGTGGTGAAGAACGGCTCAAACAGCCGGCCCAGCGCCTCACGCGGGATGCCGGCCCCGGTGTCCGTGACGTCAATGACCACGTGCGGACCGTTCTTGGCGCGATCCAGCAGGCAGTCACACGGGCCGTCCAGGGACCGGGCGGAGACGCGCACGCGGACTTCGCCGCCCTGGGGCATGGCGTCACGCGCGTTGACCGCCAGGTTCAGCAGCGCCTGCGTCACCTGCGTGGGGTCCGCCATCACGCGCGGCACGCCGTCATCCACGTCCACGCGCAGCTTCACCTCCGCGCCCAGCAGGCGCCCCAGCAGCGTGGCCGCGTCCCGCACCACCTTGCCCAGGTCCAACGGCACCGCCTGCAGCACCTGCTTGCGGCTGAACATGAGCAGCTGCCGCGTCAGGTTGGCCGCGCGCTGGCCCGCCTCCACCACGGTGTCCATGGCCTGCCGCGCCTGGTGGCCCGCGTGCAGCTGCGCCACGGCCAGTTCGCTGAACCCCATCATGGCGGAGAGGAGGTTGTTGAAGTCATGCGCCACGCCGCCGGCCAGGCGCCCCAATGCGTCCATCTTCTGCGCCTGCGCCACCTGCGCCTGCAGGTTGCGCGTCTCTGTGAGGTCCAGCGCGTACTCAATGACCCGGTGAATCTCCCCGTTCTCATCAAACAGGGGATACATGTGGACCTCTACAATGCGCGTGCTGCCGTCGTCGCCCGTGTGGGTGTGCTCCACCACCGCGGGCCGCCGCGTGCGCTTGACCATGTCCAGCGGGCACTCCCCCGCCTCGCCGTAGCAAGGCTCGTCCCGGTCATGCGTGGCCTTGTAACAGGTCGCCGGGCGCGTGCGCGCCGGCACCGCCGCGGCGCGGTTGGCCTCAATGATCTCATGCGTGTCCGCGTTGATGACGTACAGCGGGTGCGTGATGGCGTTGATGATGTTCTCCACAAACGCCTGGCGCTCCCGCAGGCGCATCTCCGCCGCCTTGCGGTCCCGCTCCTCGCGCAGCGCGTGCAGGATGGCGCCGCAGGTGTCCATGAGCGGTGACAGGCTGTCCACCAGCGCCGGCGGGTAGCCACCCTCCCGGTTGGCCACGCCCACCATCCCCACCAGTTCGCCGCCGCTCAGCAGCGGAAGGCCCAGGAAGGACCGCAGCGGCGGATGCCCCGGGGGCGTTCCGGCCCGCCGCGGGTCCGCCGCAGGGTCATTGGCCACCACCGGCGCGCGGGTGGTGAGCACCGCGCCCAACAGCGAATCCGGGTTGTCCAGGTCCATCCCGTCTGATGAGAACCGCTCCGCCAGCTCACGCGAGGCGTGGTCCCACGCCAGGTCCGTGAACGCGCGCAGGCGCAGCACGGGTTTGCCCGGAGTGCCCGGGAGCGTCTCGCCAATGAAGCCGTATTCGCTGCGGGTCAGACGGAGCACCGCCGCCAGCAGGTCATCAAACAGCGTGGTGCGGTCCCCGGTGGCAATGAACGCGCGCTGCGCGTCAGAGATGGCGGCCAGCAGGTCATGCTCCAGCGTGGCGCTGGCCTGCCAGCGCCGCTCGTCCGTGATGTCCCGCGCCACCTCCATGCGGATGCGGCGGCCGTTCCATTCCAGCGCGCTGTCCTGCAGGTCATACGTGCGGCCGTTGCGCGCGTTGTCAAACTGCCAGCGATGAATCCCCGTAGGGCGCCCGTGCCGATCCAGCAGCTTGCTGTTGGTGCAGAACGCGCAAGGACTGTCCTGGCCCTGCAGCACTTTGTAACAGGTCTTGCCCACCACGTCGCCAAATGCCCGCCGGAGTGACCCGTTGGCGTAGACGACCTCATAGGTGTCCATGTCGGCCGCGTAGATGGGCTCATCAAGGCGCTCGAGGATGGACTCGAGCAGGGACGCATCCGTCATGCAGGACTCCACGTCGTGGCTCGGGATACCGTGCCACGGTCCCCGGCGCAGGTTCCGGTGCACAGCCCAAACGCGCCGATTTTCCCGACCGACCCCGGTTGCCGCGCGTCTTGGTGCGTCTGTTTCGCGGATTGGGGCCCTGGATGAGGCATCCCGGGTAACGAAGCCAGGAGCGTGCCAGCGCGGGACGCTCAGCGCACCAGACCCACCTCCTGCGTCTCCGGCGCCAGGTACACAAGCCGGCTGCCGGACGGATCCATGGCCAGCGCCGCGGGCACGCCGCGCACGGGCACCTGCCCCAGCACGCGCGCATCCGCCAGCGCGCCGGTGTCGTCGTGCACCAGCTCAAACGTCATCACCAGGTCCTCCAGCCCGGCGTACAGGCGGCGGCCATCCGGGGACACCGCCAGGGGCGGGTCAATGAACGGCGCGGGCTGGGTCGTGAACTCGCGGTAGGTGTCCGGGGGCACCGCCGCAAACGCCACGGACAGGTGGCCCATGCGCAGCGAAAACGACGCGGGGTCCACGAACACGCCGACGACGCCGCCCGCCGGGTGCGGCGCCACGTTGGCCGGGAAATATGGCAGCGGCAGCGCGGTGGGCTGCGCGGCGGTCATGTCAAACGCGTCCAACCGGTAGGGCAGGCTGGTGAGCTCCACGCCGGACGCGCGGAAGACGCCGTACAGCGTGGGCTGCGCGGTCTCCGCCATGGCGCCCACCGCGTTGCACCCCAGGTCCGCGGTTCCCGTGGAGGACTCCACGTCCACGGCAACCAGCACCGGGTCACAGCCGGCCGGGCCCGCGGGCGAACCCTGCCGCCACGCCAGGCTCACCAGCCACTGGCCCACGCGGGTGAGTGGCGCCGCAAACGCCACCGCGGGCATGGCCACGCTCCGCACCGGCTGGCCAAAGCCGTCCCCCGGTGCGGTGCCCACCAGCGTCATGGCGTTGGGGGACGCGGAGCCTCCGGTGCGCTCAGGCCGCCACACGCCCACCAGGTTGCCGCCCGCGTCCTGCTCCGCCGCAACGCCCAGCGGCAGGTCCATGGACGCGTGCTGCACAATGTTCCCGGTGGCGTCCATCCGGCCCAGCAGCGCGGGCCACGCCACCAGCAGACCGTCCGCGTCCGAAGGGTAGGGCAGGGCCAGGGCCGGGGTACCCAGCACGTGCGCAGACCGCGCCAGCGCGCCGGTCTGGTCCACCATGTCCACGCGCCCGCCCGACGAGGGAATGGCGTAGAACACCGGGACCACCGGGTCGGCATGGACCTGTGCGTAGACGGTGCGGGTGGGGTGGATGGAGACGCTGTTGTTCTCCACCAGCCACAGCTGCCGCGGCCGCTGCCCGGCAATGCTGGGCACCAGCGCAATGCGGGCCGCCTCCGCGGAGCACTCCGGCAGCACCGCCACCGCCGCCACGCGGACCTCCTGGTCACTGGCCAGCAACTGCATGGCCCAGGGCAGGCGCCCCAGGATGGGCTGCGGGACAATTCCCACGCCGCACAACGCTTCTGACGTCTCCTGCAACGGCGTCAGCGGGCGCATGGGGGCCGCCAGGAACAGGAACGGCGCCAGCGGCGCCAACTCCTGCGGCACGGCGTTGGCCGCGCCCGCGCGTTCCAGGGACGCGCGTACGCAGGTGTGGCAGCCCGCGGCGGCGCCGGCGGGGAGCAGCGGCGAGTCACACGAGTCCTCCGTCAGCGGCACACCGTGGACAATCTGCGCGGCGCCGGTGTCGTTGCGGGTGAGGATGTCCAGGTACAGCGTGGACGGCGTGAGACCGGCGTCCCGCGTGATGGCCACCACGGCGGCGCCGCGGGACTGGCCCAGCCACCGCGCGCTCACGAGGCTGGCGGCCACCAGGACGCGGCCGGAGAGGTCCACCTCCTCCAGGAGGGTCCCGTCCAGTTGCAGCAGCTGCGCCGTCACGGCGCGGCCCACCGTGGCGTCCACGCTGGCCACCAGCGCCACGCCGTACGCGTCGGTCAGCATCAGCTGCGGCATGATGAACGCGTTGTCCTGGCTGCCGCGGCTGAACACGGGCGCGCCGCCTACCAGTATGCGCGAGCTGAACCCCTGCTCATGCACCACCTCTTCCTGCACCACCACGCCTGCCGGATCGTCGTGGAAGGAGGGCATGAACAGCTGGGGCGCAAACGGCTCGCCGTGGGAAGCGGTGGCATGCGGTATCCGGACGCGCTCGCCCGCAGACAGCCGCGCCACCTCGGAGACCTGGGAGGCGCCCACCTCCGGGTACACGCGCGCCACAAACAGCGGGTCGGTCACGGAGAACGTGGACCCCAGCGCGAACGACACGGACACGGCGTGCCGTTCGCCCTCCAGCAGCGTGCAGTGCGGGTCCACCCCGCCGTCCGTGGTGGCACAGGTCCCCGCCCCGGTGCCGGTTGATGGCGTGGGCGGGCAGGGCATGCCCCCCGGGCCGGATGCCAGGATGGTGACGCGCGGTTCCACAACTCCCTGGAACGCCGGCGCGGGGAGGTGCCCCGGGCCCAGGTGGCAGAACCGCTGCGCCGCCGGTGCGGAGGCCCGGTCACCGGCCAGGACGGTGATGTCACCCTCCACGGCTTGAAGCGGCACCGCTCCCCGCACCTCGCCCTCATCTGCGGACACCCGCACCAGCTCGGTTCCGCCAATGCGCACCTGCACGGTGGCCGGGTCCCAGCCGCTTCCGCGCACCACCAGCACGTCCCCGGAAAACCCGCAGGTCAGGCTGCCGGCGCCCTGCGGTGCCTCGCGCTGCGGCTCCACGGCCACCTCGTCAATGTGCGGACCCGCGCCCGGGCCACCCACGACGACGCGGACGCAGCCGCACACGCTCCAGGCCAGGATGCCCAACGTCATGGGTGCCCTCATGATGCGTCTCCTCCGGCGCGCGAGGCTCCCACGCGTGCGCCGGCAACGTCCACGCACCCGGGCGCTTGCGGTAGTCTGTGCCGTCCCCATCATCAGGAGCACCGTCATGCGCACCACCCGGATGTCATTGGTTGTCACCGCCGCCCTTGCGGCCGGCCTTGGCGGCGCCGCCGGCGTGGCGTGGGCGGACATCCTCAACGGCGCGGGCTGGGGGACGCTGCCGTACCAGGGCCGCATTGAGAAGGACGGCATTCCGGTCAACGGCGCGCTGGATTTCTGCTTCCTGCTGTTCACCCAGGCCAGCGGCGGGTCCGCGGTGTGGTCCGAAGCGCAGCCTGCCGTCACGGTGTCCGCCGGGGACTTTGCCGTGCGCCTGGGCGCCGCCACGGCGCTGAGCACCGCCGTCGAGCACGCCACCGACCTGTTCCTGGAGGTGGCGGTGGCGGACGCCGGCAGCGGGAGCGGCTGCGGGAGCACCGGCTCGTCGTTCACGGCGCTGTCCGGCCGGCAGCGCATGGGGTCCGGCGCGTTTGCGCTCTCCGCGCGCCGCGGCATTCCGGGGCAGCCGTTTGACGTGGATGGGGCGCTGGCGGTGGGAGGGCCCGCCAGCGCGGCCGGGATGACCGTCACGGGAAACGCCCAGGTCACCGGGGACACCCTGGTGGACGGCAAGATGGGCGTGGGCACCGCCACGCCCGCCGCCCAGCTGGACGTTGCGGGCGAGGTGCGCGTGGGCAGCACCGGGCTGGGGTGCACCACGGCCGCCACGGGGGCCATGCGCTACAACGCGACGAGCAAGAGCGTGGAATACTGCGACGGCGCATCCTGGCGGGTGCCCCCCGGCACCGTCACCGGCGGGTGCATGTTCGGCTCAGCGTGGGGCGCGGCCACCTGCCCCGGTGCCTCCATCAACTGTGCGGCCGGCAACACCGCCCGGCCGCTGGTCTATTGCAAGCCCTCGGGCGCGTGCGCCTGGGACTCCAACGGCGCGTACGGGCACGGCCTCTGCGTCAAGGACTAGTGTTGCACCGCTGAGGGCCCTTGGAGGCTCTTCCGGTTGAAGGGCCGGTCCCGCCGGTGGCGCGCCAGCCAGGAGTTGTGAATGTCCTTCGCCCCGCTCCAACGCCGCACCACCTTTGTCCTTGCCCTGGCGGCGCTGTTGGCTGCGTGCCCGCGCCCTCCCACCGGCGATGATGACGACACCACCGCGGACGCGGGCGCCGCGGGCAGCGGCAGCAACGGCGGCGTGACGGGGTCATCCACGTCATTCTCCGCCGCCACCGCCGCGGCGAGTTCCTCCCGGTCCCCGGCCGCAACCTCCGCGGGGTCCTCCGCCACCACGGCAGCCTCGTCATCCAGCAGCGCATCACCGCCGGTCTCCCTGCCGGCCTCCGGCCCGGCCAGTGCCACCCTGACCTCCTCCGGGTCCGCTGCCGGCACCTCCTCGTCCAGCGCTGCCCTTGCGTCCTCGGGCCTGGGCAGCGGCGGGGCCTCATCGGCCGCGCGGTCCTCGTCGGCGTCCGGCGGTGGCGCCGCGTCGTCGGCCGCGCCCGTTCCCTCCTCGTCCGGCGCGCCCGCCAGCACCGGATCATCCGCTGTTCCGTCATCCGGCTCATGCGTCCCCGCGGACTGCGCCACGCTGGGGCTGGGATGCGGCAGCTTCCCGGATGGTTGTGGGGGGAGTCTGTGGTGCGGCTGCACGGGCGCGTTCCAGACGTGCGGCGGGGGCGGCGTGGACAACCAGTGCGGCTGCACGCCGCTGGCGGACTGCGCGGCATGGGGCGCCGTCTGCGGCGAGGTCCCGGACGGATGCGGCGGATTGCTCGGGTGCGGGGATTGCACGCCGCCGCAGACGTGCGGCGCGTTCACGCCTGGCCAGTGCGGCTGCCGCCCGGTGGCCTGTACCGACGTGGGGGCCCACTGCGGAACCATCCCCGACGGGTGCGGCGGCACGCGCGATTGCGGCGACTGCGCGCTGCCCAGCACGTGTGGCGGCGGTGGCGTGGACAACCAGTGCGGCTGCGCGGCAAAGACCTGTGATGACCTGGGCGCCACCTGCGGCCCGGTCAGCGACGGCTGCTACCAGCTGCTGGACTGCGGCCCGTGCAGCTACCCCGATTCGTGTGGCGGCGGCGGGGTGGCCAACGCCTGTGGTTGCACGCCGGAGACCTGCGGTTCGCTGGGCGTGGCGTGCGGTCCGGCGGTGGACGGCTGCGGTGGGGCGCTGGCGTGTCCCCAGTGCACTTCGGCGCAGACCTGCTCCGTGGACACGCGGGCCTGCACCACCACGGCGGGCGCCTGCGCGGCCGCCGGAGCGCAGTGCGGGGTCATCACGGACGCCTGCGGGCGGCTGGTCACCTGCCCCACCTGCCCCTCCGGCCAGTTCTGCCATCCACGCACCCGGCAGTGCGGCGCCTGCGCGCCGCTGGATTGCGACGTGCTGGGCGCCAACTGCGGCAGCTACGACGACGGATGCGGGACCACGCTGGACTGCGGCACCTGTGCACCGGCCGACCGTTGCGACCGCATCACCCGCCGCTGCACCCCGTGCGTCCCGCGCACGCTGGCGCAGGCATGCAGCGGCCTGAACTGCGGCACCGTCAGCAACGGCTGCGGCGGGACGCACAACTGTGGGTCGTGCCCCAGCCAGTGGGTGTGCGGCGGCGGCGGAACCCCCAACGTGTGTGCGCCCCGGCCCGAGTGCGCCGTGGACGGCGTTGCCTGCGGGAGCAACTACCGCAACGCCTGCGGGAATACCGTGAATTGCGGGGGCTGCCCGTCCGGACTGGGCTGCGTGGGCAACCAGTGCACGGCCTGTCCCGCACTCCCGGCCTGCGGCGTGGCGGGCTGCCCGGCGTGCCCGGCCGGCCAATTCTGCAGCAACGGAACCTGCGCGGGCTGCCCGGCCTGCGGCCAGTCAGGTTGTACCTCCACGTGCACCACCGGCCAGTACTGTTCAGGCACCGGTTGCCTGGACTGCCCCACGGCACCGTCCTGCAACAGCAGCTGCCCCTGCACCGCCGGTGAGTACTGCGCCAGCGGCACGTGCGCGGCCTGCCCGGTCCTGCCCGCGTGCAACGGCAACGCCGCCTGCCCGTGCCCGGCGGGCGAATACTGCACCCTGGGTCAATGCGCGGCCTGCCCCGCGCCGCAGTGCGCGGTGGACCAGAACTGCGGCAACAGCCCCGCCAACCCGTGCGGCCAGCGGGTGCCGTGCGGCACTTGCCTGGGAGGGCAGACGTGCGTGTCGGGACGCTGCTGCCAGCGGGGCGTGTGCACGCCGGGCATGTGCGGCAGCTTCCCGGACGGTTGTGGCGGGACCCTGCAGTGCAACTCGTGCGGCTGACGGCGCGTCCGCCGGCGCTCTTCCCACCGGGGCGCGGGGATGGGCGTGCGCTGGCGTGCGCTCCGTTGTCGCGGCGCCCGCCTTGGCGAACGGCGTCGTCGTGCGCTACCGATGCGCGCCGTGCGTCTCCCCCCTCCGGTACTTCCCGTCGCCCTGCTCCTGTCCGCGGCACTTCCCGTGGCGGCGCAGGAACGCATCGCCGTGCCGCTGCGGGCGGTGGTCTACCTGGAGAGCGAAAAGGCGCGCGGCGCCGGCGTGGTGATCAGTTCTGACGGGCTGGTGCTGACGTCCACGCGGTCCATCCTCAAAGGGCGCCAGATCACGGTGACGCTGTACGTGGGCCCCGGCGAGGAACCGCGCGCGCTCCCCGCCAACGTGGTGGTGCGGGATGACTGGTTCACGCTGCTGCAGATTGACGGCGAGGGCTTCCGCCCCGCCACGCTGGGTGTCACCGCCGGGCTGCGCATGGATGACCGCGTCGTCGCGCTGGATGAGACCAGCAAGGCGTTTTCGCTGGCGGTAACCACGCTGGGGCCCGTGGAGCCCATGAACCCGCGGGCGGGTGGCCTGCAGCCGGCCCTCAAGCTGGCGGTGCCGTGGAACGGATTGAACGCGGGCGGGCCGGTGTTCAACACGGCGGGTGACGTGGTGGGATTTGCGCAAGGCCCGGTGGAGGGCAACTTTGCCGGGACGCGCGCGCTGCGGGTGGAGGACGCGCGGGACTTCCTGCTGCGCAACAAGGCGCAGTTGCCGCCGCGCCAGCTGACGGTGACGGGGTTGCCCGGCATGACGGCGGGCGGGGAACTGGTCCCGGAGACGTCGCTCCCCCTGACGCTGTCCTTCCGCCCGCATGACATCTTCACGCTGCGCGTGCGGCAGGACGGGAGCACCTGCGGCGTGCTCCGCCCGGACACCGCACGCTACGAACCCGTGCAGGCCATGGGCCTGGGCACGGCCATCCCGCTGGGCACACTGTCCGTGGTGGAGCTGCCGCCGCAGGCCACCGTGACCATTGAGACGCTGGAGGTGGGCCGCGGCCCCATGACGCTGGCGTGCATGGGCCAGGGGCAATACGCGGTGCTGGTGGCCGCGCCGGGGTTCCAGCCCCTGCGGGAGTCCGTCACCATCCGCGCGGGCGAAACCACGACGCTGCGCGCCCCGTTGCGCGAGCTGAAGGGAATGCTGGGCATTGCCACGCGGCCGGTGGGGGGTGAGGTGTGGGTGGACGGCAAGCTGCTGGGCATCACGCCGGTGGCCGAGCTGGGCCTGGCCCCGGGCGCGCACGTGCTGTCAGTGCGCTTTCCGGGCGGGGCGCGCGTGCGGCGCGCCATTGTCATTGAGGACCGGCGCAAGCTGGACGTGGGGACGGTGGACCTGCCGCCCCCGGGCGCGCTGCTGAGCCTGGAGCACGACAATGTGAACGTGGTGTACCTGGACGGCCGGGGCCACGGGACGCTGCGCGGGCACGTGGTGATCACCCCCGGTACGCACGTGGTGCAGGCGCGGGATGAAATGGGCAACGTACTCACGGACACGTGGGACGCGCCGCCGGGCGGCTTCCGGGAGGTGCGGTTCAACGGCGGCTCCTCCACCGCGGCGCCTGTTCTCCACGGTGTGGGGGTCCTGTCCGGCGTGGTGGGGCTGGCCGGCGTGGTGCTGGGCGTAGCCGTGGCGGCGGGGATCCCGCTGGGAACCGTGGGGCTCATGTGGGGCCTGGGCGGGCTCAATGACCTGCGCCACCGCGGGACGTGGGCGCCGGCGCTGGCGCTGGGGTTGGTGGGGGCAGCACCGTGCCTGGCCGTGGGCTGCACGGGCCTGCTGGGCGCGTTGGCGCTGGCACCGCCGTGGGAGCGGTTGTTGGCGCAGGGGAGCGTGGCGCCGCCGGGCCGGCCGGAGGAGCCCATTCCCTTCACCCCCACGCCGGGCTGGGAACTGCGCGGTGTGGCACAGGGGACGGACGGCCCGCGCACCCCGGACGTGGTGCCCACCACGGACCCGGGCGGCCCGGCCCAGGACCCGCTGGGGGCCAGCCCATGACCACGCGACTGGGCGCGCTGCTGGCCGCCGTACTTCTGTCCGCCTGTGAGCTGCCGTGGGTGCTGCTGGAGACCGGCACCACCGCTGACGACCTGCGCGCCGCGGTGGTACATGACGGGGCGCTGTGGGCGGGCACGGCGGACGGGGAGATCCTCCGCGTGGCCGAAGGCGACCGCGACGTGGGTCGCTTTGCCGTGTTGGACGCGGCGGGCGGGGACATCCGGCGCCCGGTCAAGGGGCTGGTGGTGGGTGAGGCGGGGCGGCTGTACGGGTGGTTGGACGGGGCGCTGGTGCGCGGGCAGGGTGGGAGCCTGGCCACCGTTCCGCCGCCGGTGAATGCCCTGGGCCGCCCGGAGTTTGACGGCTGGGCGCCCACGGCGTTGGCGGCACGGGACGGCCTGGTGCTGGTGGCGCACCGCACCACGGAGACGGCGCGCCCGGTGGGGACGTTGTGGGAGGGGCAGGGTGGCAGCTTTGCCAAGGCGGCGTTTGAAACCGGC
This sequence comes from Deltaproteobacteria bacterium, assembly GCA_016218805.1. GTDB lineage: Bacteria > Myxococcota > JACRCW01 > JACRCW01 > JACRCW01 > JACRCW01. The sequence continues at coordinate 83,121 of JACRCW010000042.1, read as the reverse complement.
ATCCCGGCCCAGATCAGTTGGGTGGCCATTGGCACGGACGGCACGCACTGGGCGGGCAACGGCGTGGACGGAGAGAAGACGCTGTTCCGCCGCGTGAACGGCATCTGGTCGGCCCAGGTGGACCTGCCCATGTCCGGCGCGCTGCGGGTGGCGGCCACGGGCACGCACCTGTTTGTCCTGGCGGAGGACGGCATCCACGCCATCACGGTGGCCACGCCCCGCACGGAGGACGACGGCATGCGCCTGTCCGGCCGGTTCACGGCGCTGTGCGCGGCCCCGGATGGGCGCGTGGCCGTGGTGGGGAAGGGGCGGCTGCCGTGGTTCCCGCTGTGGGTGCTGGAGGGCAGCCGCTGGGCCAACGTCAACACCGGGACGCGGGAAGCGCTGTGGGGCGTACACTGCGGCGACGACAGCCGGCTGTGGGTCGTGGGCGGGCGCGGCATCGCGCTGGCAGAGCCGGAATGAGTTGGCGTGTCATACCTTCTCATCTGCACGGTGGCAGTGCTGGCGTCAGGTCTGACGTTCTTCTCCGGGTTTGGCCTGGGCACGCTGCTGATGCCGGTGTTTGCGCTGTTCTTCCCCGTGCCGCTGGCCGTGGCCATGACGGCGGTGGTGCACTTCCTCAACAACCTCTTCAAGCTTGTCCTGGTGGGGAAGCATGCGGACCGGGCCAGCGTGCTGGCGTTTGGCGCCGCCGCCATCCCCGCGGCGCTGGCGGGGGCTTGGCTGCTGTCCAGCCTGGCGGGCTGGGATCCGTTGTTCACGTGGACGGCGTTGGGGCGCGAGTGCGCGGTCACGCCAGTGAAGATCGTGGTGGCGGTGCTGCTGGTGTTCTTTGCTGCGTTTGAGGTGGTTCCCGCCCTGCGGGACCTGTCCTTTGACCGGCGCTTTCTCCCGGTGGGCGGGCTGCTGGCGGGCTTCCTGGGTGGGCTGACGGGCCACCAGGGCGCGCTGCGCAGCGCGTTTCTCATCCGCGCGGGGCTGGGGAAGGAGGCGCTGGTGGCCACCGGCGTGGTGCTGGCCTGCGTGGTCGACGTTGTCCGGTTGGCCGTGTACGGCACGACCCTGGCCCACGCGGGCCTGCAGGCTCACGCGGCGCTGGTGGGGGCGGCCACGGCGTCAGCGTTTGCCGGTGCGTGGGCCGGCAACCGGTTGCTCAAGAAGGTCACGCTACGGGCCGTGCAGGGCAGCGTGGCGGTGATGCTCATTGTCATTGCGCTGGCGATGGGGACGGGTCTGGTGTGAGGCCACCGGCAGCGGCAAAGCGCGCCCGTGCCAGCAGGCGGCGCGCCTCCAGCTGCTGGGTGGGGTCCGCTGCGGTGCGGCCCAGCTGTTCGTAGACCTCCACGGCAGCGCGGAAGTCCGCCCGGTTCTCCAGGGCCTCGCCGCGAAGGCGGCGGGCCTCACGGTCCAGCGCGGGTGCCGGCAGGCCGTGCGCCGTGGCGTCGTCCAGGTCGCGCAGCGCACGGCCCGGGTCGTCCGCCACCAGCTGCCTCCCCACCAGGTATTCCGCCGCCGCCCGCAGCGACCCGCACGTGGCGTCGGCGGGCAGTCCGTCCAGGGCTTCGCGCAGGGCCAGCAGGTCACTGCGCGCGCGCGCGCGTTCCGGCCCGGCGCCCAGGATGAAGCGCAGGATCCCCACGGCCAGCGCCCCACACGGCGGCGCCGCGGCGCGCGCCAGCAGAGCGTCCGCCGCCGCGCGCAGCAGCGTGGCCTGGCGCTCCTGCGCGGTGCCCGCCGCCAGCGGCTCCGCGCGGGTCAGCGCATCCGCCAGGGCGGGCCAGTCGTCGTGCTGCACCGCCTCCTCGGCGGCCAACAACGCCAGCCGCAGCCGGGCCGGATCGTCGGGGCGGCGGCCATCCAGCTCGGCCAGCACGGCCGTCCGGCGCTCCGGCTCGCCCGTCCGCGCGTACCACTCGGCCATCGCCAGCAGGGGCTCGTCGTTGTCGGGCTCCAGCTCCAGCAGGCGCCGCCATTCGCGCGTGGCGTCATCCCAGCGCCCGTTGCCGGCGTGCGCTGCGGCGCGCTGCCAGCGGGCCTGGGCTTCATCCACGCAGCGGCGGTCCAGCACGGATGCGCGCTGGAACACCCGGCGCGCCTGCGCCGCCTCCTGTGGGGGCACCTCCGTGGCCCGCAGCATGGCCACCCATTCCTCCTCCAGCGCCGCCGCGTTGATGCCCTCCGTGCGCAGCGTCCCCGCCCGGTACACGCGCGCCAGCGCTGCGCCCCCGTGCTTCTCAACCAGGAACCGCAGGAACGATCCGGCGGCGGTGTACGCGCGCGGCCCGCTCTCACGGAAAAACCCGGTGGGGGACACCAGCGCCTCCACGCGCGGCAGCCGCCCCATGCGCTCCATCACCGCCGCCCGCTGGTGGAGCCCCAGGCGGCCTTCGTCCTCTTCCAGCGCGGTGGCCGCGCCCTCCACCAGCAGCGCGTTGGGCACCACGCCCCACAGCGCGGGAATCCGGAACGGCCCGCCGCCCAGCGGGGCCAGCAGCACGTGGGCCAGCTCGTGCCGCAGCGCGCCCACCGGCAGCGACGTGCCCTGCACGTGCACCTGCCGCGCCCACGGCCGCGCCACCAGCGTGTGACCGGCGCCGGTCAGGCGGTGCTTCTCCTCGGCGGACGCGTACAGGAACACCTCCACCGTCTCCGGCCCGGTCACTTCCGCCAGCGCGGTGATTTCAGTGATGTGGCGCTCTACCTCCAACGCCAGGCGCCGCCGCGCGGCCAGGGGCCACCGTCCCAGGTCCGCGTGGATGACGGCGTGGGCCGTGCGGAGTTCGCCCGGGAGCTGCGCCAGGAGGCCCGCGCGCCCGGGCCGCACCGTGGCCGCAGTGGCCGCGCTGGTACCCCACCAGGCCAACGTGGCCGCGGCGAACAGCAGCCCAGGCTCCTTCAGGTCCGCCCGCCGCGCGCGGCGCCGTCCCACCATGCCGGCAGCCAACAGCCACGCCACCCACGCCAGGCTGGTGGCCCGCAGCGCCAGCGGGCGCTGCATGTCGGCGTTTCCCTCGTCATAGATGGGCCCGCGGAAGTGGCCGAACACGTGGTCCAGCGCAAACACCTGCGGTTCCGCGTAGACCACCCACAGCGAGTGGCACACGCTGCTGCCGAGCATGCCCGCCACGGCGAGCGCCCCCCGCCAACCCGGCGCCACCCACCCGGCCACGGCCCATGCGGCCGCCCCCACCACGGCGCCCGTGGCCACGGGGCCCAGCAGCACGTGCAGCCAGGCCGGCCCCGGTTCGCACAGCGTGCCGGACCAACCGCCCACCGCGGAGCTGAACAGCGCGGGCCACATCCCCGCGGTGGCGCCGGCCGCCACGGTCCAGGCCCCCGGCAGGGCCGTCCGGCCATCCAGCCACCGCGCGGCAGTCAGCGCCGGCCAGGGAAGGAACAGACCCGCCGCACAGGACACCACCAACGCCTGCAGGTAACCCGGCACGGTGACGCCCGGCAGCCACGGACAGGCAAGTCCCAGGGCAACAAACGCCCCCGCGCCGGCCAGGGCGAGCGCATGCCGCCTCACACGTTCTCCAAGCGGATGGATGCGCAGCGCACCATGGATGGGGTCCCGCTCACCCTTGTCATCCGGCCGGGGGGCGCGGACAAGACCCCCGGTGCGGGGCACCCTCCGCACGGTGGGCAGGCCGGGGTCCGCGGGCGGTGGGGTCCGGTGCGGGTGACGCACTGCGGCTCAGTGCACAAGCAGGGTGCGTGGCGGTGGGAGGTTGGCCTAGTATGGCAAGGGCCGGGTCCGGACCGACCGGTACCCGCGTGCGAGATCGATTCCACCACCCGGTCGTTCCAAGGTGACACCGGACCTTGATTCGAGGCAGAGGCCATCCGTGAAGTTCTCGTGCAACAAATGTGAGACCAAGTACTCCATCGCCGACGAGAAGGTCCGCGGCAAGGTCCTCAAGATCCGTTGCAAGAAGTGCGAGAACATCATCATCCTGCGCGAGCCCAAGCCGGAAGAGCCGCGCAATGAAGAGGCCACGCGCGCGGTGGCGCTGGATCCCTCCGTGCTGGCCAGCCTGCGCGAGGCCGCACCCGCGCAAGGCGGTTTCCAGTCGGCCGCGCCCGCCCCGGCCCCGCAGGCCGCGGCCCGTCCCGCCCCGCAGCGCACCCAGACCGGGCCAGGCAGTTCCGTGGCCCGGGCGGCGGCCGCCCCGCGGAGTGCCGCCGCACCGGCGTACGCCCCACCGGCGCCCAAGCCCGTGCAGGCGCCCCCCGCGCCGCAGGAAACGGAGGAGTGGTACCTGGCCATCAAGGGGCAGCAGGTTGGTCCCATGCGGGCTTCGGACGTCCGCGCCAGGGTCCAGGCCGGTGAAGCGGACGAAAAGACCTACGGCTGGCGTGACGGCATGGGGGATTGGAAGCGCCTCCCTGACATCCCGGAGTTGAAGCCCCTGCTGGCCCGCCCGCCGCCGCCCCCGCCGCCGGTGCCGCCGCCCCCGCCGGGCGGTGCCAAGGTCCTCAACCTGCAGGAGGAGCGCCGCAAGCGTGGGGTTCCGGCACCGGAGGACTTTGATCCGCAGCCCCCCGCCGCATCCGGGGACGAGCCCCCCGCCGCGGACGACGCCGCCGGTTCCGACCCGCTGGCCGGCCTGCTGGGAGAGGTGCAGTCCAACGGCGCGCCCACCGGTTCCATGCCGCTGCAGACCGGGCCGGACCCCAAGGACCCGTTTGGATCCGTCCCGGACCTGGGCGGTGCGGAGGGACCGCCGCGCGAGTCCACGCGCATGTTCATTGCCGCCGCCGGGCTGGCCAACCGCAGCCGCAAACACCGCATCTACGCAGCGGTGGGCGGCACGGTGACGCTGGCGCTGGCCGGGATCATCTACCTGGACGCGTCGGGCATCTATCAGATCCCCATTGTCACCAGCGTGGTGGACATTGGTTTTGCCGCCCTGGACGTGGAGCGGCCCATCAAGACGCGCGTGGTGGATGATGACGAGGAAGGGATGGACTTTTCCTTCCTGGGCCTGCGCAAGGAGCCCAAGAAGCCCAAGGGCGGCCCCAAGAAACCGGTCATGCCGGGTGACCTGGCGGCCACCGGAGACAACGCCGCGCTGGCTGACGCGCTGGCGGCCGCCGCGGGGAACACGGGAGGCGCCACGTTTGAGCGCAAGGGGGGTGACTCCGCGGCCAACGTGGACGTCAGCAACGTGGAGGTGAGCAACACCCTCAAGGCGGCGCTGACCACGGACGGCCGCAAGCAGGTGGTGGTGGCGGACCAGCGCGCCGGCGTGAAGGTGGAGGCGCGGCAGGAGAACAAGGGCCCCAAGGTGGACACGCCACTGACTGAAGAACAGCTCATGAAGGTGGTGGGGGACCAGAAGACCAGTCTCAACCAGTGCGCCAATGACGCCGCCAAGGTGGGCGAGAAGTACAAGGGGACGGTGAAGGCGGTGGTGCTCATCGGGCCTTCGGGCAAGGTGAAGAAGGTCACCATTACTGACCCCAAGGTGAACAACACGCGCCTGGGTGAGTGCCTGGGCCGGGCGCTGCTCCGCTGGATCTTCCCGCGCTTCCAGGGCGAGGAGTTTGAAGCGGAGATCCCGTTGAAAGTCTCCGTGGGGCAATGACCGCGCTGACCGTCCTCCTCCGGCAGGGCGGCATCCTGGTTGTCCACAAGCCTCCGGGAATGCTGGTGGTGCCCGGGCGCAATCCCGCCGAGGGCCCCACGGTGCCGGTGGTGGTGGCGCGCGAGCTGGGCATCATGCCGCCGCGGGTGTGCCACCGCCTGGACCGGGACACCTCCGGCGCGCTGGTCCTGGCGGAGACGGCGGACGCGCACCGCGAGCTGAACGCACAGTTTGAGCGGCATCTGGTCCGCAAGTCCTATCTGGCGCTGGTGGCCGGGTGCCTGGAGACGCCGCGGGTGGTGGACGCCCCGCTGGGTGACGACGTCACCGCCCCCCGGGGCGCGCGCGCCCGGCAGGCGCCGGACCCGGCCGGAAAACCTGCCCGCACGCTGCTGGTGCCGGTGCGGACCGGCGCGGAGCGGTCGCTGGTGGCGGCACGCCCGGCGACGGGGCGCACCCACCAGGTGCGCGCGCACCTGGCGCACGCCGGTCACCCGTTGGAAGGGGATGTGCTGTACGGCGGGCCGCCGGGGGTTCGCCCCCTCCTCCATGCCGCGCACGTGGCGTTCCGCCTTGGCGGCGCCGAGCTTTCCGCCGGGGCCCCCGCGTGGGAGGACCTGGCGGGCCGGATGCTGGCGCTGGGGTGGACCGCGCCATCCCCCGCCGAGGTGGACGCCACGCTCACCGCCGCGGTGCGCCAGCTGGCCCGCGGGTAGGTGAGCCGCCGGGGAGGTCAACAGGGTATGGGTGGGGACGAGCAGGAAGGAGCGGACGGGCGATGAAGGTGAAGGCATTGCTGATCACGGCCCTGATCCTGGCGGGCGCGTATGGGCTGATATTCAGGGATTCGGACCCGTTCCTGATGGGGTTTGAAGGCCGGGTGGTGCGCGTGTGGAAGGAGTCCATACCCATGGTGTCCACGGGGAGCCCGGAGTCCTTGAACATGCTGGAGGTGGAGACGGCCACCGGGCGCATCACGGTGGAGGTGCCCCTGTCCGTCTGGGGCGAAGCGCGCAGCGCCAAACACGTGGTGAAGAAGCGCTTCAGCAACAAGTACGTGTTCCAGTGAAGCGTCAGTCCCAGCGGATGAACCGCGCCAGGCCCAGCGCTTCCAGCTCCGGCCGGGCCACCCGGAGCAGCACGGCGTCACGCGTGCGCTGGTTGTAGGCGTCCACCACGGCGTCAACCAGGCGGGCTTCGCGGCGGCGGCCTTCGCGGGTGGGGGCCTGCTGCACGCTGCCGCAGGACCGCGCAAAGAACACCCGCATGTGCAGGATGTCCAGGCTGTAGGGGAAACGGGCGCAGGACAGCGGCCAGGCGGGCCAGGCGCCGCAGCGGTTGTCCTCGCGCAGCAGCGTGCACGTGCGCGTGGCGTCCTGCCTGAGCACCGGCATGCGGCGCCAGGCCTCGCTGCGCACCAGGTCCCCCAGTGCCGGGTTGGCGGCGGTTTCCTCCGCCGGGAACACCGGCTTGTCCAGCGTGAGGAACTCCTCCAGCCCCGCGTCCACCAGCGCCGCCACGTCCACCAGCCGCAGCAGCACAACGCGGTGCGCGCCCGTGCAGCAGACGTTCACGCACGCCTCGCAGTCCGGCAGCTTGCCGGTGCGGTAGTCCAGCATCAGCTCATTGGGATGCAGCTCCTGCAGGTCATAGTGACGGCGCAGGTGCAGCGCGTCCCCCCAGTGGCGCGGTTGCAGCAGCCGCGCGCGGATGCGGGGCGTCCACAGGGCGGCCAGCTGCTGCTCAAGGCGGCCGGGGCGCGGCGGCAGTTCCCGCGGGACAAACGCCCCGGTCAGGGGCGCCGGCCGCCCCGGGGGAATGACCGGGAGGCGGCGGCTCACGGCGCGCCCCGCGCGTGCACCGCGGTCTCCACGCGGAGCAGGGCGCCGGCGTCCGGTGGAACCTCCACGTCCACGGCGTCCCCCCGCTGCAGCGCCTCCAGTGCGGCGTGGGCGTCACGGTGGCGCGCCAGGGCCACCAGTTCGCGCGCCGGGCCCGCTGAGCACACCATGACGCGCGCGCGGCCCTTCTCCCGCTGCACGTCACCGATCACCCGCAGCGACGGTGCTGTGGAGGGTGGCGGGTCCCGCCCGGCCAGGAGGAAGGCGTAGCTCAGGCGCGTGCGGTGCACGCCGGCCAACTCACCCAGGCGCGCAAAGTCCGCCGGCAGCTCCCAGCGCCGCGCTGCGTGGCAGAAGTCCCGCTCCCGAACCAGCGCGGGGCAGGGCAGGGCGTGGGGGCAGGGGCCCCACAGGTGCAGGCTCGCGGCAAGCAGCGTTTCGCGCAGGCCATTGAGCAGGCGGGCGCGGGACTTCTGCGCGCTGTCCACCACAAGCAACCACCCGCCCGGAGCCACGCGGTCCGCCATCCACCCCAACAGGGCGCCCGCCCGCGCCGGATCGTCGGCGGACGCCTCCACCAGGGAGAACCCGGCGAGCACCAGGTCAAACGTGCCCACGTCACCGGGGGGTTGCGCCAGCGTGGTGCGGCGGAGGTCCACGCGCTCCGCGCCGGCCGCCGTGAGCACGTCACGCGCGCGCTCCAGCGCGGCTCCGTCCTGGTCAATGAGGGTCACCCGCCGGGCCCCGCGCAACACCGCCGCCAGCGCCGCCGCACCCAGCCCCGCGCCCACGTCCAGCACGCGGGCGGGCGCGCCGCCGGGGAGTTCGTGGAGGACCGCCGCCGTGGTGCGCGGGGCCAGCCCGACGGCGTAGGCGGCCTGGGCCAGCGGTTCATCCAGGTAGGGTCCGCCGGGCGTGCCGCGCAGCAGCGGCTGCCGGAGCCGGTCCAGCGCCGTGGCCAGGCGGTCCAGCACGTCGTCAGGGAGGACGGCGGCGGCCGGCCGGTCCAGGCACACCAGCGCCTGGTTGCGGAGCAGGTCCCAGGCGCGCGCGGGCGCCTCGTCGCGGCTCACCGTCACGGCGCCCTCAGGCGTCGGCGTCGTCCGTGGAACGGGCACGGCGGGCGCGCGGCTTGGCGGCCGGTGCGGCCGGGTCGTCGGACGCGGCCTTCTTGCGGGCGGCCGCCTTCTTCTCCGCCTCGGTGTCCTCCACGGAGACGCGCGGCGCGTCGGCCCACAGGCCGTCCAGGTCGTAGTACTCGCGCGCGGGCTCGTAGAAGACGTGCGCCACCACGCCGCCGAAGTCCATCAGCACCCAGTGGCTCTGCTGCTCGCCTTCCGTGGAGAGCGCCGGGTGCCCCTCCTTCTTGAGCGTCTCCGCCAGGTGCCGGCCCAGCGCCTGCACCTGCCGGTCCGCCTGGCAACTGCCCAGCACAAAGTAGTCCGCAAAGCTGGTCAGCGATCCCACCGCCAGGATGGCGACGTCCGCCGCCTTCTTCTCCAGCATCAGTTCGGCCACGCGGTTGGCCAGCTCCAGCGCTGGGTCGCCCTTGGCGCGGGTGGACGTGGACTTGCGAGCGGTGGCTTTCTTCTTGGATGAGGGTCCGGCCGTCCCGGACGTGGCCTGCGGGGACATGGTCTCCTTAGTTCGCGCGGCGGCGGGGCTGTTCGCCGCGGCACTCGCCGTGGCCCAGCACCACCCATTTCCGAGCGGTCAGTTCTTCCAGGCCCATGGGGCCGTAAGCGTGCAACTTGGTGGTGCTGATGCCCATCTCGGCGCCCAGCCCCAGCTCGCCACCGTCATTGAAACGGGTGGACGCGTTCACCAGGACGCAGGAGGCGTCCACCTCGCGCAGAAAGCGCATGGCGCGGTCATGCCGCATGGTGATGATGCTCTCCGAGTGGCGGCTGCCATGCCGCGCAATGAACTCCAGCGCGGCGTCCACGCCGTCCACGACCTTCACCGCCAGCACCAGGTCCAGGAACTCCGTGTCCCAGTCCTGCTCGGTGGCAGCCTTCATGGCCGGGACGTGGCGGCGGGATTCCGCGCAGCCGCGCAGCTCCACGTTGGCGCGGGACAGCTCGTCATGCAGCAGCGGGAGGAAGCGCGCGGCCACGGCGCTGTGCACCAGCACGCATTCGGTGGCGTTGCATACGCCGGGACGCTGCACCTTGCCGTTGCGCACCACGTCCAGCGCCATGCCCAGGTCCGCCGCGTCGTCCACGTAGACGTGGCAGATGCCCTGGAAGTGCTCCACCACCGGCATGCGCGCTTCCGCGGCCACCTTGCGGATGAGGTCCACGCCACCGCGCGGGATGCACAGCTCAATGTCCCCGCGGCGCGGCAGCAGCGCCTCCAGCACGCTGCGGTCCGGGTCCTCCACCAGCTGGGCCGCCTCCGCGGGCAGCCCCGCCTCCCGCAGCGCCTCCGCGAACAGCGCGCTGAGCGCGCGGTTGGCGTTGAGCGCCTCCTTGCCACCGCGCAGCAGCACCGCGTTGCCGCTCTTGAGCGCCAGCGCGGCGGCCTCCACCGTCACGTTGGGGCGCGCTTCGTAGACCATCAGGATGACGCCCAGCGGCACGCGCATCCGCCCCGCCTGGATGCCGGACGGGCGCGGGGTGACGTCCTCCAGGCGGCCCACGGGGTCCGGCAGCGCGGCAACCTCCAGCACCGCCCGGGCCAGCGCCTCCACGCGCGCTCCGTCCAGCTTGAGCCGGTCAAGCAGCGCGCCCTTGAGCCCGGCGGCCGTGGCGGCCTCCACGTCACGGCGGGACTGCTCCGCCAGCGTGTCGGTCCGTTCGCGCAGCAGGCGCGCGGTGGCATGCAGCGCGCGGTCCTTGTCCGCCGTGGACGCCGCGTTGAGCGCCCGCGCCGCCGCGCGCGCCCGCCGGCACAACTCGGCGGCGACGTCATGGGCGGGGCGGGGGGCGGGGGAAGGGGACATGGGAAGCAGTGTGCCGTCAGCCCAGGACCATGTCGTCGCGGTGGATCACTTCGTCGGCGTACTTGTAGCCGAGGATGGCCTGGATCTCGTGGGTCTTCTTGCCGGCAATGCGCTGGATCTCCTCGCTTCCGTACGCGGACAGGCCGCGGGCGAGCCTCGTACCATCCGGCCCCCGGATTTCAACCGGCTCCCCGCTCTCAAACTGCCCTTCCACGGCGCGGATCCCCGCCGGCAGCAGGCTGGACCCGCCGCGCTGGAGCGCCCGTTCCGCACCCGCATCCACCACCAGCACGCCCTGGGGCCGCAGCGTCCCGCCAATCCAGCGCTTGCGCGCGGGCTGTTTGTCCTCGGACGCGGCGAACAGCGTGCCCACGTCCGCACCCGCCATCACGCGCGCCAGCACGTCCGTGCCGCGCCCCGGTGCCACCACCGTCCATGCCCCGGACTGGCCGGCCAGGTGGGCCGCGCTGACCTTGGTGCCCATCCCGCCCGTGCCCAGCCCGGCGGTGCCGCCCGCCATCGCGCGCACCTCGTCCGTGACCTCCGAGACAAACGGCACGCGCACCGCATCCGGGTTGCTCCGCGGGTCCTTGGTGAACAGCCCGTCGCGGTCGGTCAGCAGGATGAGGCCGTCGGAGTCGGACAGGCCCACCACCTCGGCCCCCAGCGTGTCGTTGTCGCCCAGCTTGATCTCGTCGGAGGCCACCGTGTCGTTTTCGTTGAAGATGGGCAGGACACCCCGGTCCAGCATGGCGGCAATGGTGCGGCGCGCGTTGAGGTAGCGGCGCCGGTCCGCCAGATCCGCGTGCGTGAGCAGCACCTGCCCCACGGCCACGCGGCAGGTCCCAAACGCCTCCGCGTAGTGATGCATCAGCCGCACCTGCCCGCACGCCGCGCACGCCTGCATGCTGGCCAGGTCTGACGGCCGCTCCGTCAGCCCCATGGGGCCCAGGCCCAGCGCCACCGCGCCGGAGCTCACCAGCAGCACCTGCCGCCCCGCGTCCCGCTGCGCCGCCAGCTGCGTCACCAGCGACAGCAACATGCGCCCGTCCACGCCGCTGCGGTCCGCGGTGGTCAACAGCGTGCTGCCCACCTTCACCACGATCCGGCGCGACCCCGGGAGCCGCTGCCTCCACGCGGAGGGGTCGGTGGACGTCATGGTGACTCCGCTTCCTCTTCCTCAGGCGGCGGCGTGGCGACGACGGGCGCCTTCTTGCCCTTGCCGCCCGCGCCCGCATCCAGGAACTCCAGCGGGTTCACCGGGACGCGGCGGCGCACAATCTCCTCCACCGCTTCCTTGGGCGGCTCAATGTCCTCATCCTTGCCCACGTGGGTGAGCGTGGAACTGGTCTTCAGCGTCATGAAGTTGGCATCCGTGGTCCGGCGCCCGGGCAGCTTCATCACCGCCTCCAGTTCCACCTTGAGCGGCACGCCCGCCTCGTCATCCCAGACCACCGTGCCGGTGATGGACTGCGGCTCGCCGCCCTTCATGGCGCGGCGGCGGTCCTGCGCCGCCTGGTGGAGCACCCCGCCGTCCGGGAGGCGCGTCCCGGGCGGGGGTCCCCCGTCCGCCGCAGCCGCCAGCAGGCCCGGGTCACGCGGTGCCCCCTTGAAGGTCACCTCCAGCAGCGTGCCGGTGCGCCCGTCCACCTGGTCCTTCCCCTTCACCGCCAGGCTCATGGCCGGGTTGAACATCTCCGTGATGGACCGCAGGGAGGAGTACGCGTTGTCCGCCCAGTAGTGCCGCTCGTCCGTGGGATCCCGGCTGGCGCGCCAGGAGCCCGCGCGGTTGCGCAGGTAGATGACGTCATTGCAGAAGATGAGCTGCGTGGCCTCGGTGGGTCCGGTGCGCAGCTCCACGTCCATGTCACCGTGCGTGTTGAAGCGGATGTGCCCGGTCTCATTGACGGTCACCGTCTGCGCGCCCCGCCCCAGCGCCATGCTGCCCTGTACGTCAAAGCGCCCGGCGCGCGCCCGCGCCGCCACCTCCGGGAACAGCTGCGAAAACGCGCGCAGGCGCACCGCGTCGTCCGTGGCGATGCGCGCCGCCTCCAACTTCTCTTTGGCTTTCTGGATGAACGGGTCCGGCGGCGGCGGAGAGAACACACGCTCCTTGGCCGCGCGGTCCTCCGCGTTCTGGCACGCCATCGTCGCAAGGAGTCCGGCGAGCGCGAGCAGCCGGCGCAGGGTCGTCATGGCGCGCGGCAACTAGTGCCCGGGTGCACGGGGTGCAAGGGGCACGGGCGCGCGGCACCCGTCAGCACCTGTCAGCTCGGGCGCGGGGCAAATGCCCCCCCACCCGGGCGACGCTGCGCGTCGCCCGACCTCCCCCCGCAAGCGGGGGGAGGCAGGACGCGCGGTCACGGGCGCAGGACCAGCAGGCGGCGCTCCGTCAGGTCCTCCAACGCGTAGCGGATGCCCTCCCGCCCTAGGCCGCTGTCCTTCACACCGCCGTACGGCATCTGGTCCACCCGGAAGGTGGGCACGTCGTTGTGGATCACCCCACCCACTTCCAGCCGGTCGTACAGCCGCCACAGCGCCTTGAGGTCGTTGGTGTACACCCCCGCCTGCAGGCCGAACCGCCCGCGGTTCAGGCGCGCTGCCGCGTCGTCGACCGACGCGTAACCCTCCACGCACACCAACGGCCCAAACGCCTCCTCCGCGTACGCGCGCGCGTCCGGGGGCACGTCCGCCAACACCGCCGGGGTCACCGCGTTGCCCGCGCGCTCGCCGCCCGTCACCACGCGCGCACCGGCGGCGCGCGCCTCGGCAATCCACTCCAGCACACGGCGCGCGTTGGGCTCGTCAATGAGCGGGCCGTTGAGCACGTCGTCGCGCGCGGGGTCCCCGGTCTTCACGGACGCCTGCACGTGCGCGCCAAACGCCTCCGCAAACTCCTGCCGTTTCCCGTCCGGAACCAGGATGCGCTGCACGCTGATGCACACCTGCCCCGCATACGCGAACGCCCCCGCCGCCAGCGCCGGCAGCGCCGCGGTGACGTCCGCATCCGGCAGCAGGATCACACCCGCGTTCCCGCCCAGCTCCAGCACCACCTTCTTGCGGCCCGCCCGCGCCTTCATGTCCCAGCCCACCGCCGGGCTGCCCGTGAACGACAGCAGGCGCACCCGGTCATCCGTCACCAGCAGGTCCGCATCCCTGCGGCCAGCCGGCACCACCTGCAGCCCACCCTCCACCAGACCCGCCTCCTCGCACAGGTGCGCCAGCAGGTACGCCGTCAGCGGCGTCTGGCTGGCGGGTTTGAGCACCACCGGGCACCCCGCAGCCATGGCCGGCGCCACCTTGTGGGCCACCAGGTTGAGCGGGAAGTTGAACGGGCTCACCGCCGCCACCGGCCCCACGGGGAACCGCCGCACCACGCCAAAACGGCCCTCGCCGCGCGGGAGCGTGTCCAGCGGCAGCGCCTCGCCGTCCATGCGCCGCGCCTCCGCTTCCGCGCACTGGAACGTCTCCACGCCGCGCTGCGCCTCCGCGCGCGCCAGCGCCATGGGCTTGCCCGCCTCACCGCAGATGGTCCGCGCCACGTCTTCCAGGCGCGCTTTCAGCAGGTCCGCCACCCTCCCCAGTACGTCGGCGCGCCGGTACAGCGGGACCCTCGCCACGTCGGCGGCACGCTGGTGCGCGAACGCGATGGCCCGGTCCACCTGCGCGCCAGACGCGAATCCCGCCCGCCCCACCTCGGCACCGTCGTGCGGGCTGCGGATGACCTGCTCGGTGGCACCCTCAACCCACCGACCCTCCAGGAACAGCGGCATGGATTCCTCCGTCGCGGACGCCGTCACGCGGCCGTCCGTGGCACGCGCGGATGCGCCGCGCCACGGCGCGATTGGACCGGCGCGGACCGTGCGGTCAAGGGGCGGTGCCCCGCAAGCGCCACCAGCCGGAGAAGGCGACGCGGCATGAACGGGTGCGGGCGCATTTCGGGCCATTGCTGTGGGCGGTGGAGGAATGGACGGGGAAGCGGCTGCTGGCGTTCATCGTCGGTGTGCACACGCCCCGCCGGGTTTTCCACCCGTTCAACGCCGGACGCGGCGCACCTGGAGAATCTCGCGAAATCCGCGTGCCGGATCCTCGAGCGCGCCGCACAGGGCGCGGACGCCTCCCATGTTGCCCGCGATTCCCGCCGTCTCACTCAGCGGCGGACCTTGTCCTTCATGATGTCACCCAGCGTGGCGCGACCCTCGTCCTTGGTGGCGTTCATGTACGCGCGGTAGTCCGTGCGCTCTTCCTGGGTCGTGAGGCCGCGGATGGAGAGGCCAATCCGGTGGTCAGCGCTGTTGATGTCAATGACCATCACGTCCACCACCTGCCCCACCGTCACGAACGTGTGGGGATCATCCACGCGCGCATCGCTCATCTCGGAGACGTGGCACAGGCCTTCAATGCCCGGCTCGATTTCGATGAACGCACCGAAATCGGTGGTCTTGAGGACCTTGCCCTTGATGCGTGCGCCGCGCGGGTAGGCCTGCGCAACGCGCGCCCAGGGATCCTCGTGCAGCTGCTTGATGCCCAGGCTGATGCGCTCTTCCGCGGCGTTCACGTTGAGGACCACGGCCTCCACGTCGTCTCCCACCTTGTACAGCTCACTGGGATGCTTCACGCGCTGGGTCCAGCTCAGGTCCGCAATGTGGACCAGCCCGTCTATGCCCTCCTCAATCCCCACAAAGACACCAAAGTCCGTGATGTTGCGAACCTTGCCCTTGAGGACGGTGCCGACGGGGAGGCGAGCGGCAAGCTGCGTCCACGGGTTGGCCTGCGCCTGCTTCATTCCCAGGGAGATGCGCCGGGTGGCCTTGTCCAGGTCCAGCACCACGGCTTCCACCTCGTCACCAATGTTCACCACCTTGGACGGGTGTTTCACGCGGCGGGTCCAGCTCATCTCACTGATGTGGATGAGCCCTTCCACGCCCGCCTCCAACTCCAGGAAGGCGCCGTAGTCCGTGATGGACACGACCCTGCCCTTCACCCGCGCGCCCGGCGTGTACTTGGCCACGGCCGCCATCCACGGGTCCTCCTGGAGCTGCTTGAGACCCAGGGAGATGCGCTCATGGGCCGGGTCAAACTTGAGCACCTTCACCTGCACTTCATCCCCGGGCTTGAGCACGTCGGCCGGGTGCTGCACGCGGGCCCAGCTGAGGTCCGTGACGTGCAGCAGCCCGTCCACTCCGCCCACGTCCACAAACGCTCCGTAATGCGTGAGGTTCTTGACGCGGCCGGTGACCACCGCGCCTTCCCGCAGCGCCTGGAGCGCTTCCTTCTTCTGCGCATCACGCTCCTTCTCCAGCAGCACGCGCCGAGAGAGCACGATGTTGGCGCGCTTCCGGCTGAACTTGACCACCTTGAACCGGTGCTTCTCACCGACCAGGCGGTCCAGGTTGGGGACCGGCCAGAGCGTGGCCTGGCTGGCGGGCAGGAACGCCTTCACGCCGATGTCGACGGAGAGGCCACCCTTGACCTGCGCCACGATCTCACCCTCCACGACCCCATCCCCTTCACACGCCGCGGTGATGTTGTCCCAGGTCCTGAGCGCATCCGCCCGGGCCTTGGAGAACAGCACCGGGCCGTCCTGCGTGTGGCGGAACTCCACCAGCACGTCCAGCGTGTCTCCCACCTTCACCTGGGGAGCCCCGTCGACGGACGGGAAATCCTTGAGGGGGACCTGGCCCTCGGTCTTGTCTTCCAGGGTGGCAACCACCACGTCCGTCCCGACGGAGGTGACCGTGGCGCGGGCGATGTCGCCTTCGTGGATGCCGCCGTCAGTGCCACCGGCGGCGAGGAAGGCTTCAAGAGAGGGGGCAGACGTCTGCGGGTGCTGTTCGCTCATGGGGTTCACGGCGTCCCTTCACGCGTACGGGGGCGCGGACCCTACGGGGAGGGAATTTGGCCCGTCAAGCCGCGTCGCGGACCACGGGCCTCGCGGTGAGCGAACTGGAACGGCCGCAGAGGACCGTCTCCGGGTCGCGTGGACCGCAGAGACGCTACAGGTACCCTTCCCAGCGCCTTGGATCGCGTCGGAGATCCATGACGGAAACGACGACAATCTCTTCATTCCTGATCTGGTAGAAGAGACCGAACGGAAATCGGTGGGTACGGCAACGCCGCGTCCTGGGAGACATGGGTGTCCAGCCTTCGGGGTGCGCCAGGATTCGTGCTGCTGTCGCCTCGACTTCGTCGAGAAAGACTCCGCCCAGGCCGTTCTCGGCGACTTCGTAGAACGTAACAGCGTCCCGGAGCTCGGCTTCGGCGGCGGACGTGAATCGCAGGTTCACTTCCGCAGCTCCCTCCGCAGGTCCGCGAACACATGCCCGGCGTCCCTCGCCGGCAGCGCACCGGCGTCGACGGCGTCAATGCGGCGCTCCGACTCCTCGGCCCAGGCAGCCTCGCGGGACCTCGTCTCGGGCGAGGACAGTGAATCCCAGAGCACGTCAATGAGCTTGGCCCTCTCCCCGGGGGAAAGGCCCAGAATCTCTGCTTGAATCGTCTCGACCGTCATGTCGTGTGCGTAGCGAGCCCATCGGGGACCGTCAACAAGGGTCGCTCTCGGCCTGGCCTCCACTCCCGCCGGTTGCGTCGGGCACACCTGCCCCGCCCAGGCGGCGGACAAAACGCCCACCAAGCGGGCTTGTGCCGCGGCCCGGCGTCCGTTATAACGGACGTCCAACATAACGGACACGGAGGCCGGACATGGGACGCATCTATGAGGACAACTCGCAATCCATCGGGCGCACGCCGCTGGTGCGGCTGAACCGCGTCGTTGGCAAGACCAAGGCGACGGTGCTGGCAAAGATTGAGGGCCGCAACCCGGCCTACAGCGTGAAGTGCCGCATTGGCGCAGCCATGGTGTGGGACGCGGAGAAGCGTGGCGTGCTGGGCGCGGGCAAGGAGCTGGTGGAGCCGACCAGTGGAAACACGGGCATTGCGTTGGCGTTTGTGGCGGCGGCGCGCGGGTACCCCATCACGCTGACCATGCCGGAGAGCATGAGCGTGGAGCGCCGCAAGGTGCTCAAGGCGCTGGGCGCCAAGCTGGTCCTCACCGAGGCGGCCAAGGGCATGAAGGGCGCGGTGGCCAAGTCGGAGGAGATCGCCAAGTCGGACCCGGGCCGGTACGTCCTGCTGCAGCAGTTTGAAAACCAGGCCAACCCGCGCATCCACGAGGACACCACCGGGCCGGAGATCTTTGAGGACACGGGCGGGAAGATTGACGCGTTTGTCTCCGGCGTGGGCACGGGCGGCACGCTCAGCGGCGTCAGCCGGTACCTCAAGCACACCAAGGGACTGACGTTGAGGACCATTGCCGTGGAGCCGTCGCACAGCCCGGTGATCAAGCAGTTCCTGGCCAAGGAACCGCTGGTGCCGGGGCCGCACAAGATCCAGGGCATTGGCGCGGGTTTCATCCCGGGCACGCTGGACACCAGCCTCATTGACGCGGTGGAGCACGTCACCAACGACGAATCCGTGGAGATGGCGCGCCGGCTGGCGCGCGAGGAGGGCATCCTCTCCGGAATCTCCTGTGGCGCGGCAGTGGCCGTGGCCGTGCGCCTGGCACAACGCCCCGAGTACGACGGGAAGACCCTTGTCACCGTCCTGCCGGACTCCGGCGAGCGCTACCTGACGGGCATCCTGTTTGAAGGGATGTTTGACCAGGCCGGGTTGTGAGCCCGCCGACCACCGGCGGCAGCGCGGCCGGGGAAATGGCACGAATTGAGCAAACGTAAATCGCGGTATTTCGCCCGCTGACGAATTCGCACGGAGCGGAAACCCGGGTGGCCACCGTGTGCGCGCGGTGTGCGCCGGGTGTGCGCCGCGTGTCCTCTCTGGTGATCCCGCGACGCGCGGCAAGCCCGCGTGGCGACGGGCCCGCGCGGTGGAAGCACCGCGGGGCACACGCCCTGCAGCGCGGCGGCGCGCGAGAACACGGAGGTGACCGATGCGGGTCCTGAGCGTTGGGGGCGTGGCGGCGGTGTGCGTGCTGCAATTCTCGGCCATGGACGTGCTGGCGCTGGAGGTGCGCGCTGGGGAGCAGGGGGACCAGGGACCCATCAGGGCGGACGAACTCGCGTTGGATGTGCACGTGGAGGGGGAGGTGGCGTCAGCCGTCATGGAGTTCTCCCTCATCACGGACGGCGACGGCTTCCGGCAGGTGGAGATGCTGCTGCCCATGCCGCCGGGCGCCGTGATCCGCGGGGCTGAAGACTGGATGCCGGCGCAGGACCGCTGGGAGCCAGCAGAGACCACTGGCCGGCAGGAGGGGACGGACGTCTACAACGCCATCACCCGCCCCCGGCCGTGCGAACCCCTGCTCATCCAGCAGGTGGGACCGGACGCCTACCGGACGCTGGGATATCCGGTCACCGTGGAACAGCCGATGCACATCCGCATCCATTACGCGCATTTCCTGGAGGGCAGCGGGGGCACGCGGACGCTTCGCATTGCGGTGGAGAATGACGACGTGGACCCGGCCATGGTGCCCAGCGTGAAGATCCGGGTGCACCTGGTGCCCGGGGCGTGGCAGAGCGGGAATTGGCGCTTTGACGGCTACGGAGCCGCCCGGCGGACGCTGGATGTGGCCACCGGGCTGGCCACCCTGGACCTGGACTACGCGGCCCTGGACCACGACATCACGCTGGAGCTTGAACCCACCCAACCGCTGCCGCGTGCATCCGGCCTGCTGTACCGGTCACCCGACGCACGCGTGGAGCCGCACGCGGTGGCCCGGTGGGCGCCGGACCTGGGCCCGGAGCAGTTGGAGAAACGCGAGGTGGTGTTCATCCTGGACGTGTCCGGGTCCATGTCCGGGAACAAACTCGCGCAATCCGTGGACGTGATTGGGCGCGCGCTGGACAACCTGGAGGACGGCGAGCGGTTTAGTGTGGTGGCGTTTTCTGACGCCACGGCGGCGGCAGGCGCTCCGCAGGTGGGGCTGGGTGGTTGCGTGGACACCTCGGCGCTCCCGGGCGCGCCGCTGGGACGGATGTATGACGCGGCCGAGCGCGACGAGGGCAAGCAGTTCCTGAACGGACTGCGCGCGCTGGGGGGCACCAACCTGGGCGCCGGCCTGGACCGCGCCATGGACATTGCAGCGACGGAGAACTCCGGCCGTCCCATTGACCTGGTGCTGGTCACG
This sequence comes from Deltaproteobacteria bacterium, assembly GCA_016218805.1. Classification (GTDB taxonomy): domain Bacteria; phylum Myxococcota; class JACRCW01; order JACRCW01; family JACRCW01; genus JACRCW01. The sequence continues at coordinate 63,600 of JACRCW010000042.1, read as the reverse complement.
GATGGCAACCCCAACGCGGGGCCGCAATCCAGCGGGGACCTCATCAACGCGCTGGAGGAGGCGCAGGCGCGCGCCGGGCGTCCGGCACGCCTGTTTGCGCTTGGGATTGGCGCGGACCTCAACCAGCGTCTCATCAGTGCGTTGACTGAGCGTTTTGCCGGTATTTCCACGTTTGCGCTGGAGGACGGCGCCATTCCGGGGCAATTCCTCGCCATGTTCCAGCAGGTCCGGCGTGACGGCGTGGGGAACGCGCGGCTTGCCGTGGATGATGCCGCCGGGTCCACCATGGATCTGGGAATCCCGCGGATTCTGCCCGGCAGCGTTCTGACCCTGGGGATCCGGTCCGCGGCTGGTGAAACGCTGGAATTGCGGTTGAACGGGACGGACCGGGATGGGCATGCCGTGGAGCATGTGGACAGCGCGCGCCTGCTGGCGGGCGGGGCCTCCGGTGCGCACCTGGCGGTGCCGGCGCTGATGGCCAAGTCCTGGGCGGATGAACTGGAACGCGAGGTGGACGTCCTGGGCGAGACGCCGGCGCGCCTGGAGGCCGCCGTGGTGCTGGCGCGCACCTACGGGATTGTGACCCGCTACTCCGCGCTGCTCGCCCTGGAGTTCCCGGGGATGTACGCCCAGTACAACATTGCGCGGCCGGCGCGTGACCCCGCCGGTGTTGCCGTGGAACCCGTGCAGGGGACGCGCACCGACGAAGGGCGCATGGGCGGCGATGGCTCCATGGCGTCCCTGGGGCCGACGACGGGGGGCAGCGGGGGCAGTGGCGCGTCAGGCTGCGAATGTTCGCCGCCGCGGCAGCCCCCGTGGGTGGGCCTGGCGCTGGTCCTGGGCGTGTGGGCGGCGCTGGCGTTGGGACGGCGCGCGCGCCGCACCGCGTGCGGACCCATGTGATCCCATGCATCCGCTGGTGCGGCTTGGGCCGCTGATCCTGTCCACCTATGCGCTGTTCCACATGGCCGGGTACGCCGCGGGCCTGGGACTGGCGGTGACACTGGGCCGGCATGACGGCCGGCGCACGCGGGACCTGCTGGACGGCAGCCTGGTCTTTGTTGCCAGCGGCCTGCTAGGCGCCAAGCTGTTCCACACGCTGCTGGAAGCGGACGGCCACGTGCTGGGCGGGGTGGTGGTGCACTCCGCCGTGGAACTGCTGCGGGCTGACCCCTGGCATTGGGCAAGAATCACCGAGCCCGGTTTCGTCTTCTACGGCGGCTGCGTCCTTGTCGTCGTCAACATGCTGGCCTTTGCACGGCTCCGGCGGCTGGACCGGATCGGCGCGGGGTTTGACTGCACGGCGCCTGGGATGGCGCTGGGGATGATCATCGGGCGGGCCGGGTGTTTCCTAGCGGGCTGCTGTCACGGCACACCCACCACGTGGCCCACCGCCGTCATCTTCCCGGAGGGACACCCGTCCGCCGGCGTGCCGGTGCACCCGGTGCAGCTCTACGAGGCGGCCTTCTGGGCCGTGGCGTTGCTGTACGTCCCGCTCGCATGGCGCCAGCGCCGCTTCCCCGGCGAGGTGTTCATCGCCGTGGCCCTTGCGTACACCGTGGCGCGGCCGCTGCTGGAACTGGTGCGGGGTGATGCCGAACGCGGGACGTGGTTCGGCGGGCGCGTGTCGACGTCACAGGTGTTGTCGTTGCTGCTGTTCCCGGTGCTCGTGGGCGTGCGGTGGTGGATGCTGCGGCGGGCTCAACGGACGTCGGAGACACCCGCGTCACCCGGCGGGCACTTTTCGCCCGGGCGCGCACAGTAGGGCTGCACCCGCTCCAGCGTCAGTTCCGCGGAGTCACAACAGGCGCACCCGGTGCAGCACAGGTTCATGCACGGGTCGGGCGTGCCCGCCACGCAGCCGGCCAGCGGGCCCAGGCTCAGGAGCATCAGCGCGCACCGCAGGGTGTTCATCGGTCCTCCTCGTCGTCATCCAGGCGTGGATGCACCCGCTTGCGTTTAGCGGTCCGCGGGAACTGGGCAATCACAAAGTCCTCCGCCGCGACGGCGCCGAGCATGGCTGGCGGGTGTGCCAGCAGCGCGTTGTGCGCCAGCAGCGGTGGCAGGAACGTTGCGGTGCAGGGCACCGCGCAGGCCAGCACGTTGCATGTCGCGGCGAGCCAGGCGCGGGGGAGGCGCCCACCGTCGTCGGGATTGCCAGCTTCCGACTGCGGGTACCAAACCAGCCAGACGCGCGGCATGATGAGCAGGGACGCACCGGCCACGGCCGTCAGCACCACGCCAAGCGCGGCGGCCTCCACCAGCGACACCGCCCCAACGGCAATTCCCGCGGCGCCTACGGAAGCTGCCCGTACGGGCAGCCGCAAGAGGCCCAGGCCTCGGCGGTCCGTGCCCGCAAGCCATCCCAGCAGCGTCTGCGCCGCCACGTAGGCCAGCACGTGCACGGCGGCGACGGGCCCGCTGAAGTAGTACACGCCGTAGAAGAGCAGGTACGCGTAGGTGAGGAGGAAGGTTGGGCCGAGCAACAGGCCGCCCCCCAACGCCAGGCCCGCCAGACCGCCGAGGAGCACCGCCGGCGCGACGACAAACCACAGCGCAGTGAGGCCTGCGGCGGCGGCGAGCTGCGGGAGCATGCGCAGGGAACGGGACCACAGGGGATGGTCTGCATCCCGGTGCGGCGCCGTCTCCGGCGCCGTGATGGGGGTGGCGTCCTGCGGTGGCGCGTCCGGCTCGGCAGCCCCAAGCGCGAGGAGAAGAGCGGGGATTGCCCACATCACGGCGAGACCGTCCTTTCCGCGATCAGCGCGGAGACCCACGGCGCGGTGGCCCCGGCGACTCCGGCGAAGGGCGCCACCAGCCACAGCGCGACCACGCCGGCGGCGGCGGCGCTCACGAGGACGAAGAAGGATTCCGTGTGCCCGCTGGAGGGAATGCCGGTGCCCGTGAATAGGTAGGCGAGCCGCGCTCCAACGACGCCGCCGACGGCAACCAAGACCGCCGGGCCCACCAGCAGCAGAAGCGGCCCGTGACAGGCGGCATCCGTTCCGACGAACGAGATGGCACGCACGAACTCCCGCAGCGTCCGCGGCGGTGTGAAACGCGGCGTCAACACGCCGAGCACAGCGCGTGCCACCGCGTAGCCCGCAAACCCTCCGGCCACCGCGCACAGCGCGGGCATCAGCAGCACGCTGACCAGGATCGCGGTTGATATCAGCGGCGGCACAGGCAGTGTGGCGACGGCGACAAACGGCAACACCAGGATCGTTGAGCACAACACGCCGGCCACCGCGCCCGCGGGAATGGCCAGGACTCCACCCGCAGCTCCGCGGACCGCCACGACGATCACTTCCCACTCAGGCGCCATGCTGGCCGGGTGCGCCGCGGGGTCCGGTGGCGGGCGCGGCCCGGCGGCACCGACCCACAACACCGCGGAGAGCGCTATGCCGAGCACGCGTCCCACGTGTGCAACGCGCATGCCCGTACCGGCGTGCTAAGGAGCCGCCGCCCGGCAGCCCTGTCGGGCGGAGGTGCCGTGATGGAGACGTTGCTTGTTGCCGGTGAAGGACTCCGGCTTTCTGACATTGAAGACGTGGCCCGCCGCGGCCGGCGCGTGGAAGTGCACCCCGCCGCGCGTGAGCGCATGGCCCGCAGCCGCGCGTACGTGGAGTCCATTGCCACCAGCGGGAAGCCTGCGTACGGCATCAACACCGGCTTTGGTGCGCTGGCGGAAGTCTCCATCCCTACAAGCGAGCTGCTCACGCTGCAGCGCCACCTGATCCTCTCCCACGCCGTCGGCGTCGGCGCGCCGCTGCCGTTTGACGCCGCGCGCGCCATGATGGTGCTGCGTCTCAATGTGCTGTGCACCGGCCGCGCGGGCGTGCGTCCCCTTGTCGCGGACGCCATCTGCAAGCTGCTGGATGCGGGCATTGCCCCGTACGTGCCCGCGCGCGGCAGCGTGGGCGCGTCCGGTGACCTGGCGCCGTTGGCGCACGCCACGCTGCTGCTGCTGGGCGAGGGCAACGCGCTGGTGGAGCAGGCTCCCGGCATGGTCACGACGATCACCGCCCGCGCCGCGCTGGAGAAGGCCGGGCTGCAGCCGCTGGTGTTGCAGGCCAAGGAGGGCCTGGCGCTGGTCAACGGCACGCAGGCCATGGGCGCCGTGGGCACGCTGACCCTGCTGGACGCGGAGCGCTTGTGCGAACTCGCGGATATCTCCGGGGCGACCACCGTTGAGGGACTGATGGGCAGCCACCGCCCGTTTGACCCGCGCATCCAGGCCGTGCGCCCGCACCCGGGCCAGGCGCGCGTGGCGGAGCACGTCCGTGCCTTGCTGCAGGGCAGCGAGATCGCACCGGCGCACGCGGACTGTCACAAGGTGCAGGACCCGTATTCGCTGCGGTGCATTCCGCAGGTCCACGGCGCCACGCGTGACGCGCTGGCGCACGTGCGCCGCACGCTGGAAGTGGAGGTCAACTCCGCCACGGACAACCCGCTGGTGTTTGAAGAGGACCGCGACGTCATCTCCGGCGGCAACTTCCACGGGCAGCCCCTGGCGCTGGCGCTGGACTTCCTGGCCATTGCCGTGGCGGAACTGGCCAACATCAGCGAGCGCCGCATTGAACAACTGGTCAACCCCGCGCTGTCCGGATTGCCCGCATTCCTGGTCAAGAACAGCGGCATCAACAGCGGCTTCATGATCTGCCAGGTCACCGCCGCCGCGCTCATCAACGAGAACAAAGTCCTGTGCCACCCCGCCAGCGTGGATTCCATCCCGTCCTCAGCCAACCGCGAGGACCACGTTTCCATGGGCATGACCAGCGCGCTCAAGGCGGTGCAGGTGGTGGAGAACGTGCGGCGCGTGCTGGGCATTGAGCTGATGGTGGCCGCGCAGGCGCTGGACATGCGCGCGCCGCTCAAGCCGGGCCGCGGCGTGGCGCGGGTGCACGCGCTGGTGCGCACGCGCGTGCCGCACCTGGATGAGGACCGCCTGCTGATGACGGACCTGGGCGCCATGGATGAACTGGTGCGCGGCGGGAGCATCCTGGAGCGGGCCGCGGCCGGGGACTGACCTCACACCCCGCGCTGCTTGGGCCGCACCGGCGGCCTCTGGTATGGAGACGGCATGATGCGCTCGCTTCGCTCGTGGATCGGGGCCCTGGCCGTGGCCATCCCCCTGCTGGCCCTGTTCACCCAGACGGGATGTGTCAGCCGCTGCGCCTCCAACGCAGACTGCGTCAAGAGCTGCCCGTGCCCGGATGGCAAGAACTGCATCGTTGGCCTGGAATGCGTGAACACGTTCTGTGAGCTGGAAGAGACGCCCATCTGCCAGGTGCCTGAGGACTTCTGCGAGAAATACAGCTCCAAGGGCCTGTGCGGGAGCAAGAAGTGCGGCCGGAGCGAGGACTGCGCAAAGACGTGCAACTGCGCGCACAACATCACCGTCAACAACCAGACCACCACCTGCTGCCACACGTGCACCTCGCAATACACCTGCCTCCCCGACGAGGACCTGTGCGACCAGACCTTTGCGTCCCAGACGTGTGACGACATCTGCGCGCGCGTCCAGATCACCGATATGCAGTGCAACTTCACCGCGACCGACACCTCCTGCCGCGCCCGCAACTGCCAGGGGTTCCTGCCCGGGCAGACCAACTGACACACGGGCGGCCCGCCACGTCGTTGACTTCACCACGGCGTCGTCGGAAGTTCCCGTCCATGAGCACCCTCGCATCCACGGCGGATATCCTGGCGCGCGGCCGCAAGCGCCTGCTGCACTGCATCAACCCCCAGCCCGTGGTCCTGGACCACGGTGACGGCGCGCTGGTCTGGGACGTTGACGGCAACCGCTACATTGACCTGCTTGGCGGGCTTGCGGTCACCGGCCTGGGCCACGCGCACCCCCGCGTGGTGGAGGCCATTGAGAAGCAGGCGCGCAAGCTCATCCACGCGTCCAACCTGTACGCCACCACGCCGGCCATTGAACTCGCGGAAAAGCTCTGCGCCAACAGCTTTGCCGAGCGGGTGTTCTTTGCCAACAGCGGCGCGGAGGCCAACGAGGCCGCGCTGAAGGCGGCCCGGAAGTACTTCCATGACCGCGGCGAGGGCCGCTTTGAGTTTGTCACCGCGCACAACAGCTTCCACGGGCGCACGTTTGCCACCGTCACGGCCACGGGCCAGGAGAAGTACCGCGCGGGGTTTGAACCGTTGGTCCCCGGCTTCCGCTACGTGCCCTTCAATGACATTGAAGCGCTGGCCCGGCACGTGGGGCCGCGCACCGCGGCGGTGCTGCTGGAACCCATCCAGGGCGAGGGCGGCCTCATCGTCCCGTCGCCCGGGTACCTCAAGCAGGTCCGCCAGCTCACGCGCGAGGTGGGCTGCCTGCTCATCCTGGATGAGATCCAATCCGGCATAGGGCGCACGGGCACGCTGTTCGCCTACCAGCAGGAGGACATGGTCCCGGACATCATCACCATTGCCAAGGGACTGGGGAACGGGGTGCCCATTGGTGCCATGCTGACGACGGAGGACATCTCCAAGGCGTTGCAGCCGGGGACGCACGCCAGCACGTTTGGCGGCAACCCGGTGGCCTGCGCCGCGGGCAACGCGGTGATGGACGTGCTGCTGGAACCGTCCTTCCTGCCCGGCGTGCGGGACCGCGCGGGTCTGCTCCGCCGCCACCTGGAGGACCTGGCCAAGAAGCACGCCGCGTTCATGGGCGAAGTCCGCGGCCGTGGCATGTGGCTGGGCGTGGAGCTCAAGTGGGACGGCGCCAAGCTGGTCAACTATGCGCGTGAACACGGCGTGCTGGTGAACATCATCCACGGCCACGTCATGCGCCTGGCCCCGCCGCTCGTCGTGGGCGAAGACCTGATGAAGGAGGCGTTTGAGAAGCTGGACAAGGCGGTGGCGGCGTTCATTGAGAAGGAGAAGCCCGCGGGCAAGTGACCCATGCAGCCTTCGCACCTGCTGACGCTGTTTGACTGGTCCGCGGACCGCATCCAGGCGGTCCTGCAGCGCTCCGTCAAGCTGAAGGCCGTGCGCCGGCTGCGTGCGCAGCGGCACACGCTCAGCGGCCGCACGATTGCGCTCATCTTTGAGAAGGCGTCCACGCGCACGCGCGTCAGCTTTGAAGCGGGTGTGGCCAACCTGGGCGGCTCCACCGTCGTGCTGCAGTCGCGGGACACGCAGCTGGGGCGCGGCGAACCGCTGAAGGACGCGGCCCGCGTGCTGGGGCGCTATGTGGACGCCATTGTGATGCGCACGTTTGCACAGGCCACCATTGATGAGATTGCGCGGCACGCGGGCGTGCCGGTGATCAATGGGCTCACTGACCTCAGCCATCCCTGCCAGGTTCTCGCCGACGTGTTCACCGTCATGGAACGCCGGCACAATTGGCGGTCGCTGCGGTGGTGCTACATCGGTGACGGGAACAACATGGCCAATTCGCTCATTGAGGCCAGCGCGCAGCTGGGCCTTGAGATGGTGCTGGCCTGCCCGGACGGGTACCGGCCCGCGGCTGAGCACCTGGAGCGCGCCAAGCAGATGCGCACGCCGCTTTCCGTGGTCACGGACCCGCGCGTTGCCGCGCGCGGCGCGGACGTGGTGATCACGGACGTGTGGACCTCCATGGGGCAGGAAGAGGAAACGCAGGCGCGGCAGAAGGCGTTTGCGGGCTACCAGGTCAACGCGGACCTGATGAAGCTGGCGCGTCCGGAGGCGCTGGTGCTGCATTGCCTGCCCGCGCACCGCGGCGAGGAGATCTCCGAGGAAGTGCTGGAGGGCCCGCAGTCCGTGGTCTTTGATGAGGCGGAGAACCGCATGTACGTCCAGCAGGCCGCGCTGGAGGTGTTGTTGGGGGTTGGGGAATAGCGCCACGTGCGGCGCGTAAGAACAACCAATGCAGGCGGCCAGACCGGGGGAATGCCGGCGGTCACATGGCACCCCGCGGCGGCGCATGCACCGGTGCGCGGACGCTCAGGGACCACCCTCGTCGGGGACGGCGGCCACGTTGGCCGTGCCATCGTCCAGTGTCTCCCGGACCCGGTACGCCAGTTCGCCCGCGGTGAACGGCTTGGCCAGCAACCGCGTCCCCGCGTCCAGGACGCCGTGGTGGACAATCGCGTTGTCGGTGTACCCGGACATGTACAGCACCTTCACCGTGGGGCGCTGCTGCAGGAGCACCTGCGCCAGCTCCCGGCCGCTCATGCGCGGCATGACCACGTCAGTCAGGAGGAGGTGGATGTCACCCGCGTGCTGCGCGCTGCGTTGGAGCGCTTCGCTGCCGTCCGCCGCGGACAACACCTTGTAGCCGGCGGTGGCCAGGGCCCGCAGCGCAACCTTCCGCAGCGCTTCCTCGTCCTCCACCAGCAGGATGGTCTCGGTTCCGGCGCACCGCGCCGTGACCATGGAGGGCCGGATGGGCGCGGCCGCCGTGGCGGACGGGTCCCGCGGCAGGCTGACCGTGAAGGTGCTCCCCCGGCCCAGTTCGCTGTGGACCCAGATGGCGCCGCCGCTCTGCTTGACGATCCCGTACACCGTGGACAGACCCAGGCCGGTCCCCTTGCCCTTCTCCTTGGTGGTGAAGAACGGGTCAAAGATGCGCGCCTGCGTTTCCTCGCCCATGCCGCAGCCCGTGTCCGACACGACCACTTGCACATACGCGCCGGGCTGTACCGCTACCCGGCGCGCCGCGTCCTCCGCGGTGATTTCCACGTTGGCGGTCTCAATGGTGAGTCTTCCGCCGTTGGGCATGGCGTCCCGGGCATTGACCACCAGGTTCATGATCACCTGCTCAATCTGACCGGGGTCTGCCAACGTCAGGCCAACGTCGGGCGCCAGGCTTTGGACCAGCTCAACGTCCTCGCCCACAATGCGGCGCAGCATGTTCTCCAGCCCCGCGGCCACCTCGCTCACGCTCAGCGGCACCGGCTGCAGAATCTGTTTGCGGCTGAATGCAAGCAACTGGCGGGTGAGCCCCGCTGCGCGGTTGGCGGCGCGCTGCACCTCCAGGAGATCGTCCGTGGCAAGGTTGTGCTTCCGGACATCTTCCAGCGCAAACCCCGTGTAGCTGAGGATCACGGCGAGCAGGTTGTTGAAGTCGTGCGCCACGCCACCGGCCAGACCACCAATGGCCTCCATTCTCTGCGACAGCCGGAGTTGTTCTTCCAGCTCCAGGCGCGCCGCGTCGGCCTGCTTGCGCGCGGTGATGTCCCGCGCGGAGTTGAACAACACCCGATGCCCATCCAAATCAAGCGCCCGGCCGGAGACTTCAACATCGAAGACACTTCCGTCCCGGCGCCGGTGCCGAGTCTCAAATGCCGAGGGCTCATTGTCGGCCAATTGCTCGGCAACCACCTGCGCCAACTCCAGCGGTGACCACCGCGCGTCCCACAGCGTCAGGTTGGCGCCAACCAGCTCATCGCGCGTGTACCCGAGCATGGTACAGAACGAATCGCTGACCTCCACCACGTTTCCCGCGGCGTCAAGGATGTGTACGCCGTCGCTCGCGTTGCGCAGGAACACCGTATTCCGCTGGCTTTCTCGCCGCAGCGCTTCCTCCGCGCGCTTGAACTCGGCACGGACCGCCATGTCGCGCAACTCGCGTTGGATGGCGGGTCGGAGACGGGCCAGGTTGCCCTTGCGCATGAAGTCGTGCGCGCCCGCCTTCATGCATTCCACGGCAGCATCGTCGCTGATGGTGCCGGACACCACAATGAACGGCACGTCCAGGTTGCGGCCGTGCACCAGCGCCAGGGCCGCCAGCGTGTCAAATCCCGGCATTGAGTAGTCACAGATGATGACATCCCAGGCCTGGCGGTCCAGCGCGGCCGCCATCGCCGCCTCGCTATCCACGCGCGCGTGCGACACGTCATATCCGCCACGGCCAATCTCCCGTAACAGCAGGACCGTGTCCCTGTCAGAGTCATCAACGACCAGCACGCGAAAAGCAGTTCCCATCACCGCCCCCCGGGCGGCGGCCCGCCGACATCAGCGTGGAGTGCCGCCGGGGTTGCGGCATCCGCCACCGGATCCGCCAGCGTGAAATAGAACGCCGCGCCCTGGTCCACCGCTCCCTTGGCCCAAATCCGGCCGCCATGCCGCCGCACAATGCGGTGCACGGTAGCCAGGCCTATCCCGGTCCCCGGAAAGTCCGTCTGCGTGTGGAGCCGCTGAAACGGCTGGAAGAGCTTGCTTGCGTACCTGGCGTCAAACCCGGCGCCGTTGTCCCGCACCACAAACACCGGCCGGTCCTCGTGGGTGTCGCGCACCAGCTCAATCCTGCCGTTGGGCTTCCTGGCGGTAAACTTCCACGCATTGCCAAGCAGGTTCTCCAGCATGACCTCAATGAGACGCCGGTCACCCGTCGCAGTCATGCCGCCGTCAACGACCACCTCCACCTTCCGATCTGGTGCTGCCTTGGCAAGCCGCTCCAGGACCTCGGTGCCAAGCTTGCTGACGTCAACGGTTTCAGGCTGCAGGTCGGTCCTGGACACGCGCGACAGTCCCAGCAGGGCTTCAATGAGCCGACCCATCTGCTGTGATGACTCACAGATGCTCCGGAGGTGTTCCTGGCCCTTGCCGCTCAGCTCATCCGCGCAGTCCTCCAGAAGCGCGCGGCTGAAGCCGTCCACGGCCCGCAGTGGCGCACGCAGGTCATGGGACGCGGCGTAGGTGAATGCGTCCAGTTCGTGGTTGAGTCCCGTGAGTTCGTCGTTCTTTCGGTTAAGCTCCGCGATCAGCGCCGCCCGTGTGGCGGCCAACTCTTCGGCCGCGCGGACCTTGACGGCCTCAACCTCCCGCGCCTGCCGCTCCTCCGCCACCTGCCGGGCGCTCTCGGCGCGCTCAAAACGCCGGATTTGTTCTTCGTGGCGTCTCAGCCGCTCGCGCTTCTTGAAGAGGTCAACAAACACCGCCACCTTGGCCCGCAGCACGCTGGGCTCCACCGGTGGGAACAGGTAGTCAACCGCCCCCACGGCATAACCCCGCGCAATGTACTCGGGCGCCTGGGCAAGGGAGCTCATCACAATGATGGGCAGGTCCCGCGTGCGTGGGTTGCGCCGAATCACCGCCGCCGTCTCGATCCCGTCGATGCCCGGGAGTATGACGTCCAGCAGCAACACCGAAAACTCCTGCTCGCTCAGCAGCGCGAGCGCCTCTTCGCCGGAACCCGCGGTTACAATGTTCTCGCGCAGGGTGGACAGCGCGCCATCAATGGCTGCCAGGTTGGCCGGCGTGTCATCCACCACGAGAATGTTGGCCACCGGATCATCCGGCATGGCCACCGAGTCCCGGAACAGGTGGACCAATGCGGCTACTTTGGATCGGAGTGTTTCCGCCTCAACCGGCTTTTCAATGTAGTCCGCGGCGCCCGCGGCATAGCCACGCTTGACGTTTTCCATTGACCGCAGGCCGGTAAGAAAGACAATGGGCGTACGGCGATGCCGCTCGCTCTCGCGGATGAGCGTCGCGGTCTCAAAGCCGTCCATCTCCGGCATCCCTACGTCCAGCAGGATCAGGTTGAAGTCCTGGCTGAGCAGGGTCCGGAGCGCCTCTCTGCCGGATTGTGCCCGGACCACATCCAGCCCAAGGGGCTCCAGCGCACCATGGATGGCCACCAGACTGTCCCGCTGGTCGTCTACAATCAGGATCCTCCCCTGGGGCTCTGCTCGGATCTTGCTACCCATGGTCCTGCGTCCTTTCGCGGTCGCAACAGACACGCATCAGCAACGGTGCAATCTCGGCAAGCCGCGCAACGTGGCTACGCGGCGCCGCGGCCAGGGCTGCTGCCGGCATGGCGGCCGCTTCCGCAAAGCTGGGATCCTCCACAATGACGATCCCGCCACGGTGCGCAATCCTGGCGGCTCCCGCGGCACCGTCCGCGTTGGACCCCGACAGGATCACTCCGACCACGCCGCTGCCGTAGGCCTCAGCGGCCGAATCAAAGAGCACATCAATGGAGGGGCGGGAAAAGTTGACGGGCGCATCCGTGGAACAGGCCAGGTTCCCGGATTCCACCAGCAGGTGGTAGTCCGCCGGCGCCATGTAGATCCGGCCAGGGCTGAGTGGCTCCTTGTCGTCAGGTTCACACACCGGCAGCGCGGAACTGCCCTGCAGGAACTGCGTCAGCGTACCATCGCCATCCCTGCTCCGGTGCTGGACCACCACAATGGGCAGCGGGAAATCCCGGGGCAACCCACCCATGATGGCCCGCAGCGCGTTCAGACCGCCCAACGAGGCACCCACCACGACGAGGGAGGGCGTCATTTCAAGCAACCCTCCGGTACAACCGCTCGGCGCCGTCAAGGACTTCGTAGCGGTTTTCATGGGAGGTGAAGCGGAGGGACTCCTTGCGGCCCAGCGCCAGCACGCCGAATCGCGCCAGGCTGGTGTAGAGCAGACCGTGGACGCGCTTCTGGAGCGTCTTGTTGAAGTAGATGAGCACGTTCCGGCACAGGATCACATTGAACTCATTGAAGGAGCTGTCCGTGACCAGGTTGTGCTCCGCAAACACAATGTTCTCCTTCAAGAATGACCGCATCACAACGTGGTCAAACCTGGCCGTGTAGTACTCCGAGAACGACGCGGTGCCTCCCGCCTGGTGGTAGTTCTCGGTGTATTCCTTCATCGCCGCGAGCGGGAACACGCCCGCCTTGGCCTGCTTGAGCACGGCCTCAGAGAGGTCCGTGGCGTAGATGCGGCAACGTTCCGCCAGGCCTTCCTCCCGCACCAGCATGGCCATGGAGTAGACCTCCTCGCCCGTTGAACAGCCGGCGTGCCAGATGCGGACAAACGGATAGGTCTTGAGCAACGGCACCACCTTCTGACGGAACGCAACGTAGAAGGCCGGATCGCGAAACATCGACGTCACGTGGACGGTGAGCGCCAGCAGCAGGCGCTCCATGCACTCCGGATCATGGAGCAGCCTTTCCTGCAGTCCGGAGATGCTCCTCAGCTTCTCCGCCGCCACGCGGCCGAGGATGCGACGGTGAATCGACGCCGTGGAGTATTCCCGGAAGTCAAAACCGTACCGCCTGAAGATGGCTTCAAGCAGCAGCTGCTGCTCAATGTCCTGGAGGTCTTGGTTGGTGCGGCTCAGCCCCGTCATCGCGGCTCCTACCGGTAGAGCCACACGCGCAACAGGGACAGGAGCTGTTCCATGTCCACCGGCTTGGCAATGTAGTCCGACGCCCCTGCTTCAACACACTTCTCGCGGTCACCCTTCATGGCTTTGGCGGTGAGCGCCAGGATGGGCAGCTTCTTGAACCTGCCAATCATGCGGATCGCCCGCATGGTCTCGTAGCCGTCCATCTCCGGCATCATGATGTCCATGAGGACCACTTCCACCTCCTGGGTCTTCTTGAGCAACGCAATGGCATCCTTGCCGTTCTCCGCGTGCAGGACGTGCATTCCCTGGCGCTCCAGCACGCTGGTGAGGGCAAAGATGTTGCGCACGTCATCATCCACCACCAGGACCTTGCGGCCGGCCAGGGCCTCGTCGCTCTTGTGGGCGCGCTCCAGCATGCGCCGCTTGGGCTCCGGCAGGTTGGTCTCAACGCGGTGCAGGAACAGCGCAGTCTCGTCCAGCAGCCGCTCGGGGGACCTGGCGCCCTTAATGACAATGGCTTCCGCAGCACGGCGCAGCGCGGTCTCTTCCTCCTTGGACAGCTCCTTGCCGGTGTAAACCACAATGGGAAGATCATGCAGCGCAACGTCCTCCTTGATCTTCTCAATGAGTTCAAAACCGGTCATTTCCCTGAGACCGAGGTCCAGGACCATGCAGTCAAAGTGCTCCTTGGCAAGCGCCACCAGCGCGGCCGGTCCGCCGTCCACCGCCGTGATCACCACGTCGTGGTTGCCAATGAGCTCGGCAATGGCCTGGCGTTGCGACGCGTTGTCCTCGACGACCAGCAGCTTGCGCACCGGCCGCTCCACAAACGCCGTAATGTGCGCCAACGCGCCCTCCACCGCTTCCGGGGTTGCGGGCTTGTGCAGGAACGCCAGCGCACCAAGCCTCAGGCCACGCCGCTCGTCATCTTCCACGGAGATGATGTGCACCGGGATGTGCCGGGTCCGCTCGTCATGCTTGAGCCGGTCCAGGACGGACCAGCCATCCCGGTCCTGGAGCCGCAGGTCCAACGTGATGGCGTCCACCTTGAATTCCTGGACGCGCTTCAGGGCGGTCTCCGCCCTGGCGGTGACCAGGCACTTGAAGTGGCGGGCCCGGGCCATGTCCAGCAGAATCTGGGCAAATGCCGGGTCGTCTTCCACAATCAGCAGGACCCGGTCCGTGGGCTGGATGATCGCCCGGTCATCCTCCACGGCCCCTTCCTCCCAGTCGGCAATGGCTGCCCCAACCTCCTTGGCAACCGGGGCGGCTTTTGCGGGCCGGACCTGCCCCCAGCCCTCGTCCGCCACGCTGCTGTCGGCGGAGATGCCGGCCGTAAGCTTCCTGGGCGGTTCAACGTAGGTCACCGGCAGGTACAGCGTGAAGGTGCTTCCCGCGTCAGGCTCGCTCGCAAGCCGGATCTCCCCGCCCAGCATCTTCGCTATTTCGCGGCTGATGGACAGGCCGAGACCGGTGCCCCCGTATTTGCGGCTGGTGCTGCCGTCCGCCTGCTGAAAGGCCTCAAAAATGATCTGGTGCTTGTCCGCCGGAATACCGATTCCGGTGTCCTTGACCGCAAACGCCACGGCCGGCTCGGCGCCGAGAATGGCGTGGTCTTCGCTCCACCCCGAGGCGACCGGCCGGATGCTGAGGGCGACGCCGCCCCGCGGGGTGAACTTGAAGGCATTGGAGAGCAGGTTCTTGAGCACCTGCTGGAGACGCCGCGCGTCCGTCCGGATGGCACGCGGGAGCTCCGCGGCAAGGTCAATGGCAAAGTCCAGCCCCCTGGTCGTGGCCGTTTGCCGGAACGTCTGTTCCATGAAATCGCCTATCGACCGGAAGGAAACGTCGCTCAGCTCCGCCGTCATGTGGCCGGATTCAATCTTGGAGAGGTCCAGGATGTCGTTGATGAGATCCAGCAGGTCGCTCCCTGACGAATGGACGGTCCTGGCGTACTCGATCTGCTTTTCCGTGAGGTTCTGTTCCGCGTTGTCGGCGAGCATCTTGGACAGGATGAGGAGGCTGTTGAGCGGCGTCCTGAGCTCGTGTGACATGTTCGCCAGGAACTCGGACTTGTACTTGGAGGTCAACGCAAGCTGCTCCGCCTTGGTCTGCAGCAGCACCCGGGCGCGTTCCACTTCCTGGTTCTTCTGTTCCACCTCGCCCTTCTGCTCCGTGAGCAACTGCGCCCGCTCCTCCAGTTCCTCGTTGGCGCCCTGCAGTTCCTCCTGCTGTTCCTTGAGCTTCTCCTCGGACTGCTGGAGCGTCTTGGCCTGGGTCTCCAGGCGCTTGTTGGTCTCCGTGAGCTCCTCCTGCTGCGCCTGCAGCTCCTCGGTGAGCGTCTGGGACTGCTTGAGCAGTTCTTCGGTGCGCATGGTCGCGGCAATGGTGTTGAGCACAATGCCAATGGACTCCGCGAGCTGCTCCAGGAACGCGAGCTGGATATCACTGAAGCGGTTGAACGACGCCAGCTCCACCACCGCTTTGACCTTCCCTTCAAAGAGGACGGGCATGACGACGATGTTCTGCGGCCGGGCCTCGCCCAGGCCGGAGCTGATCTGCACGTAATCCGGCGGCGCGTTGGTGAGGAAGATGCGTTCCTTTTCCAGCGCACACTGGCCCACCAGCCCCTCGCCGAGCCGGAAGCGGGCGGACAGGCCCTTGCGCTCCTTGTAGGCGTAGCCGCCCAGCAGCCTGAAGGTCTCACCCTCGCCCGGCGCAGTGGCGGCCGCGTCGGTCTCCGCCAGGTAGAACGCGCCGTGCTGCGCGCCGGTGAGCGTGGCAATCTCGGACAGCAGGCTGCGGGACACCGTCATGAGATCGCGCTGACCTTGCAGGAGGCGCGTGAGCTTGGCCAGGTTGGTCTTGAGCCAATCCTGCTCGGTGTTGCGCAGCGTGGTCTGCTGCAGGTTGCGGATCATCTGATTGACGTTGTCCTTGAGCGCGGCCACCTCGCCCATCGCTTGCACGGTGATGGAGCGGGTGAGGTCGCCCTGGGTCACGGCGGTGGAGACCTCCGCAATGGCGCGCACCTGCGAGGTGAGGTTGCCGGCGAGCTGGTTGACGTTGTCGGTGAGGTCACGCCAGATGCCGGCGGCTCCCGGTACGTCCGCCTGGCCTCCCAGCTTGCCTTCAATGCCCACTTCGCGGGCCACGGACGTGACCTGGTCTGCAAAGGTGGCCAGCGTGTCAATCATGGCATTGATGGTGTCTGAAAGTTCCGCAATCTCACCGCGCGCCTCCAACACCAACTTGCGCTTGAGATCGCCCTTGGCCACTGCGGTGACCACCTTGGCAATGCCGCGCACCTGGGTGGTGAGGTTGGACGCCATGGAATTGACGCTGTCCGTGAGGTCCTTCCACGTCCCGGCCACCCCCTTGACCGACGCCTGGCCACCCAGTCTGCCCTCGGTGCCCACTTCGCGCGCCACGCGCGTGACTTCTGAGGCAAACGCGTTGAGCTGATCCACCATGGTGTTGATGGTGTTCTTCATTTCCAGCAATTCACCCTTGACGTCCACGGTGATCTTCCGTGAGAGGTCACCGGTGGCCACGGCGGTGGTGACCTCCGCAATGTTGCGCACCTGCGAGGTCAGGTTGGAAGCCATGGAATTCACATTGTCCGTCAGGTCCTTCCAGGTGCCGCCCACGCCCTTCACAAACGCCTGGCCACCCAGCTTGCCCTCCGTACCCACCTCGCGCGCCACGCGGGTGACCTCGGAGGCAAAGCCGTTGAGCTGGTCCACCATGGTGTTGATGGTGTTCTTGAGCGCCAGGATCTCGCCCTTGGCGTCCACGGCGATCTTCTTGGACAGGTCGCCCTCGGCCACGGCGGTGGTGACCTCGGCAATGCTGCGCACCTGGGTGGTGAGGTTGGCGGCCATGAAGTTCACACTGTCAGTGAGGTCCTTCCAGACGCCGGCCACGCCCTTGACGCTGGCCTGGCCGCCCAGCTTGCCCTCGGTACCCACCTCGCGCGCCACGCGCGTGACTTCAGAGGCAAAGCCGTTGAGCTGGTCCACCATGGTGTTGATGGTGTTGCGCAATTGCAGGATTTCGCCCTTGACGGCCACCGTGCTCTTCTTGGAGAGGTCGCCGTTGGCCACCGCCGTGGTGACCTCCGCAATGTTGCGAACCTGCGAGGTCAGGTTGCCGGCCATCAGGTTGACGTTGTCCGTCAGGTCCTTCCACACGCCGCCCACGCCCCGCACGGATGCCTGGCCGCCCAGCTTGCCGTCCGTGCCCACCTCGCGGGCCACGCGGGTGACCTCCGCCGCAAATGAGCTGAGCTGGTCCACCATGGTGTTGATGGTGTTCTTCAATTCCAGGATTTCGCCGCGCGCGTCCACAGTGATCTTGCGGCCCAGGTCGCCGCGGGCCACGGCCGTGGTCACGTCCGCAATGTTGCGCACCTGGGTGGTGAGGTTGGCGGCCATGCCATTGACGCTGTCGGTGAGGTCCTTCCAGGTGCCGCCTGCGCCCCGCACCACCGCCTGACCGCCCAGCTTGCCGTCGGTGCCCACCTCGCGCGCCACGCGGGTGACCTCCGCCGCAAACGACCCGAGCTGGTCCACCATGATGTTGATGGTGTTCTTCAGCTCCAGCATTTCGCCGCGCGCATCCGCGGAGATCTTCTTGCCCAGGTCACCGTTGGCAATGGCGGTGGTGACCTCGGCAATGTTGCGCACCTGCGTGGTCAGGTTGGACGCCATGCCGTTGACGCCGTCGGTCAGGTCCTTCCAGGGACCGCCCACGTCCCGCACCTGGGCCTGGCCGCCCAGCTTGCCCTCGGTGCCCACTTCGCGGGCCACGCGGGTCACCTCGGCGGCAAACCCCCGCAGCCGGTCAACCATGGTGTTGATGGTGCCAGACAGCTCCTGCAGCTCTCCCTGCGCGTCCGCGGTGACCTTGCGGGACAGGTCGCCATTGGCCACCGCGGTGGTCACCTCGGCAATGTTGCGCACCTGCAGGGTCAGGTTGGATGCCATGAGGTTGACGCCGTTGGTCAGGTCCTTCCAGACCCCGGCCACGTCCTTCACGTCCGCCTGACCGCCCAGCTGACCCTCCGTGCCCACTTCGCGCGCCACGCGCGTGACCTCAGCGGCAAAGGAGCTGAGCTGGTCCACCATGGTGTTGATGGTCCCGGACAACTCCAGGATTTCCCCGCGGGCATCCACGGTGATCTTGCGCGAGAGGTCCCCGTTGGCCACCGCGGTGGTGACCTCGGCAATGTTGCGCACCTGCGCGGTGAGGTTGGACGCCATGAAGTTGACGTTGTCGGTGAGGTCCTTCCACACGCCGGCCACGTCCTTGGCTTCCGCCTGACCGCCCAGCTTGCCGTCCGTGCCCACCTCGCGGGCAACGCGCGTGACCTCCGCGGCAAAGGAGCTGAGCTGGTCCACCATGGTGTTGACGGTGCGTTTGAGCTCAAGAATCTCGCCGGACACGTCCACCGTGATCTTGCGGGACAGGTCGCCCCGGGCCACGGCGGTGGTGACCTCCGCAATGTTGCGCACCTGCGAGGTCAGGTTGGACGCCATGAAGTTGACGTTGTCCGTGAGGTCCTTCCACACGCCGGCCACGTCCTTGACCACGGCTTGCCCGCCCAGCTTGCCCTCGGTGCCCACCTCGCGGGCCACGCGCGTGACCTCGGCGGCAAACGCGCTGAGCTGATCCACCATGGCGTTGATGGTGTTCTTCAGCTCAAAGATCTCCCCCTTGGCGTCCACCGTGATCTTGCGGGTGAGCGACCCGTTGGCCACCGCGGTGGTCACCTCGGTGATGTTGCGCACCTGCGCGGTCAGGTTGGAAGCCATGGAATTGACGTTGTCGGTGAGGTCCTTCCACGTGCCTGCCGCATCGGGGACCACGGCCTGGCCGCCCAGCTTGCCTTCCGTGCCCACCTCGCGCGCCACGCGCGTGACCTCGGACGAAAAGGCGCGGAGCTGGTCCACCATGGTGTTGATGGTGTTCTTGAGTTCCTGGATCTCGCCCTTTGCGTCAACAGTGATCTTGCGCGTGAGGTCACCGCGGGCCACGGCGGTGGTCACGTCCGCAATGTTGCGCACCTGGCCGGTGAGGTTGCCGGCCATGGAGTTGACGCTGTCGGTGAGGTCCTTCCAGGTGCCCCCCACGCCAAGCACCACGGCCTGCCCGCCCAGCTTGCCGTCGGTGCCCACCTCGCGCGCCACGCGCGTGACCTCCAGCGAGAAGGTGCGCAGCTGGTCCACCATGGTGTTCATGGTGTCCTTGAGCTGCAGGAACTCGCCGCGCACGTCCACCGTGATCTTGTTGGAAAGGTCGCCATTGGCCACCGCGGTGGTGACGTACGCAATGTTGCGCACTTGCGCGGTGAGGTTGCCGGCCATGGAGTTGACGCTGTCGGTCAGGTCCTTCCACGTGCCGGCCACGCCTTCGACCACCGCCTGGCCACCCAGCTTGCCGTCGGTGCCCACCTCGCGCGCCACGCGCGTGACCTCGGCGGAGAACGAGCTGAGCTGCCGGACCATGCCGTTGACAATGGTGGCGGTGCGCAGGAACTCGCCCTTGAGCGGCCGCCCCTCAATCTCCAGCGTGATGGTCTGCGAGAGATCACCCTTGGCCACGGCACCAATGACGCGTGCCATCTCGCTGGTGGGTTGGACCAGGTCAGAAATGAGCGCATTCATGGCGCTCACTTTCCGTCCCCAACTCCCGGGCACGCCCTCCACCGCAATGCGCTGCGAAATCTGGCCTTGCTTGCCAACCGCCACGCTGACCCGGTCATACTCTTGGACAAAGCGTTCCTCGCGTTCAAGGATCTCATTGAGCGTGTCGGCCACCTTGCCCCCGAGGCCCGTGTGGTGCACCGGCATGCGCGCCGAGAAGTCGCCTTTCTTGAAGGCCGTCAGGGTGTCGAGAAGCTGCCTGAGGTCCATCGCTTCGCTTGGCGTCGTGGTCGATGTTTCAGTTGGCATGGTCTTCTCCAGCAGCAGAGTGGGGTGACGCGCCGTGCCTCATGGCAGGGCATTGACTTCGATGGATCGAGTGTCCCGGCGACTTCGAGAGATGTTCAGCCCGACAACCGGCGGGCGGCGGCCAGTGCGGGCCCTGCACGCGCGCCACACAAACGGGGTACGGCGCGGGTGTCCGCGGTGTTGACCGCCCGTGGTCCGCGGGCACACACCACCGCGCGTCGGCTCTCTGTTGCCATGTCCCCTCCCGTCCGTTGGCAGCGCACGGCCAGTTGCACCTTCTGGGTCAATTGTCCAGCTAGAGCGCGCGGCAGATCGCGGAAGAAACCCGTTTGCAGCGCAAAAGCGCAAGGCGTTCCGGTGGAAGGCGTTCTTCCGGAAGCCGTCGTTTGAATACTGACTTTATCGTGGGAGGCAGGACGTGGAGCAGGCCCGCGGCCGCAGCGGGATGTCCGGGCGCGTGGGGCGCGGGCACGCGGCCGGGCGCGCACTGCTTGCGCAAAAGCTCACTTGCGCTTGATGGAGGCCAGCACCTTGTTGAGGCGTGCCTGCGCCTCGGGGCCGGTCCACGCCGCGGCAAAGGCCGCATTTGAGGACGGACCCAACGCGTCCATCCGCTCCAGGTGGTCGCGCCGCAACGCGCGTTTCACAGCGGCCGTGGCCGTGGCCGGGATGGTGGCAGCGTCGCGGACCGCGTCCCACGCGCGGGGCAACAACTCGTCGGGCGGGTGCAGCGCGTGGAACCAGCCCATGGCCAGCGCCTCCTCCCGGCCCACCAGCTCGCCAAACAGCAGCGCGCGGTGCGCCTGTGACGACGACAGCGCGGCGCGGACGCATTCCAGCGCGCTGGCGGGGAAGGGGATGCCCAGGCGCACTTCGTTGACGCCCACCACGCCGTTGTCACGCGCACCCAGCCGGCGGTCCCCGCACGCCAGCAGCACCGCGCCGCCTGCCACCGCGCCGCCCGCCGCGGCCATGACAACGGGACGCTCCAACGCCAGCCACGCGCGGCACGCTGCGTGGAACAGCCCCAGGAACCGCTCCATGGCAAACCGGTGGTTGGGGACCACCTCCGCCAGGTCCAGCCCGCCGCAGAAGACCTTGGGCCGCCCGGTGAGCAACACCGCGTCCGCGTCCGCCGCGCGCGTCGCCGCATCCAGCAGCGCTTCCAGCATGGGCGTTCCCAGCGCGTTGCCCCGTCCGTCGTCCATGGCAACGTGGGCAATGTTGCCGTCCCGCGTGAGTACAACCCGTGCCGTCATGGCGCCTCCACCGTGAAAGTGCTCCCCGGAGTCTGCCCCACCACTTCGGGTTCGTACATTCCCTCCGCTTTGGCGGGCGGAACCCGGTACGTTCCCGGCGTCACGCTGCGAACCCCCGCCACGTACCGGTGCACCCCGCGCGGCAATGAGGACGCAAACAGGAGCAGCCGGTCATCCCGCAGCTCCACGTGATCAAACGGTCCCTGCAGTGTCGGGTCGGGCCGCCACGCCTCGGCGCACTCCTCGCTCTCGCAGTCCTCGTCACCACGCGGCTCGCCGCCGGCCACGGGAGGCACGGTCTCGGACGTTGAAAAGCGGACATTCACCAGCTCCATCCCTGCGGGCACCGGCACGTCCACAACGACGTCATGCCGGTCCGCCGGGGTGCTCAGCTCCACCACCAGGTGCAGCAGCTGCCCGGCCTTCACGCGGTCCTTTACCGGTTGTCCGTTCCACTTGAGCACGCGCTGGATGAACAGGCCGCGCTCAACGGGAACGGAAGGAATGGCGGACGGCGCGTGGGACACGGTGGCGCCCCAGTGCACGGTACCGCTGCCTTCCGCTCCGATGGACAGCGTCCCCGCCTTCACCGCTGCAACGGGCGCGGTGCCGACGACCGTGTCAAACGACACCTTGTCAAACGCGGCCTTGACGACGTCCGTGGTGCCCGCGCTCGCGGTGACCTCCGCCTTCATGGGTGCTGTCTGCAGCGCGTCCTGGTAGTCGCGCAGTGCCAGCATGGCCCAGGACGCCTCCTGCGTGGTCCGGTACGTGCCGCGTTGCTGCGCTGCCACTAGCCCCACCGCCAGCTTGTCCAACACGGCCTGGTCCGCGCCCGCGGCCACCAGCGCGCGGAGCACCAGCGCGTGCTCGCGCGTGGGTGAGGTCCAATAGCGCCGATCAGTTGACGACGACTGCACCGTGGCGCCCTTGGCGGACTGGTGCACGTGCGCCAGCAGGTCATCCGCCAGTGGTTTCACCTGGCGCGCATTGCCGGCGAGCGCCATGGCGTGCAGCAGCATGGCGCGTGCTTCCAACGGCATGGCGGCGCGGCGGTCAAACAGCGTGCTGGCAAAGGACGGCACCGGGTCCTTCAACGTCGCCAGTACGTCCACCACAAACGCCAGCGCCTCATCGCCCCATGCATCACGGACACCGGCGGGCCATTTGGCCAGCATGTCCTTGAGGTACGCCTGTGCGCGGTGCAGTGACTGCGCGGGCACCTTGAAGCCGGCGGCCTGCGCACGGGCCAGCGCCAGCGTGGACCACGCGGTGAGCCACGGGTTGGAAGTGTGGCCGGCCCAGTAGCCCGTCCCGCCGTCGTCGTTCTGGAACGCCAGCAGCTTCTGCACCGCGGCATTCGCTTTTGCCTGCAGCGCCTCCGGTGTGGCCGCGGCCGGGTCAAACACCTGCCGCAGTGATGCCAGTTCCACGTACGGCAGGAGCTTGCTCGCGGTCTGTTCCGCGCAGTCGTACGGGTAGGTGGCCAGGAACAGCGCGGACCCGGACAGCTGCGTGAGCAGCGTGGTGGCCAGCGTGACGGTGAGGCCGCCCACGTCGTCGCGCGCACCGGCGGGCAGGCCCAGCGGGACGTCCACCTTCTTGCCGCCCTCCACCGTGCCGTACGTTCCGTCGTGGAGCAGCGGGACCGGGTCTGCCACGGGGAAGCGCAGCTCAAGACCATCACCCGTTGCGCCCAGCTTCCCCGCAAACCGCAGCACCGCGGTCCCGGACTTCAACGCGGTGACGGGAACGCGGAACGGCACGCTGGCACCCGCGGCTGTCTGCACGCTGGCCGCGGCGGGTCCCAGCTTCACCAGTTCCGGCGTGCGGTTCTCCACGGCAAGGTCCACCGGACCGGCGCTGTCTGACGCATTGACAATGACCACGCCCACCTGCGCGTCGTCCCCCACGCGCAGCAACCGCGGCTGCGCCGCCCGCAGCATCAGCGGCTTGCGCACGCGCAGGCTGCCTTCTGCACTTCCTACGCGGTGGCCTTCGCCAATGGCCAGCGCCATGAGGCGGAAGCTGGTGAGGTTGTCCGGGAGTTTGAAGCTCACCTCCGCCACGCCGGATGCGGGCACCTTGATGGCGGGATTGAAGTACGCGCACGTGAGGAACCGGCCGCGCACGGCCTCATCACCCAGCAATGCGCCCAGGCCGCCGCCACCCTCCTCCTCGCCCTTTTCGCCGTAGGACCGCGCGTCCACCACGTGAACGCGGCTGTCCCCGGTGCGCACCGAAATACCGCGCTGCGCATAGAGCAGCGGCACCGGGTCCGGCGTGCGGAAGCCGGTGAGCTGCAGCACGCTTTCGTCCACCACAAACAGCGCCACCTCCGCGGCAGCCGGCGCACCGGCCTGGTCCGCCACCTTCACGGTGGCTTTCACCTCGTCACGCGGGCCATACACAGGGGCGTCCGTGCTGAGCGCCACCGCCAGCCGGCGCGTGCCCGTGTCCACGGGAATCAGCGCGTAACCGCCGCGCACGGCCGGCTTGTCACGGTCCGGCTTGCCGGGTTGCGGCGCCGCGGTGCGGCCGCGCACCAGCACCACGCCCAGCCACACGTTGGGGACGTACTTCTCCTCCACCGGCACCTCCAGCACCGGGGCGCTGCCGTCCAACGTGACCACCTTCTGGGACAACACGCCGCCGCGCTCCAGGGTCACCAGCGCGCGCGCACCCGGCCACGGGTTCTGCACCAGCACCTTGGCCACGTCACCGGGCTTGTAGGACTTACGATCCGGCACCAGCTTCACCGCCAAGGACTCGTCGGACGCCCACGGTGCCTCGCCCGGCCCGGCCACCCAGACCACCCGCGCCGCGAACAACTCCCGTCCTTTGGAGTCCTTACCTGACACGCTGAGCAGGAACAGGCCCGCCGCGGTGGGCGTGAGCGAACACGCCTTGGGCTCCTTCCCCAGCCCGCTCACCTCGCAGCGGGCGACCTCCTTGTCCTCAAACGCCTGCAGCGGTTCGGTCGCCTCGCCGAGGCCGGCCTGCCGCATGGAACGGTATTCGCGCCGCTTCAGCACCACCGTGGCGCTGCCCGTGGCGGGCGCGCCATCCGGCTTGAGTGCCACCACCTCCACGGGAAACGCCTCGCCGGACTTGAGCAGGCTCTCCCGCGTGCGCAGCCCCAGGTAGTGCTCACCGGGGTGCACCGTGATGCTGGTGGATCCCGTGATGGCCTGGCCGGATGGGTCGGTGGCGGTGACCTCCACGGAGGCGCTGCCCGGTCCGCCCGGCGGTTCGCCCTTGGCCTCCACGTTGATGCTGAGAGTGCCGTCCTTGCCGGCTTTCGCCTCGGCGGACGCAAGCTGCTGCGCGCTGATGTACCCATCGGACAGCCAGCGCGTGTCGTCGTTGAACGTGTAGCCCTCCGCTCCGGGCGGCTGGAAATAGCTGGGGGACAGCGTGACGGTGTACTTGACGGCCGCCTCGGACAGCGGTGCACCAAACAGGTACGCCGCGCGCGCGGTCACGGGCACGGACTCGCCCATGATCATCTGCGGGCGCGCCGGCAGGACCTCCACCTTGAAATCCGGCGCCTTGAACTCCTCCACCAGCACGCTGGCATACAGTCCCTGTCCGTCGTCACCATAACCGAAGTGCAGGTTGTAGCTCCCCAGCTTGGAGCCCTTGTCCAGGTTGAACGTGAGGTTCGCCGTGCCCAGGGCGGAGAGCTTCACGTTGCGCGTGAGGACGTTGTCGCCGGTGGGGCCCATCACCTCCAGCTTCGCGCTGGTCTCACGCGGGATGCCCAGCTCGCCGCCGGAGAGGGTGCGCGCCAGGACCTTCACGTGCACCGGTTCGCCCGGGCGGTACACGCCGCGGTCGGTGAACACCAGGCCCACCAACTGGTTGTCCTCGCCCCACGCCGCCTGGCCGCCCAGGTCCCACACGGACAGGCCGTCATCAAACTCCGCGCTGCCCAGCGCCACGTCGTCGTCGTGGCGCACCACCGCCCACGCTTCACGCGCCGGGGCCACGTCAATACCGGCCGCGTACGCCAGCCCGGATTCATCCGTGGTCCCGTTCCACAGGCGCAAGCCGGTTGGGTCCGTGACGGTGACGGTGGCGCCCGCCACGGGTTTCCCGTCCGCCAGGCCGGTGACCCACACCAGCACGCCGTTGTTCCACGCCTTGACGGACACGCCCATGGAGGTGCCCTGGATGAACCCGTCCACGGCCAGCGGGTGATCGCGCCAGGAGAACACCTCCTTGAAGACCAGGCTGTACGCCATCAGGCCGCGCCCGCCGGGGAGCCACTCGGACAGGGGGATCTCGGTCAGCGTTCGCTGGTCGGGTACGTACTTCAAATCAATGTCTTTAGCGGCGTCATGCGGGCGGCGTTTGACGTCCCCGCCGCCGCGGTCAAAGGCGCGGGCAAGCACGGGTGCCTCCGCGTCAGAGAGCTTCCACGCGCGCAGCGTGGCGCGGTGCGCATTGGTGGAGTGCACGCGCAGGACGGGAGCGCCCGGTTCCATGGTGAGGAATCCGCGGGGCACGGTGGCGCGCGGCGTGGCCGCGGCGGTGGTGAACTGGAAGGACTGGTCCCCCTGCGTGGCCTGGCCAAACTCATCCACCAGGCCCGCCCTGATGGTGACCTGGTAGGCCGAAGACGGCTTGAGCTGTCCCAAGTACAGCGAGGTGGAGGGGTAGTCGCCGGAGAAGCGCGTCATGTCTATGGCGGGTTCCACCACGAGGAACTGCGCGGCCTTCTTGGGGATCACCGGCGTGAGGAAACTGATGCGGGCGCCGTACTCCGGTTTGCACCCGTCATCACACAGGACGCGTTCCACGCCGGGGGGGCCGTGGATGGCAAAGGGCAGGGCAAACTCGGCGGCCATGCCCAGGGCGCCCTCCGCACCGTGGAGCGCCGCGGCGACCACCAGGTCCACGGCCGTGGACGGTGCGATGTCCGCGGTGGCGGTGCACGTGAGGCTGTTGGGTGTGGCGTCACGCGGGGCGGGGGTGCAGGTGGCGGTGACGGGGGCGTGCGGGGCGGGGAGGCGGAACGAGGTGTGGCGCGTGACGTCCGCGGGGTCCACCGGTTGGTTGAACGTGAGCAGGATGGCGGGGCGGGACGGTGCCTGTTTGTATCCCTTACCCGGGCTGGTGTCGGTAACGGCCAGGCGCAGGGTGGTGAACTGGGAGCGGGCGGTCTGGGCGGGGCCGGATCCGTCAACGGAGCGGGCGGTGAGGGGCACTTCGGCGGTGAACTCGCTGGAGCGGGGCGCGTCGCCGGTGAATTCAAAGATGACGGTCTGGGTACCCAGGAAGCGGTACTGGCCGGGTTTCTCCGGGGTGACGCGGAGAAACTCGTGGGCGCGCGCGTCATCCATCTCGCCCAGCCGTGTCACCGGCTTGTCAAAGGTGGCAAACACCTGGACGGGGCCGGTGACTTCGCCGCGGGGTCCTATGGCGAGGACGGCGAGGGGGCCGGTGGGCGGCCCGGCGGGTGCGGCTGGGGGGTCTTTCGGTGCGGGGCAGGCAGCCAGCGCCAGGAGGAGCAATGCGGCAACAACACCTCCCCCCGCTTGCGGGGGGAGGTCGGCGACGCCAGTCGCCGGGTGGGGGGGCGTGTCCGCCGGCGAGTACCGCGGGTCAACCCTGGGTGCGCGTTGCATGGGACCTCCGATTCAGTCACGCGGGCTCTGGTCCAGGAACAGGTGACTTTCCTGGACCAGGTCCGCCATCCGCGTGGCAAAGTTGTCGCCGGGTGACACGGTGGTCTGGGACCCCTCGCCGGACGTGTTGAGCACGCCAAGATCAATGAGCAGGTCCACGACGTTTTCGATAACGGCCTTATTGACGCTCTCCCCGTGCACCATTTCGCCAGCGAGGAAGGACGCGCGGGAGCGGTCCAGCACGGTGGAGATGACCTCGCGTTTGGCCACGGAGTGGGTGACCAGTGCGCGCACGTGTTCAAACGCAATGGCGTACCCCTCCAGGAAGTTGGTGAGCAGGTTGGCGACAAACCGCGCGAGCTGATCACTCAACGGATCCCGTCCCAGCGCCACGCACCCATCCGCCACGGACAGGTACCCTTTGTTGACGGAGCGCATGAGCGCCTCATCAAACAGCGCATCAAACGGTCCCTTGCGGAAATGGAACTCCATCTTGAGCAGGCGTGACAGCAGGCGGGCGCGTTCCTTGACGCGGTCCAGCGGGACGGCTTCGCCGGGGGCGGGGCGGAGGCTGCGCAGGGACGCGGCCACAATGGCATCCGGCACAAAGAAATGGACGATATTGTTCTTGTAGTAATCCAGCGCCACGCGGCGGCTGTCGATGGGGCGGTAGAACACCTCGCCGTTGGCGCTGCTGATTTCCACCAGGCGTTCCTCGGCCAGGCGGGTCATGGCTTCGCGCAGGGCGGCTTCCAGGTCCTGTTGCAGGACGGGGGAGATGCGCGCGTTGTTCCCGCTGACCAGCAGCACGTGCTCCAGGATCCGCTGCGAATACCCCAGCAGCACGGAGTGCGGCAGTCCGCGCCGCACGTGGCCCAGCAGGCCCAGCGCGGCCACGGCGGTGGGGGTGACCACGGCGCTGCGGTTGATGCCGTACACCACGCGGTGGCCCAGTGACCGCACTGCCGCCTTGACCCGCAGCGGTTCGTTCTCCGCCTCCGGCTGCAGTCCGCGGTCAACCAGGAACTCCCGCATCATGATGGGCTCATCAAAGGTGACGTACACGCGGCCGTACTTGTGGCGCAGGACGCTGCCGGCGGAGAGCAGCCCCTTGATGGACTCCTTCTCCTTGGCGCCGCCGGCCAGTTCGCGCGCGTAGGAGCGGCTCTCCACAATCTTCTCATACCCAATGTGCACCGGGATGACCGCCACGTCCTTCTGCACGCCCTCCAGGAACGCATCCACGACGATGGACAGCATGCCCAGCTTGGGTGGCAGCGTCTTCCCCGTGCGGCTGCGCCCGCCCTCAATGAAGAACTCCTGGTAGAAGCCTTCGCGCAGCATGTGTTTGATGTACGTACGCACCATGTGCGGGTACAGCGCGTCACCCTTGAAGGTGCGCCGGATGAAGTACGCACCGCCGCGGCGGAACATGGGGCCCAGCGGCCAGAAGGAGAGGTTGAGGCCCGCGGCCACCAGCGGCGGCATCATCCCGTTCCAGTAGAGCACCTGTCCCAGCACCAGGTAGTCCACGTGGCTGCGGTGGCAGGGCAGCAGCACCAGCGGGCCGCGGCGGGCGGTCTCCTTGAGCTTGCGGATGTCCGCGGGGTCCACTTCCACGCCGTCGTAGATGCGGTTCCACACCACGCGCAGCAGCCAATCCAGAACGCTCATCGCGTCCACGTCAAACTTGGAGGCAATCTCGTCGTATTGCTTGCGCGCCCGGTCCAGCAGCGCGGCCACGGGCCGGTTCTCCGCCTGGGAAATCTGCGCAATGGCCTTGTTGAGCCGCGGGTCGCGCAGCGTTTCCTCGCGCATGCGTGCGTGTGTCTTGAGCGGCGGGCCGTTGAGGATGTGCTGCTCGCGCCCCAGGCCAAAGTTGAGCAGGAAGCGCAGCTTGCGGGCCAGCGCGTCGTCAGACAGTTCCTTGAAACGCTCCAGGAACTCCTGGACGTTGACCGCCTCCGCCACGCGGATCTTGGCCCAGCGGTACAGCAGCCACGCAATGCCCAGTGCGCGCATGGCGCCGGGACTGTCAGAGGTGCCAAAGACCACGTCTGACAGCGTGGGCCGGAAGTGCCCCGGGCGGTGGATCCAGATGATGACCTGCGGAACCAGGAAGATGGGGCGGCTGCTCTCCCGCTGCGCGCGGATGATGGCGCGCGCGTAGTGCGCCTGTTGCGCCGGGCGCGGGTTCACCAGCGTGGAGGGGTGCTTGAGAAACACCAGCGCGCTCTTCTGCTCAGTGAGCGTGCGGAACAGGCGCCACTCCTCGCGGGCCACCGGGTCCGCGGGGGCGCCGGGCTCATGGTCACGGCGGAACCACGTCCAGATGGGGTGGAACATGCGCGTGTTGAAACCCGCCACAAACTCCGCGCGCGGCAGGTCATGCTTGGGCAGCTGCCGCTGCAGCAGCAGGATGTCCACCCAGTTTGCGGAGCGGTGCGTGTAGACCACCGTGCCCTTGCGGGACAGTTCGCGGATGCGCTCCACGTCCACGGGGTCATAGTGGATGGGATCCAGGTAGCGCGCGGCACAGGCGCTGACCGGCAGCGTCGTCCGGTCGGGAACGCCGCGCGCCGTGATGGCGTCGCCCGTCTGCGGCACCTTCACGAGTGCCTGGCTGGCCGCGTTCTCGCCCATGGGGCGCCGAGGACTACCACCCCGGTCTGAGGTCCGTCAGCGCAACCGGGTGCGGCACGGTGCCGGCAACGCATGCGTTGGCGGCTTCAACCCCGCGGCGGGTTGCCGCCGTTGGCGGCATCCCCTAGCGTCCCGCCCTCCCTCGAAGGAACGGGTGGCAGTCATGAGGGTGAGGGTGGGTTACCACGGCAGGTGTTTCGACGGATGCACGTCCGCCGTGTTGTTCACCCGGTTGTACCGCGCCATCGGCCAGAAGAACGCGCAGATCGAATTCCGCGCACTGGCCCACCAGAAGGGCCACGTCCCCGGCACCGCGGAATTGGACGGCGACGAGAACGCGATCCTCGACTTCAAGTACACCACCTCGCCCGCGCTTACCTGGTGGTTTGATCACCACCAGAGCGCGTTTGCCAACGCGGAGGACCGCGCGCACTTTGATGCGGACCGCTCCGGCCGCAAGTTCTATGACCCGGCCTGTACCTCCTGCACCAAGCTCATCACGGCGGTGGCGCAGGAGAAGTTCGGCATCCGCTGGGAGGACCTGGCTGAGCTGGTGCGCTGGGCGGACATCATTGACTCGGCGCGGTTTGAGTCCCCCGGTGTCGCCGTGGAACTGCTGGAACCGGCGCTGCAGCTGATGACGGTGATTGAAGTCTCGGATGACGCGTTCTGCACTTCGCTGATCCCGCGGTTGGATGCCGGCGGACTGGCTGTGGCGTCCGCACCGGACGTGCGCGCGCGGTTTGAGCCCATCCAGCGGGAGCACCTGGAAGCGGTCAAGCGCGTGCGCCAGCGCGCGCGCTGCGAGGGCGAAGTGGTCCACTTTGACCTGACCGAGTGGAACATGGACGGGTTCAACAAGTTCATTGGCTACTACCTGTTCCCGGACGCGGCCTACAGCGTGGGGGTCACCGCGTCGGCGCGGCGCGCCAAGGTGAGCGTGGGCAGCAACCCCTGGTCACCGCACAAGCGGCGGCATGACATCTCCCGGCTGTGTGAGAAGTACGGCGGCGGCGGGCACCCGGCGGTGGGCGCGGTGACGCTGCCGGGCAGTGACGTCGCTGAGGCGCGGCGCGTGGGCCTGGAGATCGCCCGCACGCTCAGGGACGCGTGAGCAGCACTTCGCCCAGCTGACGGCCGCCTTCCAGCACCAGCGTGCCGCGCTGATTGCGCAGCGTCCCGCGGATGGAGCCCTCACGCGTGAGCGGCACCGGCGTCCCGCCGTCCAGCCGCAGCGCCACCAGCTCCACCGGACCGTGCGTGGCCTCCGCATGGGACGCCAGAGACAGCGGGGCCACCAGGCATTGCTCATCCACGAGAACCGGTTCGCCCCACGGCTGCGCGCGCGGCAGCTCGGCCAGCGTGCGCGCCGGCCTCCCACCGTCCACCGCCAGGATGCGGAACACAGGCGCATCCCCCAGCCGCATCTCAAACACCACCACCCGCGCGCCGGCTGCCGCGGCGGTGACCCACGCGGGCCCCGGCACCGGCCCGTGCAGCACGCGGCGCTCGCCGCTCTCCAGCGTCACGGATTCCAGCGTGACCTCGCCGCGCGCGGTGGGCGCGTGCGCCAGCAGCACCACTCCCGCGGCGTCCAGGCCCACCCACGGCGGACTCAGCGGGTCCACCTCACCGGCCAGCGCGCACAGCGGTTCCACGGCGCCCGTCTGAAGCCACACGCGGTGGACCTGCGCCCCGCGCGCGTCCGCCACCACGGCTGCTTTGCCGTCGTCACGGACCGCCCACGCGTGCCCGGGCACCACCACCGGGTCCCGGCCTTCCACCCGGAACGCCACCGCCTCCACGTGCCCCCCCACGCGATCACGCGGCAGCCCGCCCGCGGTGAGCACGCCCGCCGTCACCCGCGGCGTGACCCACCGCCAAGCCGCGCTGTCCGCCAGCACCGCGCGCGTGAGCCCGCTCTCCTCCACGTGGATGCCCGGCGCCAGGCCCGCACCCTCCGCGCGGAACACCAGGCCCGCGCCCCAGCGCGCCACGCCCGAACAGCGCGCGCCGGAAGTGGCCACGGCCGGCGTGCGCCAGCGGATGGAGGCCTCCCGCGGGAGACCGGAGAGCCTAACGCGGTGCAGTGACAACGGTGCCGCCCTTGGGCTGCTCCCCCTTGGGAACCACCTCCACAATCTTGAGCGCCAGGCTCTCCGCAATGCCGGCGCGGCCGCCGCCCACGTCGGGCAGGTGCATCTGCCCCGGCTCCGCCGCGGCGGGCATCCCCAACTCCGGACGCGCGGGCACCACGCCGTCACCGGGCGTGCCGTAGTAGTCCGTGTACTCCAGCGCCTGCCAGGACCTGGCAAAGTCCGCCGCGCGCCACACGTGGTCCTGCTCCACGCCCCACCCGTGCCGCGCTACCAGGAAGCGCTCGCCACCCTCGTCAAAGTACCCTTCAATCACCGCGTAGTGGGCACGCATCCCGTCGTAGTCACCTGGGTTGCCGTTGTGGTCCACGTCAAAGGCCACAATGGCCGGGTGGCCGCCGTCCAGCACACGGTACAGCTCATCCAGCGTGGAGTGGTCATGCACGCTGGCCGTGTATCCGAAGTGTGACGCCACCTGCGCCAGCTGCGAGGCGGTGAACATCTCCCCCGCGGCGGTGAAACCGGCTTGCCGTGCGTAGTCCAGCATGCCCTCATTGCGGGTGGGCGCGTAGTTGAGGTTCCGGCCCATCCCGTGGAAGTCCGCGTCCTGCACGGCCACCGTGGGGTGGCGCGGGTCCGCCGCGTGCCACGCGTCCATCACCATGCCCAGCGCGTAAAGACCGCAAGTGGGCCCAATCTGCACGCGCTGCGGCACGCCGGCGCGGCGCGCGGCGGCCACCACCTCCGCGCGGGACAGGGACACCGGGCCGCGGGGCGCGGGTGCGCTGATCTCCAGGCCATCCGGTGCCCGCACCACGCTGGCGGTGCCGGTGCTGCTGGTGACGGCGGGGCGGGTGTCCCGCACGGTGGTGGTGGTGACCGTGCGCGGGTGGGTGCCGGGGCGCGGGATGGGAGGCATGCGCGCAGCGCTACCAGCCGGTGCGCCGCAGCTCAACGCCGCGGCGCGCGGGCCGGTTGCCAAGACCGTGGTCCGTCCTGCATGGTGCCACCGCCGTGGACGTCATCCTTTCCGTCGTGGTGGTGCTCGTCGTGCTGGGGCTGGCGGCCGTGGGCGGCATGGTGTGGGACCTCCACGGGCGGCTGCGGCGGTGTGATGAACAGCTGGCGGCCCTGGCCACCGCGCTGGAGGAAACCCGGGAGCGCGCCCGCCAGCAGGACGAGTCACTGCGCGTGCTGGCGCGCGCGCTGGTGGACCGCGGCGCGCTGACGCCGCAGGAACTCGCTGACACGCACGACCGGCTGCGGGATGACCGGGCCGTTCCCGCCGGGCCCGCCGCGGCCGTGCCGGATGCGCGTTACGTGGCCCCGCCCGGCGGGGACCGGACGCACTGAGCCCGCGCCGCCATGTCCAACGCGCCGGACCTTGAGAGCATCCTGATGCGCATGGGCGCCCTGGACGCCACGCGCCTGGCGCACGCGCGCACGGTGTGGGCGCGCGCGGGCGGCTGGCTGGGGGACACGCTGGTCACGCTGGGCATGCTCACGCCGGAGGCCATTGCGGAGGCCATTGCCCGCGCGGTGGGGCTCCCCCTGGCGGACGACGGTGACGTCATCAGCGCGCCGCGCATGCTGTCCCGCGTGCTGCCGGCGGAGGTGGCGCAGCCCTGGCGCGTGGTGCCCTTTGCCATGCTCCCGGAGGGCGGCCTGGCCGTGGCCCTGTATGACCCATACAGCCTGCTGGGCCACGCCCCCATGCAGCAGCACGTGGGCGCGCGGGTGGTCCTGCACGTCGCCACGGAGCCCGCCGTGGAGTCCGCGCGCGCGCGCATCTACCCGCCCGCCGCGCCGCCGCCTCCGCCGCAGGGCTTTGGCCGCCCCCAGAGCGCCTCCCGCCTGGCCGCCGCCGTGCCGCGCGCCGTCACCATCCCGCAGGGCTTCCATGCGCCGCTGCAGCACGTGCGCCACAAGACGCCACGCGCCATCACCATGCCGGTGATGCCCGCCGTGGGCTCCGCCATCCGCGTGATCCCGCGCGCGGTCACGCTGCCGCAGATTCCGGTCACCACCATCCGCCCGGGCATGCGGCGCATTGCGGACGTGGGCCAGGCCGCCGAAGAGATCCTCACCTCCACCAGCGTGCGCGCCATGGCGGACGTGGTGCTGGCGTTCCTTTGCAACTTCTTCCCGCGCGTGGTGGTGCTGGACATGCTGGGGCGGCCGCCGTTTGTGGTGGGCACGCACGGGTTTGTGCGCCACGGGCTCATGGAACTGGAGGTGCCGCGCGGCGTGGAGCGCCCGTATTACGGCGCCATTCCGGAAGGCCCCGGCTGGCAGCTCATGCATGAGACGCTGGGGCCGCCGCGCCCGCAGGTAATGATGGTGATGCCCGTCTTCAAGGGTGACCAGCTGCGCATGGTGCTGTACGCGGACAGCCCCGCCCCGGAGCTCTACGAAGACCTGCGCGAAGTGGACATGCTGGTCCGGGAACTGCGCACCGCGCTGCAGATCCTCAACCTCTGACCGCCCATGGTGTCCTCCGCCGCCAGCCTGCCCGGTGCACGGATGGCCGCGCTGCAGCGCGCCGGCCTGGCCCTGGCGTTCCTGGTCTCCGGTGCGGGCGCGCTGATGCTGGAGGTGGTGTGGAACCGGCGGCTGCACCTGTTGTTCGGCGGGTCCGCCGTGGCCACCAGCGCGGTGCTGGCCGCGTACATGGGCGGACTGGCGGCGGGCAGCCTGTGGCTTGCCCCCGTGGTGCGCCGGCGCTTCCACCCCGCGCTGGCCTATGGCGTGATGGAGTTGCTCATTGCCGGGTACGCGCTGGCCGTGCCGTGGCTGCTGTCCTCCACCGGGCCGCTGTCCGGCGTGCTGGGGCTGGGAGACGGGCCGTGGTCCATGGCGGCGGTGCGCTTTCTGGCCGCGGGCGCGGTGCTGCTGTTTCCCACCTCGCTGATGGGCGCCACGCTGCCGTGCCTGGCCGCGCTGGTGGACGCGGACGTGGATGACGGCGAAGACCGCGCCGGCCGCGTGGGCTTCCTGTACGCCGCCAACACGCTGGGCGCGGTGGCCGGCACGCTGGGCGCCACCTACGGCGCGTTCCCGGCGCTGGGCGTGAACGGCACCAACACGCTGGCCGCGGGGCTGGACACGCTGGCGGGGTTGTTCGCGCTCACCCTGTGGTGGCGCGCGGGAACGCCCGGCCCCACGCCGGTGCCCGCGCCGACGACGCCCGCCGCGGCGGCCACGCCCGCCGCGCTGTGGCTGTACGGCCTGTCCGGCGCGGTGGCCATGGCGCTGGAGGTGCTGTGGGCGCGCGGCCTGTCCATGGTCGTCGGGTCATCCGTGCACGCGTTCAGCCTGATGCTGGCCGCGTTCCTCACAGGGTTGGCGCTGGGCGCGCGGCTGTCCTCCACCCCCACCGCCGCTGGCTGGCACCCGCGCTCCGCGCTGGGGCTGGTGCTGGTGGGGACGGGGCTGGCGGCGTTTGCGGGGACGTGGCTGATTGATGGGTTGCCGTGGGTGGTGTTCGCCGCGGCCAAGGATCCGGACGTCACCCCGTGGGGCATGTGGGCCGCCATGCTGCTGTGCGCGGTGCTCACCATGGTGCCCGCCGCCATCGGCTTTGGCGCCGTGCTGCCGTGCGCACTGCGCGCCGCCGGCGTGAACGCCCGCGGCGGGGACTTCGGTTCGCTCGTCGGGCGCGCGTACGCCATCAACACCGGCGGGGCCATCCTGGGCGCCACCTCCGCCGGGTTCCTGCTGGCCCCCGCGCTGGGCGTGGACCACGCGGCGCAGTCGCTGAGCGTCGTCATCATCGGTGCGGGTGCCGTGTGGCTGGCCTCCCACCGCCGCAGTTGGGCGCTGGCCGCGCTGGTCTCTGCCGCGCTGCTGGCGCTGTGGCCGGGTTTTGACGTGGGGCAGTGGAGCGTGGGCGCGTTCCGCGTCTACCTGGCGCGCACCGCGTGGGAGGACGCCCTGCCGGAGCCCAACGTCATCTTCCGCCGTGACGGCCTGGCTACCACCGTCACCGTGGAGGAGTACGAAGGCCGCGTCAGCCTCAAGGTCAACGGCAAGACGGACGCCTCCAGCGAGGGCGACATGCACACCCAGGTCCTCTCCGGCCTGCTGCCGGTGCTGCTGCACCCTGCGCCGCACGTCGCGTGTGTCATCGGCTTCGGATCTGGCGTGACGGCGGATGCGCTGCTGTCCCACCCGGGCATCACGCGGCTGGAGATGGTGGAACTGGAGCCCGCCGTGGTGGAGGCGGGCGAGCTGTTTGCGGCGGTCAACCGCCGCCCGTGGGAGGACCCGCGCTACGTGGGCGTGTTTGATGACGGGCGCCACCACCTGGAGCGGCCCGGCCCCCCGTACGACATCATCATCTCCGAGCCATCCAACCCCTGGATCACCGGCGCCTCCAACCTGTTCACGCGTGAGTTCTGGCTGCTTGCCCGTTCGCGCCTGGCGGCGGACGGCGTGTTCCTGCAGTGGGTGCAGCTGTACGAGCTGTCCAGCGAGCGCATCCAGTCACTGATGGGCACGTTCGCCACGGTGTTCCCGCACGTGCTGGTGTTCGTGGCGCACGCGGACAGCAATGACACGTTCATGGTGGGCAGCAACGCGCCGCTGGTGCTGGACGAGGACCTGCTCACGGCGCGCTGGGAGCAGCCGCCGGTGCGCTGGCAGCTCAAGCGCGCGGACATCCGGTGGCCGCTGGACGTGCTGCCGCTGGTGCTGCTGGACCGGGCGGCGCTGGAGCGGTTCACGGCGGGGTTTTCGGAGAACACGGATGACAACATGTACGTGGAGCTCAACGCGCCGCAGGACCTGGTGGCGTTTGCCTACCGGGAGCCGGAGCTGCCGTTCATGCGCCAGGTGGCCGGCCGCCGCAAAGCCCTGCTGAGCAAGGTGGCGCGCCTGCGGCCGCGCCCGCCGGACGAGCAGGCGGTGGTGCTGGCGGAGGCGATGTTGCGCGCGGGGCTGGTGGATGACGCGCGCGCGCTGGCGGTGCACGCGGTGGGGAAGGGCGGCGGGGTGGAGGACCGCATGACGCGCGTGCTGGAGGCGCTGGACGTGCTGACGGGCAATGACGAGATCCAGGTCATCCAGGAGGACGAGCAGGCGCTGGAGGACCCGCGTTACCAGCGGGCGGCCATTGCCATGATTGAGGGGCATGACCGCAAGGCGTTGGAGGTGTTTGAGACGTTCCCGGACCTGGAGAAGCAGGGGCACGCCTACCGGTTGCTGTACGCGTACCTGCTGTACCGCGCCAACTGGCGTTGGCGCGCGCAGCAGGCGGTGGAGCCGTTGCTGCAGGACCTCCCGTGGCGGCGGGCGCATCCCGAGGTGCTGTACTACGGCGCGCGCATGAACTGGCTGGAGGAGAACAACCAGCGGGGTGCGGCACTGGCGCTGGAGTACGTGGACATCCAGCGGGCTCGCCGGGCGTTGCGGGTGGAGGACGTGGTGGCCCCCTGAGCTGGAAGCGCCAGGACGCCCTCCACCAGGGGGTCCCACCCCCTCCACCAGGTGGTCCCACCCCCTCCACCAGGGGGTCCCACCCCCTCCACCAGGGGGTCCCACCCCCTCCACCAGGGGGTCCAACCCCCTCCACCAGTGGGTCCCACCCCCTCCACCAGGGGGTCTCACCCCCTCCACCAGGGGGTCTCTCGAGGACCGCCCCCAAGTGGGCAAGTGGGGGGGCGGCGTAGATGGCTTGCCTGCGGCAAGCCGGCCGCGCGTCGTGGATGCTGGACTCACCCCCCTCTGGCAGGGATTGCCACCCGTCGCGCGTGCACGGTGTTCGCACCCGCCGCGGCGAGGAAGCTCGCGGTCCGCTGGGAACCGCTGACGGGTGTCTCGTCACGGGCGAGAACGCAGGGCGCGCGGCCCACGGCCCGCCGTGGTGTGGCACTGCGGGTGGGGCGCGGGGCACGAGTCGGGGAGGGCTGGGAAGGGGTGCGGGCGTCCGGGACCCCGGCATCCCGGAAGCTGGCCCCCACGCACCTCTGTGCCCCAGTAGGTGTAACGACAATCGTTACACTTCCGCGGTGGCGTACCCGGCCGGCCGGCTCCACGGAGGCGCGGGTGTAATGTTTACGATACGCTTGGGCGACCCGGCACCCCCTTGCGCCCTGCCAGGCGTCTTTGGCGTGCCCCCCTACCCAGCCTTGAGCCAGCGGACCCCGCGGGTTCCCCAGGACGCGCGGTGGGCATCCCGCCGTTGACGCCCCGCCGGAACGCGCTTCCCCGTCGCGGGTTGTCCGTCCGGTGGTTTTCAGCGCGCGGCGAGTTTCCTCGCCGTGTGTCGGAACAAGCGTGGCGTGCCGTCTTGGCCGCCGCGGGTCAGCCTGAGGACGCCTGCCCGCCTGCGGAACTGGCGCCCGCCGCCGACGACGCCGGGGCGGCGCTGCTGGCCGGCGCGGCCGACGAGGACACGCCCACGCCGCCCGAGGACGACGTGCCACCGCCCGCCGTGCGCGAGCGGATGGCGACGATGATGTTGAGGTCCGGGTAGTTCTTGGCGTTGCTGGTGATGTGCAGGTTGGCGGTGCGGTCGCACTGGTTGTTGAAGCACCACGCGTTCTCCGGGCACTGGTCGGACGGGCCCCACGCGTCGCCGGGCACGGTGCAGGCGGTGGAGGAAAGCGTGGGGACCTGCCAGGTGAACTGAATGATGGCGGAATCTCCCGGCGCCACGTCATTGCCGGAGCGCTGGATGCC
Source organism: Deltaproteobacteria bacterium (assembly GCA_016218805.1). Lineage (GTDB taxonomy): Bacteria > Myxococcota > JACRCW01 > JACRCW01 > JACRCW01 > JACRCW01. The sequence continues at coordinate 25,266 of JACRCW010000042.1, read as the reverse complement.
GGAGAAGAACGCCGTGTTGGCGCCTTCAAACCGCACGTCGTTGATCGTCAGCGTTTCGCGCTGGCTCTCATTGAACACGGTCAGTGCAAAGTTCTCCGGTGCGTTGACCTGGTCAGCCAACAGCAGGATGGGGCTGGTGGACGGGCAGATGAGGGGGTCCCGCGTGGTGGCGCCCTCCAGGCTGCAGTTGGGCGTTTCACCGCCGCACGTGCCGCCGCACGCTCCCGCCGTCAGCACTCCTGCCAGGACAAAACCCCACCGCCGCGCCGTTGTGCTCATCCCGTTGCTCCCTTCATGGGCCGCCGTGCGGCCATCCCGCCTTCGCCGCGGAGGTCCTGCGCAAACGCCGCGCGCACGCCCTCCACGTCCCTGCCGGCAGTCAACAGCCACGCCAGCTTCACCACCGCGGCCGGCGTGGTCAGGTCACCCCCGTCCACCGCGCCGGCATCCAACGCGCGCTGGCCGCATTCGTACAGGTGGAGGTCCGCGCCTCCCCGCCACGCCTGCGTCACCAGCACCACGGGGACGCCACGCTGTACCACGCGTCCAATGGCAGGGGGAACCGCTCCGTCCTGGTCAGGGACGTTGCCGCTTCCAAACGCGCGCAGCACCAGCCCGCGCGCCCCCGCGTCCACGGCGGCCTCCACCAGCGCGGGCGCAAAGCCCGGGGTCACCTCCAGGCACGCCACCGGTGCGCTGAACCCCGCGGCCAGCCGCCGCGGTCCCGCCGGGCGCCGCACGCGGTCCGGGCGGATGAGCAGGTCCACGCCGGCCTCAGCCAGCGGGGGGAAGTTGGGGCTGTCAAAGGCGGCGTAGCCCCACACGTCACTCTTCACCGTGCGCACGCCGCGCAGCAGCTTGGAGTCAAAGAACACGGTCACTTCCGGGATGTCCTGGGTGGCCATCTCCACGGCGCCCACCAGGTTGGAGCGCGCGTCTGAGCGAACCTGCCCCAGCGGCCGCTGGCTGCCGGTGAACACCACCGGCTTGCGCAGGCCCTCCAGCAGGAACGCGCACGCGCTGGCGGTGTACGCCATGGTGTCCGTGCCGTGCACGACGACGAAGCCGTCATAGTCATCATGGCGCTGGTGGATGCGCCGGCCGATGTCATCCCAGTGGCGCGGGGTGACGTTGGAGCTGTCCAGGTTGAACAGGATCTCCACGTCCAGCGCGGCCAGCCGGGACAGCTCCGGGACGTGCTCCAGCATGCGGTGGGTGTACGTGTCCGGCCGCAGCGGCTCCGGGCGCTGGCCGCTCATGCCCAGCGTGCCGCCGGTGTGGAGCATCAGGACTTTCTTGCTGGTCACCACGGCGGGCCTTCACCGGTACCGGATCTGCTGCTGCTGCACCTGCGGTTTCTCCAGCAGGAACTGGTACCAGTCATTCCCGTAGCCCTTCATCTTCATCTTCTTGCCGTTCTGCAGGTTGAGCAGGTTCTGCTTGAGCTTGTCGTCCTTGCCTTCCAGCTCGCCGTCACCGCGGGACAGGATCTGCAGCGCGCGCTCGGTGTTGTCATTCTTCCAGTGGCACCACGCCCACGCCGAATACAGCAGCCCCTGCTTCTTGTTGTACTTGGCTGCGTCCTCAAACACCTGGTCCATCCGGGTGAAGTCCTTGTTGCGGTAGTGCATGAGCGCCAGCATCACGCGCGGGATCCACTGCCGCGGGTCGCTGTTCTCCAGCAGGGGCTGCGCCTTCTTGTATTGCTCCTGGATGTAATACAGGGACCCCACCTGGCTGTTGATCATCTTGTCCACAAAGAACTGCCAGCGCGCGTACGGCCGGGCCCGCTCCATGATGGCCACCGCGCGGTCCAGGTATTGGCGCGCCACCTGCGGGTTCTGCTGGGTGGCCATGCCCTGCAGCTCCTTCTGGGCGGCCAACATGATGTTGTTGATGCGGTTACCGGTGCGCCGGGCAATGACAAAGTACACCAGCACCGCGGACACCATCCCCGGGAGGATGGCCTCCAGCGGGGTCAGCCAGATGCCCATCACCCCGCCCAGCAGGGCGCCGGCCACCAGCGCAACAACGAGATTGATCATGAGCGGGCAGACTCCACGGCCCGGCGGGAACCGGGGGGCCGGCCTGTAGCCAACCACCGGGCGGGCTTCAACGGACACGCTGACCCCTACGCAAGCGCTGGCTGCGCCGCGAACCTTCCGTGAGCTAAGTTTGACCTGCGTGACGCGCGTCATTGGCCGCTTCCCCCCGGCATGGAAAAGAGCCATGGTCCGCGCCGCCAGCCGCCCCCCTTGGGGTCACAGTCCGCGACAACACGGACGCTGGGCGCGCGGGGCACGATTTTTCTACGGGGAGAACTGACATGTTGATGACGATGAAGAAGTGGTTCCTGGCCATGTGCGCCGGCGCGTTGTTCCTGCTGACAGGGCAGGGCACCGCGCGGGCTGCTGTGGCCACCTTCAATTCCGCGGGCGGGTTCCTGATCAATGACAACACATCGGGCCTGCCGTATCCCAGCAACATTACCGCGGCGGGCATGCCCGGGACGGTGGTGGGGGTGACCGTCACCATCAACGACCTTTCTCATACTTACCCGGATGACATTGACCTCCTGCTGGTGGGACCGGGCGGGGCCAACATCCTGCTCATGTCGGACGCCGGCGGCGCCATTGACATCGTCAACGCCGCTGTGACGTTCTCGGACGCGGGTGCCCTGGCCCTCCCGGACGCCACTGCCATCACCGCCGGGACCTGGCGCCCCGCCAACTACGGAGCGGGTGACGGGTTCATTGCCCCCGCGCCCGTACCGGCCGGCACGCAGTTCCCGTCGCTGAACACCACGTTTGCCGGGATTGTGCCCAACGGGACGTGGAGCCTGTACGTCATGGATGACGCCGGCGCGGACACCGGCACGGCGGGGGGCTGGCGGATCACCATCACCACCAACACGCCGCCCACCATCAACAACATTGCGGACCAGTCCACCAACGAGGACACCGCCACGGGGGCCATCGCCGTCACTGTGGGTGACGCGGAGACGGCGGTCGGCTCGCTCGTGGTGACCGGGACCTCGTCCGACACCACGCTGGTGCCCAACGGCAACATCGTGTTCGGCGGCGCAGGCGCCAACCGCACCGTGACCCTGACGCCGGCGGCCAACCAGTTTGGCACCACCACCATCACCATCACGGTGACGGACGCCAGCGGCGCCACGGCCACGGACACATTTGTCCTGACCGTGAACTCGGTGAATGACTTCCCGGTGATCAGCCCGGTGCCCATGGCCAACCCGCCCGCCATCAACGAGGACGCCACCACCGGCTGGCGCGGCTTCAACTGCACGGACGTGGAGACGGCGTCCACGTCCATCACGCTCAGCACCGCGTCCTCCAACACCACCATCGTCCCCAACCTGCCGGCCAACATCACCTTCTGGACGGCCAACCCCAACGCCACCGGCGATGACTGGGTGCGGGTCACACCCGCCACCAACCAGAACGGCGGACCGGTGACCATCACCGTGACGTGCACGGACGGCAACGGCGCCAGCGCGTCCACCACGTTCAGCGTGACCGTCACCGCGGTGAATGACGCGCCCACCATCTCCAACGTGGCGGACCAGAGCACCAACGAAGACACCGCCACCGGCGCCATCGCCTTCACCATTGGCGACGTGGACAACTCCACGTTGTTCATGCCGGTGACCGGCACGTCCTCCAACACCACGCTGGTGCCCAACGGCAACATCGTGCTCTCCGGGTTCGGCAACAACCGGTCGGTCAACATCACCCCGGCGGCCAACCAGTTTGGCACCACCACCATCACGCTGACTGTCACGGACCCCAGTGGGCTGACGGCCACGGACACGTTTGTGCTCACCGTGGTGTCGGTGAATGACCTCCCCACCATGACGGCGCTGACCAACCCGCCGGCCATCAATGAGGACACTGCGTTCTCCGGCTGGGTTGCTTTCACGGTGACGGACGTGGAGACCGCCGTCACGGCGCTGACGCTGAGCGCCACCTCCAGCAACACCACGCTCATTCCCAACGGGAACATCTTCTTCTGGACCGCCAACCCCAACGCCACCGGAGATGACTGGGTCCGGGTGTCCCCAGCGGCCAACCAGAACGGCACGGCGGTCATCACGGTGACCGTGGCGGACGCCAACGGCGGGACGGCCAGCCGCACCTTCACGGTGACCGTCAATGCCGTCAATGACGCGCCCACCATGACGGCCATTGCCAACCAGACGGTGAACGAGGACACCAGCACCGGCGCGCTTGCCATCACGGTGGGCGACCCCGACGGGTCATTGAACACCATCGTGCTGACGGGGACGTCCTCCAATACGACCCTGATTCCCAACGCCAACATCACCTTTGTCCAGCCGTCCGCGGCGGGCGCGGCCAGCGTGTCCGTGCTTCCTGGGGCCAACCAATTTGGTGGTCCGGTGACCATCACCGTCACCGCCACGGACTCAACCGGCCTGACGGCCACGCGCACGTTCACGGTCCAGATCAACGGGGTGAATGACCTCCCGACGATGACGGTGATCGCGGACCAGACCGTCGACGAAGACTCCGGCGTCAGCGCCAACAACCTCTTCACCATTGGCGACGTGGAGACCCCGGTTGGCAGCCTGGTCCTCAGCGGCACGTCCTCCAACACCACGCTCATCCCCAACGCCAACATCACGTTTGCTGGCGGCGGCGCGCTGCGCGCCGTGAGGGTCAATCCGGCGCTGAACCAGTTCGGCACGGCCACCATCACGGTCACGGTGACGGATCTCAACGGTGGAACCGCCACGCGGTCCTATCTGGTTACCGTGAACTCCGTGAACGACCTGCCCACCATCACCGCCATCGCCAACCAGATTGTTAACGAGGACACGCCGACCAGCGCACTGGCGTTCACGGTGGGTGACGTGGAGACGCCCGCCGCCAACCTCAACCTGGCGGCCACGTCGGACAACACCACGTTGGTGCCGGTCAGCAACATCGTCTTCGGCGGGTCCGGCGCCAACCGCACCGTCACGGTGACGCCGGCGCTCAATCAGTCGGGTACCGCGCTCATCACGGTCATCGTCTCGGACGCCAACGGGGGCACCGGCTCCCGCAGCTTCACACTCCAGGTGAACGCCGTGGCGGACGCGCCCACCATCAGCAACATCCCCAACACGTCCATGAACCAGGACACGTCGCTGACGTTGAACTTCACCGTCGGTGACGCGGAGGATGGGCCCAACCCGCTGACGGTGACGGCCACTTCCTCCAACACCACGCTGCTGCCCAACGCCAACATCGTGCTCGGCGGCGCCGGCGCCAACCGCACCATCCAGATGACGCCGGTGGTGGGCCAGACCGGCAACACCACCATCACGGTCACGGTGCGGGACACCACCGCGCTGACGGCAACGGACACGTTCGTCCTGACCGTCACCATCGTGAACTTCCCCCCCAGCTTCGTCACCACGGTGCCTGACCAGACCATCAACGAGGACAGCGCGACGGCGGTGCTCAACTTCACTGTGAACGACCTTATGGACGCGGAGAACCTGCTGGTGCTGTCCGGCACGTCTTCCAACACCACCGTGGTGCCCAACGCCAGCATTGTCTTCACCGGCCCCACGGCGGCCGGGGCCTGCACGGTGCGGGTCACGCCAGCCGGCAACCAGAACGGCCCGGTGACCATCACCATCTCTGTCACGGACACCCTGGGCGCGGTGGGCACGGACAGCTTTGTGGTGAACATCACGCCGGTGAATGATGCGCCAACCATTTCGGACACCACCAACCAGACGGTGGCCGAGGACAACGCGCTCAACACCAACATCACCGTGGGTGATGCGGAAGATGCGGCGGCGGCCCTGAACCTGACCGCCACGTCCTCCAACACCGCGTTGGTTCCCAACGGGTCGCTCATCCTGGCTGGCAGCGGCGCCACCCGCACGCTGGTGGCCATTCCCACGGCCAACGCGTCAGGCACCACCACCATCACCCTGACGGTGACGGACTCCGGCAGCCTGACCGCCACGGACACGTTTGTGCTGACCGTGACTGCGGTGAATGACCTGCCCACCGTGTCTGACGTGACGGACCAGGTGGTGGACGAGGACGTGGCCACGGCGGCGCTGGACATCACCGTGGGCGACGTGGAGACCCCGGCCAACCAGTTGGTCATGTCCGGCACCTCCTCCGACACCACGCTGGTGCCCAACGCCAACATCGTGTTTGGCGGCAGCGGTTCCGCGCGGACCGTGACCGTGACCCCGGCAGCCAACCTGTCCGGTACGGCAACCATCACCATCACCGTAACGGACACGGCAACGGGTACCGCCACGGACACGTTTGTTCTGACGGTGAACTCCGTGAATGACCTGCCCACCGTGGCCGGCCTGGGCAACCAGTCCGTGCCCGAAGACACCACCATGGGCCCCGTCACGTTCACCATTGGCGACGTGGAGACGCCGGCGGGGACGCTCACCGTGTCCGCCGTCTCATCCAACCAGGTGCTGGTCCCGGATGCGGCCATCACCCTGGGCGGCGCGGGAGCCAGCCGGACCCTCACCGTGGTCCCGGTGGCGGACGCGTTTGGCACCACCACGCTGACCGTGTCCGTGGTGGACGCCAACGGTGGCACCACCACCGTTCCGGTGGTCCTGACGGTCACCTCCGTCAATGACCTGCCGACCATCAGCGCCATCAGCGCACAGGTCACGGATGAAGACGTGCCCACCGCGGCGGTTGGGTTCACCGTGGGCGACCTGGAGAGCCCGGCCACGCAGTTGGTGGTGGCGGGTACTTCAGACAACCAGGCACTGGTGCAGGACACGGACATTGCCATCACGGGCACCGGCAACGTCCGCAGCGTGACGGTGGTCCCGGCGGCCAACGCCTCCGGTACGGCCACCATCACCCTGACCGTTGCGGACACGGACGGCGGGACGGCGGTGACCACGTTTGTGCTCACCGTCAACGCGGTGAATGACCTGCCGGTGATCAGCGACGTGGCAGACGCGACCACGGATGAGGACACGGCCACCGCGGCCATGGCCTTCACGGTCAATGACGTGGAGACCGCGTCCGCAAGCCTGGTGGTGACGGCTTCCTCCTCCAACACCACGCTGGTTCCTGACAGCAACATCGCCCTTGGGGGCAGCGGAGCCAGCCGCACGGTGACGGTCACTCCCGCGGCCAACCAGAACGGCACGGCCACCATCACGCTGACGGTGGCGGACGCCAACGGCGGCACGGGCACGGACACGTTTGTCCTGACCGTGACCTCCGTGAACGATTCGCCCTCTGTCTCAGCGGTGACCGACCAGGCCATTGACGAGGACGGCGCCACCTCAGCGCTGACGTTCACTGTGGGTGACACGGAGACCCCGGTGACCAACCTGGTGGTGACCGCGGACTCCTCTGACCCGCTGGTGGTGCCCACCAGCGGTATTGCGCTGGGTGGGACGGACGCCAACCGCACCGTCCTGGTGACGCCCGCGGCCAACCAGAACGGGACGGTGACCATCACGCTCACCGTCACGGATGAACTGGGTGCCACGGCCACCACCACCTTCCAGGTGGTCATTGCGGCCGTGAATGATGCGCCCACGTTGCTGGCGGTGTCGGACCAGACCACCAGCGAAGACGTGGTGCTGGGCCCCATCACGTTGACCCTGCTGGACGTGGACACGGCGGCGGATACGCTGGTGTTGACCGGCGTGTCGTCAGACCAGGCGGTGCTTCCGGACAGCGGCATTGAGTTTGGCGGCACCGGCTTTGACCGCACGCTGACCCTGCACCCGGCGGCCAACATGTCCGGCACCAGCACGGTCACCCTGACGGTCTCTGATGGCGCCCTGACCGCGCAGGTGACCTTCACCCTGACGGTCACCGCGGTGAATGACGCGCCGACGATCACGGACATCACCGACATCACGATTGACGAGGACACCACGTCCCAGGCCCTGACGTTCACCATTGGTGACCTGGAGACGGCGGCGGACCAACTCACGGTGACAGCGGAGTCCGGGGATACCACGCTGGTGCTGGATGCGGATCTCACGCTGGCCGGCACGGGCGCGGACCGCACGTTGACGGTGAAGCCGCGCGCGGATGCGTTTGGCACGGTGACCATCACCGTCAGCGCTACGGACCCGGACGGGGCCCGCAGCTCGGACACGTTTGTGGTGACGGTGACCCCGATCAACGACGCGCCCGTGGCGACCACCGAGTCCTACACGGCCACGGAGGACACGCTGCTGACGGTGAGCGCCCTGCTGGGCGTGCTGGCCAACGACCTGGACCCGGACCTGGATGCGCTGACGGCACACGTCGTCTCGGACGTGGCCCACGGCACGCTCACGCTGGCGGCGGATGGGTCGTTCACCTACCAGCCGTCGCAGGACTACAGCGGGGCGGACTCGTTCACCTACGCGGCCAATGACGGGACGGTGGACTCCAACACGGTCACGGTGGACCTCACCGTGACCGCGGTGAATGACGCGCCCGTGGCGGTGGATGCCACGGTCACGCTGGCGGAGGACGCCACGCAGGCCATCACGCTGGCGGGTACGGACGTGGACGGTGACGTGCTGGTCTACGCGGTGGTCACCGCGCCCACGCACGGCACGCTCAGCGGGACGGAGCCCAACCTGACCTACCAGCCCAGCGCCGAATACGCCGGGCCGGACAGCTTGGTGTTCTCCGTGACGGACCCGTCCGGAGCCACTGACCAGGCCACGGTGACCATTGACGTGACGCCGGTGAATGACACGCCGGTGCTGGTGGCCCCCACGCCCACCGCGGACCTGGCGGTGGCGGTGGGTTCTCCCATCACCTTCACCGTGGCAGCCACGGACGTGGATGGTCCGTCCATCAGCTACAGCGTCACGGGCCGCCCAACGACGTCGTCGTTCTCCAGCACCACCGGCGTGTTCACCTGGACGCCGGTGTTGACGGAGGCGCGCGCCTGGCCGCTCACGCTGGTGGCGGACGACGGCACGTCCCAGGCCACCCGGGACATCACCCTCACGGTGACGGCCACGGATACTGACGCCGACGGCGTGCCGGACGCCCTGGAACCGACCCTGGGGACCGACCCGAACAACCCCGACAGCGACGGCGACACCATCCGCGATGGCGAGGAAGTGGGTGACCTGGCCAACCCGCGCAACACGGACAACGCGGGCCCGATTGACGCGCTGGACACGGATTCCGACGGCGACACCATTACGGACGCCCAGGAAGCGGGCGATACCGACCTGGCGACTGCGCCCGTGGACACCGACAACGACGGCAAGCCCGACTACATTGACGACGACAGCGACGGCGACACCGTGGCCGACTCCGTGGAGGCCGGTGATGCCGACCCCGCCACGGCGCCGGTGGACACCGACACGGATGGCACGCCGGACTTCCTGGATGACGACAGCGATGGTGACGGTGTGCTGGACAGCGCCGACAACTGCCGCCTGGTCAGCAACGCGGGCCAGGAGGATGCCAATGGCAACAACATCGGCGATGCCTGCGACTCCACGTCCAGCAGCTCCAGCGGCGGCACCGCGTCCGGCTCGTCCGGCGGCGCGGCGTCCTCCAGTGGCGGCGGCGGGTCGTCCGGGGGCACCGCCTCCAGCGGCGCGGCCGGGTCCTCCGGTGGCGTGGCGTCCTCGGGCGTCACGGATTCCAGCGGTGCAGCCGGTTCCTCCGGTGGCGTGGCGTCCTCGGGCGTCACGGATTCCAGCGGTGCGGCCGGTTCGTCCGGCGGCGTGGCGTCCAGCGGCGCGGCCGGGTCCTCCGGTGGCGTGGCGTCCAGCGGCGCGGCGGGTTCGTCCGGTGGTGTGACGCCGGGCTCCAGCAGCGGCGTGGTGACGCCCAGCTCCGGCGGTGGCGGCGGTGGTGGCGAAGAGGAACCGGGTGGCGGCGGCTGCGGCTGCGAAGCCACCGAGACCCGCGCGCCTGCGGCCCTCCTCGGCCTGGCGTTGCTGGTGCTGGTGGCCCGCCGTCGCCGGGCATCCTGAAGCAGTGATGGGGGGAGGTCGCCCGTTGGCGGGCGGCCTCCCCGCATCCCCCTTCCTCCTACAATCAACAAGACACCCACCGGGCGGCCCACAGAGCCGCCCGGGCGGGTCACCCCGCGTCAAACAGGCGTGCCAGTTCCACGTCGCTGACTTCCAGGCGCTGGGCCTCCAGCTCGTCACGGCAGGCGGCCAGGTAGGCCTCCACGGTGGCGTTGCCCAGCGCGTGCCGCGCCACGGGGGACAGCCGCAGCCGGCCCAGCGCTTCATCCCAGGTGGCGGGGAGGTCAATGGCGCGGCGCGTCCACGCGTGGTCCCGCGCGGTGGCGTGCGGGGCCTCCGAGCGGCGCTCCACGCCGTGCAGTCCCAGCCCCAGCGCTGCGGCGGCGCCGAGGTAGGGGTCCAGGTCAGACGCCCCGGGTGCCACGCGCACGCCGTGGTGCCCGCCCACCGCCGCGCCGGGCGCCGGCAGTGCAAAGTCCACCGCGGCCCCGTCCAGCTCCGCGGCGGTCCAGCCGTAGCTGTTGGACGTGGGCAGCAGGAAGGCCGCCGCGGCGCCCAGGTAGTCCGCAATCCCGGCGGCAAAGGCGTCCGCCAGCGGCGTGGGGCGGCTGCCCGGGCCCATGAACAGGTTCTCCGTCTGGGACAGGTCCCACAGCGCCAGGTTCAGTTGCGCGTGCGCGCGGGGCAGGGCGGTGGACGGCCGGGCCATGAACGTGGCGCACAGCCCCAGGCGCGCGGCCACGTCATGCACGGTGGCCTTGAACAGCAGCGCCTGGTCCGCGGCTTCCAGGACCGGCTGGGGGCGCAGGGCGGCCTCCAGGCGGCCCGGTGCCGCACCGGTGGCCAGCGAATCCACCGGGAGGCCCAGGCCGCGGGCGGATTCGTGCAGGGCGTGCAGAAAGGTCTCCGCCTCACCGGCGGCGCTCCAGGCGCCCGCGGCGCCGCCGCCGTGCAGCGGCGGGAGGTCACGCCAGCGGCGGGCCCGGGCCTCCGCCAGGGGGAGCCGGAAGACGTGGAAAGCCAGGCCGGTGGCCAGCACGGGGAGGAAGCCGGCCTCACGCGCGCGGCCGGCCACGCGCGCCAGCGTGGAGCGGGGACACCCGGGGTGCCCGGTCCCGTCCGCGGCGCGGCGCCAGCACAGGGCCAGCGCGGTGCCCGGCTCGCCCGGCACGCGGGTGAAGGTAGCCAGGTCCACGTGGAGGCGGTCACCCGCGGTGGCGGCCGGTTCACCCGGGAGCGCGTCCGCGCCGTGCTGCGCCACCTGGCGGAACAGGTCCGGCGCCACCAGGGCCACGCGCAGGCCACCGCGGACGTCACAGTGGCCCAGGCGGATGCGGGTGAGGTTGGACTGGCGGATTTCGGTGAGCGTTTCGTCCAGCGTGCGGGTCATGGCCCGCTCACGGCCGCATGAGTGAACGCTTGTCCCGGCGGGCAAACTCCAGCATGGCGCGCGCGTCATCCGTGGTGGCCACCTTGGTCAGCGTGGCCACCGCGTCCTCCAGCGTCCGCTTCTCCCGGAACAGGATCTTGTAGGCGCGCTTGACGGACTCAATGCGCTCCTTGGAGTAGCCGCGCCGCTTGAGCCCCTCCAGGTTGAGCCCGCGCAGGCGCGCGCGGTCCCCCTGGGCAAAGCAGAACGGCATCACGTCCTCCACGACGATGGCGCCGCCGGCCAGGAACGCGTTGCGCCCCACGCGGACAAACTGGTGGATGCCCACCAGGCCGGAGATGATCACCTGCGTGCCAATGGTGACGTGCCCCGCCAGCATGGTGCCGCCGGCAATGATGACGTCATCCTCCACAATGCAGTCATGCGCGATGTGCGCGTTGGACATCACCATGCAGCGCGCGCCCACGCGCGTCTCCTTGCGCCCGGTGACCGTGCCCTTGTGGATGGAGACAAACTCCCGGATCTGCGTGTCCTCCCCAATGAAGACGCGCGTGTCCTCGCCCTTGAACTTGAGGTCCTGCGGCACATCCCCAATGGAGGCAAACTGGAAGATGCGGGCGCCCTTGCGCAGCGTGGTGCTGCCGGTGATGACGGCGTGCGGGCCCACCACCACGCCCTCTTCTGCCACCACAGAGGGGCCAATGACGGCATACGGGCCCACGCGGACGGTCCCGTGCAGCTGCGCGGCTTTGTCGACGATGGCGGTGGGATGGATGAGCGGTTCAGTCATGGCGCGTGCTCCGGTTGCTGCAGGTCAGCCCATCTTGGGCGTCTGGTCCTTCTTCCCCACCCAGGCGAGCACCTCGCATTCGCAGGCCGTCTCGCCGTTCACGCTGGCCAGGCCGCCCATCTTCCACACGGGGCCGCGGCGCTTGATGAGCCACGCGCACAGGTCCAGCTTGTCCCCCGGGATGACCATGCGGCGGAAGCGCACCGCGTCCACGCCCAGCATGAACACCTGGCTGGAGTTGTCCCCCAGCTTCACGCCCGCGGCCTGCAGCGCAAAGATGCAGCCCAGCTGGCCCACCGCTTCAATCTGCAGGACGCCTGGGAACACGGGGAATTCCGGGAAGTGACCCATGAAGTAGGGCTCATTGGCCGTGATGTTCTTGTAGCCGTACAGCTTCATGTCCCGGACGCCGGTGACCTTGTCCACCATGACAAAGGGCGCCCGGTGCGGGAGGCACTTGAGAATCCCGTGGATGTCCAGCTCCACCTTGATGCCCGGTGGAATGGCCGATGGCGCAGCGGGTGGTGGCGGGGTGCCGGTGTCCGACATGGGGCGGTTCTCCTTGTCGTCGCGGGCGGTGCGCCCGGTCTGGTAGGGGCGCAGCAAGTGGCACACAAGGGGTGGGCCGGACAAGAGGTGGACGGGCCCTCAGCGGGGCAGCGCCACGGCTCCCCCGCCGCCGGATTTTCCGCCGGTGTCGGCGACAACCAGCTCCACGGACTTGTCCAGCTTCTCCAGCAGGCCGCGGATGACGCTGCCGCGCAGGACCGTCCACAGCGCGTTGCGTTCGGACGCGCCCACCATGACCACCTTGGTCTCCAGCTTGCGGGCGGCGGACGCAATGGAGGCGGACGCGTCATGGCTCAGCCGCCACACGGGGACGGCGGCCACGCCCTTCTGCTCCACGTACTGGCTGCAGCGCGCCATGGTGCGGATGCCCTCGGCGGAGGGACCCACCTTGGGCGGGTAGAACAGGCCGGGTACTTCGTCCACAAACAGCAGGTGCACCGCCTGGTCCGCGCGCTTGCGGGCCAGCTCCACCGCCGCGTCCAGCAGCGCCGGGCGGAACCCGCGCACCGGGACCAGCACGCCGGAGGGGTAGACCGCCAGCAGGTCCTGCGCCTCCTGCAGCGTCAGGATCTTGCGCATGGTGGGGTGGCTCTCCGCGGCGCTCTCCGCGCCTTCGGCGGTGAGGAATGGCACCAGGTTCACTTCGCCGTGGACCCAGCCCTTGCGGACGGTGAAGGCCAGCGCCATCCCCATCCCCACCAGCGTGACGCCAAACACCGTGGACTGCACCTTGAAGAACAGGTTGGCGCCCCACGCCGCGCCCACCAGCGCCGTGGTGAGCAGACCCAGCGCAAACCCGAACCCGCGGCGCTTTTCGCGCCAGGCCACCACGTCCATGGACAGGCTGGACAGCGTGAAGGCTCCCAGCAGCCCAAACGCGTACAGGTGCCCCAGCAGCGTCAGTGACCCCTGCGTGGCAAAGACAATGGTCACCGGCACCACCACGGCCAGCGCAATGGCGTTGTGCGGCGTGCCAAACTTCTGCCCCACGCGTGCCAGCGTGGCGGGGAGGAAGCGCTCGCGCGTGACCGCCACAAACACGTGGTAGCAGCCGATGATGGCTGTGTTGGAGGCGAACAGCAGCAGCGCGGAGGCGGTGATCACCACCAGGGCCTGCAGGGGGTGGCCGCCGGCGTGGTGCCCCAGGGCGGCAATGAACTGGTCCGGGTTGGTGTGGGCGGTGTCCAGCAGCGCCACGGAGAACGCCGTCAGGATGGGGCTGGTGGCCAGGATGGTGAGGGTCACCAAGATCATGGCCCGGGCGGCCACCACGTTCTTGGGGGAGCGCAGGGCAGGGGACAGCTGGCTCATGGACTCCAGGCCGCTGAAGGCCAGCCAGGCGCCGGCAAAGCCCTCCAGCAGCTTGAGCGGGGGCAGCCCGCGCACGCTGCCCAGGTCACTGAGGATGCGCTGCCAGTCCTCCGGGCGGGCCTCCCAGGCGGCCCCGGCCGCGGTCAGCAGCGTGGCAAAGAGCGCCGCCACGGCCATGAAGGTGGAGAAGAACGCGCTTTCGCGCAGGCCAATGACGTTGAGGACGCCCAGCAGGACCATGGCCAGGGCGGTGAGCCAGATCTTGGCGCCGCCCAGGTCCGTCATGGAGGAGACGTATTCAAACCCGCTGACCGCCGAAATGGAGGACGTCAGGAAGTAGTCCACCGTGATGAGCATCCCGCCCAGGGCGCCCACCATGGGTCCAAAGGCCTCCGTGGCCGCGCTCACCACCCCGCCGCCATCCACGTAGCGGCCGGTGATCTCCACGTATTTGCGGGCCAGCAGGATGAAACACAGCCCGGTGATGGCCACAAACGCCGCCGCCGGCCGGCCCACATCTCCCCACAGGATGCCCGGGACGTAGTAGACGCTGGTCCCGATGTCGGCGAACACCACGCCCCAACACAGCAGGGGGCCGATGTGTCTTGCGCCAGAGCCTGAGGCCACGCGGAGTCAGTCCTCCTTCCCGAAAAAGGGGGGGCTCATTCCAACGGCTGGCGACGGATGTAAAGGGGCCGGTGCCCTTGCATGGAATGTAGACTTGCGGGGTGGTCCGGCCGCTGGAGCGGAGCCTTGACCGCCGTTCAGGGGCAGGCCGGCAGCCCCTCCACGGAGTTGGCCCGGCCGGGCGTGGGGCCACCGGGCGAATGACACCAGGCGGCATCTGCATCCGCCGTGACCAGGTCCAGGCGCTCCGCGCTCACCCCTTCCGGGAAGGTGGAGCCGGGCGCGTACAGGTCCACCGGGGCGCTGTAGAAGCTCACCCGCGGCGCCCCGGTCCCCACGCCACCCGCGTACAGGGCCAGCACCTTCCGGGAGTCCGCGCCGGAGGAAAGCCCGCGCAGGAAGGTCTCCCGGGAGGTGTCCGCGTCCAGCATGACCACCGTGCCGGCGGACACGCCCAGCGCACCGGGGTCCAACAGCCGGCCGCCCAGCACGGCGCGCTCCCCCGGCGGCAGCAGGGATGAGCCCCCCGCGTACGCCACCAGGTCCATGTCCGCCGTGATGACGCCGGTGGCGGGGTCCTGGGCCGCCAGGCTCATGGTGGCCAGGTCATACGTGGTGGCCTCCGAGGTGTTGGCCACCTCCACAAACTCCAGCGCCTTCTCCTCCGTGGGGCCGCCGGGGGGGTTGTTGTAGACCTCGGTGACCTTCAGGCGCGGCAGCAGGACGGTGGTGAGGGTGAATTCGCCGTAGAGGGACGTGTTGCCAAAGTCATCCGTCAGCTCCAGCCGGCCGCCGTAGGTGTTGCCCTGCCAGGTGAGCCCCAGGTCCAGCCCGGTGGCGACGACGGAATAGGGGCATTCGCGCGCGGCCTGGAAGCCGGTGCAGCCGCCCGCGGGGAACACCACGAACTGCTGCGCGTACGGCCCGCCCGGCGGTCCCACCCGGAGGCGGCCGCGGGCGGGTTCGCGGGTGACCAGCGCCATGGCCACCTGGTCCTCCGCGGGCTGCAGCACCGGGAGGCGGACCAGCGCGGGCCCGTCATGGTCCCCGTCCGCCAGCGCCCGGAACTCCAGCGAGAACGGCGTCAGCGCCTGCCCATCCCGCCCGCGCAGGCCGCCCGCCGCGGACAGCAGGTAGACCGCGTTGGGGCACAGCGGCGCGCAGGTGCCGTCCCGCAGCGTGACATCCACCGTGACGCCGTCCAGCAGCACTTCAATGGACTCAATGGCCACGTCCTGGGCGCCCTGCTGGCCGGTGACCGTCACGTCCGTGAGCGAGACGTTCTCCACCGGCAGGTCCACGGTGAGGGTGAACGCGCGCAGGTTGGGCGGCACCAGCGGCGGGTTGCCGGAGGGCAGGCTGGTGGTGAGCACGCGGGGCTGCGGGCCGCGGGTGGCGTAGTCCACCCGGTGGTGGGCCTCCTTGCCGGTGGCATCCACCAGGGGGGACCCGCTGGAACCGGTCACCTTCATGGACACCAGCAGGCTCAGGGCGGTGCCGGGCGGGAGCGCGGCCAGCGGGCGGGCGGTCACGCTGGCGCCGGAGACGGCAAGCTCCAGCGGCACGGCTGCCGCGCGGCGGTCCTGGCTGAGCGGGGGGTTGTTCAGGTCGCTCAGGAAGGAGGTGTTGACGCGCTCGGTGGCCACCAGCACCACGGTGTCCGCGTTGACGCCCAGGCCGTCCACGTCTTCAGAAAAGCGCACCGTGAAGGAGGCGTCCGTCCCAATGACGCGCGCGGCCGGCTCCACGTCCACCACGGTGAAGAGCGGGGCGAGCGGCTTCTGCGTGCAGGCGGCCAGCAGCAGCCCCACGCACGCTGCTGATGCGACCGGGAGCCATCCAGGGCGGATGTGAACCCGCGGGGCCGGGAGCTGCGCTTGAAACGTGGTTCGCTGTTGGGCTTGAAACGTAGTTCGTCGTGGGGCTGGAAGCGGAGATCGTTGTAGGGCGGGGGCTTGTCCCCCGCCCGATGAGTTCCACGGCCCTCCAGTCGCAATGACTCCTTCGCCATGTCGTTGGCCCGACGTTGCCAACCAGGCGGAGGTGGGGCGGGTGTGCTGAGCGCTTGCGTTCGGGTGAACCGGGCGGGGGACAAGCCCCCGCCCTACGACGTGGCTCAGGATCGGAGCCGCTTCGCCCATGCAGCCGCGGCCGTCCATCAGCGTGCCTGCCCGCGCCGCTTGAGCTCAGCGCTGAAGAAGCCGCCCGTCATGCCGTCCAGGTCCGCCGTCAGCTCCTGCAGGCGGATTTCCTTGCGGATGCGGTCCTGCACGTCCGTGGGCGGGGACAACTCCAGTTCCACCTGCAGGCGGCGGCGTTCAAAATAGCGCCGGGTGACGTCATCCAGGACGCTGTCCATCAGCTTGGAGAGGCGCCAGGCCTCGCGGTTCACGCGCGGCTCCTCCGGGTCAAAGATGAGCCGGTCCAGCTGCCAGGTCATCTGGGCCGCCACCTGCCCCTGGTTCTGCCACGAATCGCGCTGCGTGGTGCCGCGCTCGTCGGAGAGCGGCGGCAGGTAGTCCACCGTGCCGGCCTGCCGGAACCACAGGTAGTCACGCTGCGGCGTGTAGACCGCGCCCACGCGGAACTCAGGCGCCAGGCCGCGCACGCGGGAGCGGATGCGCCAGCTGTCAATGATGGACGGGTCCGCGCGCGCGTGGCTGAGGGCGGCGTTCTGCGTCTCCTGGACGGTGGGCTCGCGGGCAAACTTCTTGAGGATGCGCTGCACCTCCGCGTCCTGCTTGTTCTTGCCGCCGTTCCCCGCCGGGCCGCCCGCGCCAAATGCCAGCCGCCCCTTGATGCGGTTGAGGATGTCCGCGGTCATGCCGGGGACGCGGCGCAGGTCGTCGGCGGCGGTGAACGCGCCGTTCTCCTCGCGGTCCCGCACAATGTTGTTGGCCAGCTCCTCCGTGACGCCGTCCAGCGTGGCCAGGTCCCCGGCCGGGGCCGTGTTCACGTCCATGGGCGCCGCCAGCACCAGTCCCGCCGCCAGCCACAACGCCGCCACCGCGCCAGCCCGTCCCGTCACCCTGCCCATGCCACCGCCTCCTTCCACCTGCCGTTCAGTGCTTCCCATGCCCCGCGCCTGCCGGCGCGCTGATGCTCACCCCGTCCCCCGGCGCCCCGCGCCGCCGCGCCTCCAGCGTGAACCGCCCGCCGGTGAGCGCGTCCAGCAACGACGTCAGCCGCTCCAGCTTGAGGCGCTTGCGCGCCAGCGTCACCGCGTTGCGGCTGGACCGCACAATCATATCCGCCTGCAGGCGCCGGCGCTCCTCGTACACGCGCAGCGTCTTGCGCCACACGCGCTCCCGGGCGTCCACCAGCCGCTTGTGCTCCGCGAACACCCGGACCTCCTCCGGGCGCATGCCCAGGTTGGGCAGGTCCCACTGCAGCAGGCCGTACACGTACGCCTCGTCACGCATCTGGCGCTGGGACTGCGTGCGCCGGGCGTCCGCCAGCGTGCCCGTGCCCGTGGTGCCGTAGTTGCCCACGCCCGGCGGCACCACGGTGAGCCGCACCGCGGGGGCCAGCCACGCCAGCCGGGAGCGGGTCAGCATGGCCGCCGTGTAGCGGTGGTCCATGCGGTGGTGCTGCACCGCCCATTCGGCCACCTCCGCCGGGGTGGGCTCCTGGCCCACCAGCAACTGGAACGCCTCCAGCGGCTTGATGCCCGTGCGCGCCTTCTCCAGCTTCACAAACAGCAGCGCGCCCGCCGCGGTGGCCACCGCCACCAGCGCCTTGTCCCGGCTCCCCACGGCAATGTCCACCACGTCGCGGACCATGCTCTCCGGGCCCACCTCATCCGCGGAGCGGCCGCCGTCTGATGACGTGAACACCCCCGGCCGGCCACCGCCCCACAGCTCATTGGCGCGGCCCGGCTCCGCGTGGACCACCACCAGCCCGTTGCGCCAGGTGGCGCCCACCGGGGCCAGCAGCCGCGCGGACAGACCGCCGGCAAACAGCAGCGTGGGGGTCACCGCGTACAGCCGCTCCGCGTCCGCGTCCATGGCCAGCGACGTCACTGCTTTGCTGCCTTCTCCGGGGAGGGCCACCGGCTCATAGGTCAGCCCCATGTCCGTGCTGCGCAGCAGGCCGTGCGGCGTGCCCACCGCCACCACCGGCTTTTCGCCCGGGCCCACCGCCACCGACAGCCCGGAGGTCCGCCCCGCCGTGCCCGGCGCGGGCAGCCAGGACACCCCGCCGTCCCGGGACTGCAGCGTGCCCCCCGCCGTCACGGCCACCAGGAAGGTGGGGACAAACGGCGCCGCCGCCACGTCCCGCACGTTGCGGATGCGCGGGTCACGCGGGAGGTCCAGCGGCTCAAACGTGTTGCCCGTGTCCACGCTGCGGAACAGCCCGCGGTGGCTGGCCACCATGACCACGTCCGGGCCAATGAAGCGGATGCGCCGGATGCCCGGCAGCTGCTGCGGAATTGGCAGGCGCGGTTCCGCGGTGGCCGCCGCGGTGTCACCCTCCGGGAGCGCGCCCTCCGGCGTGGCGGTCCGGTCCGCCTCCAGGCGCTCCTGCAGATCCTCCTGCAGGCCCTGCAGCGCGCTGTCCACCTCGTCCGGGTCCAGGTCCGGCTGGAATTCGTCCGGGGTGACGTCGTCCGCGGATGCCGTCCCGTCTTCAAACGACTCATCCGCCGCGTCCTCCGCCGCCAGCAGCGCGTCAGACCCCGCGGCCTCCTGGCGGCGCCCCGGGCGCAGCACCAGGTCAAACGTTTCGCCGCCGTCTCCGGAGCGGAACAGCATCCCGTCCACCGCCACCAGCAGCACCCGGTCATCTACCGGAGACAGCGCCACCGCCGTGGCACCGCGCCCTGGCAGGCCCACGTCCAGCTCAGAAAACAGGCGTTCCGCGGTGGGGGCCGCGGCAAGGCAGAGCAGGATGGCCAGGGGACCCATGGACGGGCGGCACGCTACCAGCGTCCCACGTGGGGCGGTCAACGCGGCTTCACGCTCCGCACGGCGTCATCCGACCGATGCCACACCCCGGCGCGTCAGCGCGGACGGCCGGCCACGTCGGCCGGTGGCTGGCACGCACGGCAGGCGTGCTCCGCCACGCGCCCCTTGCCCTCGCAGTCGTCGCAGCGGCGTTCGTAGCAGTCCGGGAGGCCAATGAGGCCGTCCCCCCCGCATGACGGGCACAGGGTGGTGCGGCCGGAGCCGCCGCAGATGTCACAGGTGCTGCCCATGCTGCGTGACCGTAGCAGGCGGGGTGCGCCCGGCAACGCGTGCGGCGGGTGTGCTGCAGCAGGGTCGTGGGCAACAACCCGGAGAATCGGTCGCGCGGCGACATGAGTCGGGTTGGGCTTGGAAGAGGAGCGCGGCGCCGGCGGGAGCCCCCGGTGCCGCCCGCCACGAGTCGACCGGTTCCGTTGCCGCGGGCAATGGGAGGCAATGGGACGTGCCGCGCTGCACCCGCCGACAACAGATGCGAACGCGCCCGCACAGGCCAGCCCCATCCGGCACGGGGGGGGTGTCTCATGTAGTGAGACACTTTTGTGGGGAAACGGGTGTCACCCGCCGGGGACGGCTGGTTTTTGACCGCGTCCTCCCCTTACCAAGCCCCCCGGCTTCTACCCGGCGCATGACCCATGGCGGCTGACTCCCGCCACCCGCCTCCGTCCGGTCACGGTGTCGTCGGCAGCCCATGGTGTGTGTCCGCGCTCGCGGGAGAAGCGGGGGGCACGCCCCGTCGCGGCCGCACCCCGTGAGGCGCAGGCGTTGTCGGGACCGTGCCCGCCGTCCTATGGAGGGCACCCCCGATCGGGGTCGGCCGCCAAGCCGCAGGGAGGTGGGTCCATGAGTGGAGCGAATTTCAAGTCCGTCGCCGAGATGTTCCTGCACCGCATCCAAGCCACGCCGGACCGGCAGGCCTTCACGTACCCGGACGGCGCCACGTGGAAGGCGCTGACGTGGAAACAGACCGGGGAACTCACGCTTGCGGCCGCGGGCGCGTTGCGTTCGCTGGGCCTCACGGACGAGCAGCGCGTCAGCATCCTGTGCAGCACGCGCTACGAGTGGATCATTGCCGATCTGGCGATCTCCTGCGCCGGCCTGGCCACCACGACGATCTACCCGTCCTCCAAGGAGGACGAGTGCGCGTACATCATCACGGATTCCAACACCGTACTGGTGATTGCCGAGAACGACGGGCAGGTGAAGAAGCTGCAGTCCAAGCGCGCCGAGATGCCCGCGGTCAAGAAGGTGGTGGTCATTGACGGCAAGGGCACGGAGGACGGCTGGGTGATGTCCTGGTCCCAGTTCCTGGATGACGGGCGCGCCTGGAGCAAGGCCAACCCGGGCAAGCTGGAGGAGATTGCCAAGGCGGTCCGGCCCGACCAGCTGTGCACGCTGATCTACACCTCCGGCACCACCGGCAAGCCCAAGGGCGTGGAGCTCACGCACGACTGCTGGGTCTACGAGGCCGAGGGCATGGAGGCGCTGGACCTGCTGCACATTGACGACGTGGAGTACCTGTGGCTGCCGCTGGCGCACAGCTTTGGCAAGGTGCTGGAAGCCGGGCAGCTGCGCGTGGGCTGGTCCGCCGCCGTGGACGGGCGCGTGGACAAGATTGTGGAGAACCTGGGCGTGGTGAAGCCCACGTTTGTGCCGGCCGTGCCGCGCATCTTTGAGAAGGTCTACAACAAGGTGATCCAGCAGACGCAGGAGGCCGGCGGCCTCAAGTGGAGCATCTTCCAGTGGGCGTTTGGCGTGGGCCACGAGGTCAGCCGCCTCAAGCAGGAAAAGCGCGAGCCGGGCGCGCTGCTGGCCCTGCAGAACTCCATTGCCCACAAGCTGGTGTTCTCCAAGCTGCACGCGCGGTTTGGCGGGAACCTCAAGCTGTTTGTGTCCGGCAGCGCGCCGCTGTCCAAGCAGATTGCCGAGTGGTTCCACGCCGCGGGCATCCCCATCTATGAAGGCTACGGACTCACGGAAACCAGCGCGTTCAGCTTTGTGAACCGGCCGGATTCGGTGAAGTTTGGGACGGTGGGGCTGCCGGTCAAGGGCCTGGAAGTGAAGATTGCCGAGGACGGCGAGATCCTCATGCGCGGCCGCGGCATCATGCGCGGCTACCACAACCTGCCCACCGAGACGGCGGAGACGCTAGACAAGGACGGCTGGCTGCACACCGGTGACATTGGCGAGCTGGACGAGATGGGCCGCCTGAAGATTACCGATCGCAAGAAGGACCTGATCAAGACCTCCGGCGGCAAGTACGTGGCCCCCGGTGCGCTGGAGTCGCGCTTCAAGTCACTGTGCCCGTACGCCAGCCAGCTGGTGGTGCACGGGGACAACCGGAACTTTGTCAGCGCGCTCATTGCGTTTGACGAGGAGAGCCTGCGCAAGTGGGCCGGCACCAACGGTGTGTCCGGGACGTACGCGGAGATGAGCAAGAACCCCAAGGTCATTGCGCTGTTCCAGGGGTTTGTGGACACGCTCAACAAGGAGCTCCCCAGCTATTCCACCGTGAAGAAGTTTGCGCTGCTGGAGAAGGATCTCAACGAGGCCGACGGCGACCTCACCCCGTCCCAGAAGCTCAAGCGCAAGGCGGTGGAGAAGAAGTACAAGGCGCTGCTGGACACGTTCTACGTGGGCGCCGTCGCCGGCGCTGACTGAGTCTTGTCCCGGCCCTGGCTCCCCGTCCTGGCCGGCACGGTGTTGCTGGCCGGCGGGGCGCTCCTGCCCACATGGGCGGGCACCCCGCTGCAATCCGTGGCGCTGCTGTCTCCCGGCCACCGGGGTGACACCGCCGCGTTCACCGTGGAGGAGCTGCGCGCCGCCTTTCCCGCGCCGCACGTGGTCACGTTGTTGTCGCCCGGCGCCGTGGAGGTTCGGGCGCCCGGTGGCGTGGCCCTGCCCATGGCGGCCTTTCCCGCGCCGCTGGACCACCCGCTTCCCGCCCCCGCCCCGTGCCCACCGGACGAGGAATGCCCCCTGGACGCGGTGGCGGGATTCCCGCCGTTCCAGGAACCGCTGGCCGTGCTGGACCCCCCACGCGTGGTGCGCGCCCCAGCGCCGCGCGCGCTGCTGCTGGCCGCCGCGGCGGCCGCATTGCTGGGGATTGCACTGCTGGTGCTGGGGCTGGCGCGCGTGCCCCCCCCGGGGCGGGGCAGGGCGGCGGTGTGGATGGCGGTGTGCGGGCTGGCCGGGGCGGTGGTGGGCGTGGCCGCGGCGTTTGCCTACGGGCGCGGGCACGAGCAGGTCCTGGTGCTGCGGGTGGTGCAGCGCCCGCGCCTCCCGTGGGAGCCCCTGTCCGCGGACCGTTACGAGCGGACGCGGGACGCGGGGCGGCGCGTGGAAAGCGCGCCTTTCACCGCGGGGATGGACGTGGAAGTGCATGCCATCCCGCTCAACGCAACGGTGATTGTGCACGCATGGTCGCGGTCAGAAGAGGCGCTGCGCGCGTTCACCAACACGGTGCGGACGCGCGTGCTGGCGCCGGAGCGCGCGTTGGCGGTGGCGCTGCGGGACCGGTTGTCATTGTGGAAGGTGCCCGCGGCGCAGCGGGCGGAGCGCGACCGCATGCTGGCGGAGGTGGTGGAGCCCGCCCTGGAGGAGTTGCCGGTGAAGACGGACGGACGCTCCCCGCTCAACGGCGGACTGGCCGGGGCGTTGTGCGGCGCGCTGCTGGCGTGGGTGGTGACGGGGCGCCGGATCCGAGCCTGAGCAAACGTTGTTGGGCGCGCCGGGTGAAATGGGTGCGAACCAAAGAAACCAACGAACCAAGCGCGGAACCATCCGAGCCCGCATCACCGGGTCATGCGAGCGCAGCCACAACCCCGTCGACGATTGTACGCGCCAGGTCATACGTGGAAAGGACCCGCAACTCGGTGCCTCGACGAACGTACCAACGGTCACCGTTGCCCGCCTCAATGGTGCACTCCTGGAGGCCAAGGGCGTCTGTCTCGGTGACGGCCGTCCACGGAGGGAACCCCCCGGTGTTTGGCCGGGACCACAGCAGGCTGGGCCCATGGCCTGCCACCTTGTCGTGCAGGCCCTGAACCTGCGTACTGCGGTAGCCCATCCACGCCAGATACGACCGTTCCCCCAGTGCGGGCGCACGCGCCCGAATCTCGAATGCCCAGGTCCTGGAAACCGCGTGCCCAGTGCAGAGCTGCAGGTACTCATCCAGCGAGAGCTCCCGCGCGTACGGGCGAACGTCAAAGTCGCCCCCTGAGGAAACCGTCAGGCGCCCGAACTGTTCCGCGATCATCGACTGCAACAACTGGATCGCGCTGTTCCAGACCTGGAGGCGAGCCGCCTGATGCCGCCGAATTCGCTCGGCGTTGACGTCATAGCCCTCTACCTCCCGCGCGGCGCCTTCCAACCCGGCGAGCGCCGCCTCTTCCCGCTCCAACAACAGGTCAAGGAACGGCCCCAAATCCCCCGCGTCGCTCCGCGATAGCGCATCCAGGTAGCGGTCCTTGTCCTGCACCTTCCTGATGATCAATGGCGGGGCTCCCGACCGGATCACTTCGAGATTTGCAAGGGCCCGCGCCGTCCGACCGTTGCCGTCCTCAAAGGGATGGATATGGACAAACCATGCATGGAGGACCGCCGCGCGTATCATCCAGTGAGCGGCCGCATGGTCCCCGGACCATGCCCCCCATTCGTCCATCTGCCTGACGACGGCGTCAAAGTCCGGGGGCGGCACATGCACGGAACCGGTGAGCCGGACCGGGACACGCCGGAACGAGCGTTGCTCCGCTCCACCACCCATGATCAATTGGTGAAGGTCATGGGTGTCATAGCGCGAGGTGGGACCGGGCTGACCCGCCATGTCAACGATCTTCCGCAGCGCGGAATCCAGCGCATGCGCATCCCGGACATACTTGGGATCATGCCCGGATATCAGCGTCACGCCCTTCACAATGGCGAGCTCCGTCTCTCCTGGACTCAACGTGCTGCCTTCAATGGCGTTGGACTCCGCCACCTGCTGGAAGCGCGTCTGTCCGTAGTACCGGCGCAGCGTGTCCGGCGTGAGGGTGCCCCGCGCCCGCAGGAGCCCGATGCGCTCATCCAACGCCGCAAGCCGCCCGTGGATGCCTTGCGCGACCCCTGGTTCGACGAGGTACGGCGTGCCTTTCAACGCGCTGGTGATGGCATCCGTCATGATGGGCTGCTCCCGCGGACCTCGTAGTCGCGTGTTGTAACGACATCAACCGCGGTGTCCCCAGCAGGAGTGACGACGAATCTCGGGCGCGATCCCCGCACGACCCACGCGCTGCCGCGGGCTCGCCAGGCGGATGGTGGGACTCCATCAACGACGACAACGCTGGGAGGGCAAGGCTTCTGCCGAGCCCGGGCTTTGTGGGTGCCTGTCCGTGCGAAGATCAGCGGCGGGATGTCTCATGGGCGCGTGCCAAGGGAAACCCGGGTGTGTGCCACACGGTCAACGGCGGTCCCCCCACCCCAGCCCTCCCCCCGCCACCGTTTGCCGACCCGACGCCCACGTGATGCGGATCGGCGGTCGGCCGCGTGACTCACACGCGGCTGAAAACGTGACACAAACGGTCGTGCGGAGTTGGCGTCTGCGTGAGGCGCAGCGCCGGTAGCCTCGACCGGAAGGGCGCGGCAACTCCGCACG
>JACRCW010000039.1 GCA_016218805.1 Deltaproteobacteria bacterium | reverse complement strand
CTTTCCCCCTCCATCATCATCCCCGCGTTCCCTTGCAGCCAATTCCCGGCCTTCCCCGCGCCCTCACGTGTCCGCGCGTTGGTCAAGACCGGGAAGAAACACCCTCTGCCCTGGACTGCAGTGTGAGAGACAACACCAGTCTGGCGAGAACAGCTGCGTTAGCCGTCTCGTAGTCGGGAAGCACGTAGACAAGAACGCGGAGCGCGGACCTCACGCATACGAGCTTCCAGTAATCGTAGGTGATCTTCTCAGGGAGGTTCTCGAACTCCATCGTTATGGCGGGCGGCGGGTAGCTCACCTCGGTGACAGGGTCAGTCGGGTGGCCGGCTTCCATCATTGTGACGTCGAGGGTGAAGTACTCGGCACGGCCAAAGGCGTCCGGGGCTCCCTTCGTCGCACAGTAGAGCCCGACTCGGCCGGCGCACTCGGCAGCTGCTCGGCCGAGGTGAAGCGTCCACTCCTCATTGGACATCGACGCGCGGCGCTGCATGAGCTCGGCTTCGGTGAACGCCGTTCGAAAGAACTCCACGATGGTCATGGTGCACCTCCGTCTTGGACTAGAGTTGCCTGCAGCGACGAGATGTGCGCGGCAGCCTCCTGTGCCGAGGCCGACCCGGTGGGCACAAAGAGTTGCCCAAGCGCACACGCGGGCCGATACGCATCATGCCGTCCGCCGTCTGACGCCACGGTGGTTCCAACCTGGCCCCGTATGAGGGACAGCCTGTGGCTCGTGCGTTGTTCGTGAAACGAAAGCGGCAAGATTCCAACGCGGGTTACGAGAAGGATGACGCGTCGCTCAAGGTCCGCTCAATCGGGACCGAGAATGCAGCGATCAAACAAGATCCGGAGGATGTCTGCGATCGAGGTCTCATCTGGAAGACATTCCTGCGTGCCGATCGAAAGAACCACCTCCATCGACTTGAAGATGGGTTCGCTGCCAACAATGGTCATCTCCCTTCTCGTGTCAACTGAAAAAATCGTGTTTCCAAGTCGAAAGCGCCCGTCCTTCTCGATCGTGACGCCTGTACCATGCAGTGCCGCCGTCATGCTGTGGTGTCGGGGAATGCGGCGGATGGCCATGTTGAAGCGAATGGCCGTTTCCTGGTCGCCGAGCAGCGAAGCTCCGTCGGGTGTCTGGAGGGAGTGCAGTATGCCCAATGCCTCGCTGAACATCCTCGGGTCAATCTCAACAAGGGTCTCTCGTTGGTCATCATGGAAGGAACGGAATCGTACTCCGAACGTGTTGATGGCCAAGTCGTGGACCGAGTACTGAGTCGCGTTGGCGGTGAAATAGCGCTCCAAGACACGCCGCAGGTCGACAAAGGGCACATGCAGTGTGGTCTCGATTTCATCTATCACCCCAACGAACTCGTTGAGCGGTCCGGCGTGGCCCGCCGCGGTTCCGGCGATGAGCGACGCGTAGTCGGCCGCCGAGAAGGAGGCTTTGTGGTTGTGTCCGAAGAGCTCGTTGACTACGCCAATGATGTTGTTCAGGCCGTCCTCGGATTTGAGGTTGAATCCCTGGAGGAGTCCCAGTGGCGGGGGTACCTTTGTCATGTCCACGCTCAAAGCGCCGATTGGAATCACGCGTATCTTCATTGCGTAGGCGTGGCCAGCCTCAAAGAATATCCACCGCGACTCGAGCGACGCTGGAGTCAGAAGAACGATCATTGCCTTGCATTCCCTCAGCGCCTCCTCCAGCCGCAAGACCCAGTTTCGTCCAAACGGAATGCTCTGACCGTCGCTTGACACGAATATGTCAAGGACACATCCAGTCCGGTCTGAAATCATGGTCTTCAGTCGACCGACAAAGGCGGCGTCCAAGGGCGAGTGACTAATGAAGATCGTCGGCTTGATCATGTTGTCCCAATCGTGCGGGTGGCTCTCCGTCTTGTGCGGCCTGGTGCGCGGCAAGCAGTGAGGGCTCGTGCTGTCTACCCGTTGTCGCGGGCGCTGGTTGGTGGGCGAGGGTCTCTTGCTTCATGTGTCGGTGTCGGTAGCTGTTGCCTCCTGCGGAGATGGACCCGAATGGCAATCGGCTCAGACCCCGGCGCGAGCTGTTTCTTGGGCCTCGGGCGCGCAGGTGCCTTCGAGTGGACAGTCTCAGCAGTTGCCGGAGGGAAACCAGCGCGCTGGTGGCTGATGGCGACACGCCGAAGGTGTCCGCTACGAGGTTCAACAACGCTGAGTTGGGAAAGCCCGGAAAGACACGTGAACAGCGAACGACCGGACGCCATGCGCGCCCCCTTCCAATCGCCTTCGTTTCAAGGGGTGTGACCCACCAGAGGGGAGGGCGCTTGCCCTCTGGTTCAGCGGGGCCGGCGTGCGGTCTTCAACAGCCCCTTGAGTGATTCATCATTCTCCGCTGTCAGCGCGAGAATCCGGTAGCAGGACCCCCAGTAGTCCGCCTGGTCCGCAACGGCCTGGCGTTCCTGGACCGTGACGTTCTTGGACGCACCTTTCTTGGCGGTGCGGGTCGCGAGGGAACCGGCCAGGTCGTCCGCATTGGTCTTCAGGGCCGTGAGGGCGTCCGTGGTGAGTCCCCGCTTCTCCAGGGCCGCCTTGCCGCCCTTGAAGGAGAGCAGTGCGTCAGCGTCCTTCCAGATCTCTGCCCGCAGCGCTTCTTGGGCTTTGGAGCGCGCCGCTTCGCCCTTTTTGCCGCCGTCGGTCTCCGTGATGGTGATGAGGAGGGCGGACTCATTCTTGTAGATGCGTTCGGCCTCCGTGATGACGTCAGGCTTTTGCGGCTTGGCCCGCTTGAGGTCGCCGATGACCGCCAACAGCCCGGCCATGACGTCGTTGTAGGACTGTTGCAGGGCAACAAACCGTGCCTGCACGTCTCCGGTGGCCCCCTTGCCCGCACCGAGCGACTGCCCCTGGGCGGAGTTGAGCGCCTGGGCAACGCCGCCGAACTCGATGATGGCGTCCAGGTCGGACTCCAGGCCGTGCTTGGAGAGGTACTTCGCCAGCAGGTCCGCGCGCTCCTTGACGTACTTGGCGGCCTGCGTGCGCGCGGTCACCGGCTTGCCGAATGAGGTGAGATTGACCATGGGATCCCCGTTGCCGTTGAGGCCGGGGCACATAGCAGCCTGGGACAACCGGGCTCAAGGGTGGCCCGCGCGAGGCGGCATCACGGAAAGGTGTGCTATCCAGCAGGCCCCATGGCACCGGCCTGGCACCTCCTCATTGTTGAGTCCCCCTCACGCGCGCAGTCCGGCATGCGCTACCCGCTGCTGGAAGGCGCCTACCGCGTGCTGGGCCGCGCGGTGTCCGCCGCGGACGCCACCGTGCAGCTCACCGTGGACGGGGCGCGCGCGCTGGACCCGGACCGGATGCAGCTGGTGACGCGCGCCACCGGCGGGCAGGCGGTTCGGTCACGCCTGACGCGGCGCGGGCCGGACGTGGAACTGCAGGATGACGGGGTGTCCCGCACGCACGCCATGGTGTTTGTGGACACGCGCGGGGCGGTGTCCGTGGTGGACCTGATGAGCACCAACGGGACGGAGGTCAACGGCCAGCACGTGCAGGACGCGGACCTGGACCCGGGGGACGTCATCCGGATCGGCGGGACCACGTTGCGGCTGGAGCGCGGCTGACCCGCCCGTCGGGAAAGTTGACGAACCCCCCCGCGCCGTCCAACTTCCCCCCGCATGGGCGCCGCCGCCGGGCGGGCCAGGAGGTCGCCATGAGGCGCGCGTTGGTGGGGTTGTCGCTGGTGGGCGGGCTTGCGGCGTGGGGAACGGGCTGCCCGAGCACGCCGTGCATCACCAGCAGCCAGTGCGGTGAGGGCGCCACCTGCGTCAGCGGATCCTGCCAGGACACACTGGACCCCGTGACCGGGAACACCAGTTCCGGAGGCCGGGATGCGGGGGCCAGCTCCTCCGGCGGGACGGACGGCGGGGCGGACGGCGGCAGCAGCTCCGGGGATGGCGGGACCTCCGGGGATGCTTCGCCGTTCAGCATCAGCCTGACGCAGGCGCCCACCGGCGTGGCGTTTGATGAGACGTTCACGCAGCTGGTGGTCGCCAGCGGCGGCGGCGTGGGCACCATGCACGTGGACACCTTCAGTCTGCCGTACACGGGTGCCGCGCCCATTGCCGTGGACCTGGGCGCCAGCCAGGGCAACTGCACCAACCGGGACCTGGTGCTGCGCAACGGGTTTCTGATTGCGGGGTGCAGCGTGTCGCCATCGGCGGTGCGGGTGTTCTCGTCTTCCACCGGTGCGCTGGTGGCGGGTGCATTCGCCATGGGCACCGCCGGCGTCGTCGGGGACCACACGGACATGGCGCTGGTGGTGGCGGCGTTTGGCACGGGCGGCCAGGCGTTCACCTTCCCCACGGCGGGCATCATCACACCCATCCAGCCACCCAACGCCCAGGACCAGAACAACGGAATGGGCCTGATTGAAAGCGGGAGCCCCTCCAAGGTCACCGCGGCGGTGGCCGTCAGCCCCACCCCCAGCGAGCTGCGCTACCTGACGTTTGCCGGCAACACGTTCACCCTGCAGGGCCAGCTGCCCTACGTGGGCTTCCCCAATCCGGAGCTCATTGTCAGCGGCCGCCCCACCGTGGGCGCCAGCCCCGCGCTGCAGCCCGTGGTGGTTCTGGATGGCTCGCAGCGGACGGCTGCGGTGTTCCACGGACCGGACCTGACCGCCGCCGCCAACGGGGCCCAGCTGGCCGCGCGCCGCACCTTGCTGAGCCTGGACCTGCCCGCCGGCCTCGGCGCCATCCGCGCCAAGATCGACCGGCGTGGGAAGTACGTCTACTACTTCAACGTCGGCGCCGCGAAGCTCTGCCGCTTCGGGACCACCGCCGCGCTGGGTGACCAGTTGTGTGTGGACATTCCCACGGGGTGCGGCCCCACGGACTTTGCACCGGGGTCCAGTGTTGCGCCGCTGGCGCCCACGGTGGTGGCGTGCGGGAGCTCGCCGTTCCGCGTGGTGGCGTGGCCCGCGTTCTGAAGCCCGGTGCCGCGCCGGCCGGCCACCGCCAGCGGCTGGATGTGCTGCTGGTGGAGTTGGGGCTCGCTCCCAGCCGGGAGCGTGCGCGCGCGCGCATCCTGGCGGGTGACGTGGTGGTGGATGACCACCGCGTGGACAAGCCGGGCACCGCCGTGCCGCGTGCCGCGCACATCCGCCTCAAGGGCCAAGACCTCCGCTGGGTGTCCCGCGGGGGGTTGAAGCTGGACCACGCGCTCAGCCAGTTCGGGGTGGTGGTGGCCGGGCGGGTGGCGGTGGACGTGGGCGCCTCCACCGGCGGCTTCACGGACGTGCTGTTGCAGCGCGGCGCGGTGCTGGTCCACGCGGTGGACGTGGGTTGGGGCCAGCTGGCGGAAGCGCTGCGGCGTGACCCGCGGGTGCGCAACCTGGAACGGACGCACGTGAAGGACCTGGGGCCGCTGGAACCTGTGCCGGGTTTCGCGTGCGTGGATGTGAGTTTCATCTCGCTGCGGCGCGTGCTGCCGGACGTGCTGCGGGTGCTGGCGCGGCCCGCGGACATTGTGGCGCTGGTCAAACCGCAGTTTGAAGCGGGCCGCGGCGCGGTGGGCAGCGGGGGCATTGTGCGTGAGCCGGCAGAGCGGGAGCGCGCCCTGCGTGAAGTGCGCGAGGCCGCGGTGGCGCTGGGCCTGGTAGAGCGCGGCGTGGTCGAGAGCCCGGTGACCGGCCAGAAGGGCAACGTGGAGTTCCTGGTGCACTGGGAGGTGCCCGCGTGATTCCCTCCCATCTCCGCCGGTGCACGCTTGCGGTGGCCGCCATGGCGCTGGTGGCCGGTTGTGCGGGTGCGGCGCATGCGGCGCTGCCCCCGGCGGCCGCGCCGCGTGCCGCCCCGGCGCGCCCGGAGCGTGAGGCGGCCACCCCCAGCAGCGAAGCCTCATTCCATTACCTGCGCGCCCGCATGCTTCTGGACGCGGGCGATCCGGCGGCCGCGGAGAAGGCGGCGCGCGAGGCACTGCTGTTTGACCACGACAGCGCGACGCTGCGGGCCGTGCTGTCCGAAGCGTTGGCAGGCCAGGGGCGGCCGGGCGAGGCGCTGGACGCTGCGGACGCGGCGCTGAAGGCGGACCCGGCCTCCGAGGAGGCGCTGGCCGCGCGCGCGGCGGCGCTGGTGGGGCAGGGTGGCCGCAGCGCGGAGGCGCGGCGGGCGTTGGCGGCGTTGTTGGAGCGCGCGCCGCGGCGCCTGGCGGAAGCCGGCACACTGATGGGGATGCTGGTGACGGACAATGACCTGGCGGCCGCGCGGCGCCTGCAGGCGCGCGTGGCGCAGGCGCGCCCGGACGACGAGGAGGCGGCGCTGTTGCTGGCGACGGCGCTGGCGCGCGCGGGCCAGCACGGCGCGGCGGCGGAGGCGGCGCGGGAGGTCCTGGCGCGGTTCCCCGCGTCCGAGGAGCCGTGCAGCGCGTGGGCGCGCGCCCTGGCCCGGGCGGGCCGCGCGCTGGACGCGGCGGACGCGTTTGAACGCTGTGCGGCGTTGGACCCGTTTGCACCCGGGCTGCGCGCGGAGGTGTTCCTGGCGCGCTGGCGTGCGGGGGATCGCACGCAGCTGGCGGACCGGGTGGGCACCTTGTTGCGGGACGGCGGCCTGGACGAAGAGGACGCCGAGTCGGTGGCGGACGCGCTCATAGAGGCCCAGGCGGCGGAGGTGGTGCTGGCCGCGCTGGGACCGCCCGCGCGCAACACGGAGGCGTGGCGCCTGCGGGTGCTGGGCAGCGCGCATGCGGCCACCGGGGCGTGTGCGCGCGCGCTGGAGTTGTTGGCGCGGGTCCCGGACTCACACCGGGCCGCCCCGGCGGCGCGGCTGGCGGCGGCGCGGTGCCACGTCCGGCTGGGGCATCCGGCGGCCGCGCTCAAGGCGCTGGACCCCACTCCGCCGTCTGAGCCGGCGGAGGTGGCCGCGGTGCGCTGCCGTGCGTTGGCCGATGCGGGCGAGCGTGCGGCCGCGGTCTCCCTTGCGGATGATGCGCTGGCGCGGCCCGGCGTGGCCCTGCTGCTGCGCGCGGGCTGCCTGCTGGACGCGGGTGCGCCAGACCGCGCGGTGGCGCTGGCGGATGCGGCGCTGGCCACCGGCCCGGATGACCCCGCGGTGCTCCGGGACCACGCACGGATCCTGGCTGATGCGGGCCGGCTGCCCGGGGCCATCGGGTCGGCGCGCGCGCGGCTGGTCCTGGCGCCGGCGGATGCTGATGCGCTCAACCTGCTGGCGTACCTGCTGGTGCTGCAGGGAGGCCCGCAGGCCGCCGAAGCCCTGCGCCACGCCACCGCCGCCGCGCGCGCGGAGCCCGCCAGCCCCGAAATCGCCGACACGCTGGGGATGGCGCAGCTGGCCGCCGGTGAGACCTCCGCGGGGCGCCGCACGCTGGAAGGCGCGGTGCGCCTGCTCCCGCTGGATGCAGAGGTCTGGGTGCACGTGGCGTCCGCGCGCCGCGCGGAGGGTGACCGCGCGGGCGCAGAAGAGGCCGCGGCGCGGGCCCGTGCCCTGCTTCCCTATGACCGGCGGGTGGCCGCAGACGCGGCGCGGGCCGTGGCGGCGCCATGACGCCCGCCCGCCGGGCCGCTGGGGTTGCCTGCCTGCTCCTGCTGGGGGCGGCGTGTCCCGGGCCCCGCCCCCTGCCCGCCCCGCTGCCCCCGCTGGCGGGATCCCCCCTGGAAGTGCTGGCGCTCGCGCGCGCCCGCGTGGAGGGCATGCAGCGCCTGAATGCGGTGGCGGTGGCGCGGGGCTTCACCGCGCTGCCAGGACTGTCGGTCACGCTGGACATCTTTGCGGCGCGTCCGGGGCGGTTGTACGTGGCTGCGCGCGGGTTCTTTGGTCCCCCCACTGACGAGGTGATCACCGACGGGGAGCGCTTTCTGTGGCGGAGCACGCGCCCCGGCGCGGGTGCGCGCGGGCCGGCCACGCCTGAGGCGCTGGGCGCGCTGCTGCCGGTGGCGTTGCCTCCTTCGCAATGGGTGGGGCTGCTGCTGGGACTGCCGCTGCCAGACGAGCCCGCCCGCGCGGTCCAGGGATGCCGGGAGCCAGAGACCGGCGCGCTGCGGTGTGTCCGCGTGCAACTGGCGGACAGCGAGGTGGAGTTGTGGGTGGACGGCGCCGCGCGGGTGCGGGAGGCCCGGCTGTCCGGCGCGCGGGGTGGCGCACAGGTCAGCTACCTGGAGCCGCGGCCCGCGTGGCGCGATCTTGCCGCTGTGTTGCGGCTGGCTGCCGGGAAACTCACCGCGGAGGTCCGGTTCTCCGAGGTGGAACTGGATGGCCTTGAGCCTCCGCCGTCCCTGTTTGCGCCGTTGGGGACCCAGGCGGCGCCGTGAGGGCCCCGCCGTTTTGTTGCCCCCCGGGCCAGGGACCGCCTAACTTGCGGCGCTGGAGCAGTTGTCCGCCGGAGGCACGCAGGGCATGGAACGCCGGATGAGGTTGGGCGAAATGCTGTTGCGCGCCAACCTGCTCAACGAGCTGCAGCTCAAGAGCGCGCTCGCCGAGCAACAGAAGTGGGGTGGCAAGCTCGGGAAGATCCTCGTGGACATGAACTACGTGTCCGAGGACATCATCATCAAGGCGCTGTGCAAGCAGCTCAACCTGCCGCGCGCCGCGCTGGAGTCCATCCAGGTGCCGGCACAGGTGCTGGAGCGGTTGGACCGCGGCTTCTGCGAACAGAACCTCTGCCTGCCCTGCGCCTACAACCACCCGGAGCGCGCGCTGCAGGTGGCCATGACCGACCCCGGCAACGTCAAGCTGCTGGATGAATTGAAGTTCCGGACCGGGCTGAAGATCATGCCGGCGCTCGCGGGTGCCAAGGCCATTGCGCTCGCCATTGGCAAGACCTTTGTGGCGGAGACGCTGCGCGAGGACCCCGACGAGGAATTCAAGATCACGGGCAACAGTGGCAACACCATGATGAAGCGCCTGGAGGACATCCGGCCCGCCGCGCAGGCCGCGCCCCCTCCGCCCCCCCCGCCGCCGCCCCCGCCGCCTCCACCCCTGGCCCCGCCGCAGGCGGGTTGGGGCCAGCCCGGCACCGGCGCTGCCCCTCCGCTGATGGCGGAACCAGCCGGCGGCCCCGCTGAAGAACTGGACAAACAGCAGAAGCGCCAGACCAAGGCCATCAAGACCGTCTTGGAGTTGCTCATTGAGAAGGGCGTGTTCTCACGAGACGAATACGTCGCCTGGATGAACCGGCGGGCCTGAATCCAGCGGCGGCGGCGGCGTTTGACCCGCACCCCGGCGTCGCAGGATGGTACGGCTTGGCAGGACGCCCGGGGTGATCGGGGAGACAGATGGCCGGACCGCGCAAGAAGCTCGGTGAAATCCTTGTTGAAGCTGGTGTTATCGACCAGCACCAGTTGCAGTCCGCGCTGGGCCACCAGCGCCAGTGGGGCGGCAAGCTGGGGCGCATCCTCGTCGAGAAACGGTTTGTGGGCGAGGACACGATGTTGAAGGCGCTGTCCCGCCAACTGAACCTGGATACCGTGGACCTGACCCAGCAGAAGATCCACGAAAAGGTCATTGCCTGCATTCCGCCGGAGATGGCGACCCAGTTCCAGGTGGTGCCCGTGGGCGTCAAGCGGGAACCCGGTGGCGACGTGCTCTACCTGGCCATGGCGGACCCGACCAACCTCCAGGCCATTGACGGCGTCCAGTTCAAGACCGGCACGAAGGTGCGCCCCATGTTGGCGGGGGACACGGCGATAGAACGCGCCATCCGCCAGTACTACCTGGGGGAGAGCCCGGTTCAGCAGGTGGCGCCGCGCACCGCCGCCCAGTTCTCCGGCCATGAGGTGGAACTTTCCGAAGAACTTCCCGTTCTCACGGGCACCGCGACGCCGGTCCTCATGGCGCCGCCCCCGCCGGCGCCCGCCGCACCCACGCCCGGTGGCGGAGGCGACTGGTTCCTGGGTGGTCCTCCGGCGGCCGCTGCCGCCCGTCCGCCACCGCCCGCAGCGCCGCCCTGGGCTCCGCCCCCCGCGCCGCCGGCCTGGGCCCCGCCACCCGCGTCTGCCGCGCCGCCAGCTTGGGCGCCGCCCGTCACGCCTGCCGCGCCGCCGGCCTGGGCCCCCGCCGTCACGCCCGCCCGGCAGCTGCCGGTCCAGGACCCGCGGGCGGCCATGTTCGCGCCTGCCGGGGGAATGCTGGGTCTGGGCGACGACGACGCCGCTGCAGCACCGCCACCACCACCGCCGCCGCCACCGCCGTCCCCGTCCTGGGGACCCGCTGCCGAGTTGCCTCCTGGTTGGGGCGCCGTGCCAATGCCCGGCGTGGCGGCGACACCGCCACCGGCGCCCGTCCGGGCGCCCGTCCCGCCCCCCAGCGCCATGCCGCCCGCCATGATGGTCGGCCCGGGTACTCCCTTCGGCGCCCTGCCGCCGGCACCGCCGGCGCCCGCAGTTCCAGTCGCCAGTGCGTTTTCCCCGCCCTTTCCCGCGGCTCCCACGCCGTCGGCCCCTGTTTCGCTTCCAGTTCCCGCCGCCGCTGCCGCGCCCACGCCGGGCTTTGACCTGGCCACTCCGTCCTGGGATGCGGCGGTGGACAGTTCCTTCCCTCCACCGCCGGCACCGCCTCCCCCGGTGATGGCGCCGCCCCCCCCGCCTCCCGTGGTGGCGGCGCCCCCACCGCCGCCTGCCGTGGTGGCGCCTCCGCCGCCTCCCATGGCGCCTCCGCCGCCCGCTGCCACGCCGGTCATCCGCGAGGCCCTGGAGTTGCCGCCGGACGACGGCGGGGAGCTGGAGCTGGCGTCAGCCTCGGACTTCATCTCCCAGGCGGCGCAGGTCAACGCGGGTGTGACGCCCGGCAGTTCCTGGGCCACGGAGGCGGAGACCACGCGCGGTGTCGCCGGCGAAATCGAGTTCCAGAACGTCGAGGACGCCCCGCTCGATCTCGCCTTCACGCCGCCCTCGCGGCTGCCCCCCCCACCGGCGGAGCCGCCGCCTCCCGTCGCAGACGCCGCGCCTCCACCGGCGTGGGATGCCACCCCGCTCGCGTGGGGAGCACCCGGACCGGAGGTCCCCGTCGTGACGCCTGCGTGGGACGCGGCGCCCCCCGCCGTGGCCGCCCCGGTGGCGCCGGCGCCACCCGCCGCGCCTCCGCCCCCGGCCGCACCGCCCCGGGCGGAGCAGGCCCCGCCCCCGGCGTCCCCGGCTGAGCCCGCGGCACCACCCGCTGCGGCTGCGGAGGCCGCCCCCGGATGGGATCTGCCCGAGGTTGACGCCACGCCCGACTGGGGCGCCGTGGACGCGACCCCCGCCGTGGCCCCCGCTCCGCCCGCCTCTGAGCCGGCCGCCGTGGCCGCCCCGTCCTGGGACCTGCCGCCGATGCCCGAGGCCCCGGCGCTGCCACCGCCCCCGGCACCCGCCGCCGAGGTGCCCCCACCACATGCCCCTCCTCCGCCCTCCGTGGAGACGCCGCCGGCCCCCGTTGCGCCGCCAGCGCCCGAAGCCCAGGACGCAGTGCAGGGGTGGACGGACGCCCTGGCTGGCCAGGTTGACTGGGGCGCAACCGCCGCCGCCCCCGCCGCCCCGCCGCCGCCAGCACCCGAGCCCGAGGCGCCGCCAGCACCCGGTCCCCAGTCCACGGCGGCGCCCGCCGAGCCAGCCGTCACGTCGGAAGTGCCCCCTCCGGCCGCAGTGGCCCCCGCGCCGCCGGTCGCTCCGGAGGCCGCCGCGCCTGCGGCCGCCGTGGGCGATGTGTCCGGCAGGCCGGTTGACCTGCCCGGCGGTCCGCGCATGCTGATGACGGAGTTCGCCAACCTCTCCAATGCGTTTGATCCGTCGCTGGAGAAATCCGGGCGTTTCGCAACCGTTCCGGACGGCGGTGCCGGCCAGGCTGGCGCGGCCGAGGGCGAGGGGTGGGACGTCGCGGTGGACGCCTCCATCCCGCCCACGCCCATTCCGCCTTCAGTGGCCGTGGAACCGCCCCCTCCGCCTGACGCGCCGCCTGCGCCGGTTGCCGCCGCCGCTCCCGAGGCCCCCGCGCCCGACGCGTTGCCGCCACCACCGGCCGACATTTTGCCTGTGCCGGTGCCCCCGCCCGCGGCGGAAGCCCCGCTGGCCCTCCCGGCCACTCCCGCGCTCGAAGCCCCACCGCCGCTACCCGACCTCCCGCCGGCGCCCGAAGCCGCGTTGACGCCGGAAATCCCGCCCATGCCCGAACCCCCGCCGGCTCCTGCACCGGCCGCCGAGGCGTCCGCGCTGCCGCCTGAACCCGCCGCGGCTGCGCCCGTTGTGCCTGTGGCGCAGGACGCGGACCTGCCATCCTGGGACGTGGGAGACCTGTTGAACACGGACCCGGCCGCCCAGGTTCCGCCGCCGCCCGCGCCGCCGCCGGAACCGCCACCGGCTGCTCCCGTCCTTCCGGCGGAACTCCCCCCGCCCCCGGTGGAGCCGCCTCCCGTGGCCAGCCCGGCTGAGGTCCCTGCCGCGTCCCTGCCGCCCCTGCCCACCGCGCCTGACGTCCTGGAGCCGCCCGTCTTGGACTCCTCTGAGTTCGCGCTGGTCAACACGGCCGTGCCGCTGGGGGACGCGCCGGTGGAGACGGCGGGGCCCACCACTCCGCCGGGAGGCGCGCTACCGCCGCTGCCCGCCGCCCCGCCGCCCCCGGCACAGGGCGCGCTGGCGGACGCCAACCTTGACGCGGCCGGGGTGGTGAACCTGGCCAAGCTGTTCGTCAAGAAGGGCCTGCTCAGCGAGGACGAGGTCCGCCAGGCGCTGTCCAAGCCGCCTACGCCCAGTGACAAACCCTGACGCCGCGCTGCAAGTGGAGAACCTGCGCGTGGAGGTCCGCACCCCGCGCGGCTGGATACCCGCCGTGGACGGCATCTCCTTCTGTTTGCACCCCGGTGACATGTTGGGGCTGGCCGGCGAGAGCGGGAGCGGGAAGAGCCTGGCCGTATTGGCGGTGATGGGTCTGCTGCCCGCCGGCGCGCGCACCGCATCCGGCACCGTCCGGCTGGACGGCGTGGACCTGCTGGCGGGTGGCCAGGCCGCGTGGCGCACCGCCCGGGGCCGCCGCGTGGCCATGGTGTTCCAGGAGCCGCAGTCCGCGCTCAACCCGGTGCTGACGGCGGGCACGCTGGCGGCGGACGCGCAGCGCGCGCACGGCCTCCCCGTGGACCAGGGCCGCATGGCAGACCTGCTGGGGCGGGTGGGGCTGGACAACCCCGCACGCGTGCTGCGTTCCTACCCGCACCAGCTCAGCGGCGGCATGCGCCAGCGGGTGCTCATCGCGCTGGCGCTGCTGTGCGGGGCGTCATTCCTGCTGGCGGACGAGCCCACCACCGCGCTGGACGCCAGCACCGCCGCCGAAGTCCTGGGCGTCCTGGACCGGCTGCGCCTGGAAGCGGGCCTGGGCGTGCTGCTGGTCAGCCATGATCTCGGCCTGCTGGCAACGCGGGCCTCCCGGGTCGCCGTCATGTACGCGGGCCGGATCGTGGAGGAAGGCCCGGCGTCCGCCGTCGTCGGTTGGCCGCGCCATCCCTATGCGCACGGCCTGCAGGCGTGCTCCTGGTCCCTGCGCCCGCCCGGGGCGGGTGCCGGCGCCCGCCTTCCCGTGCTTCCCGGTGCGGTCCCGGGCCCGGCGGACCGGGGCACCGGCGGGTGCGCGTTTGCCCCCCGGTGTGATGCGGCGGATGACCGGTGTCACGCCGCCGCGCCGGACCTGGCGGAGGTTGCAGCGGGCCACTCGGCGGCCTGCTGGCACCCGCGCGCGGGAGCGGCCGCGTGAGCGCGCTGCTGGAACTCCGTGACGCGCACGTCCGGTATGCGGACGGCACGGCGGCGCTGCAGGGGGTGGACCTGTCACTGCACGCCCAGCAATGGCACGGCCTGGTGGGCGAATCCGGCAGCGGGAAATCCACGGCGGTGCGCGCGCTGCTGCGGCTGCTCAAGGTGGACCGCGGGTCTGTGCACTGGGACGGCGACGACGTCACCGCGGTCCCCGAGCGCGCGCTGCGGGCGCGGCGGCGGCTGGTGCAACCGGTGCTGCAGGACCCGCGGTCATCACTCAATGGCCGCATGAGCGTGCGCGCGCTGCTGGCCGAACCGCTGGATATCCACCGTCTCCACGCCGGCGCGGCGCGCGAGGCGCGGCTGGTGGACCTGCTAACGCGCGTGGGGCTGGAGGGATCGTTCCTGCCGCGGCACCCGCACCAGCTCAGCGGCGGACAACGGCAGCGCGTGGCGCTGGCGCGTGCGCTGGCGGTGGAGCCGCGCGCGCTGCTGCTGGATGAGCCGGTGAGCGCCCTGGACGTCAGCGTGGCGGCGCAGGTGCTCAACCTGCTGGTGGACATCGCGCGCGCGGGCGGGCTGGGGTGCCTGCTGGTGACCCATGACATGTCCCTGGTGCGGTGGCTGTGCCCGCGCGTGACCGTGCTCTACCGCGGGCGTGTCGTCGAGTCCGGCGCCGCCGACGCGGTGACCGCCGCCCCCGCGCATCCGTACACGGGGCTGCTGGTTGACGCCGCTGCCGGCCGCGCCCCCTCCCCGCTGCCTGTGGCCG
This sequence comes from Deltaproteobacteria bacterium, assembly GCA_016218805.1. Classification (GTDB taxonomy): domain Bacteria; phylum Myxococcota; class JACRCW01; order JACRCW01; family JACRCW01; genus JACRCW01. Next base: position 70,429 of record JACRCW010000039.1, on the reverse strand, counting down.
CGTCCATGGTGGCTCCCGCCTGCACATTTGCCCCGCGCTGCCCGCGGGCCACGGACCTGTGCCGGACTGACCCGCCCGCGCTCCGTGTCGTGGACAATGCGGGCCGCCTGGCCGCCTGCCACCACCCGCGCTGACACCCGTCCACCGACGAGACTTGGACGGGCAGGGGCCCTCTGGTATCCACCCTGACGCGCTGCGTCCAACGGAGGATGCCGCGGACTTGGAGTGCCCTCGCCATGCTGAAGGCCGTCGTCGTGCTGGTGTTGACGGTGGGGTCGTTCGGGCTGTTTGCGTACAACGTCCGCAAGCTGGTGCTGCTGCTGCTGGCCGGGCGGCCGGAAGCGCTGCTGGACCGCGTGGGCGAGCGCACGCGTGACGTCATCACCTACGTGTTCGGCCACCAGAAGGTGATGGAGGAGACCCGCGCCGGCCTGATGCACCTGGTGTTCTTCTACGGCTTCCTCATCTTGCAGCTGGGACACGCGGAGCACGTGCTGTCCGGCATGACCACCGGCGTTCTGCAGCATCCGTTTGAATTGTCGTTCCTACCCGCTCCGCTGTACCAGGCCTTCCTGTTCAGCCAGGACTTCACCGCCGGGCTCATCATCCTGGTGGGCCTGTGGGCGCTCATCCGCCGCTGGTTCCACCTGGTGCCGCGCCTGGAGCCACGCTCCGCGGATGCTGAAATCATCCTCAGCTTCATCGTGGCGCTGTACGTCACCTTCTTCCTGTACACCACGACGCAAATCGCCATGGGGGGGCCACAGGGCTGGTTCCGCCCGTTCGCTACGCCCATGGGCAACGCGCTTGCGGGGCTGGGGTCCCTCAACGCCACGCTCCACGAGGTGGGCTACTGGGGCCACCTGTTCGTGTTCCTGGCGTTTGTGAACTACCTCCCGTACTCCAAGCATGCGCACACCATGGCGGCGCTGCCCAACATCTTCTTCCACCGCCAGGGGCCGCGCGGGAAACCCTCCGTCATTGATTTTGATACCGCGGAGGTGTTCGGCTGGTCCAAGGTCACCGAGCTGCCCTGGAAGACGCTGCTGGACAGCTACGCGTGCACGGAGTGTGGCCGCTGCAACGCCGCGTGCCCGGCGCACCTCACTGGCAAGCCGCTGCAGCCGCGCAAGGTGCTGCATGACATCAAGGACAACCTCAAGGCCAACGCCGCCACCATCATGGCGCAACAGGCCGCCCCGCCCCCCGCGGAGGGCGCCACCCCGCCGGAGCCCAAGTGGGAAGCGCTCATCAACAAGGAAGCGGTAGCGCACGGCGGTGCGGACGGGCCCATCAAGGTGGCGGCGGACGGGATGTACCTCAGCCACGGCAGCATCCACGTGGATGAAGCGTGGGCCTGCACCACGTGCGGTGCGTGCATGCAGGTGTGCCCGGTGCTGATTGAGACCGTGCCGTCAACGTTGATGGAGATCCGCCGCACGCAGGTGATGATGGAGAGTGACTTCCCGCAGGAACTGGCGGGCGCGTTCAAGAACCTGGAAGGGCAGGGCAACCCGTGGGGCGTGCCGCAGTCTGAGCGCGAGAAGTGGGCCGAAGGCCTGGAGGTCCCCACCATGCGCGACAAGCAGGAGGTGGACATCCTGTTCTGGGTGGGCTGCGCGGGGGCCACGGATGACCGCGCCATGAAGACGCAGAAGGCGCTGGTGGCGCTGATGAAGGCGGCGGGGCTCAACTTTGCAGTGATGGGCTGTGAAGAGAAGTGCACCGGCGACCCCGCGCGCCGCATGGGCAATGAGTACGTGTTCATGAACCTGTGCAAGGAGAACCAGGAGGCGCTGGGGAAGTACAAGTTCAAGGAGATTGTGACCACCTGCCCGCACTGCCTCAACAGCCTGGGCAACGAATACCAGGACTACGGCGCTCCCAAGTGGAAGGTGCGCCACCACACCGAGTTGCTGGCGGAACTGCTGGAGAAGAACCGCATCCCGCTGAAGAAGGACGCTCCCGCCGAGAAGATTGTGTTCCATGACCCGTGTTACCTGGGCCGCTATGCGCAGGTGTACGACGCGCCGCGCCAGAGCCTGAAGGTGCTCAACAACGTGGAGCTGGTGGAGATGGAGCGCACCCGCGAGCGCAGCTTCTGTTGCGGTGCCGGTGGCGGGCGGCTGTGGATGGAGGAGCACATTGGCAAGCGCGTCAACGTGGAGCGCACCGAGCAGGCGCTCAAGACGGGCGCCCAGACGGTGGCCGTGGGCTGCCCGTTCTGCATGACCATGATTACCGACGGGACCAAGGCCAAGGGCGCCGACGAGAACGTCAAGGTGAAAGACGTGGCTGAGATCATTGCCGCCCGGTTGACCACCCCCAAGTGAAGCGCGCGCAGCAGCACCCGGCGGCCCGGCTGCACGTCCTCCCCAACGGGCTGCGCGTGGTGGCCGTGGCGCTCCCGCACCTGTCCACCGGGCACGCTGCGCTGTTCACGCGCGCCGGGCCGCGGCACGAAACGGACGCCACCCACGGGCTCAGTCACTTTGTGGAACACATGCTGTTCCGCGGTTGCGGGCCATGGCGCACTTCGCGCGAGGTGGCACTGCACGCAGAGTCCTTCATGGGCAGCCTGGAGGGCACCACCTGGCGGGATCACGCCGTCTACGCCACCGCCTTCCGCCGCGGCGGCGCGGACGACGCGGTGGCGCTGTTGGGGCAGATGATGCGCGCGCCACGGTTTGCGCACCTGGCGCCGGAGAAGTCCGTCATCCTGGAGGAAATCGGCGAGTGCTTTGACGAGGACGGAGCGGAGATTGACCCCGACAACCTGGCGCGCGCCGCGCTGTACCCCGCCCACCCGGCCGGGCGCTCCATTGATGGCAGCCTGCAGAGCGTGGCGCGGTTTGGCCGCCGCCAGCTGTGGGCGCACCACCACCGCTTCCACGTGGGCCGCAACCTGGTGCTGGCCGTGGCCGGTGACGTGGATCCGGCGCGCGTGACGCGGCTGGCGCGGCGGCACCTGGGGGCACTCCCCGCCGGCACCGCCCCGGGCCTGCCCGGTGGCACGCCCGTCCCGCTGCGCCGCCCGCGCCTGGTGCACGTGCGTCAGCCGGGACCGCAGACGCAGCTGCGGCTCTCATTCGCCACGCCCGGAGCACGGCACCCGGACGCCTGGCCCCTCCAGTTGCTGCGCCGCGTGCTGGATGACGGCTTTGCCTCCCGCCTGCAGGCGGAACTGGTGGACCGCGCCGGCCTGGCCTACGAGCTATGGGCCGAAGTGGACCTGGGCGAAGACGCCGGCGCGTTTGACTTTGGCGCGCTGGTGACGCGCGGCAAGGAAGTGCGCACGCTGCGCGCGCTGCTGCGCGAGGTGGACCGCCTGGCCCGGCACGGGCCCGGCCGCGCGGAGCTGGCCCGGGCGCGGCAGCGGTTCGCCTACGGCCTGGAGCAGATGCATGACCACGCTGCCTCGGTGGCTGAGTGGCACGGCCGCGGAACGCTGTTCGGTCTGCCTACTGACCCGCGCGCGGCCCTCCGGCTGGCCGCGGCCGTCACGCCCGCAGCGGTCCGGCGCGTGGCCGCCGCCGTGTTCCGCGCCCCCAGTGTCGTCGCCACCGCCATTGGCGCAGTCCCCCGCGCCGAGTTGTCCCACATGCGCGCACTGCTGGTCAGGCGTGGCGGGGACCCGGCCGTGAGGCGCTTTCCTTGACCCGGTCGCAGGGCCGCCCCTAGGCTCCCGTCGAATGTCGCGCCCGTTTCCGGGCTTGCTCGTCGACGGGCGACAACTGACGAGGTGCTAGCATGAGCGCGCGGGGATGGCAGGGCTGGCTGGTGGCGGGTGCGTTGGTGGCGGCGGGCTGCACCAACCGGGGCGGAGGCACGGAGTTCTTCACCATCAAGGTCGACGCGAATCCGCAGACCCTTCCGGCCAATCCCCGCGAATCCTCTGTCATCACAGTCACCGTGACGGGCTCCGCCGGCAAGGCGCCGGACGCGGAGGTCCAGGTCAGGGCAACGGGCGGTTCGCTGGTGGACCCGGCCGCCAACGGTTCCAGCGGGAATGGTCTGATTGACCGGGTGACCGCCCGCCTGAACAGCGAGGGCGTGGCGGAACTGTCCTTCAAGTGCGTCAGCCTGGCCAACATCCCTGTCTCCGGCAACGCCCGGGTGGAAGCCACACTGCTGGCCAACGGCGGAAACGTGGGCTCGCCAGTTGTGGCCACGCCAGTGACCATTGTGTGCACCGCGGTTCCTGATGCCAGCAGCATTGCGTTCACGTCGCCAGCGGATGGTGCTGTGGTGACCGAGCCCAGCCGTATCCCCATCACCATTGAGGTCAAGGACTTCGACGGGAGTGCGCCGGTGTCCGGCAACGTTGTGGTTAGCACCCTGGGCACGGGCGTGCTCTTTACTTTGGACGAGACCAGCACCACGCCGGTCACCCTGCCGGTGGCCCTGCCCGCCACAACCGGAAGCGCGAGGCTCTACGCGCTGTACCCGGGTGACGACGTGACCGCGGCCGCGGCTGTGCCCATCACGCTCCGCGCAGTCTTCACCAGCGCGCTGACAACATCGGTGACCGCAGAACTAAGGTTCCAGTATGCGCAGGCTCCCAACCACTCGTCGCTCAAACTGGTGCGTGTCACTTCGGCCACGGGCTCTCCAAACATCACGGGCACCACCGGAGACTTCACGGCCACCCTGGCGGCCGGCGCCAACAGTTCGGACGCAGTCGAACTGGAAGTGGAAGTGGTGGACCGTGACGGCCGATCGCCTACTGCTCCGATGGAGGTGGAGTTCAGTTGCGTGGGTGCGGAGAACAACTGCCAGGGGTTCACCGGTATCTCTCCCAACGTCCGTGACGCCGGCGTGCTGGACAACCTGCGCACCGCGGTGGTCACCACCACGCAACGGCCGGCGGCGCCCAACCTCCCAGCGGCCACCGTTGCCACCATCCTGTTCAAGGCCGCCCCCACGTCCGTTGCGGACTCGGACGTGTCCTTGTCTGCGTCCTTCAAGCCCTCCAACACGTCCACATCCACCATTGCCCCCAACCAGGCCACGGTGAAGTTCGTCAACAATGACACCATCAGCGTCACCTCCGAGTTGGCGCCCGCCAGCGGAGTGATCTTCAGCCGCATGGGCGCGCTTGGGAACGGGACCATCACAGTCACCATGCTCAGGGGCACCGGCGGCCTGCCTGACCGGGAAGTGTGCTTCACGCTGGACCGAATCAGCGCAGCACGGGCGCTGCTGTCAGACGGCTCCAACGACGTGAACGTGGACTCGCTCATGACCCGGACCGACGCCACCGGCAAGGCGACGGTCACCGTACAGCCCACGTCAGCGGTGGTGCGGGGGCCGGTGACCATTACGGTTGACGCCGTGGACCTCCCCTATGACGCCAACCGGGACGCCACGGACCAACCGTGCCGTACCACCGACCCCTCCACAAAAACCTTGACGGAGAACATGACCGTGGACCGGGCGCCCGTCCTGGCCAGCATGGTTTACCTCGGCGCAAGTCCGTCCGTGTTGGGCGTGCGCTCCACCTCCCTGCCCACGACCGGCACCGTCCAGTTCCAGGTCTTCAACGACGACAACAGCCCGGCCGGCGACGTTCCCGTGGAGTTTGAGCTGGACAACAACCGTGACCAGACAGCCACGGTCACGCCGCAGGCATCCTCCAACTCCACCACGGGTATCGTGTCGGCCTACATCGGCTCGGGTGAGCAAGCGGCGTCGCTGGTGGTGCGCGCCACCGCGCGGCGTGACCAGCAGGTGGTCACCGCGTCCAGTGATCCCATCAGCGTGGTGGGCGGCAAGCCCGCATGGGCGCCCATGTCCATCCAGATCGCCGGGGCGTCCACGGTGTTCAATGACCGCGCGCACACCGGCTACCGGGACCCGTTTGGTGGTTTCGCACGGCCGGCAGGCTCCGCCATCAACGTCCAGTTGGTGGACCGGTTCAGCAACCGGGTGGCCCGCAGTGGGTCCGGCTACCAACTGCAACTCCGCGTGGAGAGCGGCAGCATCCCCAACGTGGTCACCAGCGACCCAGACGGGTTCTCTACCGCCTCCTACCTGCCGGGCCCCTCGTTCGGCCTGGACACCGACCCCGTGCCCGGCGAGAGCTACTCCGTCTACGCCTACGACCGGCCGCACCTGGACGCGCCACAGGACGTCTTCCGCATCGGCAACCCGCAGGACGGTCTCATCAGCCTGCTGGTGGCGACCCGCGGCGAGGAGTCATTCGTGGACTCCAATGGGGACGGTGACTACCAAGTGACTGAACCGTTCACGGACATGCCGGAGCCGTTCCTGGACAAGAACCTGGATGGCCTGCGCGCCAACTGCGACCTGCCCGCGGACATGCTTCCAATCCACCACGACGTGTACCGCGCGCTGGTGGGCATTGGCACGTACTGCAACCCCTATTATGACGATGCGACCGAGTTCCCCACCCCCGGCCTGACGGCCGCCGAATGCCGCCGTCACTGGTGCCCGGATTGGGACCGCACATGGAACTGCCAGGACGTGCTGTCGTCCGGCGGCCGGACTCCGGAGACGGACCGCGTGAACTGGTGCCCGCATTGGCGCTACCGGGACACCAACATGATTGCGGCGCGCATCAACGGTTCCGCCGGCAGCGTGGTCATGGAGTCCGTGTACGACCAGAGTTTTGTCCTGGGCGAGCGCAACCCGGACAATGGCTATGTGCTGATGCCCGGCGTGGACGGTCTGGTGATCCAGGATGACACGCCGACGGCGCGTCGGGGCTTCACCAGCACGTCGAACGAGCGCGGTGTCCTGACTTGGTCCTCCACCGGGGGCACGCGCGGTAGTTTCCGGTACAAGGCGCCTGGTGACGCCACGGCGGGCAGCGCGGTCAACGTTGCTCCGGATACCACTTCCGTGGAGTTGACCTCCACCGGCGGCCGGAAAGCCTGGGTGCGTACCGCGCCCTGGTTGCTGGCCTCCCTGACCCTCCCCGGCGGCGGGGCGGTGGCGTCCATGGACGTCGAGTTCGAGGTGATCGCCGGTGACCTGCGCGCACCCTTCGACGACTTTGCGCGCGCGCAGCTGCGGATCGCGCAGACGGACCAGTTCATTGACGGCAACGACAACGGCGTGTGGGACGACGCCAACGGCCGGTTCGACACGGACACGCTCATCTGGAAGAACCTGGAACTGGCCTCCAACAGCTACCCGTATTTTGACACCGTGGACTGGTCTGTGCCGGTGCCGGTGGTCAATGGCCTCCCGGATTACAGCCGCGCGGTCCTGCGCGGTCACGGGCAAATCAACGGTGGCAACGCGATGGAGGACGTGGTTCTTTACGACCGCGGCCACAGCTTTGTTCACGCCATCCCGGATGGTGACGAGGAGAACGATTCTCTCATCTACCAGGGGCTCATCGGCACCTACCGCGACCGCATGTCCACCACGGACCATTCAGGCGGCAACGACTTCTTCGTGGTGGGGCCGTCGGACAGCGTCCAGATTGTGGTTGGTTTCCGCGACGCCAACGGTGACGCCATTTGCGCCTACGGTTCGACGCTGGTGTCCGTAACCCCAGGCGATTTCACCCAGGTGAATCTCTCCTCGGCAGGTTGCGAAGGGGACGGGCTGTATCACTTCGCGCTCACCGGGTACTTCACGGAGGCCATCCAGGTGGGGGGTGACGGCGGGCTGAGCATCTTTGGGCACCTGCACTTCCAGACCGTGTACGTGACCATGAAGTTTGACCCGAAGACCGGCGAGGGCGAACGGGTGACGACGCGCGTGTTGCACGGCCTCTACTACCACTGACGCCCCAGGCGCGGCGCCTATGGCACGGAGCCCTCGGCCACCGCGTGGGGACACTGGGGGCGGCTCGCGCAGCGCTCCCACGCAGCTTGACACGCGCGTGACGCCAACCCCGCGGCGCCCCGAGCCGACCGTGGCCGCTGGTTTTGCGTCCGACGACGTTGAGTCCACGCGGATCAGCGTCTCCGCACCGCCTGCCGAGGAACCGGACGTCTTTGCCTCCTCTCCCGAGGTGGTGACGACGGAGACCCCGTCACTGCGCCGGCCCAACGTCCTGGTGGTGGACCCCGGCCAGGTCCCGGGCCTGAAGCTGGATGAGCTGCTGGGGCACGCGGGCGCGGTGCCCACGGTGGTGCAGACCGCGGCTGCGGCGGTGGACGAGTTGAAGGCCGGCCGCAACCTGGTGCTGTTCCTGGTGGTGGGACCCCAGCCCGGCTGGGCAACCAACCTGCTGCAGGTGGCGCGGCAGAAGTACGCGGACACCCCGTGCGTGGTGGTCCAACCCGCCGGGAACGCGGAGGCGGTGGCGGCGTTCACCGAGGCCGGCGCGGACGACGTCCTGGTGGGGCGCGCGCCGGATGCCGCTGCGCTGGACCTGTTGCTCACCTCGCTGCTGCCGTTCCACCACCCGCAGCAGGTGGGGTTTGCCATCCGCCAGCTCCGCCGGCGCTTTGGGGAGGCGCTGAAGGAACAGGCGGGGCGTTCCGGTGGCCTGCAACCGCGCCTGGACGAGGCGGAGCGCAAGCTGGCCGCCGCCCAGCACGAGCTGCAGAAGCGCGAGAAGGCGTGGAACGTGCGCCTGGCGGAGACGGAGGCCGCCGGCCAGCGGTCCGCCGCGGAGGCCGCGCGGCTGGCCAAGGAGTACGAGCGCGCCCAGGCGGAGCTGGCGGACGCGCGCCAGGGACGCGGGTCCGCGGAAGCGGCGTCACGCGGGGCGGATGCGCGGATGGCGGCGGCCGGCGCGGAGGTGGCGCAACTCAAGGTGGCGCTGGACCGCGCGCGCGTGGACGCGGACACCGCCCGCAGTGAGCGTGATGTGCTGCAGGCGGCGCATGACGCCGCGGTGAACGACACGCGCAACCAGCAGGCGCGGCTGGACGAGGCGGCGGGGCAGCTGCACGCGGTGCGGGTGGAGGTGCGGGATGCGCGCGCCGCGGCGGAGGCGGCGTCCCAGCGCGCGCAGCGCGCGGAGCAGGCGCTGGGGGTGGCCGAGGAGCGCGCGCGGGAGGCGGAGCGGCGCGCGCAGCAGGCCGAGGAACGCGTGGAAGAGACGGAAGCGCGGTTTGCCCGCGTGGGGACGGACCTGTCCCGCCGGGAGAAGGACACGCAGCGCCTGCAGCAGCAGCTGGCGGAGACGGTCAAGGAGTGCGCGCAGCTCAAGGTGACCCTGGCGCGCCTGCCCGCGCGGGTGACGGAGGCGGAGCGGCTGGGCAAGCTGGCCAGCGGCGAGGCGGAGGAACTGCGCGGCCGCCTGCTGTCCGCTGAGCCGGAGGCCGCGGCAGCGACGGCGGAGCGCGGGCGGGCGGAGGTGGCCGAGGCGCGCGTGGCGGAACTGCAGGGCAGCCTGCAGGCGCTCCAGGAGCGCTCGGAGTCCCTGGAGGTGCAGGTCCGCGAGCGCGAGTCCGAGCGCGACGCCGAACGCGATGCGCTGGACCGCGCGCGGCTGGAGGCGGAGGGACTTCGGGACCGGGTGGCGCTGGCGGAACAGGACGTGCGCATCATGAAATCCCGCGTGCGTGACGCGGAGGACACCCAGGCGTCCGCCCAGAGCGCGGCGCGCGCCGCGGTGGGACGGGCGGACCAGGCGGAGGGGCTGGTGCGCAAGGCGCTGGCGGAAGCGGACCGGCAGCTGGAGCGCGTCAAGGCGCTGTCCGCGGAACTGTCCACGGCGCGGGACGTGCTCAGTGCCGCCAACCCCGGGGGGACGCACGGGTGGATTGAGGAACTCGCCAAGCTGCGCGTGCAGCTGGCGGCCATGGACGCCCGGACCGCGGAGCTGACGGGGCAGCTGACCGCCGCCCGTGACGAAAAGGCCGCCGCCGAGCAGCGCCTGCAGGCGACGGTTGCCGACCTCAAGGAACAGCTGGCGCGGTCCTCACCGGTGCCGCAGGCGGTGCTGGTGGAGCTCAACGGCCTGCGCGTGGCCGCGCGCCACTATGAAACGGCGACCTCCGATTTGGTGGACTACCTGGCCACCGTGCAGGCGCACCTCCCGGACGCCGCGCCCCACGTCAACGCCGCCCAGGTGCTGCGCCAGCTGATCCAGCGCATCCTGGCCGGCATGGCGTAACCAGCGGCGGAAGTCACCGGCTTTGCGCTTCCGGCCCGCGGCCGGGGGGCGGGTAGAATGGAATGCCATCACCCGACCCGAGGAGGCCACGCGTCCGCTCCGACTTCAGTTTGTGGCTTGGCTCGCTGCCGGCGGCCGGTGACGGAACAAACCCACACCAAGTGTACGGGCGTATCGACGCATCCGACAGGTCCTGAGACGAAACCCCTGTCCGTGTGGGCAAGTTCGAAGCCGCATCGCCAACGTCGAAGCGCATCACGACGTCAACAGACCCGGGCGGCGTTGCTTCACAGAACGTAACCGTTCAGGTGCCCGGTTGCGGGCTTTGCCGATGGGGTAGCTGGTATCGCGTGACGACGAGACCCCAGGGGATCTTTCGGCGGCGAGTTGACCGTGTGGGGCGCGACCACCGGGCGGTGCGTGGCGCCTTCATTGGAAGCGGTCACGCCAGTGCAGGCAATCCGGCGCCAACGCCGCCAGGGACGGCACCGGGGCCGCCGTGGTGGAGCCATCCGCCTGGCGCAGAACTACCGCGGGCATGCCATCCGGCGGCTGACTCACCACCACCCAGGTCAAACGGGGCGCGGCTTCCGGCGTCCATGCCAAGCACGTGGGAAAGGTGCTGTCCGCTACGGCTGTCTGGGCAAGGAGTGTTGCCGCGCCTCCGTCGGGTGGAAGCAAAGTGACGCGCGTTTCCATCACGGTGTCATTGGGCCCCGGCACGCTGGCCCGCGCGGCAACAGCGTCCCCGAGGGGAGACCATGCCACATGGTCCTCCCGCTGCATCACAGCCAGGCTGTTGGCTGGCACCAAGCGTTGCGGCGGGTCCGCAGAACCCAGCGTCACCAGCCACAGGTCCAGGTCGTACGGTGTGCCGGTGGTGGGGTTGCGCTCTTGGAACACCAGCCGGGAGGTGCCGGACAGGGACTGCACCCAACCGCCAAACAGATGCACATTCCCCACGCCCAACGTGTGCTGCCATACCGTGCGCACCACGCCGCTGCGCAGCGTGTAGACCAGCCCGGAGGAGTCCGGCAGCCACGCGGCACCGTCCTCCGACAGGTCCACCAGAGTGTACGGCGTGGTGCCGTCCACGCGGGTCACGAACAGGGCGTCGTTGTCCGTGGACAACTCCAGACCGACGAGGGCGAGCCACTGCCCATCGGGGGACCAGTCAAGGCGCCTGAGTCCGCCTTGGAAATCCGTGGCGCCGTCAATGGGCGTGTCCATCCTGGTGGGGTTGGCGCCATCCGCCATGGCAGTCCAGGCGTGCGTGCCATCACCAAATGCCAGGCGGGTACCGTCCGGTGACCACCGCGGCGTTGACAGCCGCGCGGCCAGCCCCGCGGCCGACCGGGAAACCAGCACAGCGGCGACGCCGTCTTCTCCGAACCCGATGATGTCTCCGTCGCCGTTGACCGCCGCCGCCTGCGGACCGGGCAGGATGGTGACGGTCACAATGCCCTGCGCGGTGAGTCCCAGCCCGTCCCGGACGGTGTACGTGAAGGTGTCCGCGCCGAAGTACCCCCCAACGGGCGCATACGTGACCTGCCCTGCGGCCATGGCCGTGGCGCCGTGGGCAGCGGCATCCACCGCAGCCAGGGTCAACGCGTCACCGTCCGGATCCTGGTCATTGGCCAGCACATCCACGGTGACCGGCGCGCTCAGCCGCGTGGACACGGCGTCCCCGCTGGGGACGGGTGCCCGGTTGCCCACGGTGGCGTCCGGCGTAGACCCGTCGGGGGGGATCGCCGCGTCCACCGGTCCTGCTGCGTCCGGCACCGACGCGTCCGCCCCGCCATCGCTCCCGGCGTCCGTGACTGTCGCTGCTGCGTCCTGGCCGCCGTTCCCTCCGGCGTCCAGCCCCGTGGCAGACGCGTCGGCGCTCCCGGCGCGCCCCGCGTCCATGCCTGCGTCCACGCGATCATTGCCACCCGGCGTGCGGTCACACTGGCACGCCACCAAACCCAACAGCAGCCAGACCCAAAGGCAACCTCGCCTCATGTTGTTTCCTCCTTGCCCATGTGAAGGACGCCGCGGCCTTGCAGACCTATTGGGATGGCCGGGCGTGCGCCACGCGGCGGGGGCTGTACCGCCTCCCCGGCTCGGCGCCGGAGCAGGTAGCGCTGGAAACCGGCCTTGAGGCGGTCCTCAATCCGCCGCACTGTGATCCGGTGCATTCCCAGCCGCGCCGCCGCGGAGTCCTGCGTGTCCGCAAGGCGGAAGCGCGCGTCAAACACGCGCTGCTCAACATCTGGCCGTTGCCGGAGGAAATCCGCCAGCAATGGTCCCAGCGCCCCAAGGGAGGCGGCGTCCGTGACCCTCAAGATGGCCGCGACACTTCGCAGGTAGAACTCAAAGGGCGTGGCGCCGCGAATCGGCTCGGGTGGCGGGCACGCGGAGGGCTGGCTCGGGATCGATTGGGTCCAACTTCCTTGGTCCCCGCGCGCGCGCGTGCGCCGGTGCCGTGCGGTCATAGCAGTATGTCCCTCCGGCGCTCCGCAGCGGGGTCACCCACCACGCTCGGGCGCCGCCCGTGGATCCCGTCAAGCCTGTAGGTCTGCTCCCTGAGCGGGTCGCCCGGATTGGCGGCCAACCCTTGTGCCGAAAGGTGCAGGAGGGCGTCCAGGAGCATCCGCTTCAGCCTCTCCACTTGCAGTCCGCCACTGAAGTGGTCCGTAGACCTCAGACGCGCCCGCCGCCACCTCGCATCCTGTGCGTCCATCAACTGGCGCGCCTCTGTCATCAGGTCATCAAGGCGCGTCTTGTCCGGCTCCCGTGCCGGCGAGGCCGTCGCGGCCGCCAGCATCTCCTGCATCCGCATCATCACCACGTTGAGACCGGGGGCGGAGTTCGCTTCCAGCGAGAACGCCTCCCCCGGCACACTCGCTGCCTCCAAGATAACGGCGATATCCCCGATGATGGCGAGAAGGCGTTGCTGCACGGCCTGGGCCTTGATGGTCTCCGGCGCGTTGTCACCGGGCGGCTCCATGCATCCCGCCGAGGCGGGGATCAGTTCTTCCCCCAGCATGCTGATGCGGTGCAGCAGGCCAAGGCTGACGGCGTACCCGCGCTCCTCCAGGTCGCCCAGGTCCGCCAGCGCGCCCAGGGCAACCTCCGCGTCGGCGCAGAGGTCCGCCGTGTGCGCGGTCACCTTCGCAAAGCTCTCGCCCAGCGCCTCCGCTTCGGCGAGGAGGGACTCGCGCGTGGGCGTCTCCAGGGGCGGGAGGGTGCCGGCCAGCGTGACGGTTTCGGTAGGCGGCACGGGTTCCTCCTCGGGTTTCGGCGCCGCAGGCCGCGGGCTGCGGTGGGTGGACAACGGGGTCAACGGACACTCCGGCGCCGGGCGTGCCGCCACAGTGCGGTGGCCACCGCGGTCCACGCCGCGGCGGACAGGGCCAACCCCACGCGCGCCGGGCGCGGGCGGAACGCAAACTCCACGTCGTGCGCACCGGGGGCCAATGCAACGGCGCGGAACAGCAGGTCGGCCTGCAGGATGTCAACCGGGCGCCCGTCAACGGTGGCCTCCCAGCCGGGGTAGTTCGCGTCAGCCAGGAATAGCCACCCCGCCACGTCCGACCGTGCCCATACGCGGACACGCTCCGGTTCGTCCGACACGATGCGCGCGTCGGGTGCGTTCGCCGGGCAGGCGTCGGGTGGGCCGGGAAGCGGCGCGCAGTGCGGCAGGTCCGACGAAAGCAGAACACGCCGCGCCGCGTCCGTCGGGTCGGAGGCCAGCAGTTCCTCGCGCAGGGCATCGGTCCCCACCTCCGTGGCTTCTGGGACGAACCGCGCCCGCGGCAGCGCGCGCGGGTCGCGCACCAGGACCGCAGTGCGGCGGTCATCGACAACCACCGGCTCCCACGGCGGTGCGCGGAAGCGCTGGTCGCCCGCGTCCACGATGAGCCAGCGCACGCCCAGCCGGGGGAACAGCTTGGCCAATCCGCTTGCACCGAGTTGGGCGATGTCTGCGGGACGCGCTGCGCCAAACGCCACGCCGTAGGAGACGCCTTGGTTCCACCCGGTGTTGGCCAACAGGGTCGCCCGCTCCATGCGGCGGACGCGCTCGGACAGGGCACCCTTGCCCACGTCTGCCACGGCCTCGCGGAAGAGAATGGGCTCGCGGTGGAGGCGGAACGCCCCGCCGGGTTCCCCCCGCAGTGCCCTGAGGAACGGGTTGTCGTCAGCAAGCGGCGCATACAGCGCCGGGTCGCACGTGTAGGTCACCGCGCGGGCGGTGGCGGCGGCGTCCGCGCAGACGATGATCAGCAACACGGCCGGGCCGACGCGCACGCGCGGCGACGCGAGGGGCCAGAGCAACAGCAGCCCGCACGCCGCCAGCGTGCCTCCGGCGACGTGGACCAGGTGCGCGGCGGCGGACTCCGCATCGAAGTAGGGCGCCACCTCCTCCGGCCGCAAGGACGAGAACCACTCGGTGGCCCGGTCGAACCCGAGCACCGCCGCCGCCGCGGCCAGGGCAGCCACGACCAACGCCGCCACGGCGGGTCCGGTCAGGGCACGCGGGTTGGCCCGCGCGCGGTCCGCGCCCAGCCCGGCCGCCAGCGCCAGGAAGAACAGCGCGTGCACGGCGTACTTCTCCGGGTAGCGAAAGCTGCCGGCCAACGGCACGAAGTCGTGGAACAGCCGGAACACCGGGGTGCGGGCGCCCATGCCCAACAACAGCAGGAGGACGGCCAGGATGGCTGGAAGGGCGCGGCAGCGCGGCCGGGGTCCGCCCGCGCCAAATGCGGCAAGCACCAGCGTCACCACGCCGCATGAGACGGTGGTGGTCCATGGGCTCCCGTCCTGGCTGTTGTGCAGCCACCGCCCCCACCAGGTCGTGGATTCGAAGTCAGGGTGACCACCGAAAAGATGGGGCCATGCGAGCTCGATCAGGCGCAGCGGGTGCAACGCCCAGGTCTGCGCGTCCTCCAGCGGGAGGCCACCCCGGCGTTCGGACAGCGCCATGAACTCCAGGGCGGGGAGCAGGACGCCGGCGGCGAGCACAGCGGCCAGCAGCGCGCTGACGGCCCAGGTCAGCAGCGCGGCTTGCACGCGCCGCCGCCGCCATGCGGCCGCCGTCGCCCAGGGCAGGCCCAGCAAGGTGGCCAAGTGCGCGCCTTGCGCATCACCGGCAAGCACCTGCAAAGCGAGGAACACGGCGGCCCACGCGGCCTGCACGCGTGCACGCGGATGCGCCGCAGCGAGCGCCAGTGACCGTAGGTAGAACGGCATCCACGCGACGCCCAGATACATGATGTTTCCGGAGAGCTGGATGAGGGGCGTGGAGAACGCGAACGACGCGGAGGCCACGGCGGCGGCGGGTGCGCGCAGTCCCAAGGTGCGTCCCAAACGGTAGGTTCCCACCGCGGCCAGGAAGAAATGCAGGACAATGAAAACCTGGAAATAGGCGTCAAAGTCCAGGACGGCATAGGGCGCGTTGAGCGGGTACAGTGTGGCGGTGCTGGGGTCCCCCAGGAAGGGCACGCCGGCAAAGGCGAGCGGGTTCCATAGCGGCAGGCGCCCGTCCCGCAGCGCGTCCGCAAGGAAGCGGCGCTGCGGCTCATTGGCCATGAAGGTGTCCCGGAAGAAGAAGGCGCGCTGGCCGGTCAGCACGTCGGCGTGGAACAGCAGCACGCCGGCCGGGACCACCAGGGCCCAGGGGGAAGGCCGGAAACGCACGCGCGGACTCAGTACAGGACGCGGAAGGATTTCCGTGACGAGGTCTGCGTCTTGGAAAGCGCTTCGGAGATGGCCACCGGGTTGTAACGGATGTGGTTGGACATTCCGGCAGTCAGGCTGTTGAGCTTGGTGGACATGTTGAGGTTGGTGGAGGTGCCGCTGCCCACGCCCAGGAAACCGCCCTCCAGGTAGAAGCTGGACGGATACGGGCTGGTGCCCGAACTGTTGTGGTTGAGCGTCAGGTTGGCGGCGCTGGAGTAGACCACAATGAGCCCGTACCAGAGCAGCTGGCCGCTCAGGGCGATGCTGCCCGACCCGCCGCTTCCCTTCACCAGCAGCAGCCCGCAGCCGCAGATCTTCCCGCCCGCGTTGATGTTGAGACCGCTGGCTGTCTGCACCACGTACGGCTTGCATTGTGTGGGGTCCATCCAGGGATCAGCGCGGCCGTATTCGTCCACGGTGTCCGTGAAGTGGCAGTCCGCGGTGTGGTCCGCGCCGTCCTTGGATTTGCCGGCGGACAGGCCCACGTAGCGCGTGGTTCCGGACGTGACCGCGCCGTTGGTGTTGGTGCCATCATCAAAGACCGTGGCCGCCGACGTGGACAGGGAGTCCAGCAGATTGACCATCTCCGTCTGCGCGCCGCTGGTAGGATCGCAATAGTCTGCGAAGCTGCTGCCGGTCCAGACGTTGGTGGAGTTTGACGGAAGCCAGTTCAGGCGGTGGTTGGGGTGTTGCAGCCACGTGGCGGGCTTGGAGAACAAGGCGAATGAGCGCGCGTCGTCCGTGCCGTCGCCATTGGAGTCCCAGTTCTTGCGCCCGGTCCACCCGGAGAACTGCACCAGGTTGCGCGGATTGGAGTAACCCGTGCCTGGCGTCAGACCGTCCGCCACGCAGCGTTCGTTCGCGTCAACGTCGCCGGGGGCAGGCATCCCCGCGTTGGTGGGCACGGTACATCCGCCTCCGGTGGTCTGCTCCGCCACGCGCTGCAGGCAGTTGGTGTCGCACGTGCCCAGCGGTCCCTGGTCCGTGAGGTCCAGCCGCATCAGGAAGTTGTTGGAGCCCACCTCATTGTACACGCACCAGCCGGTGGTGTGGCCGGACGCGGTGACGTGGTCGTCATGGGCCGAACCGGTGGCGGGCGGCGAACACGTGGCTGAGTTGTTGGTCCCCGACGCGAAGCCGTACGTGTGCTGGCCGGCGGAATCCAGATTGATGCACGCGCTGAGCGGGTAGGTGTTGGAATCGCTCCCCGTCCAAGTGCCAATCACACACGCATCGTTGCATTCGCCAAAGTCCAGCCGGAAGTCACCCTCCTGGTTGCAGGTGGTGGTGCCGGACAGGCACCCGGCGAGGTTGGTACCCACGGCGGTGTTCGGGGCCCCGTCATCCTCGCGGTAGTTGTCCGTTCCGCCCACCACGCCGTCGGGCCCCCACGCCGCAGGCGGAGTGCCGCCCAGCGTGGCGTTCTTCTGGACGTACGTGCGCAGCTCCGGCGGGAGAATCAGACACGCTGCCACGTTCTCCAGGTACTTGTACCCGGTATCACAGCGCACCTGCAGGTAGTGGCTGCCAATGCCATAGCGACCATTGCCACGGCAGTGCCGGACCACGGACTGGATGACGTTCCAGGACAACCCGCTGTGGTTGGCGTTGTTGTCCGCCCAGTTGGGCGCGCCGTTGAGCGCCGCACCCATGCTGCAGTTATACGCCGCGTCCTTGTGCGGGGGGCTGGTGGTGTCCGTGGCGTGGTTGTCGCACGCGTAGATGCCCTTGCGGGCCTCGTCGTCCTTCTGAGCCGCCCACTGGGCCTCGTAGTTGTCCGTGGCCGTGGGGCCGCCGCGATACCCGATGAGAACCTGGTCGTACGGATGGGCGGTGCCCACGCCGCCCACGCCGGCGGACGCAAAGCGCCGGGGGTCCTGGTCAGCCGTCGTGGAGGGCGGGTAGAACAGCCGCGGGTTGCGGTTGGTGGGGCAGGGAGGCGAATCCGTGCCGTCAATGCACTGCGCCAGCCCGTTCATGCGCTGGAAGTCCCGGTTGAGCACAATGGCGTGCTGGCCCTTGTTGGAGGGCAGGGTTGTGTATCCGTCAATGCGGAAGCGGGCGAGGCCCGCCAGCGGTCCCTGCTCAGAGACCCACTTCACACCGGAGGTGTTCCCTGCGAAACAGCCAACAAACGCGCCCGGGAGGTTGGCCAGGAACGGGAGGTTGACCTCAAACTCCCCGGCAGACTCGGAGCCGCGGTGGCGGCCAACCACGCGCAATACGAAGCGCTTGTTGGAGTCCAGCGTCACGTCGCCGTCTCGGTCGGCGGGATCGTCCGCGACGTACACGGAGTAGTCGCCGTCGTCGAACGCAACCTTGCCAGAGAGGTCCGGGGACGAAGCGTTGAAGGGTTTGAGCGCGAGCGACCCAAGTGATGCCGCCGACCCCGCCATGGCCGCCTTCAGCTGTGATTCGGCGGTGGCCTGGTTGGCGTTGAGGGCCGCCGCGGCGTGCGCCAAGCCAGCCATCATGTGCGCATAGGCCCGCGTGCTGGCCAACTCCGCGTTGGATGCCTGCACCTCCGTGCGCATGACGGAGAACGCTGCCGCGCCGGCCGCCAATACCGCCGCACCCACTGCGATGGTGAGGACCAGTCCGAATCCCCGCTGCCGTGCGCGCCTGGCGGGCGGGTCAGAATGCGTACGCATTGGGAAGGGCCACACGCCACACCTCCTGTCGATGGACATACTTGTCAGAACTCCCCGCCGCGTGATCGAAGAGCGCGGGTCGCGCAGTGACGATATCGTTGGTGGCCGGCAGCGACCGCGCGCCCAGACCGACCTCCACCGCCGTCAAGCGCACGGCGTCGTTACCGGAGATGGCGGTCTTGCGGAGGGCCAGGGATCCGCAGGTGGAGTTGTCCGCGGAGGGGAAGGTGGCGCCGGTGTTGCCCTCGCATAACACCTCCCCGGTGCTGGCAGCGCCAGACAGCGGGATGACGGTGACAACAAACCGGACCTGGAGGTCTTCAATACCGTCCACCACGTCCACAAACGAAGCCGTGCCACCGCTTGTGGTCACTTCCGCTCGCTGAAGGCGGCCGGCGGCCACGCGGTAGGTCACGTACTTCACCCGCGTGACGCTCATGGTCCTCGGGAAGTTCGCGCCCGCCGCCACGCCTCCTCCACCGGCTGCGGTGCCGCAGTCCCCGATGGTCAAGGTGAGCGAGGATGACGCCGCCGCCGCGATGGGGGCCAAGTGAGCAACGTTTGCGTCAAACAGCAGTGCAACGCCGCCCCAACCCGCGGCGTTGGAGGCGTTGGTGGTTGTGGGGAACACGGCGCTGCCGGTGGTGCCGGGGCAGCTGACGGCCGTGGCCGTGGTGTCCACGCCGGCCAGCGCATTGTAGTCCACCGGCAGCACCACGGTGAGCGTGTCCGTTCCGGTGTCCATGCCGGTGGTGGAGAAGTTGGTGAGCACCGGACGGGTTGGCCACCCTGTCACCGTGTAGCCCGCGCTTCCAAACGTGCCCGTGTCAACGGAGCTGTACCCTTCGCGCCGCCATCCAAAGCCGGCATTCTGAAGCTCCTGGGTCAGCATGTGCCGGGCGATGCGCAGGCGGTTCTGCGTGTCCACCCGGATGGCCAGGGTGTGCGCCTGCTTGGGGATGGACGCGGTCAGCATGACCAGTCCCCCCAACACGGCCAGCATGACCGTGGAGGCCACCACCAACTCCAGAAGCGTGAAGCCTGCCCGCCGCCCCGCGGCGCCGGCGGCGGTCACCGGAGCACCTTGGACTTCACCACCACGTGGCGCGTCTGAGTGCCCTGCTGGAAGGAGACGTCCACCGTGAGGGTCAGCAAGGAGTCGGGATCGCCGGTCGCGTGGGCCAGCGTGAGTTCACGCGTGAACGGACCCGGGAGTGATGCGCTGGCCGTCCAGGTTCCCCCGGTGGACAGGTCCGCGGATGTGCTGACGGTGCCGAGGGAAAACGGGCTGGCCGGGGATTTCAACATGGCGTCAAAGGCCGCACCGCCCGAGGTTGGGCTGGTCAGGCTGAGGACGGTGTCCAAGGTGTCCCGCGCAATCGCCGAGGCTTCTGACCGCGCGCGGGTCGTCTGCTTGGTGCGGTGCATGGTATCAAGCAAGCTCAGAGTCCCCAGACCAATCATGCTGGCGAGACTAATGGCGAGCGCGGCTTCGAGCAGGGAGAATCCCCGCGGTGGCTCGCAGGAGAGCATCAGGTCGGTCAAAGGCGTGGCGCGGGCCAAGGTCGTCTCCGGTCAGTTCGCAATGGCCAGCCCCTGGGCTGACACCGTTGTTCGGGAGTTGTTGCCACCACGGCTGACAAACGACAGGACCATGTCCGCGTTGGATGAGTCGCCCAGCCCCAGCGGCGTGAAGACGATGGGGCCACCGGAGACGTTCTGCAGCGTGAGCGTGGAGTAGTCGTCCGCGCCCATGGTCATCCGCGTTTGATCCAGGTCCGTGTAGGTACACCCGCCGGTGGAGTAGTCGCCAAACGCCTTGTGGCACTCCTGGAGCACAATGCTGCCCCGGCCAGTGGTGACGGCGTTGACCTTCACAAAGCTCCGCCGGGATTGTGCCAACATGCGGGCGGTGGTCACCAGGGACGCCGCGGTCTTGGCTGCGGCGCGCGCCTCTGCGGTATCTTTGGCGCCGCGCCACTGCGCAACGCCGAGACTGGCCGTGATGCCCACCACGGTTACCACCACGATGAGTTCGAGCAGGGTGAAGCCACGGCGGCGCCGGGCAGAATGGCGTGTGCTCACATTCAGGTATACGGGGCCGGCCGCCGGGGGAGACAAACAGAAATCGAATCTGCGGTGGATCAGGGCAACGGGAGGCAACCGGAGTTGCGCCGGTCGGCCTGGTACTCAGGCCAACTCACCGTGAGACCGGAGCGGGGCAACTCCAACTCCAGCCGGTGAATGGACCACCCGGTGGCGTCCCCGCCGACAAAAACTGCGGCCATGCCGTCCGCGCCGCTGGCGACCAGCGCCGGCGGGTGTTTCAGCGGCGTGCCCAGCTGGACCGGGAACCCGGGGAGCACGGTTGCCCCACGCACGGCGTACACCGCGCCGTTCTCCATGCCGGCGATCCACGTGGGTTCCTGGCCGTTCCCCACCACCGCCACCACTCCGCCCACCTTGACCGCCTCCACCTCCAAGGGGACCATTTCCCACGTCAGCGGGGTCTCCTCCGCCCGAAGCACCACAATGGCCCCCTGCGACGTGGGCACGGCGGCGCGCAACCCATCAGGCCCCCAAGCCAGCGCCCCGCTGTTCTTGACCTCCAGACCATCCACCGTGACGGAAGCCTCCTCCGCCAGGCCGGCAGTGGTGACCCGGAAACGCGTCACCAGGGATGCGGGCGTTCCCTTGCGCAGGACCAGCAGCCCGGTGCTCCCGTCCGCGCGCGCCCAGGCCAGGGCGGGCGTGTCAGACTCACCGGGAACTGAAGCCGAACCCAACGCGTTGAGGGTCAATCCCGCGGTCTGGTCAACCGCGTAAGCAAACACCTGGTCCTTCTCCGCCGTGACCACGACGTGGACGGCGGGGTCCCCGCATGCCTCCACCAGCCAGCCCTTGGTGCCGCCTCCGGCGCGTGACGCCACCTGAGCCCGCTGCGAGCGCCCCGACGAGACGGCGCTGACACCGGCCGCGCCCCCCCCCGCGACAACCTCCTCGCCCGCCAGTTGAAGAGTCATCACCCGCGCTTGGGGTTGCCACGCCGTGGCGGGATCCACCTGGTCCAGCAAGGAACCCGCCGTCCATTGGTAGAACGGCAATGAGTCGCCCTCCTTGAGCGGCACCGCAGCTCCCCAGCTGGCGGCGCCGTCCGCAAACCAGGTCACGGGACTGTCCATGACGGCAGGCGCGCTACCTACAACGCTAACCGCCCCCGCGCCGTCGACGCCCAAGAACGCCAGGTCCTTCTCCTGAACCAGAACCAAGGGCGGGTCCGTGCCGGGGACCACCTTCGGGGGCAACAGCTCCAGCGTTGAGGCAGGTGTGCTCACCACGGAGAGCACACAGGCCCAGCACCCGCTGGCAGGGGCCAGCGAAGATGACGCGGCGGGTCCGCTGGTTGCAGGCGCGGAGGACGATGCGACCGCCGGACCGCTGGAGGAGGCGGAGGACGCACCGCGCGGCGCGGATGATGAGCGAGGGAATAGGCTGCTTGCGTGCGGCGCCGAACTGGAGGGGACGGACGGCCCCGACGAAGAAGTCCCGGTTGAGGTTGCGCCCGCTGCCGAGGAAGAGCCGTCCGCGGGAGAGAACGACGATGACGCCGCCAAGCCCGAAGAGGGGTCCTCCCGGCGGCCGGCGACGCAGATGCCTTCGTCAGCCCGGCAGTAGCCGCGCTCGCAGTCGCGGTCCGTGCGGCACTCTGCAATGAGCGGGGAGCTGCCGCAGCTGGCGGCTCCCCAAGCGGCGAACGCGCGAATCACCCAACCGCCCAAAGCCTTGGGGACTGCCATCAATCCACCCATCTCCAAGCCGCCGCCCCCACCCCAAGCCAGGCGAGGGCACCGGACGCAAGCAACGACGAAACACAGACGGACCCAAGAGCCCAGCCTGCCAGGCCCAGACCTGTCAGGACCAACAGTTCCACCTCCCTGCGGGACTGGCCGGGGCGCGCCATAACACGCCCGTCGCTCTGGCGCGGGAGCGAACCCAGCACCACAGCGGCCGCGCCGGCCGCCGCGCCTGCATTGGCCAGTGTGACCAGAGCCCCGCCCAGCAGCAACGCCCCGGCCGGCGCAAGGGCCGCCAGGGCCACCACTCCCCTGCGGGAAGTTTGTGGGGGCGCCGCCGCAGGTGGCGCTGCCGGTGCGGTTGCGGCATGGTCCGCTCCAGGCCAGAGGTGCACCTCCAAGGGGCCAGCCGGCAGGTCAAACCCCAGCCGCGTGCCCGTGGGTGTCGTCAGGACGTGCTGGCCTACGCCAATGCCCATCACCTGCGCAGGTTCGCTGCCGGCGACAAATGGTTCTCCGTCAAGCGTGAAACCCCCGCCTGCACCGTGGACGACGACCGTGGCGCCCACCCGCAGCACGTGGCGGGACAGGCGAACCACCGGGCCCCGCCAGGCATTGGGGTCACCGGGGAGTTGCGCAGTGGCCCGGCCCGTCTCGCCCCTCGCGTCGACGCCGATGGCCACCAGAGTCAGCCGCGGGGAGGCCAATCGGTCGTCCAGGCTGGCGTGGAGCACCGTATCCACTTTGAGGACGCGGCCCAAGTCCGCCAGGCACGGCGCGATGTCCTCGCAATGCCACCCTGCCTGCTGGGCCAAGTACATGCCAAAGCGCGTGTCCGCGGCGGTTCGTACGTACACATCTGGCAGCCCGTCCAGTGCCGCCCGCAGCGGAACTTCCCAGGCCGGGCCATCAGCAACGGGGTCATTGATGTTCGCCACCACCGCTACTTCGCGCAGGGCGGGACTGGCCGGCGACGCTGGCAGCAGCAACAGGGCCAAGAGGGCGGGTGGCACGTTCAATCGCACCGGGCAAAGGAGGCGTCGCGCAGCAGTCGGGCGGCCTTCTCCGCCGCTGTCCCTGATGCCTCCAGTTTGAGGGAGCGACGCAGCTGCGCGGCCGCGTCGCAAGGTCGCCCCAGGCGATGCAGCGCGTACCCCCAAACCCGGTACGCCTCTGCATTGCCGCGGGACAACTCCGCCGCCGTCCGGGCCAAGCGCTCGGCGTCACCAAACGCGCCCGCGAGCAGGGCTTCATTGGCCTGGGCCACCAGGCGCCCCGCCACCTGTTCCGCTTCGGCGCGCCCGTTGACGCGGGCATGGCGGCGCGGAGGGGTTTGCGGCGGTCGCGGCTCCTGCCAAACCGGCGCGGCGGGCTCCACGCCAGACGCCTCGCCGTTTGTCCAGGCGCTCATGCCGGCGGTCAACCGCAGCGGTGGTGTGGCTGGCCGGGAGGGGAAGACGTCCACCGCGCCGTCCAGCACCTCCACGCGCACGCGGTCTTCCTGCAACTCCACCACAAACCGCGTCCCCACCACGGCAACCCAGCCATACTGCGTCACCACCTCAAACCCCCCCCGCCCCGGCGTGACCTCCAGCGCGGCGCTTCCTTCCGCAAGCTCCAACCGCGCCCCGTCAAGGAAGCGCGCCCGGCCCGACAACTCCAGCGAGCCACCGCGCGGGAGCGAATACACCCCAATGCGGGTATCCGGATGCTCCAACCACGTGCCGAGCGCGACCGACCGTCCCTCATCATGGCCGATCCCAGATCCCGTGGCCACCGCGGGCGTGTCGGCGGTGCGCCGCAGCAGGTCTCCTTGCGGTGCCACCAGGAAGACCGCTGCGCCCGCGGCGCACAGCATGGCCAGTACCACCGGGACGCTCCGGGAGAACACCCGCCGCACGGGCGGGCGGTCAACCGCGCAAGCCCGGGCCATGATCTGCCGGACCTCCCGTGGGGACGGCACGTCCGGGTCCCCGGCAAGCGCACGCGTGAAGGCCAACTCCCGTTCAAACTCGCTGGCGCAGGCGCCGCAGGTGCGCAGGTGCCTCCTGACGACGCCATCGCGCGCCTGTGGCAGGCTCCCAGCCACCAACATGGGGATGTCATCACGGACGTGGCGCATGGTCACGCTGCTCCAGGTGCCGGTCCAGGGCTTCCAACAGCCCCCGGTTGCGGCGCGCACGGGCCACCAGCACGCGCCGCATGTACCTGCAGCGCAGTGGCCCGATGTTCAAGCGGGGCATGATGTCAGCGTACTCAAGCCCCTGGACGAAGTAGAGATCAAAGAACTCCCGCCATGCCGGCTGCAAACGCGCCTTGAACACCTGCACCGCCGACAGCAGCTCACGACGGGATGCCTGCTCCTCCGCGTCGGGGGTCGCCATGTCAACCGCGTCATCCGTGGGCTGGCCCCCGCTCCCGCGCGCCCGGACCTGTTGGTACTCGCGCAGGTCCAGGCAGCGCCGGTCTGCCAGCGTGTAGAGCCAGCCGCCAAATGAAGCGGCGCGCGAGGGGTCCACCGCCGCGCGGTGACGGAAGGCCTGCAGCCATATCTCCTGGACGGCCTCCTCGCGGTCCACCGGGTTGAGGAAACGCCGGTGGGCAACGCTGCGCACAATTCCCCCATGAAGCCGGACGATCTGCGCAAACGCATCTGGGTCCCCGTCACGGAAGCGCGCCAGCAGGTCTGCGGGCGCCCTCGGCGGCGGCGTTGTGCTCCTGTCACGATGTATGGGGCTGCCGTCTCCGGCGTGCAGGGGATCACGCTTGGGCGCGGTCATTGCCAGGGCCATCTGCGGGACGCTCACTGTCGTGTCGCCTCGGGAGCGTGACCCTTCTTATGGTCGTGGTCCTCCCCGCAATTCCAGTCCTTCTTGAAGTCCGCCTCCGCCAGTTGCCCGGCCTGCCGGGCCGCGTCCTCGGACACCTGGCTGGCGGCGCGTAGGGACTCGGCATGGCGGCCCAGGGTGGCGTTGATTGAATCCAACGCCGCGTCCAGCGCCTTCACCCGGGTCTCAAGATCTTTGTGCACTTGCACCAGCTCCGCACCCAACGCGTTGAACCGTGCCCGCGTGAGTCGGTTCCCCATAGCCTGAACGTTCTGCGTTGCGCCTGCCAGCACGCGCTCTGCGGCGTTCTGGTCCGTGGCCGCCGAGCCCAAGGCCGCTCGCACCGCGTCCGCGTCCTGCGGCTGCTCCCCGCCGTGCAGCGCCAAGCCCTGCGTCAACTCGCGCTCCAGGTTGTCGGCCGCGGTCCAACGTGCACGGACGCGCACCAGTTGCGCACGGTCCTCGTCCAGACGCCGTATCGCGTCGCGCCGAGCCACCTCCACCTGGGCCGTGGTTGGCCCGCGGTCGCAGCCGGCCGCCGCCAGAAACAAAGGCAGGAGCATAATCCATCGGACAAACAATCGGAGTGGGGCGGCCATGGTGACTCCAAGAAGGTCAACTACCCCTCGTAGCGCGCCAGGGTGGCTCCAGGTCGCTGGGCGGGAGCGGCGCGGTGTGCGTGGACAAATTATTCGCCCGACAAGGTATACGGCCCGGAGGTGCGATTCGGACCACGGATCTTTCAGGGCTGCTATTCCACCCCCCACGTCTCCAGCGTGCCCTGCATTTCGCCGGCGGCGTGTGTGTCGCCCTTGGTGCCGGCCACAGTGATGCCGCGGCGGAGCATGGCCACCGCGCGGTCGCGCTGGCCGGCATCCTCCAGCGTCATCCCCCACATGAAGTACGCGGGCACGTAGGTGGGGTCTGCTTCCACGCACCGCTCAAACGCGCGCGCCGCGTCCTCCCGCTGTCCGCGCGCCCGGTACTCCATGGCCAGGCCGTACCAGACCAGGGGCTTGTGGGGAGTCTTCTCGGACATGGCAACCAGGTCGGCCAGTCGGTCCCGGGGGGGTGGCATGCGGGGCTCTCTTCCGGGGCGGTCTTGGACGCCGCGGGCGGGCGGCGCTACCGTCCCAAGCCAACAGATAACCTCGGGGAGAGGGTGACGCCATGGCCGAAACGCACCGCAGGGTGGAGCCGCGCAGCATCGTCGGGACGGGCATGGCCACAGACCCCGAACGCCTGCGGGACATTGAGCAGCGCCAGGCCCGCATGGAGCGGGACCACGCGTTGCCCAAGCGGAAGTTTGGCGAGGTCATCACGGAGGCACCCAAGGGCACGCCCAAGGACACCGAGTGGATGAACCCGCCCCCTGGCAAGCAGTCACGGGTGGCGCGGGACAAGGACCCGGAGAAGGCGGCCAAGAAGCCCGAGGGGGACGCCGCCGGCGAGGGTGAGGCGAAGGAGGGTGGTGAGCCGGCGCCGGCCGCGGAGAAGGCGGCGCAGCCCGCCGCGGCCAAGGACGCCGCGCCCCCCAAAGGCGGCCGGCCCACCATGGGGGCCAGCAGCGCCGCGGTGGGGTCCAAGCTGGGGCGCGGGGCGCGCGTGGCCTTCAAGGTCTGACCGGGCACCATGCGCCGCGCCCTCATTGCGCTGCCGTGCCTCACGCTGGCGGCCTGCCTGGGCCCCGCGGTGATTGAAGTTCGCCTGGTGTCTGACACGGACGCCACCGGCGGGGGCCACGAGGTCCTTGCCCTGGTGCGCGACCCCACGGGCGTGACCGGCGCCGAGCTGCTGTTTGCCGGGATGCCCGCGGGCGGGGCGCCCGTGGACCCTGCGGCGGTCACCCGGCGGCCCATGGACCGCGTGGCGGACGGTGCGGACCCCGATGGCGTGCGCTTTGCCGGCCGCGTGGGCGCGTTCCCCTGGGGCACCACCGTCCGTTACGCGGTGCGCGCGTGCAATCGCCTGGGCGCATGCTGCATTGAGCCCCCGGCCTGGCCGGACGAGTCGTTCGCCTTCAGCGTGGGGCGGCTGCCCAGCGCACCGCAGGTGACGTCCGTGCTGCCTCCGTACGGGCCCACCAGTGGCGGCGTGCGGGTCACCGTCACCGGCGTGGACTTCCGCGCGGGGATGGACCTCACGGTGGACGGACTGTCCTGCGGTTTTGTGGAGGTGGTCCGCCCGGACCTGGCCTACTGCACGCTGCCCGCGGGCGAAGAGGGCCCGGCGGACATCACCGCCACCAACCCGGACCTGGGCCAGGGAACGCTGCGGGACGGGTTCATCTACTACCGCGCGCCACGCGTGCTCCGCGTGGTGCCCGACCACGGTCCCACCGCCGGGGACACGCCCGTCCTGGTGGAGGGCCAGGACTTTGTGGACGGCACGCGCGTGACGTTCCAGGGCCGGCACGCGCGCTTTGTCACGGTGGTGTCGTCCTTCCTCATCCAATGCCGCACGCCGCCGGGCAACGCCGGCTTTGCTGATGTGGCGGCGCTGCACCCGCTGGGCGGGGAGGGCGTGCTGCCCCAGGGCTACCGCTACGTGCCGCCGCCCGTGGTGGATGCGGTGGAGCCGCCCGAAGGCCCGGACTTTGGCGGACAGGTGGTGGTGGTCACCGGACATTGGTTTGAGCCGGGAGCGCAGGTGACCGTGGGCGGGTTGCCCTGCACGGACGTGGTGGTGCTGTCCGCTGAAGAACTCACGTGCACGGTGCCGGCGGGCGCGCCGGGCGCGGCGGACGTGACCGTGGTGAATCCCGACGGGCAGGAAGGCACGCTGGAGGGGGGCTACTACTACAACGGGCCGCCCGTGGTGCTGGGCGTGGACCCGCCGGACGGGCCGTTGGCGCCGGGCGCGGAGGCGGAAGTGCTGGGGGCGGGTTTCCTGCCGGGAATGCAGGTGCGGTTTGACGGGATTCCCGCCGAGGTCCTGGAGGCGGGCAGCCGGGACCGCGTGCGCGTGCGCGTGCCGGGGGCCGCGGAGCCCGTGCTTCCCGCGCCGCCGGGCGGGGAGCGGCGTGTGCGCGTGGAGGTGCAGAACCCGCCGCCGGACGGCCGGAGCGCGGGTCTGGACAACGCGTACACCTACCTGTGGCCGCCCGAGCCGCTGCACGTGGTGCCGGGCCGCGGCCCCACGCGCGGTGGCACGGACGTGGTCATCACCGGGCGCTTCTTCCGGTCCATCCGCGGCGAGGCCATCACGGTGGAATTCGACGGGGCCGCGGCCACCGACGTGTTGGTGGTCAGCGCCACGGAGCTCAACGCCAAGACGCCACCGGGGGAGCCGGGGCCCGCGGACGTGGGCGTGCGCAACCACCCGCTGAGCCTGGGTGTGGGCGCGGCGCTGTACGTCTACATCCCGCCGCCGGAGGTGACCTCCGTGGTGCCGCCGGACGGGCCCACCTTTGGTGGGGACGTGGTGGTGGTGCACGGCCGCTACTTCCAGCCGGGCGCGGTGGTGACCATTGACGGGGCGCCGTGTGACGGCGCGGTGGTCAGCGCGGACGGCACGCAGATCACCTGCCGCACACCGCCCGGCGAGCGCGGTCCCGCCGATGTGCGCGTGGTGAACCCGGATGCGCAGGAGGACACGCTGGAGCGCGGGTACACCTACGTGGGCCTGGCGGTGCAGCCACCGGGCGGGTTTGACGTGGGCTTCACGCGCGTCCGGGTGCGCAGCGCGGGCATGCGCCCCGGGGTGCGGCTGTTCTTTGGCACGGTGGAGGCCGGCCAGGTCACCCGCGTCAGTGACCGCGAACTCATTGCCCAGTCCCCCGCGCACGCGCTGGGCAGTGTGGCCGTGCGGTTCCTGAATCCGGATGGGACCGGTGAGAGCGAGGAGGGAGCGTTCCAGTACCGCACGTTGGTCCCGCGGCAGGGCGCGGTGCCCGCGGAGTTTGATACCGGCAACGACGCGGAGGTGGCGGACCTGGACGGGGACGGTGACCTGGACGTGGCGGTGGCCAACGGCGATGTGGACGGGCCTGAGCGCAGCGTGGTGTACCTGAGCCGGCTGGCGCAGGGCGGGGGGCCGGTGTTTGAGCGGCGCGTGTTCTCGCCCGTGCTCACGGCCAACCAGGTGAGCCTGGGTGACCTGGACGGTGACGGACGCCCGGAGCTGCTGCTGGCTGCCAGCGAGCAGACCCACCTGTTCCGCAACGACGGCGCCGCCAACTTCTCGGAGATGGGCATGCCCTCGCAGGGGGACGGCGCGTTTGAAGCCACGGTGGCGGACTTCAGCGCGGATGGCGTGGCTGACGTGCTGATCCTCAACATTGGCTGCTCCAACTTTGACACCACGTGCGATGAGAGCGTGGTGGGGCGGGACAACCTGTTCTTCAACACCGGCGGCGGCGCCTTCCAGGATGCCAGCGGCCGCATCCCGCATGACCGCGCGCAGGTGCATGACCACAAGCTGGAGGTGGCGGACCTGGACGGCAACGGCCGCAATGACATCGTCATTGTCGTGGACAACAAGAACTACCAGGGCCCGGACGGCGTGGGGTATCCGCGGCACCGCGTGCTGCTCAACCTGCCGGGCGGGTTCCAGGAGACGGATGTGCCGGACCTGCAGGACGTGGTGGGTGACGTATACGGCATTGCGCTGGGGGACCTGGACGGGGACGGGCGCGCGGACCTGGTGATGCCCAGCTACGTGCCCAGCAACGTCGGCATCGTCGGGCGGCCAGGCAACACCAGCAGCACGGTGATCCTCATGGGCGTGCCGGGCGCGGACTTTGTACGGGATGACACACGCCTGGGTGTCCCCACGCTGGACGAGCCCACCATCAGCACGATTGTGGCGGACCTGGACGGGGACGGTGACCTGGAGATCCTGGCGTGCAACCTGGATGACGTCAGCCGCATCTTTGTGAACCGCGGGGACGGCACCTTTGTGCCGGCACCCGGCGCGCTGCCGCAGGAGTCCCTGGGCACCTCAGACCTGGTGCCGGGCGACTTTGACGACGACGGGGACCTGGACCTGTTCATGGTCAACCACGGCCAGGACCGTCTGCTGCTGGCGCAGCCGGAGCGGTGAGGGCGCCGCCATGGGCAGGGACCGGCCCCGCGTTGTGTATTTCGGCATGGACAGTGAGTTCTCCTCGCGCCCGCTGCTGGCGCTGCTGCGCAGCGGCGCGGAGGTGGTGGCCGTGGTGAAGCCCATTGGCGGGGTGGCGCTGCGGCGCACCAACGTGGCCACGCGCGTGCCGGGTCTGATGACGCGCGTGCGGGCGGCGTGGTGGCACCTGTGGCACGGCCGTGGTCCACCGGCCAGCGCGGACGGCACGGTGCCGGATGACCCCTTTGAGCTGGCCGAAGAGCTGCGCATTCCGTGTTTTCTCGTCGGGGACGCGTCCGCGTCGCGCGCGCTGGCGGTGCTGCGCCGGCTGGACGCGGACGTGTACTGCGTGGCGTTCTTCAACCAGCTGTTCCGCCGCGGCCTGCTGGCGCTGCCGCGGCTGGGAGCGGTGAACCTCCACCCGTCGCTGTTGCCCGCGTACCGCGGCCCGGCACCGCTGTTCTGGACGTTCCATGACGCGCTGCCGGAGACCGGGCTCACGCTGCACCTGCTGGCCCCCGGCGAAGACGACGGAGACATCCTGCAGCAGCGGCGCCTGCCCATGCCCGACGGACTGCGCGGTCCCGCGCTGGTGTCCGCCATGGCGCGCGAGGGCGCGGAGATGATGGTGCAGGGCGTGTGGGACCTGTTCCGCGGCACGGCGCAGCCCACGCGGCAGGAGTTGGCGCGCGCGTTCCGCAGCCCGCGCCCGGAGGGGGAGGACCTGCGCGTGCGGTTCGACCGCGACGCGCGCGCGGTGTTCAACTTTGTCCGTGGCGTCAGCCTGTGGGTGCCGCTCTGGGCGCAGGTGGGCCATGACCGCGTGGACGTGGTGGACGCGCAGGGGTTTGAGCCGGGCAAGACGTTGCCCGTGGACCACGTCTGGTCCGGCACCACGCTGCTGGTGCAGTGCCGGGACGGAGTCGTTGCACTCACGGTCCGTGCCCGCGCCTGGGGTTTCCCCAGCGCGCCCACGGCACCGCACAAGGCGGAAACTCCGCGTCCAGACGCTGAGAAACGGCCACATTGACACCCTGGTAGGTGTGCCCTACCCATGCAGCCCGCGCGCCTCCGCGGAGGGGAGTCCGCTTGCACGCACCCTGTCGGCCGTTAAGACGCCGGCTACCAAGACCTCAGACCACACCGGAAAGGAACGGTTCATGAGCCTCGTCCAGAAACAAGCCCCCGCTTTCAAGGCCACCGCAGTGATGCCCAACAATGAGTTCCAGGACGTCAGCCTGGAGCAGTACCGCGGCAAGTACGTGGTGCTGTTCTTCTATCCCCTGGATTTCACCTTTGTGTGCCCCACGGAGATCCTCGCGTTTGACAAGCACGTGAAGGACTTTGAGAAGCGCGGCGCCGTGGTGCTGGGATGCAGCGTGGACAGCAAGCACACGCACTACGCGTGGCGCAACACCACCAAGGACAAGGGCGGAATCGGCGGCATCAGCTACCCGCTCATTGCAGACCTCAACAAGAACATCGCGCGGGATTACGGCGTGCTGGTGGACGGCGGGGACGTGGCGCTGCGCGGCACGTTCATCATTGACAAGAAGGGCGTGGTGCGCACCGCGCACGTCAATGACCTGCCCATTGGCCGGTCCGTGACGGAGACGCTGCGCACGCTGGACGCGGTGAAGTTTGTGGATGAGCACGGTGACCAGGTGTGCCCCGCCGAATGGCACGAGGGCGAAAAGACCATGAACCCGACCGCAACGGGCGTGGCGAGCTACCTGTCCAGCCAGAAGTGAGCGCCCGCGGCGTCAGGCCGCGCACGCCGTCCGCGCCCCGGGCTTCCGTCAAGGAAGTGGCGGGGCGCGGCGTTTCTGGTGCCGTGGCACGGACCCCGGGGTCACCCCAGTGCAGTCGCGTAGTCCACGCCGTCGTCGGGCTCGGGCTCCCCGGACACCACGGCGTCCCGGAAGAACCGCGCGCACGCGTCCCGCACCGCCTCCGCGCCGTCCAGTTGCATGACGTGTTCGCGGAACGCCGCCCCACCCCGCACGCCCTTGCTGTACCAGACCAGGTGCGGCCGGAACGAGCGCACTGCGCGGCCCTGGTCCCCGTGGAAAGCGATGTGCTCACCGAGGTGGCGGAGGATGACGGTGAGCCGCTCCGCCGCCGCGGGCGGTCCCGCGTCCACGCCCGCCGCCAGCGCGCGGAAGATCCACGGATTGCCCAGCGCGCCGCGCCCCACCATGACAAAGTCACACCCGGTGGTCTCCAGCATCCGCCGGGCATCCGCCACGCTCATGACGTCACCGTTGCCAATGACGGGAATGCGCACCGCGCGCTTGAGCTGTGCAATGAGTGACCAGTCCGCGCGCCCGCCGTACCCCTGCGCACGTGTGCGCGCGTGCAGCGCCACCGCGGCTGCGCCAGCGTCCTCCAGCTGCCGCGCCAGGTCCACACAGCCAATGGACGTGCTGTCCCAGCCGGAGCGGAGCTTTGCCGTCACGGGGACGCGGTCACCCACGGCGCGGCGCATCTCCGTGATGATCAGCGCGGCCCGCGCGGGGTCACCCAGCAAGGCGCTGCCTGCGCCCGTCTTGGTGACCTTCTTCACCGGGCAGCCCATGTTCACGTCGAGCATGTGCGCCCCCGCCGCCACGGCGCGTTCCGCGGCAATGGCCATGCCGCGCGGTTCGCCGCCAAACAGCTGCACCCAGAACGGTTGCTCCACGGGCGCATGCCGCAGGTACTCCCGCGTGCGGCGGTTGAGGTACTCCAGCCCCTTGGCGCTGATGAGCTCCGT
The DNA here is from genome assembly GCA_016218805.1 of Deltaproteobacteria bacterium. Lineage (GTDB taxonomy): Bacteria > Myxococcota > JACRCW01 > JACRCW01 > JACRCW01 > JACRCW01. The sequence continues at coordinate 37,565 of JACRCW010000039.1, read as the reverse complement.
GGGCGCCAGCGCCGCGCCCATCTCCAGGGCCAGCACGCGGAACGGCAGCTCACTCACGCCGGCCATGGGTGCCAGGATGAAGGGGTTGCGGGCGGCAAACGGTCCAATGCGCGGCATGACGGAGCAGTTGCGGTACGGCGCGGCATGGTCGCCGTCAACGGCGGGCGCGGGTAGCATGGCGCGGCGGAGGCGGAGCCATGGGAATCCTTGGGCGGTTGGGCAACCTCATCAAGTCCAACACCAACGCGGCGTTGGCTGACGCGGAGGATCCCCGCAAGCAGCTGGACCAGGCGGTCACGGACATGGAGCAGCAGCGCCGCAAGGTGGCCAGCACCCAGCTGGAGGTGGCCACGGCGCTGAAGCTGGCCCACAAGCAGCTGGCGGCGCAGCAGGAGCGCTCCGCGCAGCTGGAGAAGGCGGCCGTGGCCGCGGTGGGGCAGGGCAAGGAGGAGGTGGCGCGCGCGGCGCTCACGGAGAAGGAGCGCGTGGACGCGCTGGCGGGGGAGCTGGCCAGGGGCGTGGCGGACCAGGGGCGCGCGCTCTCCGAGCTGGGTGAGTCCATCAAGGAGATGGACCGCGGCATCCTGGCGGCCAAGGCGCGCCGCGACGAACTCAAGCAGCGCCTGGCCAAGGCGGAGGCGGCCCGGCAGCGGCAGGAGGCCACCGCCGCGGGGCGGCCGGGCAAGGACCACGTTGGGGATACCAGCGCGTTTGACACGTTTGGCCGCATGGAGGAGCGCATTGAACATGACGAAGCCCGCGCGGAGGCGCAGCGGGAACTGGCCGGCGGGGAGGGCAGCCTGGAGGACCGGCTGGCAGCCATGAAGGCCAAAGCGGGCAGGGGCTGACGGGGTGGTTCAGCCGTCTTCGCGGAAGATGCCCATGTTGGGGCTGAGGCCGCGCTGCTGCAGGTCCTCATAGAAGCGCGGGACAAACCCGGTGGCCAGAAACCGGCCCTTCCCGGCGCCGTTGTCGTCGGCGCCTTCGCGCTTGAAGGTGAAGATGTCCTGCATGGTGATGATGTCCACCTCCATGCCGCTGACTTCGCACACCTGCGTGACGCGCCGGGACCCGTCCCCAAAGCGCGTGATCATCACAATGACGTCCACCGCATTGGCAATGAGCTCACGCACCGCCTTCACCGGGAGGTCCTGGCCGCCCATCATCACCATCATCTCCAGGCGGGCCAGGCAGTCACGCGGGCTGTGCGCATGCACCGTGAGCAGCGTGCCGTCCTGGCCGGCGCTCATCGCCTGCAGCAGCGGGAGCGCTTCGCCGCCACGGCACTCGCCGGCCACCAGCCGGTCCGGTTGCATGCGCAGCGCCGCGCGCACCAGCGCGGTGAGGTCCACGCCGCCGGCGCCGTCCGCGCGCGGCGGGCGCGTCTCCAGGTGCGCCACCTGCGGCTGCGGCAACACCACCTCGCCCGCGTCCTCCACCACAATGATGCGCTCCGAGTCCGGCACCAGCGCGCCCAGCGCGCCCACCAGTCCCGTCTTTCCCGCGCCGGCCGCTCCCGCCACAACAATGTTCTTGCGCGCGGCCACCGCCGTCTGCAGGAACTCCACCATGGCCTGGCTCAGCACGCCCTGCCGGGTCAGTTCCTCCGCGTTGGCCAGCGCGCGCCGGCCGCGCCGCCAGGTCAAAAGCGGGCCGGTGGGCGCCACCGGGTCCATCACGGCCACCAGCTTGGAACCGTCCTTGAGGCGCACGTCCAGCAGCGGCGTGTCCTCCACCCGCACGCCGGAGCGGGCCAACACGCGGTGGATGGCATTGGCCAGTGCGTTCTCAGACGAAAAGAACCGCGTGGTCAGGTGCGCGTGTCCGCCCTTGACCGCGCAGACGTACTGCGGCCCGTTGACAAACAGCTCGTCCACGGATTCGTCCGCCAGCAGTTCATCCAGGGCGCCGCCGCCGGCCACCTCACTGGCAACAACCTCACCCACCGTCTCCGGCGTGTAGCCCTTGGGCAGCTGCATCTCCACGCGGCCCAGGCATTCGTCCACGCCTTCCTTGACGCGCGTCTGCAGCTCCTGGTCCGGCAGCAACGTGGGGTCCACGCCCTGCTCCTCCATCCACATCACCAGCGCGTTGTGCAGGTCCCGTGCGGCGCCGGACGCCTGGGACAGGGCGGCCGCCTGTTCCTTGGGATGGCGCGGCAGCGGGTGGGCCGGCGGGGCCGGCGTGTGTGCGGCGGCGGCCTTGGGGGCGGGGCCAGGCTTCTTGGGTTCGGGTTTGGCCTGCACCACCGGTTTGACGGGCTCCGGGGCCGGCTTCACCGGCGCCGGGGAGGGCTTGGGCTGGGCGCGCGCGGCGGGCGGCGGGGGCGGCGGCGGGGGTGGCTCCTTGGCCACCGCCGCCTCAAAGTCCTCGTCAAACTGGTCGGCACCAAAATCCTCCGGCGCCGCGTCGGGTTCGCCAGCGGGCTCGGGTTCCGGCTCGGGCTCGGGTTCCGGCTCCGGCTCCAGAACGGGCTCCGCGCCCGCGTCCAGGTCCGCAGACGCGGCCGCCTGGCCGCTGCCCGCATCGTCAATGTTGTCGAAAGGATCTTCCTCTTCCGGTTCCGGGGCCCGCGGCGGCCTGCCCCCCGCGGCCGGCCGGGCGGCAGCGGCGGCCGGTGGCGCGGCGTGCGCGTCGGCGGCGGCGCCCGCGGCGCCCGCCGGTTCAATGGTGAGCGTGAAGTCGCCCACGTAGATCTTGTCCGCGTCCTTGATGACCTGCGGCGCGGTGATCTTCTTGCCGTTCACATACGTGCCGTTGGTGGACTTCAGGTCAACGACAATGAACTTCCCGTCCTTCTGGACAATCCGGCTGTGCCGCTTGGAGATGTTCCCCTTGGGAAGGACGATGTCGTTGCCGGCCACCCGGCCAATCGTCACCTCCCCCTTGTCAAACTCCATGACACGGGGCTGGCCACCTTTTTCGTTGATGACGATGCTGAACAACATTCAGCCCCTTGGGGGTGACCCCTGCAGTCCCAGCAACCCACGCCCCGCCCGCGCGCCCCGGAAGGGGCTGCGGGTGATCCAGCCGGACGTCAGCGGGCATGTTCCACTGAAGGCCCTCGGCAGCGCAAGTTTGTGACCCCGTTATCCTCCCGCGGAATGTGGGCCGGTGTGGGACCCCGGCGGCAAACTTGCGTGCGCCGGCCGCGTCTGCACAGGTTGGGCGCATGAAAGCGTGGGTCTACAGCGCGGATCCTCAACGGCTGGCGGCGTTGCAGCGGGTCCTGTCCGAGGCGGGTTTCCTGGTTCACGGCGGCACGCAGGCCCCGCTGGTGCTGGCCGAGGCCACGGCGGCCACTTCCGGCGCCAGCCCGGAGCGCACCGTGGTGGTGGCTGATTCCTGGGGCACGGATCCGTCCGGTGCCACGGTGCTGGCGGCCCTGGGCGGCCAGCCGCCGGCCTACCCGGTGCTCCTGCTGCCCCAGAAGCTGGATGACAACCTGGCGGGTGGGCTGCTGGCCGGCGGGGTGGCGGACATCCTGGAGCAGCCGCTGACCCCCGCGGCGCTGGCCGAACGCGCGCGTACGCTGTGCCTGCTGTCCCGTCCGCCCCCCAGCCAGCCGGCGGCGCTCAACGCCTGGAGCCTGCGGCGGTTGTGGGAGTTTGTGTCCCGCACGCGCCGCAGCGGACTGCTCACCGTGGACACGGTGGGGGGGCGCGCGCACCTCATGGTGCAGCAGGGGGCGCTGGGGTTTGCGCAGTACGGCGGTGAGCAGGGTGAACCCGCCGCGCAGCGCGTCCTGGGCCAGGGCGAAGTGCTGGCGTTCTTCTGGCAGCCCGTTCCGGATGATGCGTCCTCCGTGGCCATGGCGCCGCCGCAGCCGCAGGCGGCGGGCGCCAGCCCGGCATTCTCCGCCGTGGAGGTGGTCCCGGGCGCGGGGGCGCCGCGCCCGCCGCCGCCCACGCGGGTGCTGGTGGTGGACGACGACACGGCGCTGCTGGAGATTGCCTGCAAGTTCCTGCAGCGCGCGGGGCTGGAGGTGTCCCGCGCGGACAATGGCCAGCGGGGCCTAGAGGAGGCCCTGCGCGTCCGGCCCATGGCCATCATCAGTGACATCATGATGCCGGACGTGGACGGCTGGGCGCTTCTCCGCCTGGTCCGGGATGACCACCGGCTGCGCGAGGTGCCGTTCCTGCTGCTGTCCTGCCACGACGAGTACCGCGACAAGCTGCGGCAGGTGGGCGCCGGGGCCGACGCGTACCTGGCCAAGGGCATCAAGGGTGACCAGCTCATGAAGGCGGTGACGGACTGCCTGGCGCGGCACGCGCTGGTCTGGACCGCGGCGGGCCCGGGCTGCCGGCTGGATGGGCGGCTGGACCACGTGGGGCCGCTCAACCTGGTCCTGGCGCTGTCCTACCAGGGGCTGACGGGCACCCTGCACGCACGGGACGCGTGGACGCACGCGGTGCTGGGCTTCCGCGGCGGCCAACTGGTGACCGCGGGTGCCACCGCGGACATCACCACGCTGACCGGCCAGGACGCGCTGGAGGCGTACGTGCGGATGCGCGGCGCGGCGTTTGTGTTTGACCCGCTGCAGGTGCCTCCTGACGGCCCGGCGCAGGACCCCCGCGCGCAGCTGGACGCCGCGTGCGAGCGCGCCAACGCGCACGACGACGAGGTCCGCGAGAAGCTCATGCTGCAGGGCGAAGGCCTGAACATCCACCCCGAGCTGATGGCCCTGTATGAGCGCGTCACCACCGGCATTCCCCCCGCGGTGCTGGAGCACCTGGCGCGCGGCAGCTCGCCCGGCGCGGTGATGGCGGAAACGGGCGAAAGCCCGCTCATTGTGGAATGGGTGGTGAAGGACATGGTCCGCAAGGGCGTGGCGGTGTTCCGGGAGACGCCCCGCGCGGCCGGTCCGGGCTGATTGGAATCAGTTGTCTTCCTGCAACTGCTCCACTTCCCAGTTGCACCGCGGCCCCACCGGCGTGCCGTCCGTGGCCTCCACCGCGGCGTCCACCCGGCCGCGCACGTACCCCACGCCGGGGAAGGATGCCTCCAGGTCTGCGTAGAACTCGCCAAAGGGCGGCCAGGCTGTGGAGCTGTCCGGCGCATCCGTGGCCCGGTGCACCTGCACCTTGCCCACCGTCAACGGCGCCGTGGCAATGCGGTTCTCATCCGAGTGCTTGTCCACCACCCCGTTGCCGTCCACGTCCAGCATGGCCCCGGCCATCACCTCCGCGTACACGCCTGACCCGGTGCGCGTGAACTGGTCGGATTCCGCCAGCGCCAGGGACCGGCCTTCCGCCGCCTGCAGCCGGGCCCACACGGACGGCGAGCAGGTGCAGCGGCTGCGGCAGGCCGGGTCATTGGGCAGCGCGCGGAGGTTCACCCACACCTCCTCGCCGTTGTTGCACTGGCCCAGCTTCAACTGCACGGTGCACGAGCCCACCGTATTGATGAGCTCAATGCTGCCGCGGTTGAACACGCGCCTGAGGCCCTTGTCCGCCGTCACGGCCAGCGGGTCCACCACGTCAATATCCACCGCGTAGGGCGGGAAAAACGGGGCGTTGCTGAACGAGCAGGCCTGTGCGACAAGCATCAACCCGAACACGTGAAGTCGCGAGGAAACGTTCATGGGAGCGCTCACTAGCACAGGCCCGGGGCGGTTGCGGAACCCGCTGATCGCCCTGGCCCTCTCCGCGCTGCTCGGCGCCACGGGCTGCCTGGTGTCTGACAAGGACCTGCCCTGCCGCGCGGATTGTCACTGCCCGTCCGGCCAGGCGTGCAAGTCAGGGACCTGCAAGCCGGGGTCCCCCGAGAGCATCACCCAGGGCGAGATGGGCGGTGAGTGCTTTCCCATCACCGGCACCAGCCCCACCGGCTGCAACGGTACGCTGCTGTGCCACCCGGATGACTGCGGCAAGCCCGTGTGCCGCCAGCAGTGCAGCCGCAACGCGTCCCCGTCAGGCTGCCCTGGTGGGCAGGTGTGCGAGGATCTCCGCACCGGCCAGATTGACGGCGGGGTGGTCTACCCGGATGCCGGCAACTCGTTTGACCTGGGAGTGTGCGTGCCATGATCAACGCTCTTCTCATTGGGATGGCGGGGATTGTGCTGGCCGCCCCGCCGGCGGCGGCGGACCCACCCGTCAAGCCGCTGGTGGTGGTGCTGGCCCCGGTGGTGGACGCGCGCGCGCGCGGCAATGACACCGTGGCCCTGGCCGGTTTGCTGCAATCCGAAATGGCCTCGGCCGCGCCCGGCGCGGAGGTGCACCTGATGGAGGACGCCGCCGCCCGTGCCGGCGTGTCTGACGTGGGCGTGCTGCGCTGCCAGGACATCTCCTGCGCCGCCAACGCCGGGCGCGCGGTGAAGGCGCGCTATGTCCTGGCCGCGCAGCTCACCGCCGTGGGCAAGGAACGCGTGATTGCCATCCGCCTGTTTGACGCGGAACAGAGCCGCCTGGTGGGCATGCAGTCCGAAAAGGCCGGCTTTGAGGAGGAATCCCTGCCGCCCGTGGCTGCGCGCGCCGCCCTGCGGCTGGCCAAGGCCGCCAAGATTGACAAGTTGCCTGAGCCGCCCAAGAAGGCCGCGCCACCACCCGAGCCGGAACCCGCCCCGGCGCCCGCACCCGCCGCCCAGCCGGAGCCCGCCAAGCCCGCCCCCGAGGAGACGCCGCGCAGCCAGACGATCATTGTGGTCCCCCAGGCGCCGGCACCGGCGGCCCCGCCCCCGCAGGCCCCGCCTCCCCAGCCCCGGCTGGATACTCCGCCCGCACCCCGGGGTGGCGGCGGCGGCCCGGGTTACCAGGATGCGGACGCCGTCCCGGACCCCAACCGCCTGGGCGCCTTCCAGCCAACGCCCCCGCCGCAGAAGGGCAAGCGCGTCGGCGCGGGACCGCGCGTTGGGGTGGTGCTCGCCACGCTGGCGCTTGGCGGGTGGGCGCCGTTCATTGCTCCGCCGGCCATCATCACCGGCGTGCTGCTCCTGCTGCGTGCCATTGAATTGCGCAACACGTTGAATGCCCGCCCGCACGCGCCGGACGAGATCTCCTCCATGGTCACGCGTGGACGCGCGTTTGAGATCGGGTCGTACGTGTTGTTCGGCATTGCGCCGCTGTTTCTCATCTACGGCGCCATCATGGTGACCGCGGGCGTGGTCACCGCCATCCTGCTGCCGTAGCCGCGCGAACGCCCTGGACGGGCGCGGCGCGCCCGGGTGGCCCGTCGGCATGGTGAAAAGGCGCTGGGTAGGACGGGGCCCGGGGTGTGGACCGCGGCTTTCGTCATGTGAACGTTACGGCCGCGCCGGCGCGGTCACTGCGCCTCGTCCGCCCAGTCCTTGTGCGCCCGCAGTTCCACCGTGCCCAGCTGCGACAACGGCTCCTTCAGCGCCTCCGCCTTGCCCACGACGACATAGCGCAGCAGCCCGCTGCCGATGAGCGCCCCCGCCGCACGCGACACGTCCTTCGCCGTCACTTCGCGGATCTTCTGCGGGTGCGTGCGCAGGAAATCCGTCCCCAACCCAAACAGCTCCGCGCTCAGCAGGTAACCCGCCTGCGCCTCCGGCGTTTCAATGGCCAGCGAAAACGCCCCCGCCAGGTAGCCCTGCACATCCGCGAGTTCGCGCGGCGTGGCGCCCCCTCCGGCCAGCCGGTCCATCTCCGCCACGGTGGCCCGGATGGCCTCCACCGCCTGCTCCGTCCGCGTGCTGCACGACACCGCGAATCCACCACCCGCCACGCGCGCATCCCAGTAGCTGCCGATGCCGTAGGTGAGTCCCATCTTGGTCCGCACCGTCATGGTCAGGCGTGACAGGAAGCCCGCGCCACCCAGCACGCCGTTCATCACCAGCGCCGGGTAGTAGTCCGGGTGTGTGCGCGCAATCCCCAGGTGGCCAAACGTCATCTTGGCCTGCGTGAGGTCCGGCTTGTCCAGCAGCAGGATGCGCGCGGCGGTGGCCGGCGCGCCGGGCGCCGGAACGGGGGGCTCCGCCGTGCCGGGCTTGAACGTGGAAAGCGCGCTTTCCACCAGCGGCAGCACCTGCGCCGCGGTGAAATCCCCCGCTATCACCAGCACCGCATTGTCCGCCCGGTAGTGCGCGGCGTGGAACGCGGCCACGTCCTCCCGCGTGATGGCGGTGACGGTCTTCACCGTGCCCTCCGCCGGCAGCGCATAGGCGTGCTTGCCAAACAGGAAGCGGTTGAACGCCCGCCGCGCCAGCCCGTCCGCGTCGTCCAGTTGCTGCTGCAACGCGGCCAGGCGCAGCCCCTTCACGCGGTCAAAATCCTCCGCTTTGAACGCGGGGCGCAGCACCACGTCCGCCAGCAGGTCCAGGATGGCCGGCGTATCACGCGTCAGCCCCGCCGCGGACGCCGTGGCCCGGTCATGGTCCGCGCCCGCCCCCAGTGACGCGCCCATGAAGTCCACCGCCTGCGAGATGTCCTTGGAGCTGCGCGTCTTGGTGCCCTCACGCAGCAGTTCGGCCGTGAGGGACGCCACGCCCGTCTTTCCGGGCGGGTCCATGGCCGCGCCCGCCGCGCGGAACATCAGCCCGAAATAGATGGTGGGCAGCTTGTGGTCCTCCAGCAGCAGGACCTTCATGCCGTTGCCAAACCGCGCTTCGGTCACGGCGCTGGTGGCGGCGGAGGCGCGTAGAAACGGCAAGAACGCCAGGAGCACGGGCAGCACAACGCGGGTGGTGGTCTTCATGGTGGCCTCCCTCAGCGCAGCGCGTTCTTAGGCGGCGGGTTGTCCGGCAACACAGTGATGAGCGTGCGGTTGTCCACGGTGAAATAGGTCCGGGCCACGCGCTGGATGTCCGCCGGCGTGACCGCACGCCACCGCGCCAACCGCGTCTTGAACGCGTCCACGGAGCCCTCCAGCAGGTACGCCTCCGCCACCTCCTGACCCAGCGCATGCACCCGCTTGAGCCCAAACACGTGCCCGCTCTCCAACTGGTTGCGGACCTTCTGCAGCTCCGTGTCCGCAATGGGCTCCGTCTTCAGCTTCTCCACCTCGGCCAGGTAGGCGTCCTCAACCTTCTTCGGGTCTTCGCCGGGCTTCACCATGGCGTACGCGTAGAACACCCCCGGGTGCTCCAGCCGGAACACGCCGCCCGCCGCCGCGGTGGCCGTCTGGTCCGTGTGGACCAGCCGCTGGTACAGGCGGCTGCTCTTCCCGTTGGACAGCAGGTTGGAAATGACCTCCAGCACGGCCAGGTCCGCATGCGCAGCGGCGGGGACGTGCCACCCGCCCAGGATGAGCGGCGCCTGAGCGGGCATGCGCAGCGTCACGCGGCGCTCCCCCTTCTGCTCGGGATCCCGCGTGGGGACCGGCGCCGCAGGCGGCTGCCGGCGCCACCGCCCAAAGTGCCGGCGCACCAGCTTCATCACCTCCGCCGGCGTGGTGTCCCCCGCCACGACGATGACCGCGTTGTTGGGCGCGTAGTGCGCGCGGAAGTACTCCCGGCAGTCCGCGAGCGTCAGCGCGTCCAGGTCACTCATCCACCCGACGACCGGCCAGCTGTAGGGGTGCGCCTTGTAGACGGTGGCCAGCAGCTCCTCCACCGCCTTGCCCGTCGGCGTGTTGTCCGTGCGCAGGCGCCGCTCCTCCTTCACCACCTCGCGCTCGCTCTTCAGGTTCTCCTCCGTGATGCTGAGGTTCTGGAACCGCTCCGCCTCCAGCTGCACGGCCAGTTCCAGCCTGTCCGACGGGAAATCGTCGTAATAGGCGGTGAAATCCCGCGTGGTGAACGCGTTGGGCACCCCGCCGTTGCCCTGCACAATGCGCGCGTGCTCCTCCGGGCCGTACTTGCGGGATCCCTTGAACATCATGTGCTCAAACAGGTGGCTCACGCCGGTGATGCCGGGGCGCTCGTTCTTGCTCCCGGTGCGGACCCAGACCTGGAACGACACCACCGGCGCCGCGTGGTCCTCCACCGTGATGACCGTGAGCCCGTTGGGCAGCGTGTCGACGGCCGTTTCCACCGCCGGACCATCCGATTGCGCGGCGCCGGGCACGGCGGGCAGCAGCACGAAGCACAGCGACCACAGCGGCAAGCAGCGCATGTTCAACTCCCCTTCCTGGCTTGGGCAAAAACCACCAGCCATTAGCTGGCCGCCGGGAATGCGGCAAGGAAAAAAGCTTCGTGTTGGCGGATACTTGCGGGGTGTGCGGGGGCGCGTTACGCCGCGCCCATGCCCGCAGGTTGCGTTGTTGTGCAGAGCGACCGGACGCTCTTGGTGGAGGTGGATCACCCCGGTTATCCGGCCGCGCGGGATGCGCTGGCGCGTTTTGCCGAGATGGTGAAGAGCCCCGAGCACGTGCACACCTACCGCATCACACCGCTGAGCCTGTGGAACGCGGCCACGGCGGGCTGGGGTGCGGACCGCGTGCTCAGCTCGCTGCGCGAACACAGCCGTTTTGACGTGCCGCAGAACGTCATTGCCGACGTCACTGAGTACATTGGCCGCTATGGACGCCTCACGCTGCTGCCCGGCGAGGGCGACGCCGCGGTGCTGGAGGTGGACACCGAGCGGTTTGCCACACGGCTGGCGCGGGACCGCGTGCTGGACCGCTACCTGCAGGACCGCGTGGACGACACGCACTTCCGCATCCGCCTGGAGATGCGGGGTGCGCTGAAACTGGCGCTCATCAACGTGGGCTATCCGGTGGTGGACAAGGCGGGCTTCACGCCGGGCGTGCCGCTGGCCATGGAGCTACGCACCACCACGCGGGCCGGGTTGCCCTTTGCGCTGCGAGCGTACCAGCAGAACGCGCTGCACAGCTTCCTGGCCGGCGCCGATGGCGGCGGGACCGGCGTGGTGGTGCTGCCGTGCGGCGCGGGAAAGACCGTGGTGGCCATGGCGGCCATGGCGGCCCTCAAGACGGAGACGCTCATCCTGGCCACCAGCACCACGGCCGTCCACCAGTGGATGGAGGAAATCAAGGACAAGATGGAGGTCCCGGAGGAATGCGTGGTGGAGTACACGGGCCGCAAGAAGAACGTGGGCCCGGTGACCGTGGCGACGTACAGCGTGCTGACCACCCGCAAGGGCGAGAGTTGGCCGCACTTCAACACGCTGTCCGGGCGCGGGTACGGCCTCATCATCTACGACGAGGTGCACCTGCTGCCTGCGCCGGTGTTCCGCGTGACGGCAGAAATCCAGGGGCGGCGGCGGCTGGGCCTGACCGCCACGCTGGTGCGTGAGGACGGGCGCGAGGGCCACGTGTTCGGGCTCATTGGCCCCAAGCGGTATGACTCGCCGTGGCGCGAGCTGGAGGCGCAGGGCTTCATTGCGCAGGCCATCTGCACGGAGATGCGCGTGCCGTTCGCGCCGTCGTGGCGGGAGGCGTACGAGATTGCCGGCAAGCGCGGGCAGCACCGCGTGGCTGCGGAGAATCCGGTGAAGCTGCAGGTGGTGCGCGAGCTCGTGGAGGCGCACGCGTCCGACCTGGTGCTCATCATTGGGCAGTACCTGCATTCGCTGCGGGAGGTGGCGCGCGAGCTGGGTGCGCCGCTCATCACCGGGGAGACGCCGGAGCCCGAGCGCGACCGGTTGTTTGGCCGCTTCAAGCGCGGGGAGGAGCGCATCCTTGTTGCCAGCAAGGTGGCCAACTTTGCCATAGACCTGCCGGATGCCAACGTGCTCATCCAGCTGTCCGGGGCGTTTGGTTCACGGCAGGAGGAGGCGCAGCGGCTGGGGCGCATCCTGCGGCCCAAGGGCGGTCCCGCGCGTTTCTATACGCTGGTGACCCGGGAGAGCGTGGAGATGGAGATGGGCATGCACCGCCAGCTGTTCCTGGCCGAGCAGGGCTACAAGTACGCCATTGAGGACTGGGCTCCGCCGGACGGTGTTCCCCTGCGTGATGCGCCGCCGCCGCCGCTGGCCGTCCCCGCGCCGGGTGATGAGCGGCAGGACGGTGACGCGCACGATCTCCCGCGCGGTCCGCACGAGGACGTGGTGGAAGAGGCGGTGGGGGCGCGCGCGCCACCTGAGCCGGACCGCAGCGCGACCATCATTCCCTTCCCCGTGGCGAGACGGTGAGCGGCATGACCCGTCCGCGCATCAAAGCGGTCACGCCGGAAGCGGCGCTGTTCCGCACCGACGTGGAATGGCCGCAGGACCGCGAGCCGCTGCTTTCCCTGGTGGGGGAGCGGGACCTGCCGGTGCTGGCCGAGCGCCTGCGCCGCCTGGGCCAGAGCGTGCCGGGGGCCACCAAGGCGTCCATTGAGGCGGCGCTGCGTGACCCGGGCCTGGTGGCGCGCGCCACGGATCCCAAGCGGGGTGCGACGACGCTGGCGCTGGCCGTGCTGGCGCAGCACCCGGCGGGCATGGAGAAGGAGCACCTGCAGTTTGAGCTGGCCCTGCTGCTGGACGACGACCGCCGCCTGGCGGATGCCGCGGTGGCGTCCCTGCACGAGCTGGGCGTGGTGCTGGCGGTGGATTCCCGCCGCGGCGAGCGGCTGCGCGTGCTCCCCGGTGTGCGCCCCGCCCTGGCCGCGGCAACGTCCGGCTGGCTGGACGCGCTGGAGCGGCGCGGGGGCGCGCCGGGCACGGGCGAGCCGCTGGGCATGCGCATCAAGACGAGCCCCGCGCACGTGCTGGGGCTGTTCCTGGCGTACGTGGGCGCGCATGCGCCGCGGCTGCGCTCGGCGGCGGTGGGGACGGAGCTGCATTCGCGCGACCAGGCGCGGGTGCTGGACGCGCTGCACCACGTGGTGGACCGCACGCTCATCCCGCACATTGTCACGCTGGCCGTGCGCGCCGGGCTGGCCCGTCCCACGGGCGCGCGGTTGTCCGTGGCGCATGACGCGCCGGAGCTGCTGGCGGACCGCACCGGCGGGTTCTGGCGCCGCCTGCTGGTGACGGCGGTGACGCCGCGCGCGTTTGCCGCGGTGCTGCGCCTGGCGCGCGAGCCGGGCGGCGGATTTGTCCCCGAGACGACGCTGCGCCGCGCGATCAAGACGCTGCACCACACCGAGCAGGTGCTGGGCGGCCACCCGTTCCCCGTGGACGCGCGCGGCAACGAGGCGGGGGCACGCGCGGACCTGGACCTGCTGGGGAACGCGCCGCTGTTTGAGCGCGGCCGCACACCGGATGGCGCGCCCGCGCTGCGGCTCCACCCCGCGGTGCTGGCCGCGCTGCGCGGCGGTGACCCGCTCCCGCCGGACCACCGCCCCGACGGCCACGTGGGCGCGGACCACGAAGTCCACGTCGGACCGAGCGCACCGCCGGACCTGCTGGCGTGCCTGGGGCTGTTTGCCGAGCCGCGCGTGCTGGACACGGTGAGCCGCTTCCATGTCACGCCCACCTCCGTCAGCGCCGGGGCAGCCCGCGGCGTGCACCCCGCCCGCATGGAGGCGGTGCTGCACGCGCTGGCGTCACGCGGGGTGCCGGACAACGTCCAGCGCACGCTGCAGGACTACGGCGCGCCGCGGGGCCGCGCGGCGTTTGGGCGGGGGCTCATCATTGCGTTTGCGGAGGAAGCGGATGCGCGCCGCGCCGCGGAGGACCCGGAGGTGGCGTCACTGTTGGGTGAGGCACTGACGCCCACGGTGTTCCTGGTGGACACCGCGCGCGAAGCGCGCGCGCGCGCGCGCCTGGTGGAGCTGGGGCTGGCCGTGGCGGAGGACACGCTGATGTACGCGCCGCCCATGCGCCTGCCGGACGACGAGGACCACCTGGACGGCGCCGAGGCCCCGCTGGGGACCCGGCTGGCCGGCCAGCGGCAGGCCACCCTGCTGGCGGCGCTGACGGAGGTGTCCGTGGCGCCGCCCCTCCCGCCGCCGCAGCCGGGCGCGCAGGTGCTGCACGCGCTCACCGGAAACGCGGCCATGGCGCGGATGGCGGCCACCGCCTCCGCCGGGCCTGCGGTGGTGCCGCTGCGCGCACGGCGGGCACCGGAGCAGAGCGCGTCCACGCCGGCGGCGGGAGCGTTGGAGCGCGCGGAGTCGGAAGGCCGAGCGGTGCGCCTGCGCTACCAGCCTGAAGCCGGCGGCGGCACGGAGACCATGACGGTGGAAGTGGTGGAGCGGTTTGACCGCGCGGGCACGCCCATGGTGCGCGTGCGCTTCCCCAAGAACCCGCAGGCACAGGAGCGCGTGCTGCGCGTGTCCCGCATCCAGGTGGTGGAAGCCGCCAAGACCGGTGAAGGGCGCGGCTGAGGGGCGCCCCCGCCGGCCGGTGTGCGGGTGGGTGCCACGGTGGTGTCACCGGGCACACCGCCAAGGAGGCGGCGGGGACCGAAATAGTCGTAGCGGTTGCTTGCTGCCGCCGGGTTGGTCCGGCGACAGTGCCGCGGTGAACACGCTCACCGAAGATGCTCTGGAAACCCTGGGAGTCACGCGGCTTCGTCAGCTCGTAGAGGCTGCCGACGTGGAGGTGGCAGACCGGCGCTCCAAGGCTGACCATGATGGGCCTCTTTGTGACCTCCGTGGTTGGCCCCGTGACGCTGGGCTCGGCAGGAGCCGAGCCCTCCCGGGGATGCCGGCGTCAGTATGAGCGGATGCCTCAGTTGGTGCAGATGAAGGCCACAGAGCACGGCGCGCCCGGGCCTCATACTCCAGTGGGCTTCCGGTGAAGCCACGCACCTGGTCAGGACCCGCCCCGGACCCGCCCCTCCGCTCTGGAAAGCGCCCCAGGGGGGTCGTGACCCCGCACCCGCGTGATGCGGGTCAACCCGGGAGGGGGCCGGTTTGCCGGGCTTGTGGGCCGTGCGCCCCGCGCGAACGGACGCGGTGACGATGCCCGGAGGGCAGGGACCTGTGCGCGTCGACCCTGGCTCAACGACCGGTCTACCTGTTGTCTTGAACAGGCCGAAGGTTCGCCGAGGACACGGCACAACTCGTCCCTTCGCGAAGGACATGGCTTGCCGGGGCCCTGACCCGCGCGCAGACTCCCTGCGGGTGGCAGCGACGGGAGTACGAGCACTCGATCGACGGGGAGAGGTCAGTCATGGGGACATTTGCGCGGTTCATAGCCGTGCTCGCGGTTCTGGTGTTCGGTGCCTGTGGGAATCCTTCTCCGCCGGTCACGGGCGCCAGCGGCGAGCCGGGCAGGGACGCCTCCACGGCAACCGGGATCGACGCGGGGCAGCCGGCCGATGCCGGAGCGCCCGGCCAGGACGCGAGCGCGGTCTGCGGCGCCGGGGGGGACGCAGGGTACCTCTTCAGCATCGACGACCCCCGGGTGAAGGAGGGCAGCGGCGGCGGACTGACCGCGCTGACCTTCACGGTCACTCTCGCCCCCGCTGCTCCGTTCGCGTTGACGGTGGACTACGCCACGGCAGACGGCGTTGATGGCGCGGCGGGCCTCGGGGGCGCGGGAGCGACGGCCGGGGTGGACTATACCGCCGTCAGCGGAAGGTTGACCTTCGCGGCTGGAGTCACCAGCCAGGCGGTCACGGTGCAGGTCGCTGCCGACGAGGTCGATGAGACGGGCGGCGAGTACCTCACCTTGGACCTCTGTAATCCGTCGGGCAACGCAGGGTTCGCGGACGCCGTGGGCCAGGGAAGCATCATCGACGACGACCCGGTCGATGGAACCCTCAACGTGCAGCGCACCTACGTCCAGGTCACCGACGGCGTGAAGCTCGCGGTCATTGCCCTGTTTCCGGACGACTATCAGGTGGGTCGCCGCTATCCCACCAAGTACCAGACCTCCGGCTACGCCAACTCCATCTACCCCGGAGGTTGGCCACCGGGGTTCCCGCGGGACCAGGACGACAGCTACGTGAGGGTGGAGGTTTCCGCGCGCGGGACCGGCTGCTCGGGCGGGACCTACGACCTATGGAGTGTGCGCGACATCCAGGACCACTACGACGTCATTGAGAGCTGGGTCGTCGCCCAGCCCTGGTCCAACCAGCGTGTCGCCGTCGTCGGCTTTTCCTACTGGGGCAACATGGGCTTCCGGATCGCGGCGTTGAACCCGCCGCACGTGAACGCGGTCGCCGTCGGAGGCCTCATCGACGACCTCTACCGTGGAGCCGTCCACCTGGGCCACGTCACCAACGCCGGCTTCCCGGTGGGGTGGTTGGCGGGGATTGGCGGGAAGACCTCCGGCGCGCTGGCGATGACCTATCGCGGCAACGACGAACTGGCCGCCGGAAACCCCGCCTGCCGCGACCACACCGCCGGCCGTCCCCCCACCGTCGGGTACGCCTTGCTCGAGCAGGTGCTGACCGACGTCGACGACAACCCATACTTCCGGACTCACTCGCTCGCCACGTACGCGCCCAACATCCGGGTCCCCATCCACCTGAGGCACATGTACCAGGACGAGCAGACCGGGCCTTCCGGCGCGCTGCTCTTCGAGCGCATCCCAACCTCGACGCCGAAGCGGCTGGTGCTGGCCAACGGCAGGCACGCCGGCAGGGCCGGGGTCTCCGACAGTGACGCGTGGCTCGATTGCTGGATGCTGAAGTCGGGCGAGGGCTGCCCGGGTGACATCACGGACGCCGGCAAACGCGTGCGCCTCTACCTGGAGAGCGCGCCGGGCGCCAATCCCCCGGCGGCTTCGGCCGCGGCAGCAGACTACCCACTCCCCGGCACCGTCTGGCAGGCGCTCTACCTGCGCGCCGGCAAGGCCTTGAGCGTGACCCCACCCGCTTCGGACGAGGCGGCGGATGTCTTCGCGACGGAGACCGGTGGCGAGCCGTTCACTCGCCTGACGGGGACCCACGCCTCGGTGAGCTACGCCTTTCCGGTCGGAGCGGACACGGTGGTGGCCGGGCCGCTGGTGCTGGATCTGTACGCGAACATCCTCGGCGCCGACGCCGACCTGTTCGTCGAGATCGTCGACCAGTTCCCCGACGGAGCGGCCCAGTACGTCCAGAGCGGGGTGCTGCGGGGGACGGAGCGTGCGCTGGACCTGGCGCTCTCCAAGACCATCGCCACGGGCGCCTTCGCTGGCGAGATCATCCAGCCGCACCACCCACATGCCGCGAGCGCGGTGCTGCCGGTTTCCTCGGGCGCCACGGTGCGGATGCAGATCGGCGTCTGGCCGCTCGGCCATGTCTTCCGCGCGGGTCACCAATTCGTGGTGCGGGTCTCGTCGCCGCCGTTCTCCGACCGCATCACCGGCGGCTCCTACCAATACGCGTCGGAGCTGCCATCGGTGAAGGTGGAGTTGCTCCACAGGCCGGGCAGCGCCTCCCGTCTGCTGGTGCCGACCCAGCCCGCGGTGCCTGCGCCGCCGGCGAGCGCGTCCTCCGGCTGCGGCCAATCCGACGGCCTTCCCTGCGCCACGTTACCTCCCGACGAAGGGACGGCCTCGACGGGGACTGCCGGCTGTCTGGTCAAGGGCGGCGAGCCTGGTACGGGCAGCAGGTCCTGCTCCTTCGTGGCTACCGGCAACCACGACTTCGTCGGGTACTCGCCCAACGCCGCTTCGATCCGGGTGTGCCGCGCGGGCGTCGAGGTCGGGCTCGTCTCCAAGCTGCGCGTGCTGGACCAGGGTAGCGCCGGCCAAGCGGTGCGGGGTGTCGTCACCGCAGCTCCCGGCGATACCATTGAGGCGCGTCTGGTCGCCAACGACGCGCCCGACAGCTTCGGCCGGGGCGGACGCCCTGGCACCTGGGGCTACCTCGCGGTGGGCAATCCGTCGGCAGGTGGCGTGGTGCCTACGGTGCCGTGCCCGTGAGCCCTGCTGATCATCGGCCAGACGCAGCAACGAGGTGGCCGACAGGGTGATCACCAGGTCATCAACCCCGACGCCGGGGCCCAGAGGCGGTTGGGGCCGGGCTTGGGCGGAGCGCGCTTGGTGGGTTGTCGTTGTAGGGCGGGGGCTTGTCCGGCTTGTCCCCGCCCGGTTGAGGGTCGTCCAGACGCGATGACTCCTGCGCCACGCCTTGCCCGGCGGATCACGCCGAATTGGCACCGCGCGCGAAGCGTGCGCGCCTGGTGGAGCTGGGGCTGGCCGTGGCGGAGGACGTGGTGGAGCGGTTTGACCGCGCGGGCACGCCCATGGTGCGCGTGCGCTTCCCCAAGAACCCGCAGGCACAGGAGCGCGTGCTGCGCGTGTCCCGCATCCAGGTGGTGGAACCCGCCAAGACCGGTGAAGGGCGCGGCTGAGGGGCGTTTGTCGACGTGACCTCCCGGAGGCACCATGCCGCCGACGGGATGGCTCACTGGCACCTGGGGACCATGACCATGGCGATTTCTGCCAGAAGAATGCAGTACTCCGTGGCCGACCACGTGCGGGTGGAGGAGCACAGCAACGTCAAGCACCAGTACTTTGCAGGCGAGATGTTTGCCGTGGCGGGCGGAACTCCGGAACACGCGCGGCTGGCCGCGGCAGTCATCACCATCCTGGGGGTCCAACTGGCACGGCTGCCGCGCCGGTGCGCGGTGTTCACGTCCGACGCGCGGGTGCGGGTTGCTGCAACCGGGCTCACCACCTGTCCGGATGTTTCCGTGGTGTGCGGCAAGGTGCAGCGGGATGCCGATGACGCGCTGGCCATGGTGAATCCCGTGCGGCTCGTTGAGGTCCTGAGCCCCGCGACCCAGGCCTACGATCTCACCACCAAGCTGGAGCATTACCAACTCGTCCCGACGCTGAACGCCGTGGTGTTCGTGTTCCAGGAACGCCCGCACGTGGAGGTTGTGGAACGCGCGGCGGACGCGTGGAGTACGCGCAGTGCGGACGCCGGGGACCGCATTCGCGCGGAGTGCCTGGACTGCGAGTTGGATGTTGACGCGCTCTACGCTTCCCCAGGCTGACTTGGAGATTCGGCGGCTTGATGGGAACGGGGTGCAGGGCGGTTCCGGAACGTGCGCGTACATGTGCTCCATCTCCGCGTGTTCGTGCGGATGGGTGTGTTCCGCGCCCGCGGCGCAGCTGACCACGCCCCCGATGACGGCTCCACCCACGCTCCGAGGACCAGGTTGGCGCTCCCGGCGACCGGTCCCTTGATGCACGTCAGCTGCGTCGGTGTGAACCCATCGTTCATGGCCGTCAGGTTGTTGTCCACGCCCCAGCGCAGCCACCGCCGGCCTCCGCGTACGAGAGCAGGCCGCGCTACTTCAACACGCCGGACGCATGGTCCAGCCACAAGCGGGCCATGGCTTCCAGCAGCTGCAGGTCCAGCGCTTCCGCCCTGAGCTGCATGACCTGCCGCTGGGCCAGCAGGACCGTGGCCAGCTCAACGCGATGCGACCTGAGCTGTTCTTCGAGGTCCGCGGGCAGCGTCATCGCATCGTCACGGGAACTGGAAACCTCGCGCAGGGACGCCAGCGTGCGCGCCAACTCCCATGCCTGCGTCACCTCCATGCGGGCCCTGTCCAACCGCGCGTCAGGCTCGGCGGCGAGGCCGCTGGCGCGGGCGCGCGCACGCGCCTCCTCGCCCTGCCCCCGGTCGAAGATGGGAAGCGGCACCTCCACGGTGGCCATCAGGGCGTGTTCGCGATTCCAGTACTGGTAGTAGCTCTTCAGCGTCGGGCTGGGGAACGCGTTGCCCGCGGCAACGTTGGCCTCCCGCAGTGCGGCTCCCCGCCCCATGCGCACCGCGCGGATGTCCGCGCGTTCCGCCAGGTGGGCAAGCGCGTCCTCCAACGACGGCAACGGCGTCGGCGGGACGAGGTCACCGGTCACGTCCTGCACAGCCTCCGTTCCCGCGCCAAGCAGCGCGGCCAGGCGGGCCTTCGCCACGTGGTGCGCCCCGCGGTGGGCCAGCAGAGCCTGCTCGGCCGTCGCCAGCTCCGCGTCGGCAATGCGGACATCCAGCCTGGACGCGTCCCCAGCTGCCTGGCGCGCGCGGATGGCCGCGCACCACCGCGTCGCCACGGCGACCGTCTCCTCCGCAAGTTGCTCGCGGCGTTGCGCGTGCAGCACCCGGAAGAACTCCTCTCCCACCGAGAACAACGCCTCCCGTACCGCGTCGTCGCGGTTGGCCCGCCGCACCGCGATGCGCGCGTCGACCGCGGCCACCCTGCTCCAACGCTGGGCTGCAATCTCGATGGGTATCGCCACGCCCAGAAACGCGGTGGGACCCGCGGTCGTATCGCGCCAATCGCGCAGCCGGGCCGCCGGGACCAGCATACCGCCGGCGCCGCCCTCCAGGCTTGGGTTGCGCGCGAACAGCGGCGTGGCCCCTACGCGGCTGGCCTGCTCCGCGCGCAGCTCTGTGTCGGCCGCCAGCACCGACGGGGCCCGCGCGCGCGCCAGCGCCATGGCCGACTCCAGCGTCAGGCCTGCGCGGCCCTCCTGGCCCGCGGCGAGCGCCACGGTGGACACCAACGGGACGACGGCAACGACGCGCCACATTGACGTCACCTCGCGAACCGCGTGAACAGCGGCGGCACGACAAACAGGTTCAACACGGTGGAAGTGACGAGGCCGCCGAGGATGACCGCGGCCATGGGTGCCTGGATCTCGTTGCCGGGTTCACCGGTGGCCAGCACGATGGGAACGAGCCCGAGCGCCGCAGTGAGCGCAGTCATCAGGATGGGGACGAGCCGGTCCACGCTCCCGTCCAGCACGGCGTCGCGGAGGGTCCGCTGCTCGCGGACCACGAGGTGACGGTAGTGCGTCACCATCATGATCCCGTTACGCGTGGCCACCCCGAACAGGGTGATGAACCCAACGAGGGAGGCCACGCTCAGGATGCTCCCGGTCATGGCGACGGCCGCCGCGCCGCCCATGAGAGCAAGCGGGAGGTTCACCATCACGAGCGCTGCGTCGCGCGCAGATCGGAACGCGATGCCGAGAAGCACGGCCATCCCCAGGATCGCCAGCAAAGAGAGAAGCAGGATGGTGCGGCTGGCCCGCGCCTCGCTCTCGAACTCGCCACCAAGCTCCACGTGGTACTGCGGCGGCAGCCTCACCTGCGCGGTCACGCTGCGCAGCACGTCCTCCGCGGCACCGCGCACATCCCGACCGGTGACGCTTGCTGACACCACGATCCGCCGCTGCGCGTTCTCCCGGTTCACAAGGTTTGGCGCAAGCGTCCTGTCGATGGTGGCCACGGCTGACAGGGGAACCGCCCGCCCGTCCATGTGGTGCACTGGCGTAGCGCCCACGAGATCCGCGCTGGCACGGTACGCGTCCGGCATCCGCAGGATGACGTCGTACGAGCGCTGGTGTTCCCACCACGTGCCCACCACCTGGCCAGCAAGGGCCATTTCGGTGAAGCGCGCAAGCTGGCCAGGCGTCATCCCGAACGCCGCCAGCTCTGTCTCACGCGGACGGATGGCAAGTTGGGGGATCTCCGTCTGCTGCTCCACGTTGACATCAACGAGACCGGGCACGCGCTTCATGGCCGCCTCCGCCTGCCGCGCCAGGGCCCGCAGCTGGTCCAGGTCGTCGCCAAAGATGCGCAGGACCAGCGGGGCGCGCACGCCGCTGAGCAGGTGCTCGATGCGGTGGCTGATGGGCTGGCCCACCGCCACAGCGAGCCCGGGAATCCGCGCCGCCTGCTCGCGGATGTCCGCGAGGACACGTTCCCGATCTCCCTCCTCAATGTTCAGCCCCACCTCGAGCTCGGAGAAGTTGACGTCCTGCGCATGCTCGTCACGCTCAGCGCGGCCCGTCTGGCGAACCACGGAGGCCACGGCCGGATGAGCGACGAGGAAGGACTCCAGGCGTCCAACCATCTCAATCGAGGTCGCCAGCGACGTCCCCGGCGCCGTGGCCGCGGCAATGTTCAGCGCGCCCTCGTTGAACTCAGGCAGGAACCGCCGGCCAAACGAGAACATGGCGGTGGTGGCGGTGATGGCACCGGCCAACGACAGCACGCCGATGACCGCGCCGTGGCGTACGAGGCCGTGGAGGATCCGGCGGTACCCGGCCTTCATCCACCGCACCATGGCCCAGTCAGCCCGTACGGCGTGCGGTGTGCCGCCCAGCAGGAGCAGGCAGAGCACCGGGGTGACCGTCAGCGCCACAATCAGTGACGCGCCAATGCTGACCACGTACGCGGTGCCCAGCGGCCGGAGCAGGCGTCCCTCCAGCCCGCTGAGAAAGAACAACGGCGCAAAGACCATGAGGATGATCGTGGTCGCAAACACAATGGACCCGCGGACCTCGCGGGACGCCTCGGAGACGATGTCGAAAACGGGCCGGCGCGCGCTCTCGGGAACGAGGCTGTTGTCGCGCAGCCGCCGGTGCACGTTCTCCACGCCGATGATGGCGTCGTCCACCAGTTCGCCGATGGCGATGGCGAACCCGCCGAGCGTCATGGTGTTCATGGACGCGCCCAGCCAGCGCAGGACCAGGATGCCGACAAGCAGCGACAACGGGAGGGCGGCCAGGGAAATCAGCGTGGGCCGCCAGTTGAGCAGGAACAGGATGAGCACCAGCGTGACCAGGATGGACCCGTCCCGCAGCACGTCCATCACGTTCTTGATGGCCAGGTCGATGAAGTCCGCCTGGCGGAAACCCTTGCGGTACAGTGTCATCCCCTTCGGCAGGGACTCCTGCAGGTCGTCGAGCACCACGTCGATGCGCCGCGTGAGCTCGAGCGTGTTGGCCTGCGGCTGCTTCTGGATCTTCAGCGTGACGGCCGGTGTGCCCTCGACGGATGCGTCGCCACGCCGAATTGCCTCGCCCACGCGCACGTCCGCCACATCGCGCAGCAGGACCGGTACGCCATGATGCCGGCCCACGACCACGCGGCCGACCGCCTCCACCGAGGTGACCCGGCCGATGCCGCGCACGAGGTATTCCTGGTCGCTGGCGACAATGAACCCGCCGGGTGTGTTCTCAAAGGCGCCGTTCAGCGCGTCCTGGATTGATGCGGCGTCCATGCCCAGCTGCGTGAGTCGATCGGGATCAAGCACCACGTGGACCTGCTTGATCGCGCCGCCAATGGGCACCACCTGCGCCACGCCCGGCACGCCGAGCAGCCGGCGCCGCACGAGCCACTCGGCGGTTTCGCGCACCGCGGTGGCGTCGATGCTGGCGCTACCCTTCAGGCCGACGAACATGATCTCGCCCATGATGGATGACATGGGTGCCATCACCGGCTCGATGCCGGCGGGAAGCGACGAGCGCGCCACGGCCAGCTTCTCGGCGACGACCTGGCGCGAGTACATCCCGGGCACGTCCCAGTCGAACTCGACCCAGACCAGCGAGATGCCCACGGCCGACGACGAGCGCAGGCGGCGCACGCCCGTTGCTCCGTTGATGGCCTGTTCGATGGGAATGGTGACGAGTTGCTCCACCTCCTCGGGCGCCATGCCGCGCGCCTCGGTGATGACGGTGACGGAAGGCGCGGAGAGGTCAGGCAGCACATCCACAGGCATCTCGGAGGCCACTGCGATGCCGAATCCCAGCACCGCCAGCGCCAGGGCGACGACGAGACCGGTGTGCCGCAGGGAGAGTCGGATGATGGCGTCGAACATGGGGCCTCAGTGCCGGTGGCTTTCCATCGTGCCCATGAGCGACGACAGGTGGATGTCAAAACCGCCGCGCGTCACGACACGTTCACCCGCGGCGACGCCGGAGACGATCTGCACCCAGGTCCCGTCGCTGCGACCCGTGACCACGCCGCGCTTCTCGAACGTCTCGCCTTCCACCTGCACGAACACCCACGGGCGCGTGTTCAACTCCACCACCGCGGTCCGCGGGACTGCGACGACGTTGGCGGGTTGGTCCATCCGCATGACCACCACCACGGAGGAGCCGAGCGCAAGGAGCGGGGACGTCGAGCCGCGCGCCAACTCGACGGTCCACGTGGCGATGCGGCTCTCCGGGTCCGTGACCGGGTGGACGGAGAGGAGCCGCGGCGCGTAGGCCGCAAGGTCGACGAGGGAACCGTTCGCGAAACGCACCGCCACCGGGAGCGCGTCCGCCGTTTCCGCGAGAGGGCGCGCGATGGACCTCATGGTCAGCCACAGGCGCTGGACGTCCGCGACGCGCAGGATGGGCATTCCCGCCTGGACGGTGTCTCCGTTCCCGACGTGGACCTGCGACACCAGGGCGTCCAGCGGGCTCCGCACGGCAACCCCGTCCCGCTGGCCCGTGGCCAGGACGCGCGTCAGCCGCTCCTCCGCCGTTCGCAGGCGGACCTGCGTGGTCTCCAGGTGGTTCGCCGCTTCCACAACGTCCTGGTTGGTGCGGAGGCCTTGCTGCACCAGGTCCCCCAGGCGTTTCACTTCCCGTTCCTGCTGCGCCTGGGTCACGCGCAATTCGGCGATAGACGCCTGCAGCCGAGCCAGGTCATCACCGAACAGCAACGGCACAAGCGTGGCAAGGGTCGCTCCCGCCGACACCCGGGTTCCCACGACCAGCGAACCCGACGACGGGAAGAGGACGCGCCCGGCCACGGGCGCATTGATCGTGAGTTGAGAGGAACCCGCCGCGTCGACGACAGCGGCGAACTCGCGCTCCACGGCGAGCGGCCTCTCCTCAGCAACGGCCGTGGCAAACGGGATGCGCCACTGGGTCTCCTTGAGAAACGTGATGGCAGCGCCACCCGGCGCCTCCTCCTTCGGCCCGGGCGGCGTGGCGTGCACGGTGACGGTCCCGCATTCGAACGTGTCCGTGACGCCCTCGACGTCGTAGACCATGGCGACCTGGTAGTCCCCGGCAGCGGGCGCCGTGGTTTCCGGCTTGAAGACACCCGGGCGGGTCACGCCTGCCGCGCTGGCCTGCGCGACGACGGTGTCGCCCCGCCGGAACAGCACCCGGAAGACGCCCCGCGTGGCGGCCTGCGTGCCCTCCAGCCTCGTCACGTGGGCGTGGAAGCGCATGGGTTGGGCGGCCACGGGCGAGGGAAACTCGACGAACAGTTCGTGTCGCCCGGTCCAACGCGTGATGGCCACCGGCGGGGCCTCGGGTTCGGCGGACTCCTCGTGGCCATGTCCGTGCGGTTCGGGGCCGCCCGGCCGCGGGCACGCGGCCAGGGTGAGGACCAGGAACGACATTGCGATACTACTCGGCGTAGTAGTTCGGGCCATGGGAGTGCATCTCCGAGCGGGCGCATGCGTCATCAATGGGACGAGAGAAGGAAACCGAGCGTGGTTTCGACGAGGTGGTGGGTCGGGACGGTCAGGGCAATGGCCGCGGCGGCAAGCGCAACGGCGACGACCGGTGCGAGGGCGGGCACCGCGGCCCGGGTTGTCCCGTGCTCCACGGCCAGCAGTGATTGGACGCGGTCCTCCAGGCCGGCACCACCCGCCACCGGGAGCACGGCGAGCGGCGGGGCGCCGCGGCAGCCGTGGCGCGAGCCCTCCACCGCCACGAGCGCGGCAGCGACGGTGCATGGGCTCCCCAGCGTCGCCGCGGCGGCCCGGTCACAGGCGTGTTCCGCGGCCTCCCGCCATGCGTCCACGGTGCGCCGGAGCGAGGGCACCGGGACCAGCGCCGACCACAGGCGGAGGATGAAGAGGACGGACCCGTCCCGCCTTCGGGCATGGGCAGCTTCGTGCAGGACGACGGCTTCCCGTTCCGCCGGCTCCAGGGCCTCCCAGGCGCGCGGGTCGACGACGATTACCGGGCGCAACAGGCCGACCGTCACCGCGCCGAGGCCGCCGCAGGGGGAGAGGCGCACCTGGCAGCCCCTGATGACCTGCGCGGGCAATCGCAGGACAGCGCGGCGCCACCTTGCCGCGCGCAGCACGCTGTGCGCCAGAACCATGACCTCTGGCGCGACGAACAGGGCCCATGCGGCCAGAAGGTAGGCGCTTGGCGCAACCAAGCCTGCGGCGTGCAACGGGTGCAGTGGGCAAAGGTGCGGATGATGCAGACCATGTTCCGCGCAGTGGCAGTGGCCTTCAAACAGCGGACCCAGGAAGGCGGCGAATGTCAGCAGGGCCGCCAACAGGGGTCCCGCGGTTGCAAGGAACGCGAGCAGCGCGGATTGCCGTGCGCTCCACCGGCGGAACAAGGACACGCACGCGGAGGCCGCCATGGCGGAGACGACGAAGATCAGGAAGAGAGGCGGACCGAGCAGGAGGGCGCTCAAGTGCCACGCTCCCGCCGTGCCGCGATCAGCCGCTCCAAGCGGTCCATCAGGTCCGAGTCGGCCCGCTGGGCGGAGTCCAGGAATGCGACCAAGACGCCCGTGGTGGGGTCCCTGCCCAGCGCGCGAAGCGCGTTTTCCGCGGTCCACTCGTCGCACGTGACCGTGGGACCGTACAGGAACGCCTTGCCGTCCTTCACGCGCTCAACAAGGCCCTTGGCGTGGAGGCGGTCCAGCACGGTCATCACGGTGGTGTACGCGGGCGGGGGGCGACGACGCAGCCGGGCGAGAACCTCACGCACCGACAGAGGCGCGCGCGCCCAAAGGACATTCATGATGGCGTGCTCGAGTTCACCGAGCGCATGCCGTGTCGCGGACATGCTCTACTCCTACGCCGTGTAGTAGGTTGTAGTCAAGGGTCCATCGCGGGTTGATCAAGACTTCGCGAGTTGGCGAGCACAGGCCCTCGAGGCGCGCCTGGCGAAAGCGCCCGCCGACGCGGGGAATGGGTGCGCCAGACAGCTTGCTGCGCCTCAGGCGCACGCGACGCCGTTGACGGCGCAACGCCGGCAGCTTCCTCCCCGTTGCTTCCTCCACCTCCGGGAGGAATGGGCAGAATGCTCCCGCACCGACTCCCGCAAAGCGGTCTCGGGCTCATGCCGTTTGCCGGGGCCACCGGCGTTCTGGCGGCACGGAGCGCGCGCCGGGTCAAATCGGGAAACCGGGTCGTGCGCGCGAGTGCCGCAGCCCCAGAGCGGGCCTGGCCTGACAACAGGGAAGGGCCGTGCCGCCACTGGGACAGCCAAGGGGTGTCATGGGGAACGACACCGCACGACATAGGAACGTCCCAAGGTGTCATGGGGACGTTCATCCCCTGACCTGGGAAAGCCGTCCAGGTTGGTTGGGGGCACCTCCGGACTGGTGGGGGGCAATGCCCGGGTCACTGGGGGTGGATCTCCGGCCCGGTGGGCGGGCCACGCCGGGTCGCTGGGACATGGTCCTGGTTCCGCGTGACACGGGGGGAAGCCGTGGCGGGGCGTGTGCCCACCGCGCCCGCACGCCGGCCGTGTGCTCAGGGTGCGGCGCCGCGCAGCCGCGCTGACGCCGCCTTGGCTCCCAGAAACGCCACCGCGGCTCCGGCGGCGAGAACGCTCCCCAGCGCCTGGGCGCCCACGTGCTCCAGCAGCCACCCCTGGCCGGCCCCGGCGGGCAGTGCCAGCAGCGCCACCAGCCCGTGATACACGCCAAATCCCGTCCCGCGAGACTCCGGCGGCCACAACCGGCTCAGCAGCGCCTTTTCCACGCCTTCCGTGAGCCCGTGGTGCAATGCAAACACCAGCATGGCAGCCAGCAGCCAACGCGCGTCATGGACGGAGAACGCCCACAGCACGGTCACACCGTACAGGGCGTATCCCAACGGGAGCGCGCGTTCCGGGCCCGCGCGGTCCGCCCACGCGCCCATGGGCCGGCCGGTGGCGCTCTTGACCACGTGCATGGCGCTCCACGCCAGCGGCAGCCACGCGCCGCCCGCTCCCAACGACGACAGCCGCGCCAGGAACAGGACCTCCGGAAGGCGGAACACGGCGAACCACGCCGTCAATGCCAGCAGCAGGACCGCACCGCGGCCCGGCGGGGCGGGTTGCACCGCGTGATGCGCGGCCGGTTGGAGGCGGGGCTCTTCGCGCACGCCCAGTGCCACCGCCACGACGGACAGCACCCCCGGCACCAGCGAGATGAGGAAGACCCAGCGCACCACGTCCAGGTCCGGCCGCCACGCCAGCACGGCAGCGGCCACCAGTGGGCCCAGCACGGCGCCGGCGTGGTCAAATGCGCGGTGCAGCCCGTAGGCCTCCGCACGGCGTTCGGGCGGCACCGCATCCGCCAGCAGCGCGTCCCGCGGCGCGGTCCGCAGGCCCTTGCCCACGCGGTCTGACGCGCGCAGGGCCAGCACCTGCCACGGCGCGGCCGCCCACGCGTAGAACGGGCGCACCAGCGCGGCCAGCGCGTACCCGGCCAGCACCAGCGGCTTGCGCCGCGGCAGACGGTCACTCAGGCGGCCGCCGGCCAGCTTCACCAGCGCGCTCACCGCATCCGCGGCGCCTTCCATGGCGCCCAGCCACGTGGCGCCAGAACCCAACGCCGCCAGCAGCAGCGGGAACAGCGGCACGCACATCTCACTGGCAAAGTCCGTCAGCAGCGACACCACGCCCAGCGCCCACACATTCCGTGGCAGGTCCCTCATGGGCGGCAACCTACGCCGCTCCCACGGGGCGTGCTACACACTTCCCCGTCGTGAAAACCCATTGCGTGCGCGTGTTGGTTCCGTTGCGGGGCGCCCTGGTGCTGCTCGGGCTGGCGGGGTGCCTGCCGTGGGACGCGCTGGTGGCGGCGCGCGGTGCCCCGGAGGGCGCCGGCTGCGCGCGGTCCTGGGAGTGTGCGGACGGGTTGCGCTGCGCGTGCGGGCGCTGCCTGCTGCCGGGCAGCCCCGAGTGCACGGTGTTGGACGCGTCCGCCAACGGCGGCACGTGCGCACCGCCGCAGCCCACCTGCCACCTGGCGTGCGGGGACTATGCGCCCGCGCCCACGGCGGTGCCGGCGTGCGCATCCGGGCGCTGGCAGTGCCCGGATGGCGTCCTGGTGGAGGATTGTCCCACGGAGACATGCTGGGGCCCGCCCGCACCGGGCCAGGTGTGCACGGGAGGAACCTGGAGCTGTGAATACGGCAGCGCCGGTGACGCGGGCTGCTTCACGCCGGGAGCCTGCAGCGAGGCCGACGGTGGGGTGCCCGTGGTGCCCGGCTGCGTGTACGCGGCGTCGTGCCCGGGGAGCGAGGCCCAGTGCCTGGCAACCTGGTGCGAACAGGGTGAGTTGTTCGCGGCGGCGTGCATTGCCGCGCGCTGGCAGTGCGCGGAGGGCGTGGCCGAGGAGCGTTGTTCGTCCGCCTGCCAGGGCACGGCGCCGTCCTGCCACCCGGCGTGCGGGGACCCCATGGTGCTGGGCGTTGCCGGATGCGCGGCGGGCGGCTGGACCTGCGTGCCCGGCGTGGCCCGCACCGCCTGCCCGCCGGGCACGTGCTGGGGGACGCCGCCGGCCGGGTCCGCGGGTTGCCTGGACGGCGGCTGGGTCTGCCCCGGCGGTGCCGCGCCCGGCGGCGGCTGCTTCACCGACGGCGGCTGCACCGACGCCGGCACGGCCCCCGCCTGCTTCACCGATCCGTGCTGCCAGTCCCCGGCGCTCCCGGCGCTGTGCGTGGACTACGCGTGGTCCTGTGGCGTGGACACCTCCGACACCGCGTGCGCGGCGCGGCCCTTCTGCCCGCGTGACGCCGGCCACCCGCCACCCGCTGACGGTGGCCCTGCCGACGCATCCGACGGCGGCCCGCCAGGGGACGCTTCCGCGCCGGACGCAGCCCCCGTGGACGCGGGTGGCACGGACGCCGCAGTGCCGTCTGACGCGGGCCCACCGGACGGCGCGGTGCCCGCTGACGACGCTGGCGCCGCCGACGCGTCCGTGACCGATGGGGGTGCGGATGGTGGCAGCGGTCTGCCCGTGGGCGGTCCCACGCCCGCGTGCGGTGTGGACCTGCTGGAGCCCAACAACCGGGCCACGGACGTGGTGGTGTCGCTGCCGGGCGTGTTTGGGGCGCTGCCGGGCAACGGCCTGCGCACGTGCGAGGGCGATTACGACCTGTTCCTGTTCCAGGCGCCGGCCGCCGGCACGCTGGTGGCCACCGCGAGCTGCGCGGTGGGTGAGGTCGTCTCGGTGGCGCTGTTCTCGTCCGGCGGGTTGCGCCTGGCGGACGGGGTCCCGGCCGGTGCGGCGGGCGGGCTGGACACCACGCGGGCAGAAGTGGCCGTGCTGCCGGGCGATACGTATTACGCGCTGGTGACCAGCACCCAGGTGACCGGCGTGGAATACAGCCTCCGCGTGGAGTTCCCTTGAAGCGTGGCGTGTGGTTGGCCCTCTGCGCGGCCTCCTGCCAGCCGCCACCGCCCGGCGGCGGCGGGTCAGGCGCTGAGTTGCGCATCATCGCGGTGGACGTGGGGCAGGGAGACTGCACGCTGGTGATCGGCCCGGATGGCACCACGGTGCTGATTGACGGCGGCGGCATTGGCCGGGCGGACGCGGTGGCGGCGGCGGTCATGGAGGAGTCCAAAGGACGCGTGGATCACGTTGTGGTCACCCATTATGACGCGGACCACCTGGCCGGGCTGGCGGACTTCATGCTGGGGCCTGACCGGCTGGCGAACACCGCGGATGACGGCGCACCGGGCGCTGCGCTGTGGGACTACGGCGATGACCACACCTGCACCAGCCAGACGTGCGAGAAGTGGCGCCAGGTGAGCCGGGGGCGGGTCAGCGTCATGGAGCCGGGGCAGGAGTTGCAGCTGGGCGGGGTGACCATGACGTGCGTGGCGGTGAACGGGGCGCTGCCGGACGGGTCCCACGTGACCACCACGGATGAGAACAGCCGCTCCGTGGCATTTCTCGTTGAGCACGGCGATTTCCGCGCGTTCCTGGGCGGGGACCTGACGGGCGGCGGGGAAGGCACGGCGGACGTGGAAACGCCGGTGGCGCGGTACACGGGCCGGGTGGACCTGCTGAAGGTGGACCACCACGGGTCGCTCACCAGCACCGCCACGCCGGCGCTGGCAGCGTGGACCCCGCGCGCGGCGGTGATCTCCGCGGGGACGGACAACACGTACTGCCATCCCAGCCCCACGGTGATGCAGCGGCTGGAGCAGTCCGGGCCGCTGCTGTTTGCCACCGGTGAGGGCATCACCGCGACGACGTCACGGTGCACCGCGGTGACCCCGTGGCCGCCGGATTCCGTGCGCGGCTCCACGGTGCGCGTGAGCGCCTGGGCGGATGGGCGGATGGAAGTGGACGGGCTGGCGGTCCCGTGAGTCTCAGCGGGTCCGTGTGCGGCGGCGCGCGGCCGGAGGGCGCTGGGTCTTCTTCGCCGTGGCCTTGCGGGCGGCGGGCTTCTTTGCCGGAGCGCGGGGGGGTGGCGGCGGGGTGCGCTCCGGCGGCGCGGGGATCTCCTCCGGCAGCGGCAGCGGCGGGGGCACGGCCGGCGCCTTCTTCTTGTGGCTGCGCTTCTGTCCGGCGCGGGACTCCTGCAGCTGGCGTTGGCGCTCCATTTTCTCGGCCACCTGGAGCGCGTGCACCCACAGCCGGAGCGTCCGGGAGAAGTTCTCCAGCGGCTCCCGCAGCGCCGGCGGGACGGCGGACTTCACGTCCACGTGGCGGCGCTCCGGCGAACCCACGGCGTGCATCCGCGCGTAGGTGTCGCGCAGCAGGCGCCGCAGCTCGTCATCCAGGTCCGCGGTGGAGCCCAGCCGGATCTCCGCACCCTTCCCGGCGGGCCGCAGCTTGCCGTGCCGGTCATGCAGCGGAGAGGGCAGCGGGCCAAACAGCGTGAGGGTCACGCCCCCGCGGTCCGCCGTCAGCCGCGCCAGCCGGCCGGGTGCACCAAACTCCACCGCTTTGCCGCGCAGCTGTTCGGTGACGCCGGTACCCAGGCTCAGGATGAGGTCACGCACGCGGACCGCCACCTC
The DNA here is from genome assembly GCA_016218805.1 of Deltaproteobacteria bacterium. Lineage (GTDB taxonomy): Bacteria > Myxococcota > JACRCW01 > JACRCW01 > JACRCW01 > JACRCW01. Next base: position 6,156 of record JACRCW010000039.1, on the reverse strand, counting down.
GCGCACTCGCTCGGGCAGGTCCTCCAGCAGGTGGTCGTGCAGGATCATGTGGCGCGTTCTTGGCGCCCCACGCCCACGCCGGTCAACGTCCGGCCTCCGGGTGCCGGCTGACCCACAGGTCCGCCTGCCGCAGCGCGGCCTTGAGCCCGGCTATGTCAGTCACCGGTGCCTGGCAGGTGTTCCCGGCGCAGACATACGCCGCCGCCTTCCCGTTGACGGCCTCCTTGCCGGACCGCAACGCCGGGGCCACCGCGTCATCCCGCGCGTCCACCACGGCAACGGAGGGGTCCGCCAGACCACGCGCCGCGGCCAGCAGCGCCTCCGCGCCGGGGCCCGCCACCACCACGGAGGGCTCACCGCGCACCGCGCGGTCCGCCACCTGGAGCAGCGTGGCGTGCGCCCCGGGGTGGGCCGCCAGTTCGGCGCCGAAGGCCTCCAGGATCTGCGCAGCCGCCGCGGCGTGCGCGGCCAGCCCGCACAGCGCGCCCGTGTAGGCCAGCGCCCCGGCGGCCAGCGCCGTGCCTGACGGCACCGAGTCATCCGCGGTGGAACGGGAGCGGATGATGACGTCCGCGCGGCCCGCCTCCGTGGCAAAGAACCCGCACCCGTCCTCGGACGCGAAGCGCGCCAGGATCTGGTCGCCCAGTTCGCGCGCGGCCTGCAGCCAGCGCGACTCGCCGGTGGCCCGGTGCTGGTCACAGGCCGCCGTGGCCACCGCGGCGTAGTCCTCCAGGAACCCCGGAATGCGCGCGGTGCCGGCCGCGTGCACGCGCAGCAGTCCCCCGTCGTCCGCCCGCATGGAGCCCAGCACAAAGTCCAGCGCGCGCCGCGCCGCGTCCAGCAGCGCCGCGTCGCCCAGCGTGGTGCCGGCGTCACACAGGGTGCTCACCATCAGGCCGTTCCAGCCGGCCAGCACCTTGTCATCCGTGGCGGGGGCCACGCGCGCCTGCCGCGCCCGCAGCATGGCCTCCCGCGCCAGCGCCAACCGGCGTTGCGTGTCCTCCACGGACCAGCCCAGCTCCCGGGCCACCTCCGGCCATCCCGCCGCCACGTGCAGCACGGTGGCACCGTCCTCAAAGTTCCCCCGCTCGTCCACGCCGTGGCGCAGGATGAACGCCCGGGCGTCGTCGTCGCCCAGCACCGCGCGAACCTCCGCGGGGCGCCACACAAAGTATTTCCCCTCGTGGCCTTCACTGTCCGCGTCCTGGCTGGCAAAGAGCCCGCCGCCTGGCGCGGTCATCTCCCGCGCCACCCACCCCAACGTGCCGCGCACCACGTCCGCCAGCCACGGCTCCCCGGTGCGCCGGTAGGCCGCCAGCAGCGCGCACGGGAGCAGCGCGTTGTCGTACAGCATCTTCTCAAAGTGCGGCACCGCCCAGCGCTCGTCCACGCTGTAGCGGTGGAACCCGCCGCCCAGCTGGTCGTGAATGCCACCGTCAGACATGCAGGCCAACGTCAACAGCGAGGCCTTCCCCGCCGCCTCATGGCCGCGCCGCGCGGCCAGTTCCAGCACCCGCAGCTCCTGGGCGTGCGGGAACTTGGGCGCGCCGCCAAACCCGCCGTGGCGCGGGTCCAGCCGGCGCAGCAGGCTGCCGGCCGCGCGGGTCACCGTGCCGGCGTCCACCTGTGCGCCGCGGCCCGCGGCCGGGCCGTCCGCCAGCCCGGACAGCGACTGCAGGAAGCGCGCAGCCTGCTCGGTGACGTCGTTCCGGTCATTGCGCCACGCGTCTGACAGGGCGCGCAACACCCGCGGAAAACCCGGGCGCCCGTAGCGGTCATCCGGCGGAAAGTAGGAGCCGGCAAAGAACGGGCGAAGGTCCGGCGTGAGGAAAACCGTCAGCGGCCAGCCGCCGGCGCCGGTGAACAGCTGGCAGGCGGCCATGTACAGGTGGTCCAGGTCCGGCCGCTCCTCTCGGTCCACCTTGATGTTCACAAACCGCTCATTCATCAGCGCTGCGGTCGCCCCGTCTTCAAAGCTCTCGTGCTCCATGACGTGACACCAGTGGCAGGCGGCATACCCCACGGACAGCAGGATGGGCCGGTCCGCGGTGCGCGCGGCGGTGAGCGCCTCGTCCCCCCACGGGTACCAGTCCACGGGGTTGTGCATGTGCTGGCGCAGGTAGGGACTGGATTCGCGGGCAAGCCGGTTGGGCATGGGGGGACCTCGGCGGGACCCCGGAGATAGCGTGGCGCGGGGACCGGCGCAGACGTGAGCCGGTCTGCTATGAGGGGCGCACCCGGAGGGGTGCTTGGCCAGCGACAAAACGTCCACCCCCGCACTGGGAACCACCGTCGCGGCGGGCGCCTACCACCGCGAGCTGCCCGCGCTGTTTGACGGTGCCGCGCACCCGGTGGTGGTCCTGCGCAGCGGGCGGATTGTGTATGCCAACACGGCGTTCAAGGAGTACCTGGGCCAGGATGATCCGGCGCTGCGCGGCAAGGCCATCTGGGACCTGTGTGACCCGGCCCAGCGCGAAGAGCTGGACCGCTTTGGCGACCCCGGGCACGAGCCCGCGGAGCTGGTGCTGCGCCCCGTGGGCGCCCCGGAGGCGGAGACGTCCGTGGTGACCCTGCTGGTCCAGGGCCTGACGGTGTCCGTCCTGCGGCTGCGGCGCATCCCGGAGACGCGCCAGCACGCGCGCGGGGGCGCGGCCCGCGCGCTGGCCCCGGACCGCCCGCTGTGGGACCTGCTGGAGCATGCCCGCACCGGCTTCTGGCTGGGGGACTTGCAGGGCCGCACCGTGCTTTGCAGCGCCTACGCGGCCGCCCTGCTGGGCCGCTCGCTGGATGACATCTACGCCACCACGCTGTTTGACCTGCTGTCCCTGGATGCCACCACGCCGCTGGAGGGCATCCACCAGGCCGTCCTGGAGGGCCCGGAGCGCACCCCCCGGCACCTGGAGTTCTGCCTGACCACCTTTGTCACGGAAGACGGCACGGGGGTGGGTGCGTTTGCCGTCATCCGCGAGGTCACCGCCCACGCCCAGGTGCTGCGCGAGCTGCGCCGGGCGGACCGCCGCGCGCGCGTGCTGCTGGAGGTCACGCCGTGCGCGCTGGGGGTGATGGGCACCACGGACGGCGCGTTCCACGAAGTCAACGCCGGCGCCACGCGCGTGTTCGGCCACTCACGCGAGGAGTTCCTGGGCGGCGCGGTGCGGGTGTCACAGCTGTTTGCGGACCGCGGCGAGTTTGACCGTGTGATGGAGCGCGTGCGGGCGGTGGGCCGCGTGGATGACCTCCCGGTGGTGCTGTTGCGCCGCGGCGGGGCGCCGTTTGGCGCGCGCCTCACCCTGGCGCGGTTCTACGCCGAGGGCGACGAGCGTCTGGCGGTGGCGGTGGGTGAGACCGGCCCGGGCCCGTCCTCCGGGGCGCTGCCCGCCCGCGAGCTTGCCCGCACGCTGGACAACCTGGTGGAGCACGTCCAGGCGCCGCTGGCGGCGGTCCACGGGCTGGCCGGCCTGGCGGGCGGCGCACCCGTGGAAACCCGGGAGCGCCTGTTGCGCGCGGGACGCCGCCTGCAGCGCCTGCTGGCGGACCTGGCGGTCTACGCGCAGGTGGCCACGCGCAAGGCGGCCGCCACAGACGTGGACCTGCGCGAGGCCTGGCAGACGGTGCTGGAGGAGGAGGCCCTGCCGCTGCGGCAGCGCAGCGCGCGGGTGGAGGCGCCCTCCTCCACGCCCCGCGTGCGGTGTGACCCCGCGGCCGCGCGCCTGCTGCTGCGCACGCTGGTGCTGGCGGCCCTGGGCTCCACGCCGCCCGCGCGCCCGCCGTCGGTACGCCTGGCCAGCCGCACGCCCACGGGCGGCATGGCGGTGTTTGCGGTGGCCGGCGGGGAGGGTCCCCCACCCGGCGAGCGCGACCGCGCCTTTGAGCTGCTGGGCCCCTACCAGCCCGAAGGTGACGCGGGCCTGGGGCTTGCGCTGGCGCGCTGCCTGGTGGAGCAGCAGGGCGGGCAGATTTGGCTGGAAACGCCGACGGACGGTGGTCACGCCGTGGCCTTCACCCTCCCCCTGGCCACGCCGGGGCGGTGAGGATTGGATTCCACGCGTTCACCGGTCCCATGCGACTTCATAGACCCGCTGGGGTACCATCAGGTCCGCTTCACAGCAGGGACGGGGAGGGTGCCAATGGCGGGGTGTGTCGGCAAGGGTCTGGCTGTCGGCGGATGCCAGGAGTTTGGGTCGAACCACAACGCCGCCTACGGGGAGCGCAACCCACTCTCCGGTCGGCCCATCAGCAATGCGTGCCTTCCCAAGCGTCGCTGTGTTTCTCCATGTCCTCGCGGAAGGTGCGCTCCATTGGGTTGCGTAGCGGCACAGCCCTCCCTCCTCCGGCGGTCTTGGTCGAGAGCCTGCCAGTTACCCAAGGCGGAGCGCCCGTTGGGCCACCTCACCTGCTGGGGCCACACAACGAACGTTCTTGTGGCTTGGTTTGCGCGCGGGCGGCAGCGACTTCAGGCACAGGAGGGTTTGCATGCGCGGTGTTTGGACTAGGCGGCATTGGGTGATGTTGGCGCTGGCTGCCTCCGGCTGCCTGTACGACCAATGCGCCCCGGGCCCCGCGCCCGATGAACCGCCCTTTGCTGACGAGGCGGCGCTCGATCTTGCGCCATTTGTTGGGGTAGTTGCGCTGTCGCCCGCCGGTCTTTGTCCTGAGGCGACGACGTGTGCCAAGCCCACGCATGGGAGCTTTCAGTGGCCACGGGCTGGGGAACAAATCCGATTGACAGTCGTTGAGACGTGGGCCGGGCATCTCGCCGCAGACACACTGGTCGCCCCTGATGACACGTGGAGCTACCTGGAGCTGTTCACGCATGGTGCTCCGCCGCGCGCAGTCGTAGCTTTCAATGTTGAGAAACGGGCAGCATATCCCCTTTGCGGGTTGTCAGACGTCCCGGTGGCCTACGTCCGCGGAGCACGTCGGGCGTTTGTCATTGACGCCACCGATGACACACGACTTGCGGACTTGAACACCATCTGGACGAGCGGGTGGGTCTACGTAGATGGCGGACCCAATGCTGGTCGTGGGTTCCCGAAGTCATACCTCAGATATTCCGTTTCCGACGCTCGCACCCAGGCAATGGAGTCGCTCCGCCGATCTCCCGTTCGCGACCCGTATTGCGTTGCCGATGATTCGCTGGACGGTGGTACACGCTGTGTAGACCCCGCATCATATGCGTATCGCTGCGTCGCGCCGGCAGATGGTGGTCTCGCCGATGCTGGCAGTGACTCAGGAGGGCCGTGAATGATGCGCCGCGTGTTGTCCCTGGTGTTCGTCTGTGCCCCGGTTCCATTGGGCTGCGGTCCGGGCTTGAATGATGACGGACGTGACCAATCCCGACTGGCGTCAGTCAGAGCGCTTGGACGTTCCCAATGAGACGCCCTTCCTGTGTCTCCCGGATTCGGGGACACAGCACAAGACCGTCTTCAAGCCGCCGGCAGCGGACGCCGCACGCCCCGACGGCGAAGCCGCCTGGCCGTTCCCCACGCGATGGCGGCGGCAGCCAACACTCCGCCGTCAGACCAGCTGCCCGTGGTGCGGCAGGCACACCCAGACGGCACTCCGACGATCACGTAATCCGACGTCACGACCTCAGACGCCACGCCCGCGACGCTGACCATTCGGACTCCCACCCTGAGTCGTTCCCCGTTGTTCACCTGAAGGCCTGAACCCACGTCCGTGACAACGAGGTAATTGGGTTCGTGGTATTCGTTCGCTCGCTCCAGGTCCGGCGTGACATCCGCGTAGCGTGGCAAGTTCTCCCCTCGCACAATCCAAATGTCTGCGCGGTCTGCGGCACGGGCATTTGTTATCGCGATGCGCAGGTCCCACTCCCGCTGCCCACATGTGTCCATAGATGGCACGGGAGGCAACGACCCGCCCGTGACGGACAACTCCGGCGTGGGCGGTTGTCCTGGATCCTCGACGACACGGAACGCCTCGCCTTGTTCATTCTGTTCGTCGACCAGGTGCGCAACTCCAACAGATAAGGGCTCCGCCGGAGTCGCCAGCACGTTAGGAAATGGAAAACAATAACTGGATCAAGTTGACGGTGAAATCGTGTAGTTCCAATCACCATGGAAACGATTGCGTTTGAGTTCGACGCTGTCAAGTATTTCGTCTGGGACCTTGGTTCCAGTCGGATAGCGCCGTGTG
>JACRCW010000041.1 GCA_016218805.1 Deltaproteobacteria bacterium | reverse complement strand
GCCGTGCCGCCCGCCTCTCGGAAGGCGCGGTGCGCTCTTGCCGCACCGTTTCACCCTTGCCGGCGCAAGCACCGGCGGTCTGTTCTCTGTGGCACTTTCCTTCAGGTCACCCTGACTGGCCGTTGGCCAGCACCCTGCCCTATGGAGCCCGGACTTTCCTCCCGTGGAGGCCCCGCATCGCGGGGACGCCACCAGCGGCCGCCCAGCCTTCCGTTGCCGCGCGGACCGTGTACCCCCCACCCGCCACTGCGTAAAGCACCGCGCCTCACCACGCCGCGGGGGCGCTCAGGCCGGTGCCGCCGCCCAGCGCCAGGCGCTGCCGCTTGGCGGTGGCGGCCTCCAGGCTGCGCTTCACCAGCTCATCCAGCGGGACCAGCTTGTCCATGACCAGGTCCGCGCCCGCCCGCATGAGCGCATCGCGCGAGTCGGTATCCGTGGTGGACGAGATGACCACGATGGGCAGCTCCGTCTCACCGCCGGCGTGGCGGATGCGCTCCACCAGCTCCCGGCCGCTCATCACCGGCATATTCAGGTCCGTGATCACCAGGTCAATGTGCATGAGCTCCTCGGCCAGCGCCTGCAGGGCCTGCTGGCCATCCCCGGCCTCCACCACCTCCACGCCCTCGCGGCGCAGCTGCTTGCCCAGGATGGCCCGCCACGGCGCGTTGTCATCCACCACCAGCACGCGCCGGGGGCGGCACGAGATGCGCGCCAGCTCCTGGGCCAGCACGCGCTCCGTCTCCTGATCCAGCTTGAACTGCACGCCCATCCCGTTGGCGCGTTGGAACACCACGTGGCTGCGGACGGACAGTTCCGCGCCGGAGGGCAGCTGCAGGACCACCGGCAGCTCCGTGTCCACCGGCAGCGGGTCCTTGCTCTCCACAAACGCGCCACCGAACGACAGGTTGGAGATGTAGTCGTCGGAGAACTGCTCTTCGCTCTGGTAGCGGACGCGTGCCACGGTGGCGTAGCGCGGGTGGGCGCGCCCGCTGGGCTCCGCGGCGGAGACACCCCAGCAGGCCAGCGCTTCAGCAACGGCAGCGTCCTGCCCCAGCGGCGCCACGCCAAAACCGGGGATGCGGTCTGGTCCGCCCTTGCCGCGCCGGACAAACACCACCCGCACCGGCATCCGCTGCAGCGCCGCGGGGCAACCCGGCGGGAAGCGCAGCAGCAGCTCATCCCCCACGGCGGGCGCGTGGCGGCACTCCAGGAAGATCCCGTTGGGCGCGGCGCGGCTGACCACCGGGGCGGGTGGCCAATCCGGTCCCAGGCGCACCAGCGCGCCCCGCCCCAGCACGTCCTCCGCCACGTCCTCCGGCACGCCGCACTGCCGCATCAGCCCGCGCGCCTGGGACATCAGGTCACTGGCCGTGCCCGTCCAGTTGGCCACCGGGGCCGCCAGCCGCGCCAGGAGGGCCTCCCGCCCGGCGGCGTCCGCCAACGCCAGCTCCCACCACGCCAGGCCCGCCTGGGCCGCCCAGAACGCCATCCGCAGCCGGTGGGACGGTTCCACCGCGCTCCCGTCCACCTCCAGCTTCAGGGCCGCACCGCCAGCCAGCTGCACCAGCGTGGCGCGCCCCAGCACGCTGCCCACCTGGGAGGGGACCAGGGACGCCAGCCAGCCCAGTTCAGCCGCCGGGCCCGCGCCCCCCTCCGCCATGGCCAGCCAGGTCTCCAGCGCCATCCGCCCCCCGCACTCAGCCCGGACCCAGCTTGCGCACAATGCCCAGCAGGCTGGGCGTGGAATAGACCGTCAACGCCACGCCACCGAACACGATCATGTCCCCGTTGTGCAACCGCACGCGCGTCTCCGCGACGACGGCGCGCCCGTTGACGGACGTGCCGTTGCGGCTCCCCGCGTCCTCCACCGCGCAGGTGCCGTCCGCCAGGTGGATGCGCGCGTGCAACTTGGACACCCCGGTGTGGTCAATGACCACGTCATTGCTGCGGGAGCGGCCCACCAGCACCACCTGCGTGGCGCGCCCCGGCCGGGGCCGGCGCGGCGTCACCGGCCAGACAGTCATGCCTGGCAGCAGGCCCTCGCCGTGGGGGCTGGGAGGGAGCGCGGGGCGGGACTCGCCGGTGCGGAAGGCCCAGCCCTCCGGGGACTCAGACACGTGGCCCACCAGCGTCCACGCCCCCAGGCCCAGCAGCTGCACCACCGTGCGCGAATCCGCACCGTGAGCCGCCGCCTGGATTTCCGCCACCGTGACCGGGGACCCCACCCACCGCCTCCGCGCGGCCGCAGCGGATCCCGCGCCGTGGCGCGGGACCGTGCCGCCGGCCTTCCCTTCTCACATGGACAGCCCGCCGTCCACGTCGATGGTACGCGCGTCGAAGTAGTCACACTCAATGATGAACCGGGCGGCCACCCAGATGTCCTCCGGCAGGCCAATGCGGCCCACCGGGATGTTGGCCACCAGCGCATCCCGCGCCTTCTGGTTCATGCCCTGCGTCATGGGCGTCTCAATCATGCCAGGGGCCACCGCGCCCACGCGGATCCCGTAGGGAGCGAATTCCCGTGCCCAGGTCACCGTGTTAGCCGCCAGCGCCGCCTTGGCGGACACGTAGTTGCTCTGCCCGCGGTTGCCGTGCCGCGCAATGGAGGACACGTTGACAATGACCCCCGGCTTGATGCCGCTGCCCGCCATCTTGGCCACCACGTCCCGCACCATGAACGTGGCGCCCGTCAGGTTCACGCCAATGACCGCGTCCCAGTCCGCGCGGCTCATCTTCTTGATGGCGCCGGTCTCCCGGTCCTTCTTCACCAGCAGCCCGTCCCGCAGGATGCCCGCGTTGTTGATGAGGCCGTTGAGGCCGCCCATGGCGTCATGCGCCCAGTCCACAAACGCGCCAATCTCCGTCTCATTGGAGACGTCCAGCTTGCGCACATGGACCTTGCCCGGCATCCCGGTGCACTCCTTCTGCAGTACGGCGAGCCCGTCTTCCTTGACGTCGCCCGCGGCCACCTGCGCGCCGGCTTCCGCCAGCCGCTTCACAAAGTGAGCGCCCATGCCCTGCGCACCGCCCGTCACGATGATCTTCAGGTTCTTGAGTTCCACGGTCTTCTCTCCATCTGCGGCCCGCCGCGTCTGGCGGGTCCACGTTGAAAGTTGGCGCGCGTATGGCACAGCCCCGGGCGGGAGGAAAGGCGCGTTGACCACTCGGCGACGTTGCGCCACATCAGCGCGCCATGAAGACCAACGCCGCGCGCATCCTGGACCGGCTGGGCATTGCCTACCAGCTGCGCGACTACGACGTGGACGAGAGCGACCTGTCCGCCGAGAGCGTGGCGCGCAAGGTGGGCATGCCGCCCGAGCAGGTGTTCAAGACGCTGGTGTGCCGCGGGGACCGCACCGGCGTGTGCTTTGCCGTCATCCCGGCGGACACCGAGCTGGACCTCAAGGCGCTGGCCAGGCTGTCCGGCAACCGCAGCGCGGACACCGTGGCGCTCAAGGAGGTCCAACCGCTGACGGGGTACATCCGCGGCGGGACCACCGCGCTGGGCGCCAAGAAGGACTACCCGGTGTACGTGGATGAGACCATGGAGTTGTTTGACGAGATCGCAGTGAGCGCGGGCATGCGCGGGACGCAGCTGGTGTTGCGCCCGGCGGACTACCTGCGGGCGGTGCACGGCACCGTGGGCGCGCTGGCAGGGGCCAAGCAGGGCTGAGGAGGAGGCGGCATGACAACGTCAACCGAACAGGCGGACCCGGTGCTGGCGCGCATGGGCGCGCTGGCCGCGCAGAGCCAGCGCATTGTGGCCATGGTGCTGGCACGGCAGGCGGGCGCGGCGGGCATCCTGCAGGCGGACCCGCTGAAGCTGGGCGGTGCGTTGGCGCGGTTTGGCGCGGCGTTGGCGCGGCATCCGGTGAAGGTGGCGCGATCGCAATGGCACCTGGCGCGGGACACGGCGTCCTTGACGGTGAACGCGGCGCGGAGGGTGCTGGGGCGGCCGGTGACGCCGGTGGTGGAGCCGGCCAAGGGTGACCGGCGGTTCAAGGACGCGGCGTGGAGTGACAACGCGTGGTTTGACTTCCTCAAGCAGGCGCACCTGCTGGGGCACCGCTTTGCGGGTGAGCTGGTGGACGCCGCGGCGGAACTGTCTGAGGCGGACGCGCTGAAGGTGGAGTTCTACGCGCGCCAGTTCATGGACGCGCTCAGCCCGTCCAACTTCCCGTGGAGCAACCCGGAGGTGCTGCGCGCCACGCGTGAGAGCCACGGCGAGAACCTGCTGCGCGGCCTGGAGAACCTGTTGCGTGACCTGGAAGCGGGCCAGGGCAGCCTTCGCATCCGCGTGACCGACGAGAACGCGTTCAAGGTGGGCGGAAACCTGGCGGTCACGCCGGGCAAGGTGGTGTGGCGCAATGAGCTGTGCGAACTCATCCACTACGCGCCGCTCACGGAGACGCAGCACGCCACGCCGCTGCTGTTCATCCCGCCGTGGATCAACAAGTTCTACATCCTGGACCTGCGGCCGGAGAACAGCCTGGTGCGCTGGCTGCTGGGCCAGGGTTTCAACGTGTTCCTGCTCAGCTGGGTCAATCCCGACGAGCGGCACGCGCAGAAAGGATATGGGGACTACCTGAAGGACGGCCCGCTCACCGCGCTGGAGGTCATCCGCACCATCACCGGGAAGGAGCGCGTGCACGCGGTGGGGTACTGCCTGGGCGGCACGCTGCTGGCCACGCTGGCCGCGCACCTGGCGGCGCGTGGCGACGAGCGGCTCGCCTCCACGTCATACTTCACCACCCTCACGGACTTCTCCGCGGTGGGCGAGCTGGGGATGTTTGTGGAGCCCGCGGTGGTGGACCAGGTGGAACAGAAGATGCGCGCGCGCGGCTACCTCAAGGGCGAGGAGATGCAATTCCCGTTCAACCTGATGCGCAGCAACGACCTCATCTGGTCCCACGTGGTGAACAACTACCTGCTGGGGAGAAGCCCGTTCCCCTTTGACATGCTGTACTGGGCGTCTGACTCCACGCGCATGCCGGCGGAGATGCACGCGTTCTACCTGCGCAACATGTACGTGGAGAACAAGCTGGTGAAACCCGGCGGGCTGGTGGTGCTGGGCACGCCGCTGGATTTGCGGAACGTACGCGTGCCCACGTTCATGGTCTCCACGCGGGAGGACCACATTGCCCCGTGGAAGGCCACGTACAAGGCAACGCAGCTGTTCAGCGGGCCGGTGGCGTTCCACCTGGCCGGGTCCGGGCACATTGCGGGGATCATCAATCCGCCCACCCAGGTGAAGTACGGCTTTGTGACGGCGGAGGTGAACCCGCCGGACCCGGACGCGTTCCTGGCCGCGGCCAGGGAAACGGCGGGTTCCTGGTGGCCCACGTGGGCGCAGTGGCTCACGTCCCACGGGGATGAACAGGTCCCTGCCGCACCGCCGGGCGGCGGGAAGGTGCCCCTTCTGGGTGACGCGCCGGGCAGCTACGCACCCGTACGCGAAGCCGACCTCAAGCAGGCATGGTGAGCCGATGACGACGCGCGACAAGTGGCCGGCCAGCGTGATTCCCACGCCATTGCGGGATGGGTTGTTCCAGGACCGCGTGGTGCTGATCACCGGCGGCGGGACGGGCATTGGGCGGGCCATGGCGCTGGAGTTCGCAGCGCTGGGAGCGCGCATTGCCACGTGCGGGCGGCGGGCGGAGCCCATTGACGCGCTGGGTGAGGAACTGCGCACGCGCGGGCACACGGAGTTCCACGCGCCCTGCGACATCCGCGACGCGGACGCGGTGAACGCGTACGTGGACGCCGTTGTCGGGAAGCTGGGCGGGATTGACGTGCTGGTGAACAACGCGGGCGGACAGTTCCCCGCGCCCGCGGTGTCCATGACGCCCAAGGGGTTTGACACGGTGGTGCGCAACAACCTGGTGGGCACGTTCAACGTGACCCACGCGGTGGGCACACGCGTGATGGTTCCCCGTCGGCGGGGACGCATCATCAACATCATCGCCAACATCTTCCGCGGCTTCCCCGGCATGGTGCACACCGGCGCCGCCCGCGCGGGCGTGGAGAACATGACCAAGACGCTCGCGGTGGAGTGGGCGCCGCACAACATCCAGGTGAACGCCATCGCACCGGGGACCATCGTGTCCACGGGAACGGACCGGTATCCCCCGGAGCTGATGGACAAGGCGGAGAATGAGACGCCAGCGCGGCGGCTGGGTGCGCCCGAGGAGGTCTCGCACCTGGCGTGCTTCCTGGCGTCCGACGCGGCCGACTACATCACGGGGACGACGATCTACATCGACGGTGCAGCGTCACTGTGGGGGAACATCTGGGAGATCTGACGTCGCGTTGGCGGGGTCAATCGCCCGCCCTCCGTCGCCTCCCCCGCAAGGGGGGAGTCTACGGCGTTGCGTCCGGTCAGTTCAGCCTGGACACCGTGTCGCGGATGCGGCCCATCTTCTCGTTGAGTTCCGCCGCCCGCGCCTCATCCTTCTCAATGATGTCCTTGGGCGCGCGCTCCCGGAATCCCGCGTTATCCAACCGGCCGCGGATTCCCGCCAGCTCCTTCTCCGCCTTTTCCAGCTCTTTGGCCAGCCGCACCTTCTCCGCCTCCACGTCCAGCAACCCCTCCAATGGCACCGCCACCTGGAACTTCGTGGTCTGCATCATGGCGCACTGTTTCGTCTTGTCGGCGCCCAGCTCCGCGTGAAACTCAATCGCCTCCACGTTGGCCAGCCGCTTGAGTGCGTCCTCAAACTGCGTCACCTCGCGTTTGGCCGCGTCCGTGCAGCCCACCCGCAGGGTCACCTTCTTGGACGGATTGAGTGACACATCCGCGCGGATGCGCCGCACCGCGTTGCACAGTTCCTGCGCCGTCCCCACCACCGCCGCGCTCACCGGGTCATCCCAGGTGGCGTCGCCCGTCGGGAAGCGCGCCAACTGGATGGTCTCCGCCGGGCGCCGGGCCAACGGGAGCTTCTGCCAGATCTCCTCCGTCACGTATGGGCAGAACGGGTGCAGCAGCCGCAGCGCGTGATCCAGCACGTGCACCAGCGTCGCTTCGCACGCCACCTTACGCGGGGACGCGGTGGTGTCCATCAGCGCGGGCTTGCTCATCTCAATGTACCAGTCACACAGCTCATCCCAGAGGAAGTGGTAGATGGACATCGTCGCCTCGTCGAGGCGGTACTCCTTCAGCGACGTGTTCACGCCGCGCGACAGCTCCTGCAGCCGCCCCAGGATCCACCGGTCCGCCGGTGACATGTCCTTCTTCACGTCGTCAATGGGCCGCACCGCGCCGGGCGTGACGCGCATCAGCGCAAACCGCGCCGCGTTCCACACCTTGTTGAGGAACGCGCGGTAGCCTTCAATGCGCTCCATAGAGAACTTGATGTCACGCCCCTGCGACGCCATGGATGCAAGCGTGAACCGGAGTGAATCCGCGCCCTGTGGCTTCCACCCTTCCGGGTACTGTTTCTGCGCCGCTTTCGGCAGTCGGTCCACAGTCGCGCCCTGAATCACATCCAGCGGATCTACGACGTTCCCCTTCACCTTGGACATCTTCTCGCCCTTGTCGTCGCGGACAATGGCGTGCAGGTAGACGTGCTTGAAGGGCACTTCGCCCATGAAGTGGATGCCCATCATCATCATCCGCGCCACCCAGAAGAACAGGATGTCAAACCCCGTCTCCAACACCGCACCCGGGTAGTACGCGTCCAGGTCCGCGGTCTTCTCCGGCCAGCCCAGCGTGGTGAACGGCCACAGCGCGGAGGAGAACCACGTGTCCAGCACGTCGTCATCGCGGCGCAGCGTAACCAGCTTGCCGTAGTGCTTTTCCGCGGCTGCGGCCGCTTCCGCCTCGGAGCGCGCCACAAACACGGCGTTGTCCGGCCCGTACCACGCTGGGATCTGGTGGCCCCACCACAGCTGGCGCGACACGCACCAGTCCTGGATGTTGGTCATCCAGTGCATGTACGTCTTGGTCCAGCCCTCCGGGATGATCCGGGTGCGGCCCGTCTCCACGGCGCGGATGGCGGGGCCCGCCAGCGGCTTGGCCCGCACGTACCACTGCGTGGAGTTGTACGGCTCCACCACGGTGTCACAGCGTTGGCAGCGGCCGCGGGCCAGCACGTGGTCCTTTTCGCCGCGGAGCGCGCCGGACTCCGTGAGCGCCTTGAGCACCTCCTTGCGCGCGGCGTCCGCAGTCTTGCCCGCGTACGCACCCGCGTTGTCATTGAGCGTGCCGTCCGGGTTGAGCAGGTTCACCAATGGGAGCTTGTGGCGCTTTCCCGTTTCAAAGTCATTGAAGTCATGCCCGGGGGTGACCTTCACCGCACCGGAACCAAACGCCATGTCCACCAGGATGGCGTCCCCGACAATGGGAATGGTGTTCCCGATGGTCTCCGCGTCCGCCGTGGTGCGCTTCTCCGGCGCCAGCGGCAGGCGGACCTTCTTCCCCACCCAGCCCTGGTAGCGCGGGTCACCGGGATGCACGGCCACGGCGGTATCACCCAGCAACGTCTCCGGCCGCGTGGTGGCGACGACGATCTCCCCGCTGCCATCCACCAGCGGGTAGGCGATGTCCCACAACTTCCCCTTCTCCTCCTTCGGCTCCACCTCAAGATCGCTGAGCGCGGTCCGGCAGCGCGGGCACCAGTTGATGAGCCGCGCGGCGCGGTACATCAGCCCTTCCTCGTACAGCTTGACGAACACCTCCACGACGGCGGCGGACAGCTTGGCATCCATGGTGAAACGTTCGCGGCTCCAGTCCAGCGCAAACCCCAGCGTGCGCAGCTGTGTGGTGATGCGGTTGCCGCTCTGTTGCTTCCATGCCCAGACGCGCTCCAGGAACTTCTCCCGCCCAAGATCGTGCCGCGTCTTCTTTTCAGTCCGGGCCAGCTCCTTCTCCACCACCATCTGCGTGGCAATGCCCGCGTGGTCCACGCCGGGCAGCCACAACGCGTTGTCACCCAGCATGCGGTGCCAACGGATGAGCACGTCCTCAATGACGTACATGGCGTGCCCCATGTGCAGGGAACCCGTCACGTTGGGCGGCGGAATCACAATGCAGTACGGCCGCCGGTATCCGGGGTCATCCACGGGGAGCAGCGACGGGGTGGGGTCCGCCTTGAAGTAGCCCTGCTGCTCCCAGTGCGCGTACAGGCGGGGCTCCACCTGCGAGGGGTCATAGGCCTTGGGGAGGGGTTCGTTGGCGTCCGGCGCGGTCGTGGTCGTCATGGCGCGTCGTCATGGCAAAGGGACGCGCCTGAGCGCAAGAGCCTTCTTGACGGGCACCACGCCCAACGCCATGCTGCCGGTGCGTGCAATCCAAGTCTCCCGCCCCCGTGTTGAACCGCCCGGCCGGCCCGGTGCGTGCGCCGCAAGCCCCGGTGACGTCGACACCGCCCGCCGCCACGCCGGCGCCGGCCACCCCGGCTCAGGCCAGACCGTCATGGCCACAGGCGCGGTTTGGCGGCCTGGTCCCCACCGTCCCCACCAAGCCGGGCCCGCGCACGCTGGGCGCGGCCACGGTGTTCGGGGCGCAGGTGGCCGGGATGAGGAAGCTGCAGGAGGGCCCGGGGCTTGATGTGACCCGCCCAGCGCGCAGCTTCACCGCCATCCGCATCCGCCATGAAGAGCTGCAGCAGCTGGCGCTGGGTGACAAGGGCTTCCGCGCCGAAGCGCTGGGCATGGTGCTGGAGTTTGTCACCTGGGCCCGCGAGAGTGCGCGCCAGGTGGAGGAACCCGCCAAGCGCGCCGCGCTGTCGCAGATGCTGGGGTTCTGGGCGGGCCAGGTGGCGCCGCACGTCCCCAGCCCGCTGCAGGTGGAACTCCCCGCCCCGGGCTGACACCCGTTGGTACCGCGCGCACCATCCCCACAGGGGCGGAACGCGCAGCCCACCCACCTGCACCTCCCCCCACCCGGGCGATGCTCCGCATCGCCCGGCCTACCCCCGCAAGGGGGAGGCGACGCGGCCGCGAACGCTTCTTCACGATTCCCGGGCGTGCGGTTGTTCCACGCGTGGCTATGTTCCCCCGCACATGTTCGCGTTCCCCCTGTTCTGGACGGCGGTGACGTTCATTGCGTGGTTCCTCATGCGCCGGTCGCTGCCGGCGGCGCGCACGCGCTCGTTCACGGTGGTCTGCGGCGTGGCGGCGGGCGTTTCGCTGGTGCCGTGGGCGGCGGTGATGGCGCTGGGCTGGGACGCCTTTGACCGCGTCCCTCCGTGGTCGTGGAGCGCCGCCATCGCGGTCAACCTGGGGATGCTGTTTGTCATCGTCGGGTGGCCGGTGTGGGGAACGGCGGCCGTCCTGTGGGAGCGCCGGCAGCGGGCGCGGGAGCCGGACCCCGCCCGGCGCGCGCTGCTGGCGCGGGCCGGTGCGCTGGTGCCGGGCGCGTCGTTTGCGGTCAGCTCCGGCGGAGTGGCCGCCGCCACGCTGGAGCCCGTAGTCAACCGCGTGGTGATGCACTGGCCGGACCTGCCGCCCGCGCTGGAGGGGTTCAGGATTGGACAGCTCACGGACGTGCATGTGGGGCCGTTTGTGGGGCCGGAGCACGTGGTGGCGGCGGTGACGGCGCTCAACCGGGAGAACGTGGACCTGGTGGTCATGACGGGTGACCTGGTGGATGACGTGTCCCTGATGCCCGGCGTCAACGCGGCGTTTGCCGGTGTGCGCGCGCGCCACGGGATCATGGGCGTGCTGGGTAACCATGAGCACTACGCCGGCCTGCGCGAATACCGGGACTACGTCCGGCAGGGTCCCATGCGCCTGCTGGTTGACGAGGGAACCACGGTTGAGCACGGCGGCGCGCGCATTCACGTGGGCGGCGTGGACTACCCGTTCCGCCGCATGGACGGCCCGCCGGAGGCGGCACGCGCGTCCATGGTGAAGGCCATGGCCGGCGCGGAGGGCGCGGACTTCCGGCTGTGCCTGGCGCACCACCCCACGTGCTGGGATGAGGCGCGGCGCCACGGCGCGCACCTCACGCTGGCCGGCCACACGCATGGTGGGCAGGTGGCGGTGGGCGGGCGGAGCATCTTTGCGGGGGCCTTCCGCTACATCCTGGGCCGGTATGAACAGGGCGCCTCCCGGCTCTACGTGTCGTCCGGGACGGGCCACTGGTTCCCGTTCCGGCTGGGCTGCCCGGCGGAGGTGGTGGTGGTGGAACTGCGGCGCGGTCCCGTCGGCACGGTGGCCTGACGCGTTGCGGGGAGGGCCGCGCCTGTCGCACCATCCGTCCCCGTCGATGCGCTCCCGCCGCGCCCTGCCCGTTCTCACCGCTGTCCTGCTGGGTGCGCTGCACTCCGGCGCGCGCGCGGAGGAGGAGATCCGCATGGCCGTGGCGCGGGTGAACGGCCTGGTGTCCGTCTCCGGGACTGACCTGGCCGCGGAGGACATTGTCACGGGCGACGTGCTGGCGCAGGGCAAGCGCGTGATCACCGTGGGCGCCGACGACGCGGGGCTCACCGTGATGGGCAAGCCCACGCGCGCGCGGCGGGTGATCATCGGCGGCAAGGAGGGCGTGGCGTACGGCGGGCGGTTGTTCCGCGGCCGGCTGGAGGCGCTGTTCCAGAAGGTGCGCGGGCGCTCGCAGGTGTTGCTGGTGCATCCGCTGCCGCTGGAGACCTACCTGGTGGGCATTGTCTCAGGGGAGTTGCCGCCGTCATGGCCGCTGGAGGCCATGAAGGCGCAGGCGGTGGCCGCGCGCACCTACGCCGTCTACCAGAAGTTCCACGCGCCGGACCGGCCCTATCACATGGAGAGCGGCGTGCTGGACCAGGTGTACGGCGGGGTGCAGCGTGAGAACGCCACCGCGCGCGCCGCCGTGGCGGCCACCACCGGCCAGGTGCTCACGTGGCGGCGCCGGCCCATCCGCGCCTACTTCCATGCCTGCTGCGGTGACACCACGGAGAGCGCTGAGGACGGCTGGGGCACCACTGAGCCCTACCTCAAGGTAGTGGCGTGCGGCTTCTGCAAGGATTGCGGGCGTTACACCTGGACCCTCAAGCTCACTCCCACGGAGCTGGGTGACGCGCTGCGTGAAGCCAGGCTGGACGTGGGCGCGGTGCAGGACGTCACCGTCCCGCGCCGCACGCGCACCGGGCGCGCCGCCATGGTGGCCGTGGCGGGCAGCGCGCGCACCCGCACCATGCACGCTGAAGACCTCCGCCGGATCCTCGGCTACGACCGCCTGCGCTCCCGCATGTTCACGGTGAAGCGCGAAGGCGGGAACCTGGTGTTTGACGGCAAGGGCAGCGGCCACGCGGTGGGCCTGTGCCAGTGGGGCGCCCGGGGCATGGGGCAGCAGGGCATGGACTATCGCACCATCCTGGGGCGTTACTATTCTGGTGCCCGCATCATGCGGATGTACTGACGGGACGGAGCCGGCCACCCATGCATGACAAGACGCTCGCGTGGATCTTCTGGGCGCTCGGCGGCGTGGGGCTGGGCGGGCTGCACCGGTTCTACCTGGGCCGGCCGTGGTCCGGGCTGTTGTACCTGTGCACGTGGAACCTGGGCGGGATTGGGATGGTCATTGACGCCATCTCCATGGACCGCCTGGTGGAAGACGCCAATGACCAGTGGCGCTTCCGCCGCCAGCTGCGCGGCGAGGGGCACGCGCCGCTGGAACTGCCGGCACCCGCGCCACACCCCGGTTCCCTGATGCATGAGCTGCTGCGCGCCGCCGCCACCCGCAACGGCGCCATCACGCTGTCTGAAGCGGTGATGGACACCGGCGCGGACTACGCGGCGGTGGACGAGGAACTCACGGCATTGATGCGCCGCGGCGTGGCGGTGGTGGAGAACCACGCGGAGACGGGCGTGGTGATCTACCGCTTCCCGGAGTTGGAGAAGCGCGGGTAGGCCGGCTACTCGTCGTCACCGGTGTTGGCGTTGGCCTCATCCGCGCCAAACGCCGCGCCGGCCGGGAGCTTCCAACTGGCGTCCAGGGGAATCTTGTACTTGAGCTCGTTGACCACGTGGCCGCCGCCCGGGTTCTTCACCTCGTAGCCCAGCGTCAGCTCCAGGCCCTTGGCCTCCCCGGGGAACATTGGGAAGTTGTAGAACGCCACGCCCATGCCCGGGGGGAAGTCCTCCACCCACTTGTCCGGCTCCGGGATGAGCGTGTTGGGTTCGCCCTGGCCGCTGATCTGCGCCTTGCGCTCCTGCTTGAGGTCCTTGAGCTGCCCGGCCTTGCGCTTCTTGGCCGTTGCCTCGTCGTCCTCCAGGGGGACGTCCATGGCAATGGTCCCGTAGCTGAGGGACTTGTCCGCCAGGATGCCCAGGATGAGCACGTGCACAAACAGCTTCTCCTCGCCCTCGCTCGCCTTCTTCTCAATGGTGTGCAGGTCCACGCGGATGCTCTTGTCGTGCGCCACCGCCACCGGCTTGTATTCGCCCTTGAGCAGCTTCTCCCACACCGCCCGCACCATGGCGGTGCGCTCGCGGATGCCCTGCATCTTCTTCTCGTCGATCTTCTTGTCCTTGTAGTCCTGCTCGTAGCGCTTGAGCGCCCAGTCCGGGTCCCGGAACTCGGGGTACTTCTTGTACAGCTCCGCCAGGTCCTTGCCGTAGGACTTCACCGCGCTCACCAGGTCAAACGCCGCGTGCTCGTCATCGGACTGGATGAGGTGCGGCATGCGCGCCTGGAATTTGGCCTTGAGCACGCTCCGCTCATTCTCAAACTTCAGGCGCTTGACCTGGCTGTCCAGCCCCTTGAACACAAACCCCAGCCCGCCGACCGCCACCGCCAGCACGAGGATCAGGCCCACCACGCGTCCCATCGGCCACACCTTTCCGCGGGGCTTCTGACCCCGTCCGCGTATCAAATCGCGGGCGCCTGTAGCACCAACCCTGCCCCGCGGGCATCCGCCGGTTACGCGTCGGTGCGGCGTGTTGCGGCGTGTCCCCAACCGCCCCAGCCCCCCAGGACGGCTTTCCCGCGCTGCGGTGGAACTGCGCAGGCCCCGCCGCCACGACGTCAAACGTGCACGCTCGGAGGTGCGCTCCGGATGGCTGCGGCTGCCCTGCCGGCGGTCCGCGGCTAGGCGTGCGGCCGCGCGGTGCCGGCGACGTCCACCGCCTTGCGCAGCGCCTCCACCTCGGCGCGCTTGAGTTCCCGGAATTCGCCGGTGCCCAGGTCACCCAGGTCCACCGGGCCGTATTTCACGCGGAGGATCTTCAGCACCGGGTGCCGGATGCGCCAGAACATGCGTTTGAGCTGCCGGTTCTTCCCCTCGGTGAGGGTGACCTCCACCCAGGTGTTCACGCGCGCCTTCTTCACCACGTCAATCTTGCAGGCCCGCGTGGGCCCGTCCTCCAGGCGGATGCCGCGGCGCAGCAGGTCCAACTGGCGCTCCTCCGGTTCGCCCTTCACCTTCACCTGGTAGACCTTGGCCACGTGCGTGCGCGGGTGCATCAGCTTGGCGGCCAGCTCACCGTCATTGGTCAGCAGCAGCGCGCCCTCCGCGTCATAATCCAGGCGGCCCACCGGGTAGATGCGTCCCTCCGCCGCGCCCGCCACGTAGTCCATCACCGTGGAGCGGCCGCGGTCATCCTTGGCGGTGGTGAGCACCTTGGGCGGCTTGTTGAGGAGGAAGTACACCTTGACCTGCGCTTCCTCTGAGATGAGCGCCACGCGCTTGCCGTCCACCAGCACGCGGTCCAGCCGCACGTCCACCTTCTGCCCCAGCTGCGTGACCACCTGGCCGTTCACGCTCACCTTGCCCGCGCGGATGAGTTCATCCACCGCGCGGCGGCTGGCCACGCCCGCGCGCGCCAGCGCCTTGTTCAGCCGCTCCACGTCGGGCGTGTCGTCTTCGCCGGCGGCCAGCGGCGCGCGCTCCAACTGCCCGGGTCCCAGCCGCGGCTGCCGCTTGGCCTTGCGCAGCGCTTCATCCAACGTCTCACCGGTGCGCGTCTGCGCCTTGCCGGCTCCTTCATGCTTTGCCATCTCAGTTGACCTCCGGACGTGTCCGTCCTGCCCGACGCTCACGCCGGCTCATCAGCGCCATCCGTCCCGGCGCCACCGTTGCCCTCGGGTCCCTCAGGGTCCCCGTCTTCCTCGTCATCCAGCTCATCCTCGTCGTCAAACTCCTCGTCGTCCGCATCCTCCAGGTCACCCGCGTCCGGCGGTGCATCCTCGTCAGGCGGGGGCTCCTCCGGCGGGGGCGGTTCTTCCCCGGCGCCGCCGGGCGGGGGCACGTCCTCCAGCGGGAACGCCGGCCCCGCGCCGTCAGACTGCGTCACCGGGTCCCCAAACTCCGCCGGCGTCTCCTCATCCGACGGCGCCGGGGGCGGCGGCGGCGGTTCCAGTTCCGGGTCACCGGGCGCGCCGTCCTCGTCATTGAACGGTGGCCGCTCCGTCTGCACCAGCTTGCTGAGGTCCATGCCCGGGGGAAGCTTCCCGCCGCCCTTGAGCAGCACCTCGGTGGTGCGCCCCGTGGTGGTGGCCGCGCCCAGCGCGCGGTCCAGTTCCGTGAGGGCCTGGTCCCCCTCCTGTTCTGCCTCCGCGCTGACCAGCCGCGCCCCGGGCTGCGCCAGATCACGGATGCGCCCCAGCGCCTGCACGGGCGCCTGCGCGTCCACCTTGGCCTGATTCTCCGCGGACAGCTCCTGGTATTCCTTCAGCGTGGGGAGATCACTGAGCACGCGCAGGTTGAACGCCTCCAGAAACACCTTGGTGGTGCCGTACAGCAGCGGCCGGCCCACCTCCTCCGCCTTCCCCAGGACGCGCACCAGGTGCTTGTCCAGCAGCGCCTTGAGCGCACCGGTGCTGTCCACGCCGCGCAGTTCATCCACCTGCGCTTTGGTCACCGGCTGGCGGTAGGCCACCATGGCCAGCGTCTCCAGCGCCGCGCGGCCCATGCGGAACGGCTTGTCCTGGTTGGCCTGCCGCAGGTACCGCCCCGCGCGCGGGCTGGTGCGCAGCGCCCAGCCGCCGGCCACCTCCGTGAGCTGCATCCCGCTGTGCGGCGGCTGGTGGCGCGCTTTGAGGCGCTCCAGCATGGTGGTCACGGTCTCCGCCGTGGCCTGGACCTCCTCCGCGTCCGTGAGCACCTTCACCAGCTCCTTCACGGTCACCGGGTGGTCCGCAGCAAAGATCACCGCCTCCACAATCCCGGTGAGCCGGTCCAGGAACTGCGCCGCGGTCTCGCCGGGCGGCGGGCCCTCGCGCGGCGGCTCGGGCGGGGGACGGGCGGCCACTTCCGCCTGCGCCACGGCGGCCGCCAGGCGCAGCACCACCAGCACGGCGCGCGCACCCAGGGCCTGGGGCGTGCCATCATCCTCTGCGCGGCGGGGCGCCAGCTCCATCTGCTCCGGCGCCGCCGGCGCACCGGCTGGGGCCTGTTCCGCCGTTTCCGTGTCCTGGGTCACCGTTTCACCTCACACGTAGTCCTTGTCCGCGCCCAACGCGCCTTCCGCCTGCGTCAGGTTGTCCTTGTTGGGCGTGACGTAGATGGTGCCGCCCTCCGCCGGCTGGTGGATGCGCACCAGCTTGAGGCGCGCCATCTCCAGCAGCGCCAGCAGCGTGATGACCACGCGGCTGCGGTCCGGCGCGCCGCGGCTCTCCCACATCAGCGCGGTCTCAAACGTGAAGTGCTCGCGCGCGCGGCACAGCTCCACCACCTCATTGATGCGCGCACCCACCGTCATGCGCTCAAAGACAATGTCGTGGCTGATGGGCACCTTGGCGCGCCGGAGGATCTCCTCCAGCGCGGCAATGAGGTCCATGGCCCCCAGCTCCACGCGCGTTTCCTCAACGGCCTGCGCCATCTCGCCCGCGCGCCCGCGCGGCCAGACGTCCTTGAACAGCAACCCGCGGGACATCAGGTCCGCCGCCGCCTGTTTGTACTTCTGGTATTCCAGCAGCCGCCGCACCAGCTCCGCGCGCGGGTCGCCCTCCTCGTCCTCCTCCAGGTCGTCCACCTCGTCAGGCGGGAGCAGCATGCGGCTCTTGATGTGGGCCAGCGTGGCGGCCATCACCAGGAACTCCGCGGCAATGTCAATGTCCTGCGCTTTCATCTCATCCAGGACGGCAAGGAACTTCTCCGTGATGAAGCTGACCGGGATGTTGAGGATGTCCAGCGCGTGCTTCTGGATGAGGTGCAGCAGCAGGTCCAGCGGGCCCTCAAAACCCTCCAGCCCCACGCGCAGGTAGGCGTGGTCGCTCTCACTGCGCGGGACGTAGTCCTTGGCAGCCGCGCGGTCGAACTCGCCCTTGACGTAATCCGGAAGCGTGGACACCTCCGGCGGAGGTGGCTCCGGCGCCCTGGGCGGCTCCTTGTCCTTCTTGCGGCTGGCCATCTTCCTACCCCTGGGACGTGCTCACGCCCGGCCCAGTTTCATGTTGCTCCCACGCGGAGGGACCGGGGTCTGTAGGCCACGCGCACTGGGGCGGCAAGCGGCCGGGCACCGCCCGGGACCCGTCAGGCGCGCCGGGCCCGCTTCCGCGGCGCGAAGGCGGGCGCAAACACGCGCGCCAGGTCCACGCGGAGGCGCCCGTCAAACGACGGTGACACCAGCGTGTCCCGCCGGCCGAAGAGCGCGTGGCGCGCGTAGCCGGTACGGCGCAGGCGCAGGACCTCCACCGTGGCCGCGTCCCCGTCAACGATCCAGTACTCCGGCACGCCGTAGCGCGCGTAGAGCGCGCGCTTGAGGACGGTGTCATGCGCACGATTCTGGGAGAGGATCTCGATGACGAGGTCCGGCGCGCCTTCCACCGCGCGCTCCGTCACCCGGTCCCGGTGCGCTTCCGCCACCACCACGATATCCGGTTGCACGACGTCCGTGTCACTGAGGATCACATCCACGGGCGAATAGAAGACTGCCCCCGCTCCAGATCCTCTTACGGCCGACACAATCTCCAAGACCAGGCCAGTGACAGCGTCTGATGAGACGTTCGGGGTACCGGGTTCACGTGGAAGTCCCCCGCAATGAGTTCATGCCGGCGGCCGTCGTCGGGAATCAGCGCGTATTCCGCGTAGGTGAATGGGAGGCGACCGGAGACGGCGACCATGGACGTGAGTCTACCCCTCACCGGGCATCGCGCATTCCTTGAGGCCAGGAGCCCAGGTGCTCCGGGCCGCAGCTCCACGTCGGCGGGCGCAGGGCGCGGTCGGCGCCGGCAGGCGCCGGTGATGGGGGTGGTTGCGCAGGTCTTCCGCCACCGCCAACAGCACGCCCTACAGGTTGTTCAGCACCTTGAACTGTTTGGGGAAACGCGCGCCGTCCAGGGCGCGCCGCCGCAAGCCCCGCCCACAGCTTCTTCTCTGCATCCGTCATCGTCGCGCGCAGCTCGCGCGCGCGCTCTATGACCGGATTTGCCGGGATACCCCGCTGGTTGCGTGACGCCCTCACTCACCCCCCACCTCCCCGCGCCTCCGCATCTCGTCGTCGAAGCGGGTTCGGCGCGGGGCCGCCCCCCAAGAGGGGGGCGGCGTGTCTGCATGCCTGCCGGCATGCAGGCGCATTCACCCCGGCAGGGTGGACGCGCATTTCACCCGCCCCCCTTGCGGGGGCGGCCGGCGCCGGCGCGCCGGTGATGGGGGTGGTTGCGCAGGTCTTCCGCCACCACCAACAGCACGCCCTCCAGGTTGTTGAGCACCTCGTGGTTCCAGAACCGCAGGACGCGGTACCCGTGGCGTTCAAGCCACGCCGTGCGCTGCGCGTCCTCCGCCGTGTGTTCCGCGTGCTGGCCGCCGTCAACTTCAACGACCAGCCAGCGCTCCCGGCAGGCAAAGTCCGCGATGAACGGCCCCACCGGGAACTGTCGGCGGAAACGCGCGCCGTCCAGGGCGCGCCGCCGCAAGCCCGCCCACAGCTTCTTCTCCGCATCCGTCATTCCCGCGCGCAACTCCCGCGCGCGCTCTATCACCGGATTGGCCGGGATTCCCCGCTGCTTGCGTGACGCGCTCACTCACCCCCCACCCCCCGCGCCTCCACACCTCGTCGTCGAAGCGGGTTCGGCGCGGGGCCGCCCACCAGGGGGGGCGGCGTGTCTGCATGCCTGCCGGCATGCAGGCGCACTCACCCCGGCATGGTGCATTCCTTGACGATGAACGCCGTCAGCGCGTCCTCCGCCATGAACCCCAGGTCCTTGCCGCCGCGCTGGCGCACCGTCACGCCCTTGTCTGCCACCTCCTTGTTCCCAATCACCAGCGCGAACGGCACCTGCATCAGCTGCGCCTCACGCACCTTGAAGCCCAACTTCTCCTGCCGCGCGTCCAGGTCCACGCGCAAACCGCGCGCCAACAGCCGCGCGCGGAGCTCGTTGGCGTAGCTCATGGCCTCGTCGGTGATGGGGAGGATGCGGGCCTGCTCCGGCGCCAGCCATGCCGGGAACTTCCCGCCAATGTGCTCCAGGTACACGCCCAAGAACCGCTCCAGACTCCCCAGGATGGCGCGGTGGAGCATGACCACCTGGTCCTTGGCGCCTTCGCGGTTGATGAACGTGAGCGCAAAGCGGTCCGGCCCGGGCAGCACGTAGTCCACCTGGATGGTCCCCAACTGCCAGGACCGCTCCAGCGCGTCCTTCACGTGGAACTCCAGCTTGGGGCCGTAAAACGCGCCCTCACCGGGTGAGAAGGTGAACTCACGCTTCACCCCCATGAGCGCCTCCTCCAGCGCCTTCTCCGCGCGGTCCCAGTCCGCGTCGCTGCCGGCGCGCTTCTCCGGCCGCGTGGCCAGGCGGATGCGCACGTCGTTGAACTCAAACGCGCGGTAGACCTCATCCAGCAGGTTCACAAAACTCACAATCTCCGCCTGCACCTGGTCCGGCGTGCAGAAGATGTGCGCGTCGTCCTGGCTGAAGGTGCGCACGCGCGCCAGGCCGTGCGTCACCCCGCCCTTCTCAAAACGGTGCAGCCGTCCAAAGTCCGCAATGCGCATGGGCAGGTCGCGGTGGCTGTGCAGCGAGTGCGCGTACAGGATGCAGTGCCCCGGGCAGTTCATTGGCTTGACGCCAAACTCCCGCCATTCCACGTCCTCCTCAGCCGAATCACCGAACACATCCTTGGCAAAGAGGTCCTTGTTGTCCTTGTTGTCTTCCGCAACCTGGCGAATCAACCCGTTGAGCTTGCGCAGGGACAGGCCGCCGTACCCGAAGTACATGTTCTCTTCGTAGTTGTCGTAATGCCCGGAGGTCTTGAACAGCTTGGTGTCAAAGATCTGCGGCGTCACCACCTCGTCATAGCCGTACTTCACGTACAGCTTGCGGACGTATTCAACCAGCTTGTTGTAGACCAGCGCGCCGCGCGGCAGGAAGAACGGGCTCGCCGGGGCAAGCGGGTCAAAGAAGAACAGTTCCAGTTCCTTCCCCAGCTTGCGGTGGTCACGCTTCTTTGCCTCTTCCAACTGGGCAAAGTGCTTGGTCATCTCATCCTTGGACGTGAAGGCCTGCCCGCTGATGCGCTGGAGCATTTCCCGGCTCTGGTCACCGCGCCAGTACGCACCCGCCACGCCGGTCAGCTTGACCGCCTTGATGCGCCCGGTGGACGGCAGGTGCGGCCCGCGGCACAGGTCCGTGAAGTCGTGGTTCTGGTAGATGGTGACGTTATCGTCGGGGATCCAGTCCAGGATCTGGTCCTTGTACTTCTGGCCCAGCTGCTTGAACTCCTCGCGCGCCTGCGGCTTGGGCACCTCGCGGCGGATGAACGGCTTGTCCTCCGTGATGAGCTTCTGCATCTCGGCCTCAATCCGCTCGAGGTCCTCCGGCGTGAACGGCCGGCCGATGTCGAAGTCGTAATAGAACTCCTTGCCGTGATCGCGCGGGCCCATGGTGACCTGCGCGCCGGGGAACAGGCGGCACACCGCGGTGGCCAGCACGTGCTCCGCCGAGTGGCGCATGATGTCCTGCGCGTCCTTGTCATCCAGCTTGAGCAGCCAGACCTGCGCCCCGTCCACCAGCGGCGCCTGCAGGTCCCGCACTTCCGTCTTGGCGCCCAGCTTCACGCGCGCGGCCACCACCGCCTTGGCCAGGCCCGCGCTGATGGACAGCGCCAGGTCCGCCGCGGTGGCGCCGTGCGGCAGGGTCTTCTTGGAACCGTCCGGGAGAATCACTGAAATGTCAGTCATGGCACGCCCCAGAAAGGCGAACCGGGTGCCCCCGTTGCTGCCGAAGGCACCCGGTCACCGGGTTTCCGCTAGGCGCGGGCGGTCTCGAACCGCCGACCCCTACCGTGTCAAGGTAGTGCTCTACCGCTGAGCTACGCGCCT
>JACRCW010000040.1 GCA_016218805.1 Deltaproteobacteria bacterium | reverse complement strand
TACGCCCGTGGGGTGGGAATCCGAGCTGCCCCGGCCAGCCGATGAGGAGACCAGTGTTCGTCTAGATCGAACCTTGACGGGTGACGCGCGGGGGCAACCGTGAAACGGGCTCCGCGCGAGCGTGGTGCGCAACCGGTTGGAAGTGTGACCGGGTGGAGTTGATGCAGAGGCCCACCACGTTGACCGGCGCATGACGCAGGCAAAGCCGGCCCCGGCGAGCGCAGCGGCAGTCCACGGTCAGAACACGCTGCGGACCAACTGGGTCCGTGGAGAGGAACCCCGTTCCCAAAAAGCAAGAAGGGATGAAACGAAAGGACGGATGAAGGAAGGGGAGGCGGCGGGGCCGCGATGAGCAAACGCGAATGGTGACCATGGCGGGGCGGCGCCGCAGCTCCACGCACCCGTCCGCCCGCCGTCCGCGCATCACCCCCGCTCCCCGCTCCCGCCCGTCGCTGTCCCAGAAGCGGCGTGCCGCGGCGGTCCCGGCGGGGCAAGCTGACCAGGCGCCCCTGATGCCGGCGTTGCGGGTGGTTGCGGCGTGGGCTACTTGCCGCGCCCCACTCGTTACGGAGGTGCTCCATGGCGGTCGTCCTCATCACCGGCGGCGCCGGATTCATTGGCAGTGCGCTCACGCTGCGCTGGGCGCGCGAACACCCCAGCGACCGCGTGGTTGTGCTGGACGCGTTGACGTACGCGGGCAACCGCATCTCGCTGTCCTCCCTGCCGGAGGGGGAGCGCTTCCGCATGGTGGAGGCGGACATCCGGGATGAGAAGGCCGTGGAGGCGGTGTGGGTGGACGAGAAGCCGACGCTTGTCCTGCACCTGGCGGCGGAGAGTCACGTGGACCGGTCCATCCTGGGGCCCATGGCGTTCACGGACACCAACGTGCGCGGCACGCACGTGCTGTTGGAGGCGGCGCGGCGGCACAAGACGCCGCGGTTTGTGCACATCTCCACGGATGAGGTCTACGGCCCCACGCCGGAACCGGGCCGGTTTGACGAGGAGGCGCCGTTCCGGCCGTCCAGCCCCTACGCGGCGTCCAAGGCGGCGGCGGACCTGCTGGCGCAGAGCTACGTGAAGACGTACGGCATGGACCTGGTGATCACGCGCGCGTCCAACAACTACGGGCCGCGGCAGACGCCGGAGAAGCTCATCCCGCTGATGATCACGCGCGCGCGCGCGGACGAGCAGCTGCCGGTCTACGGGGACGGCCAGCACAAGCGCGACTGGATCTACGTGGAGGATCACGCGCGCGGCATTGAGGCGGCGGCGCTCAAGGGGAAGGCGGGGCGCGCGTACAACCTGGGCGCCGGCGAAGAGCGCACCAACATCACCATTGTGAAGACCATCCTGGGGCACATGGGCAAGCCGGACACGCTCATCCGCTACGTCACCGACCGCCCCGCGCACGACCGGCGCTACGCGCTGGAGGTCTCCCGCGCGCGCGACGAACTGGGCTTCCGGGCGGAGACGTCGCTGGAGGCCGGGTTGCGTGACACCGTGAAGTGGTACGTGGACAACGGCGCGTGGGTGGAGCACGTCAAGGCGCGGCAGGGGGAGTTCGGGTCCTCCTGGTACGCGGACCGGCTCAAGGGTGCCAGCACGCAGGAGAAGCCGGTCACCCTTGCCGGGCACTGACGGTGCGCGGCGGCATGCTTGATCTCGCGTGCCGGGACACCATTGCGGCGCTGCTGACCGGCAACGGTGACGGCGTCATCAACGCAGTCCGCGTGAGCGGGCCGGGGGCCACCGGCGTGCGCGACGCGGTGTTCCTGCGTGCGCGCCCCGGCCGGGTGCGGCCGGCCACGCTGCACCTGGGGCGCGTGCAGACCGCGGGCGGCGCCCTGGAGACCCTGTGCGCCACCTTTCCTGGCCCGCGGTCCTACACGGGCGAGACATGCGTGGAACTGCACGGGCCGGGCGGGCGCGTGAACGGACAGCGGCTGCTGCAGGCGGTGCTGGGTAGGGGGGCGCGCCAGGCCCAGCCTGGCGAATTCACGCTGCGCGCCTTCCTGCACGGGCGCCTGACGCTGGACCAGGCGGAGGCGGTGGGGCTGCTGTTGCAGGCGCAGAGCGCCGAGGCGGCGGTGGCGGCGGAGCGGCTGCGCACCGGGGAGGTGGCACTGGCGCTGGAGCCCGTACGGGAGGCGGTGCTGGGCCTGCTGGCGGAGACGGAGGCTTACCTGGACTTCCCGGAGGACGGGCTCCCGCGCGCAAGCCTGGACCACCAGCGGGAAGCGGCCACGCGCGCGGCGGCGGCGTTGCGTGCCCTGCTGCGCGGGCACGAGCGCACGCGGCGCATGCTGGAGGGCGCTCGCGTGGTCCTGTACGGCGCCCCCAATGCGGGCAAGAGCGCCCTGTTCAACGCGCTGTGCGGGCGTGACCGCGCAATTGTGGACGACGCGCCGGGGACCACGCGTGACGTGGTGGAGGCGTCCGTCACCTGGGAGGGCATGCCCGTGACGCTGGTGGACACGGCGGGCACGCGCGTGGCCGCGGGCCGCGTGGAGCAGGAAGGCGTGCGGCGCAGCCTGGAGGAGGCCGCGCGGGCAGACCTGCTGCTGTACTGTGTGGGTGCGGATGACGGCGGCCGTGACATGCGGGACCCGCCGCCGGGGCCGCCGGTGATTGTGGTGGAGACCAAGGGGGACCTGGCCAGCAGTCACGGGGCGGCGCCCGGCGCGGCGGTGCGGCTGGGGACGGCCGCGCTGACGGTGTCCGCGCGCGTGGCGGAGGGACTGCCCGCGCTACGCCGCCAGATTGTGGAGCGGCTGTCAGGCCGCGGGCACGCCGAGGGCGTGGTGGCGGCAACCGCCCGCCAGGCGGAGCGGGTGGCGTGCGCGGCGGAAGAGCTGCAGGGCGCGGTGCGTGCGCGGGACGCGGGTGAGCCGGAGGAAGTGGTGGCCGAGCGGTTCCGCCGCGCGGCCAGCGCCATCGGCGAGGTCAGTGGGCGCGTCATGCCGACCGAAGAGGTGCTGGGCGCGATCTTCGGGCGGTTCTGTATCGGCAAATGACGGCCCGCCGCGGCGCGCGGCGCTCAGTTGCCGCCGCCCAGGATCTTGCCCAGGCCGCCCAGGCCGCCCTCGTCTTCCTTTTTGGCGGGTCCCGCGTCCGGACCGGCGTCGCGCGGGAGGCCAAAGTCCTGGCGCACGCTGCCGGGGGCCAGGTCCCAGATGAGTTCGGCCTCCGCGTACGCGCTGGCAATGCGCAGCGTGAACCGCTTGGTGTCACGGGTGATCACCGGGCGGCCCTCAGCGTCCGCCAGCGGGAACCGCACCAGGTACCCGCGGTCATACCGCCCCACGTACGGGTAGATGGCCGCCACCGCCGCGTTGATGGTCACGTCCTTGAGGGACTCCGCCCGCACGCGCACGCCCGCGTCGTTCTCCAGCCACAGCGTCCAGATGGTGCGGCTGTGCGCCAGCTGCCGGTACTTCTGCGTCCCCACGTACGCGGACACAAAGAAGCTGTGGAAGTACTCCGCCTCGCCGCCACCCAGCTCCACCAGCTCCTTGCGGGCCGTGTCGGAGAAATCCCCGTGGAAGTTGCCCGAATGCTCGATGTAGCTCTTGCGGAACGCGGGGCTGTGGTAGGTGGCGCGCGCGTCAATCTTGTCGTCCATCCACTCATAGACCTTGTGCTGCCGTGACCAGTCCGAGACCGTCCGCTCCCAACTCAGCCGCCCGTCCGCCGGTGCCAGACTGACCGCAGCGTGGCGCTGCGGCGGGCACACACTGCCCAGCAGGCCCAGCGCGCACGCCACAATCCCCCAGCGCAGCGCGGTGCGTGTACCCGTCGGCGGTCCGCAGCTCATGCGCGGCGTTCTACCGGATGGGGCGGCCCGTCCACCAGCGCCCGTTCAGGGAGCGGCCTTCTTGCGGCCCTTCTTCCTGGCCGGGCGGGAAACCGGCTTGCTCTCCGGCGCTTCCGCCGCCCGCTGTGCCGCGGCGGGCTCCGGCGCGGCGGGCGGTTCGGCAGCGGTGGGGGCTGGCTCGGAGGGTGGCGGGGAAGGGGGCGGCGGCGGGGGCTCGCTGGCTTGCCGGGAGGCGTTGTCCGGTGCGGTCTCCGCCAGCTCCACGTCCTCCGTCCCGCCCAGCAGCCAGCGCGGCGTGAACCCGGGGAACCGGGCGGAGGGGTGCTCATAGGGCGCGTACAGCCCCGGCCGGCTGGGCTCCGCCTCCGGCGGGCGGGTCTCCGCCCGGAGGAGCAGCGCCGCCGCCGTGGCGGCCGGCAGCGCGCCGGCCACAATGGCCAGCGCGGGCAGCACCCCAATGAGCGCCCCCGCAAAGCCCACCAGCCCCAGCGCCGGGTAGTAGTAGGCCAGCGAGCCCCCGAGCGCTGCGCCGGCCCCCACGCCGATGGGCAGCACGGTCAGTCCGCAGCACAGGAACGGACACGCCACCAGGCTGGCCCAGCGGGTGCCCGCCTGCCGCCGCCCCACCACGTCACCCACCGCCTCCTGCACCGCCACGGAGAACAACGGGGAGGCCAGCAGGGCGGTCAGGGAGGCGCACCAGGGCAGGCACCCGCAGACCGGCGCCACCATCAGCATGGTGGAGAAGATCAGGGAGGAGAACGTTGCGTACATCACGCCGGCGCCGCTGACGGCCATCAACGCCCACAGCGGGATGGCGCCCATGGGGCGCACCCGTGGCGGCGGCGGCTGATAGGCCGGGTAGAGGCGGTGCAGCAGGCGCACGGCGCCGTCGGTCATCGCGTCCGTGTCGGAGGCACTCAGGCGTTCAGCGTCACCCGCCAGGGCGTCACCGGTGTGGGGCGCCAGCCGGGTCAGGGACAGGACAATCTCCGTGGCGCCCAGCCGGCCCACGCTGCCGTACAGCACCTCCTTGGCGTTGAGCGCGCCCCCCAGCTCCGCCAGGCAGCTGGTGGCGTCGCACCCAAGCATCTGCTTGCGGGACTCCAGCGTGAGCATCTGCTCAATGTCTGACTGGGACACCACTGCGTAGCCGGGGACCTTGCGCACCTCAGCCAGCACAAAGTCCGACAGCGACTCCACGGCGCGAGCCGGCACGCCCACGCGCATGGCCAGGGGCATGACCAGCAGGCGCTCGGCCGCAGGCGCCGCGGCCCACGTCAGCCCCGCCAGCATCAGCCCCACCGCGCCCGCCGTCATGGCGCCAGCCTTAGCGCCACCGCGCGGCGGCGGCACCTTTCTGGCGCCTCACGGCACAATGGTCACCTGCGTCTCCCCCAGCGAAAGCAACGCCGTGCCGTGCTTCTCCATGGCCAGGGGGACGGCGACGGTCCCCGCCGTGCAGGGCGCCGCCAGGACCACCGGGAAGGCGTGCACGTCCCCGCGCACCACGCGCGCGCCCGCCGGGAGGTCCACCACCGGTGCCGTACTGATCCCACCCGCGCGCAGTCCGTGCCCGGAGGCCGCCGTCCAGGCCGCGTCGCCCAGGTTGCGCACCACCACGGTGGCGGCGCGCACTTCGCCGGCTTGCAGCGTGAGCGGCAGGTCGTGCACCAGCAGCTCGGCGTCGTCCTCCGGGTTGTCGTTCCACTCGGCGGCGCGGGCGGCCGTGACGTCAATGTAGTGGCG
Source organism: Deltaproteobacteria bacterium (assembly GCA_016218805.1). Lineage (GTDB taxonomy): Bacteria > Myxococcota > JACRCW01 > JACRCW01 > JACRCW01 > JACRCW01. The sequence continues at coordinate 70,818 of JACRCW010000040.1, read as the reverse complement.
GCTGGACGGGCCCCACCCGTCCGCGTGCGGGGACACCCACGTCCCGCAGGAACCCGTGTCGGTGACGTCGTGGTTCACGGGCACCGCGTCAAGCAGCCCGGAGCCCTCGCCCGTCTCGTTCCACGAATCAATGTACAGGTGGCGCACAGCGCCGCGCCGGGCCAGCGCGGCGGCCCACGCGTTGTCGTAGTTCGTCCCCGACAGGCGGGGCAGGTAGAACGGGTTGGACACCGGGTTCCAGAAACCCGCGGTGATGTTGATGGTGGGGTGCGCGGCCCCGTCGTGGCCCACTTCAAAGAAGTGCTGCGGTGGCCCAAACATCTGCGTGATCTCGTCGGTGTCGGCGTACTGCGACCACAGGTTGGGATGCGCCACCAGGTAGGGCTCCACGCCAAACTCCGCCTGGAAGCGCGCCTTGAGGTCCGCCACAAACGCGCTGCTGGCACCGACGATGGACCCGGTGTCCGTGTGCCAGAAGGCGAGGATGGGCCGGCCGCCCCAGGTGGCCACGGCCGCGTCACGCCAGCGGGCGCCCAGGATGGTGTTGAGCTGCGAGTGGTAGACGTGGAGGTAGTCGTAGAACTCGGCGCGGCCCGGTTCGCCGGAGACGTCCAGGTCCGCGCCGGTGCGGTCCTTGTGCAACGCGGCCAGGATGGCGGTGTCCAGGAACATGGCCATGCGCGGTGGCCGGCGGCCCTCCTCCAGCAGCTGCCGGTAGGCGGTCATCACGTTGAAGACGTTCTGCGCGCGGTAGCCCACCGGCAGCGTGGTGTCCTTGGTGTCATACTGCAGGCCCACCAGGTCCAGGTGCGCATCCATCATGTCCAGCAGCTGCGTCCGCGCCCATTCCGGCGAGCCGTTCCATGCGCTGAACCCCGCCACCGGCCACCACGGCGAGCTGCACTCCCACGCCGGGTCACCGGTAAACCAGGTGAAGAACCAGGAGCCTACGTAGTGCTCGTTGGCACCAAACGCGGGTGCGGTCTCCGCCGCGGGCGCGGCGGTGAGGGTGACCGTGGTGGTGAGCGTGGCGGACGCGTTGGCCCCGCCCCGGGCCACCATGCTGAAGGCGTTGTCCCCGGGCTCCAGCGCACCCTGCCAGCTCCACCGGCGCCGTCCCAGGTCCAGCGCGGTCCCGCGTGTGCTCCCGTTGACGTGCACCGCGTCCACCGCGGTGCCGCCCACATCCGCCGGGAGCGTGCCGGACAGGACCACGCGGGGGGCCGCCGTGCTGAAGGGCTGCCCGCCTCCGGTCTGCAGGGTGAAACCCGTGGCCAGCGCCCCCGGCGTGCAGGCACCGGCGTCCACCGGGACGGCGGCATCCGCCGGCGCGGCGGCGTCCGCAGGTGGGGCGGCATCCCGCGGCGGGCCGGCGTCCAAGGGGGTACCCGCGTCCGCGCGTGAGGAGTGCGGCACCGCGGAGGACGCACCGGGCCGCGCGGACGAAGAGGACCCCGCCGCCGCGGTCCCGGCATCCGCAGCCGTGTCGGTGACGACGGGATCGCACGCCAGGCAGGCCACCATCACCGCGGCCAGGGGGTTGCTCCACCAGGACGACGCCATCCGCTCCTCCACACGGCTACTTGGACACCCGGGCTCCTTGGTAGCCCGCCGCTCGGGGGCGGGCACCTGCCGGATCGCGAATCCTTCGCGCCGCGCCGGGCTCCTACGCGCCAAGGAGCCGTGTTCCATGCCCATCTATGAGTACGCCTGCCAGGCCTGCGGCCACACCTTTGAGGAACTCATCCGGCGCAAGTCCGACGAGGAGGACCTCAAGTGCGGCGGCTGCGGCGCCACCGCCATCACGCGCCTGATGTCCGCCAGCGCGGTTCTGGGCGGGGGCTGCGGGGGTTCCGACGGCGGCGGCGGGGGCCTTTGAGGGGTCCCCGCGCCGCGCAGTTCGCGCGGCTGAAGCAGTGCCGTCCATCCGGTTGAACCGGCCGCCGTGACGTGGTTTGGGTCCGCGCGCCCCCCGCCCCAGGCGGGGTCCGCGGAGGACCTGATGACCCGCTGCCACGCCTCCCTTGCAGCCCGCGCCACGACGTGGCTGCTCTTGTCCCTGTCCGTTGCCGCGCTGAACTGCCGCTGTGACCAGGACCGCCTGGATGATACCCAGGGCACGCTGCGGGTGACCGTCACCAACCCGCCTGCCAACACCCCGCTCATCCAGGTCACCGCGCAGGACGAATCCGACGCTGTGCACGACGGGACCTCCGCCACGGTGTGGCCGGAGACGCGCGTGGACCTCAAGGAGCTTGAGGCGGGCACCTGGCAGGTGCGGGTGGCGGCGTTGGACCAGGACGGCATCCCGCTCAACGCGGTGTGGGTGAGCAACGTGCTCATTGCCGGTGGGCGCACCACGGAGGTGCGCGTGGACATGGCCCAGGGCATCCCCATCACCGCGGAGATCTGTGATGGCCTGGACAATGACCGCAACGGGAACATTGACGAGCCGCTGTCCATGCCGCTGTGCTCAGAGTGCGCCCGCGGGTTTGAGGTCCCGTTGACCGACGACGACCGCTGCGGCCCCATTGCGTGCACCCCGCTGGACCGCAACGAATTGCTGGGCGACAACACCGCGGCGGGCACGTCCTCCTGCGTGCGCTACACGCATGGTCCCATCACCACCGCGCGCTGCACGGAGATTGGGCGCTGCGTCTCCCCCACGCCGGACCGCTGCACCGACGTGACCGCGGCCACCCTGGCCCAGGCCGGCCTGTGCCAGCTCATCGAAGGCTGCGTGGAAGGCAACCCGCAGGTGGTGCAGGTGCCGGACGGCACGTCGTGTGGGACGGACAAGGTCTGCAGCAATCACCAGTGCCTCCCGGTGTGCAATCCGTCCGCGGTGGCCGTCTGCCATCGCTGTTCGGGCGGCGCGGACACGCTTGCTTCTGATGATGAGCGGTGCGGCACCATTGACTGCGACGGCCTGGACCGCCACGACCTGCGCGGGGACAACACGGCGGCGGGGACCTCCAGCTGCGTGCGCGTGGACTACTCGGACCTCACCAGCGGCCGCTGCGACGCTTCCGGCCAGTGTGCGGCCGCCAACAGCGCCGCGTGCACCAGCCCCGCCGAAACGACGGTGGCCACCGCCGGGCTGTGCCACACGCTGTCCGGCTGCGAGGGCGGCTCGCCCACCGTGGAAACCTCTCCTGAGGACACGCCGTGCGGCGGCGGCAAGGTGTGCCGGTCGGGCAACTGCATCACCGTCACGCCGCCCCCGTCCGTGGGCTGCGCGGACAACGCGCGCGAGGGCTTCCTGGACACCACCGCGTATCCCTCCATCGCGGCGTGCGCGGGCGCGTGGTCGGTCCCCGGACTGACTCGGTCCAACCTGGTCCCCACGTGCAACCGCGCCGCCGGCGACGACGGCACCAACACCGACGGCACCGGCTGCGCGGCCGCGGACCTGTGCGCCACCGGCTGGCACGTGTGCCTGGGTGCCACCGAGGTGGGCCAGCACGCAGCCTCCTGCGCGGACGCGGTGCCGCCCGGGGCACCGGACAAGGCGTACTTCTTTGCCGTGGCGCAGACGTCCACCAGCAACACCGTGTGTGACACGACCACCAACGACAACGACGTGTTTGGCTGCGGCAACCTGGGCGTGCTGCTGACGTCAGACAAGATGTGCGGGCCGCTCACCCGCGCGCTGGCCTCCACGCAGGCCAACTCCTGCGGCTACAACGAGGCCGAGCCCAACCTGGGCCCCTGGCAGTGCCAGGGAGACGCCACCAGCCACCTGCACGAGGGCGCCATTGTCACCAAGAAGGGCTGCCCCAACAACTCCTGCAGCTACAGCGGCAACCCCGTGGGTAACAGCGACAAGGGCGGCGTGCTCTGCTGCCGCGATTGACCCGCGACCTCCGCTTCGTTCCCGCGCGGCAGGGCCTGCCGCCCGGAGGAATGGGGCGTCGCGGGGCCCGGGTCGGGTTGGGCTTGGGATGCGGTGCCGCACGCAGGCACCCTCCCAACGGCCTTTGTCGGTGTAGATACCAAGTTGGTATCACTGCTGAACAACACCCACAGACGCGCAGCCGCGACGGGAGCGGCCGGGGAGAACCACAGAAAGTGTCTCAAATAGTGAGACACTCCGGTGGCCGCGCCGCGCTTCTGCCCCCACTCCAAGCCCTCCCGCCCACGCTTGCCGCTGCGCTGCGGTGTGGCGCCGCCCTCCAACGGCCCTTGCATGAACACTGAACGTGTGTTCAAAGCACGCCCGGAGGTAGCCCCGTGACGACCAACCCCAATCCCCCCGCCAAAGACAACCCCGTTCCCGCGCCGGTGCAGACCCTGGTGGATCTGTTCGCGGCCGAGCTGGTGACCGTGTCCTTCCCCGACGTGAACCGCGACGTGCTGGAGCAGCACGCCGGCCGTGTCCGCACCTGCCACGACGCGGTGGTGCGTCTGGAAACGGACCTGGCCGCGGCGCGGACCGCGCTGGCTGAGGCGCAGGACGCCCTGCTGGGCAAGGCGCAGCGTGCGCTGGCCTACGCGCGCGTGTTCTCCGAGGACAACGCGGAGCTTGCCGCGCGGCTGGACGCGATCTCGCTGCCGCGCGGGCCGCGCCGCGCCGCCCGCTCCGACCCGAGCGCGCCGCCCCCGCCCGCCGACGGAAAGGCGGAGAAGGAAACCCCCACCCGCAAGGGTCGCGGACGCCCCAAGGCCTCCGGCCTGCTCTTTGTGGACAACGAATCACGCGCCGAGGCCCAGGAAGCCTGACGCGGGCTCAGCCGTCCCCGGCGGCCTCCGCCCCCCACGCCGCCCCGGCCACAATCCCCGCCGCGCCAAGGATGGCCCCCAGCGCGCCCCGCGCCAGGGACCACTGTTCCACGGTGGCCGGCGTCACCACGACGACCAGTGCCACCGCGGCCATGGCCCCCACGCCCAGCAGCCCGGTCCACAGCGCTTCCGGGGGCGGCGGCACCAGCGCCCCGGAGACCCGCAGCCCCCGCGCAATGCGGAAGCCCGCCGTGGGCAGCAGGATGCACGTCACGGCTACGGCCGTGATGCCGTAGGTCAGCGCTTCGCGTTCGGTGGCGGGCGGACCGGCGGGAAAGCGCACCCACGGGTGCAGCGCCCCAAACGTCCCCGACGCCAGCGCCGCCGCCGCCACCAGCGCGCCCACACCCACCGGCGCCTGCCGCGGCCCGGCCCGCGCCATCCCCCGCAGCATCCCCGCCACCATGCGGGACGGGACAAACACCGCGGGCAGCACGCTCAACATGGATGCGGCCAGCGCCCGTTCAGACACGGTGTCCGCAAACGCCCCGGCCCACCCAATGCCCGCCCCCACCACCGCCGACGCGACGGCCAGCAACCACCCGGTGACCACGACGTGGGGAAACGCGGCCCCGCGCTCCGCACCCAGCAGATGCCAGGCGGAACCCGTGCCAATCACCGTCATGAACGCGGCCAGGGCCGCGCAGTACGCCCCCAGGGCGGCCAGTTGCGGCGGCCCCGCCAGCAGCGGAGCGCGCGCCACCATGGCCGCGTGCAGGCCCATCAGCACCAGCACCACCAGGTTCACGCGCAGGCGTTCCCGGGCCAGGGTCCGCGGGGAAGGCGTCGCCACGGCGGGGCACGCTAACAGCAGCGCACCCGTCCCGTCCTCACTCCACCGTGCCCAGCACCCGTGTGCGCAGGTCCGGCTTGAGGCGCAGCAGGCTGCGCACGGGGACTTCGACGCGTTCCACAATGCGCACCTCTCCGGGACGCGCGGCCTGTCCGGTCACGTCATGCGCGCCGAACTCCACGTGAATGGCGCCGTGCCGGAACGGCTCCGGCGCCGCGGCGGGCGCGGCGGGGACCTGGCGCACCTTGGCCGGTGGGGTGCCGCGCCGCGGTGCCTTGCGGGGTGCGGCCTCCGCAACGGCAGCGCACAGGACAAGGACCAGTGCGACCAGGGCGTGTCTCATGGAAACCAGCCTGCCCCGCAGATCGCGCCGTGCCCAGCCGGCGATCGACCGACGACGATCGGCGGATGGCTCGCCGTGCGTGCCGCGGCCACGTATGGGATGCGCATGCCGCCGCGCCTGCACGTCATCAACCTGCCCCGCGTCCCGGCGGGGGAGGGCGCCCCCGCGGGTTATTCGCTGGCACCCTGTGCCAACTGCGCCGCGCCCTGCTGCGCCACCCTGCGCGCGCGGCTCACCACCGTGGAGGCGCAACGCATTGCCTCCGCCCTGAGCGTGCCGCTGGATGACGTGGTGACCCGCGTGCCCGGTGCCGGGCACCACCACCCTTGGTTCACCGTACCCATCCCGCTGGCGGACGGACCGGTCACGCTGGCGCTGCGCCAGCGCGACGGCTCCCGCTGCGCCTTCCTCCACGAGGTGGGTGCCCGCGGCCGCTGCGCCATCCACGCGCTGCGGCCGGGCGTTTGCCGTATCTACCCCTACCCCGTGCGCGAGGGCACCCTGCGCACGGATGTGGGCAGCGCGGAACTGTGTCCCATCGGGTGGGCCGTGGATGACGCCGCTGAGCGCGCCGTGCGGCGCGACATGGCGGCGTGGCGCGCCGACATCGCCCGGGAGGAGCAGCACGTGGCGCGCTGGGCCCGGCAGGTGCCGCGCCGGCGCACGTGGGAGCGGTGGACGGCATGGGTGTCCGGCGCGTGAGCGTCAGGCCAGCGCATCCCGCAGCGCGCTGTCCAGGTCCGGGAACCGGAAGGCAAACCCCGCGGCCAGTGCACGGCGCGGCACGGCGCGCTGGCTGCCCAACAGCGCGGTGGACATCTCGCCCAGGGCCAGGCGCAGCGCCGCCGCCGGCACAGGGAGGATGGCCGGGCGGTGCAACGCGGCGGCCAGCGCGGCGGTGAAGCGCGCGTTGGTGGCGGCCCCGGGCGCCACCGCGTTCACCGGGCCGGACCACGCGGCGTCATCCACGGCGCGCAGCAACAGGGCCACCAGGTCATCCAGGTGGATCCACGGGAAGTACTGCCGGCCGTGCCCCAGCCGCCCTCCCAGGCCCAGCCGGAACACCGGCAGCATCCGCTCCAGCGCGCCACCGCGGCGGGCCAGCACCACGCCCAGCCGCAGCGACACGCGGCGCACTCCCAGCTGCTCCGCCGCCGTGGCCTCTGCCTCCCACGCCCCGCACACGCGCGCCAGGAAGTCGTCTCCCGGCGCGCTGTGCTCGTCCAGCTCCTCGTCACCCCGGTCTCCGTAGAACCCCGTGGCGGACGCGCACACCAGCGCGCCGGGGCGTGCCGCACTGGACCGCAGTGCCGCCACCAGCTCGCCCGTGGAACGCACGCGGCTGTCCAGGATCCTCTGCTTGACCGCCGGGCTCCACCGCGCGCCCGCAATGGGCTCGCCCAGCAGGTGCACCAGGGCGTCCGCGCCGGCCAGCGCCTCGCCCGGGGGCGGCTCCCGCAGGCCGTCCCAGCGGAACGCCACCTCATGCGGCAGCGCCAGGCGGGACGGGTCCCGCGCCAGCACCACCACCGTGTCACCGCGCGCGTGCAGCGCGCGCACCAGCGCGGACCCCACCAGCCCGGTTGCCCCGCTGACCACCACCCGTGCCATGCCCATGCCTCCGGCCCGGCGGTGCCGCCCGCCTGCGGGGCGGTTCGCCCGCTTGCGCCCCGTTCCTCCCCTTCTACACTGCCGCCCATGCGCTGCCGCGTCCCGCCGTCCACCGCCCTCGTGCTGGCGCTGTGGTCCTGCAGCGGTGGGGGCGGCGGGAGCGTGGACGCGGGGCCGCCGGCGCCGGTGCTGGCGGACAGCACCCTGGATGAAGCGCACGTCATTGGCGTCATTGCGCTGACGCGCGCCACCAACTGCGCGGTGCTGACCTGGTGCGCGTCCAGCGCGGAGTTTGAACGCATGGACGTGCTCCCGGTGGAGGACTGGGTGGGCCGCCTGGAGGTGGGGCGGCTGCTGTTGCCCCAGCGCGTGCTGGAGACGTTGACGGCGTTGTTTGGGCCGGTGCCGCGTGCGGTCTACGCCGGCCGCGTGGAGGGCCCGGATGACCCGTCCCAATACGCGGTGACCTGCGGCATGGACCCCCCCGAACCGTTCACCTGGCCCACGGACGCGCATGCGCTGTGGGTCCTGGACGCTGACGCAGAGCGCGTCTGGGACCTGCAGTGCGTGCTGTCGGTGGCGGAGACGCTGGACGCGTTTGGCCGGGACGGGGAGGGGCGCACCGCGGCGGAGGTGCTGGCCACGCGTCCGGGCTGCGGGGGCACCCGGGCGCAGGCGCGGCGGGACGCGGAACGGTCCGCGGCGCGGGTGCCGGCGCGCGCGGCCCAGGTGTCCGGGGAGAACCGCTGCCGTCGTCATGATGCGGACGCGGGGACCTGAGGGGGCCGGCGTCCGCCGCAGGGCGTGCCAACGCGCGGGTGGGTGTTGCGGAGGGTGGGGCCGTTCTCTAGGTTCCCCCGCCCTTCAAACGACCCAACACGGCGCCCCCCAACGCGGGGGCAGATGGATTCACCATGGTTGCCACTGAGAACACCAAGTCCGCGGACAAGCCGGCCCACGCCGCCCACGCCGAACTGCCGCCCCTGAAGGTCAAGGCGTACAAGGCCACCGCCCAGGAAGTCCGGCACTGGTACCGGCTCATGTTCCTCACGCGGCAGTTGGAGGACCGCGCCAGCAAGTTCATTCGCCTGGGCAAGGGCTGGAGCTACCTGGCACGCTGCGCCGGCCACGAAGGCATCCAGGTGGCCCTGGGTCTGGCCTTCCGCGCCAACAAGGACTTCCTGTTCCCGTACTACCGCGACATGGCCACCACCGTGGCCGCGGGGCTCACCCCGCTGGAGATTGTGCTCAATGGCCTGTCCAAAGCGGCGGACGTGTGCAGCGGCGGCCGCGGGATGTCCAACCACTTCGGCAAGCCCGCCATTGGCATCCAGAACGTGTCGTCCTGCACGGGCAACCATGCCTCGCAGGCGGCGGGGCTGGCGCGCGCGGTGAAGTACTACAAATCAGACGCGGTGGTGTTCAGCAGCCAGGGGGAATCCTCCGCGTCCGAAGGCTACGTGTTTGAGGCGCTCAACGGCGCCAGCCGTGAACGGGTGCCCGCCATCTTTGTGCTGCAGGCCAACGGCTATGGCATCTCCGTGCCCACGTCTGACCAGACCGCCAACGAGGTTGTTGCGGAGAACTTCCGCGGCCTGAAGGGGCTGAAGCTGGTCATGTGTGACGGCACGGACATCTTTGACTCCACGCGCGCGATGCACGACGCGGTGGAGCACGTGCGGCGCGGCGGCGGGCCGGTGGTCATCAACGCCGCGTGCGTCCGCATGGGCGCACATTCCAACAGCGACGCGCACGAGCTGTACCGCAGCCCCGAGGAGATCAAGGACGCGGAGCGGTATGACCCGCTGGCGCGGCTGCGCGCCACCGCGCTGAGCCACGGCTTTGCGGATGACAAGGCGCTGCGCGAGATTGAAGCCGAGGTGCTGGCCGAGGTGGAGCAGGCCTGCGCACAGGGTGAGGCCAGCGCGGAGCCCGATCCGGCCACCGTGCTGCAGTTCAATGTGCCGGAGCCCTACGCGCCCGCGGCGCTGGACGCTCCGCGTGACGGTGGAAAGGAAGAGAAACTGCGCGAAGCGATCACCCGCACGATGCTGGAGGAATTCCGGAGAAACCCGGACACGTTCCTGTGGGGCCAGGACGTGGCCAGCAAGGACAAGGGCGGGGTGTTCAACCTGACCAAGGGGATGCAGGCGGAGTTTGGGCCGGGGCGCGTGTTCAACGGGCCCATTGCCGAGAATTACATTGTGGCCACCGCCAACGGCATGTGCCGCTATGACCCCAAGATTCACGTCGTCATTGAGGCGGCGCAATTCGCTGATTACGTGTGGCCCGCCATGGAACAGGTGGTGGAGATCAGCCATGAATACTGGCGCACCAATGGGCAATTCGTGCCCAATGTGGTGTGCCGGCTGGCCTCGGGCGGGTACATTGGCGGGGGGCCGTATCACTCGCAGAACGTGGAGGGCATCCTGGGCACGCTGCCCGGCGTGCGCGTCATTGCCCCGGCATTTGCGGATGATGCGGCGGGTCTGCTGCGCACGGCCGTCCGGTCCCGCGGGGTCACCTTCTTCCTGGAGCCCAAGTACCTGTACAACCGCCCGGAGGCGCGCGGTCCCAACCTGGGCCCGGACCACTGCATCCCGCTGGGCCAGGCGCGCGTGCGCCGCGAGGGCACGGACGTCTCCGTGGTCACGTACGGCAATACCGTGCATTTTGCGCTGGAGGCGGCCAAGGCGCTGGAGCCGGAAGGCATCAGCGTGGAGGTGGTGGACCTGCGCTGCGTGCGCCCCCTGGACGAGGCGGCCATCCTGGCAACGGTGAAGAAGACCGGGAAGCTGCTGGTGCTGCACGAAGACCGCCTGTTTGGCGGCCTGGGCGGCGAGGTGGCGGCCCTGGCGGCGGAGAAGGCGTTTGAGTTCCTGGATGCGCCCGTGCGCCGGCTGGCCAGCAAGGACGCGGCCGGCGTGGCCTTCAACCGCATCCTGGAGAACGCCACGCTGGTGCAGCCGCAGCAGGTGGTGGCGGCCCTGCGGGACCTGGCGCGGTACTGACGCCACCGGCGGGCGGGTCACCGCCGCCAGCTCAGCTGCAACCGCCCCGTGGTGCGGTCCGCGGTGCGCGTCACCTCCGGCGCGGAAATCAACGGGGTCACGCCGCACAGGGTGCACAGCGCCTCCATGCTGCCCGCTGTGCCCTCAAAGAACGAGTCCGGCACGTTGCCCACCACGGACGTCGCCAGCACGCCCTCGGCGGGACCGCGCGCCTCAAACCGGTGCTCAATGCCGCGCGCAGCCGCGCCCTGCAGCGTGTTGAGCTGCGCCAGCAGCGTGCCGGGGGACACGCCCAGCACACGCATCACCGACTCCACCACCGGCCGCAGGACCGTCATGGCGCCCCGGTTCACGGCGAGCTTGTGGACGCGCCGCAGCACCTGCGGGCCGCGCAGTGCCAGCACGGCTTCGCTGATGGCGTCCATCACGCGCCCCTCCACCCATGCGCCCGGCAACGGCGGCCGCTCCATGAACGCGGCCTCGCCCGGCGCCAGCCGGTCGCGGACCTCTGCGGTGAGGCCTTCGGACTCCAGCGCCGCCAGGATGCCGCGGAAATGAAACCCCTTCACTTCGTAGCCGGCCATGACGGGTATCTCCCCGGTGAGCGGGTGCGCGGCAAGCGTGCGTGCGGGATCCGGCGGTCAACTCCGGGCGTGTGCGCGCACCAGGGCGCCCAGTTGGCTGACAACCTGCTCCAGGTCTCCCGGGCGGTTGAGCTGGGGCGGGTCCAGGCGCCAGCGGATGAGCAGCAGGTCCAGTTCGCGGCTGAGACCGTACAGGCGGACGGCCAGCGCCTGCGCCTGCTGCACCAGGCTCATGGCGCCGGAGAAGCTGACGCCGGCCACGTCACGGGCGGCGTCCAGCGCCTGCTCCAACTCCCGCAGGACCTCCAGGTCATGCCGGCGCAGCGCGTCCCGTTGGTTGATGGAAGACAGGCTGTCCAGGAACTTGGCCAGTCCCTCCGCGGCCTGGCGCGTGGCCAGCCCGGGCCCGCCGGCGTTGAGCGCAGTGAGCGCCTTGCTCAGCTCCCAGCGGTCCGCGGGGCGCATCATCCGGAAGGCCTCCGAGGCGATGTAGTTCTCCAGCGTGTGGCACAGGCGCGCCAGCGCTCCCTCCTGGTCCGCGCGCGCGCCGGCGGCGTCCTGGAAGATGCCGTTGTCCCGCTCCACCAGGCGGCACAGGTCCGCCACGCCAATGCGCACCAGCAGGGCGCGCTGCAGCGTGCTGCGGTGCGTGGGCACCACCACGTCCGGCGACAGCTCCGGCAGGTACGCCTTCATCACCGCGGTGATGAGCGCAAACACTCCGTCGCCGGTGGCGTTGCGCGTGTCATCCAGGTCCTCCATGGCCTGCCCCAGATGGCCACCGCGGACGGCGGCGTCAAACCGCCGGTAGAACCCGTCCAGCTGGCTTTGTATTCCGTACCCGATGGAGCGCGCCGCTTCGGCCACTTCCTGGGTGCGCCGCGCGCTGCTCTCCTGTGCTGGCGACAGCCCGGCGAGCGCGCCGTCAATGTCCAGCTCGTCCAGTCCCAGCTGCGCGGGCTCCGGTGCGTGCCCGCCGCCCAGGTCAAACTCCAGGTCATCCGGCAGCGTGGTGCTGCCGGGCAGCGCCTGCAGGTAGCCCTCGCGGGACAGCACGCCCACCAGCTCACCCAGGCCGTCCAGGGTCACCGCCGCCAGCTGCAGCAGCAGCGCGCCGGCCTCCTGCTGCGCCAGCAGTGACCCCTCGCCGGCGGCGAGCCGCTCGTAGAGCGACTCATCCATGCGGGACATGTCCGCGATGGCGCGCATGCAGGACTCCAGCAGCCGGGTCACGCGCACGCGTTCATCCGCGTCCGGGACCGCCTGGGCCAGCCGAGCCTCCAGCGTATGGGTGAGCGCGCCCGTCATGCTTCACCTGTGGCGCGCACGGGCGCGCCGTCGTCGGGGCGGCGCCATACGTGAGCGGGCGGCAGGGCGCAATGTGGCCCCAGGTTGCGTGCCGCGCACCGGTGGACCCAGATTGCTGGCGGCGCGGGCGTGCTCCCGCCGTAGGATTGGAGAGGACGTCCCCGGGATGGCGGGCCACGCCAGAGGCTGCGTGTTGGTGGTGGGGATGGCGGGGATGGCGGCGGCCCTACCGGCCGCGGCCCAGGTTTCCGGCGTGGTGCTGGACGGGCCAACCCGCCTGCCAGTGGCCGGCGCGCGGGTGACCCTGCAGGCCACGGCCACCGAAGTGACGACGGACGCAGACGGCACCTTCCGGCTGGCCGTGGACGACGGGGCACGCGTCAAGGTGGTGGCGGGCCGCGTGGGCTACTTCAACGCCGGGGCGGACGTGGTGGCGCCGCGCGTGGGGATGGAGCTGGCGCTGGACCCGGTCCCCGTGGGTGACAACGCCGCCTACGCGTTCCTGCGGCCGGACACGTGCGGGAACTGCCACACGCGGCAGGCGCCGGCGTGGCGGGATTCCGCCATGGCGCACGCGGGGACCAACCGCTGGGTGTATGACCTGTATGACGGCAGCGGCACGGACGGCGGGGCGGGTGGGTTCGTCTACACGCGGGATTCCATCCACGCGGGAACCAACCCGGCCAGCGAATGCCGCGCGTGCCACCAGCCGGTGGCCTGGCTGAAGAATCCGTACACGCCGCTGTCGCCCCTGTCCGCGGCAGACGGTGACGTCGCCATGGGCGTGGCGTGTGACGTGTGCCACAAGGTGGCCCGCGTGGATGAGACGCGGCCCAACTTTCCCGGCATGTGGCCGGGCGTGGTGGAGGTGACGCGCCCGTATGACGGGTGGAACGTGGAATACGGCGCGCTGGGAGATGTCACCTACCGCCAGGAGGGCCTGATGCGCGCCAGCTACCAGCCGCAGCTGCCCGCTGCGCTGTGCGCCACCTGCCACCAGGACAAGAACGATCCCGACGGGGACGGGGACTTTGAGGAGGACGACGGCGTGGTGAGCGAGCCGACCTACCTGGAGTGGAAGGAGTCGCCGTACGGCGATCCGGACTCGCCGCTGCACGCCACCTGCGCGGACTGCCACATGCCCGCGCTCCCCGACCGGCAGGCGTGCGGGGTGCTGGGGCCGGTGCTGTTCCGCCCGCTGGGCGACGTGACGGACCACCGCCTGGAGGGAACGAGCGCGCGCTACCTGGACCACGCGGTGTCCCTGGCGCTGCAGGCGCGCCTGCTGGACGGGCGGATTGTTGCCACTGTGACGCTGGTGAATGACCGCGCCGGGCACCGCGTTCCGACGGGCGTGACCATGCGCAACGTGGTGCTGGTGGTGGAGGCGTGGCGCACACCGGGGAGCGCGCCGCTGGCGTTCCTGGGCGGTCCCACGGTGCACGCGCTGGGCGGGCTGGGTGACCCCGCCCGCGGGGACTACGCGGGGATGCCCGGCCGCCTGTATGCCAAGGTTGCGCGGGATGAAGCGGGCAACGCCCCGGTGTTCTTCACGGAGGCCACGGCGATTGTCGACGACAACCGCCTGGCGCCGCTGCAGGCGGACGTGACCGCGTACGAATTCCAAGCGCCCGCCGGTGGCGGCAACATCCACGTGCGCGCGCGCGTCATCTACCGCCGCGCATGGCGCGCGCTGGTGCTGCAGAAGGGCTGGACCCAGACGGGCCACGGGTCACCGCTGGAGGACGTGGCGGCGCCGCACTTTGGGCACCTGATGGCCAGCGCGGAGGTGCTGGTGGAGGTGCCCGTGTTCTGTGACGCGGGGAGCTGTCCCGGGTGCCGCGGTGATGAGGACTGCGGCGCCGGCTGGCGTTGCAGCGCCGGGACGTGCACGCCAGCACCGCCGCTGGATGGCGGCGCGGCGAGCAGCGGCGGCGGTTCATCCGCGTCCTCCGCGGCCGGGTCGTCATCACCGGCACCCACTGCAAGCTCCGCGTCGTCCGCCCCTGAGCCCACCGTGCCGCCCCCGCGCGCGGGTTGTGCGGCCACGCGCGTGGGCCGTGGCGCACCGTGGTGGCTGGTTGGCGTGAGCGCGCTGGCCTGGCGGCGGCGGCGCGCGTTCTGCGGGTCAGGGGCCCGGTGCCGCGGAGCGTGAGCTGCCCGGGCGATTCACCCACCCTCAATCGCGCGCGCGGTGGGCGGCCGTGAGGACGGCGGCACCCGCCAACAGGAACAGCCCCGCGCATCCTTGCAGGAGCAGGGCCATGCCCACCGCGTCGGCGGCGAGGGAGAGCGCCATGGCGCTGAAGGGCAGGACACTGGTGAATGCCATGCCAAACACCGCTGTGACGCGGCCGCGCAACTCGGCGGGCACGCGCGCCTGCACGGTTTGGTTCACGCTGCCCATCAGCACCGCCATCGCCCCGGAGAGCGCGCCCACCACGACGAGCGCGCCGGTCAGCGCATGCACGTGCGCCAGCGCAAACAGGGAGCCGGCCAACACCACCACCGTGGCCGCCAGGCGCGGCCGCCAGGATTCCGCGGGGAGACGCAGCAGCAGCACACTTCCCACCACCGCGCCCACGCCCGATGCGGACAGCAGGTCCCCCATCCCCGCCGCGTCGGCGCCCAGGACGTGGCGCCCCAGGTGCGGCATCATCACCATGAACGGGAACACCAGCACCATACCCAGCACCATCAGGCCCAGCAGGGCGCCGGTGACGCCGTCATTGCGCACGTAGCGCCAGCCCTCGGAGAAACGCGGTGGGGCCCCCGGTTCGCCGGCGGGCCGCGCCGGGGGACGGCGTATGGCCAGCAGGCAGCCGATGACGGCCAAGAAACTCAGGCCATTGAACACAAACGCGCTGGCCTCGCCCAGGTGCTTGATGGCCAGGCCCGCGAGCGCAGGACCAACCAGCCGGGCTCCCTGGAACACCGTCTGCACCATGGCCACCGCGGCGGGGATGTCCTCCTTGTCCACCAGTTCCGGCGCAAACCCCTGTGCCGCGGGAAACTCAAACGCCTCCACCACGCTGGCGACCGCGCCGAACAGCAGCACGTGCCACAGGAGCAGCGCGCCGGAGGCAACGAGCAGCGCGAACCCCAATGACAGGGCCATCATGCACAGCTGCGTCCACAGCAGGATCACGCGCTTGTCCCGCCGGTCCGCAAGCTCGCCACCGCGCGCGCCCAGCAGCAGCATGGGCAGTGACCCGGCGACGTTGAACGCCCCCAGGGCCCAGGCCTCCGGTGACAAACCGGTCAGCACCCAGCCCTGCGCCATGACCTGCATCCACGTCCCCACGAGGGAGACGCCCTGTCCCGCCCAGTACAGGCGGAAGTTGCGGTGCCGCAGCACGCGGAAGATGGAGGGGCCGGCCACGTTGGGATGGTGCGTCAGGGCGCGGGTTTCTTCTCGCGCTCAGGCACGGGTTGCATCAGCAGGCGGTCCACCACGCGGCCGCCCACCAGGTGTTCGCGGGCCACCTCCTCCGCGTCAGCGGGGGTGGGCACCGTGTACCAGATGCCTTCCGGGTAGATGACCACCACGGGGCCGTTCTCGCAGGCATCCAGGCACCCCGCCACGTTGACCCGCACGCACCCCTTGAGCCCGGCCTCGTCGACGATCTTCTTCATCGCCAGGCGCAGCTCCGTGCCGCCCTTGTGCTTGCAGCAGCCGCGCGGGTTGGCGGGGTCGCGTTCGTTTTCACAGACGAAGGCGTGCCGTTGGAAACGTGCCATGGCGTTGATGTGGCCGCGCGCCGGCCCGAACGCAAGCGCGCGTCACTTTGCCGGCAGCACGAGCAGCAGCGTGCCCGCCCGGCGGATCACCTTGGCGGCCGCGGCCACGCGGGCATCTGCGACGTCAACCACCAGGCGCACGCCGCCCGGCCGCTGGCCCAGGCGGAGCTTCCTGACGGAGGCGCGCCCCGCCAGTTCCTTGGCCCCATCAAAGCCGTCCGCCGCCAGGTCCAGCACCACGCGGTCCGGTGCGCGCAGGATGAACTGCTTGTCCACGGCGCGGGCGCCGCGCACGGCAATCACGACCTCCTTGCCCTGCACGGCCGGGGTGCCCAGCGCCACGCGCCCGGGACGGTGGTTGGGAAGCGGCAGCGGCTTCTCCACGACGGCCGGGCGCCGTTCCACGGCGGTGGCCGCGGCGGCGGGGCGCAGGACCATGGCGGTGGCAACCGGTTCGGTGCGCACCGGGGCTGCCCGCGCCACGGGTGCCTGCCGGACGGGGGCCACCATGGCGGGGGCCGGCTCCGGACGCGCGTCCTCCGCCGGGGCCGTGACGGGATCCACCGGCGCGGGCTCATCACGGGGGGCGGGGCTGGCCGCCGCCGTGCGGGCACCGTCGGGGGAAGCGCGGCCGCGCTGGTCCAGCACGCCAAACACCAGCCCCGCCAGCGTCCCAACGACAAGCAGCCCGCCCGCAAACACCAGCGAGGGGTTGCCGCCGGCGCGCGGCGGCCCGGACGGGCGGGACAGCTCTTCCTGGCTCAGCTCCCAGCGCGGCGTGCGCGGCGCGGGCGCATGGCCAATGGACGGCTCCAGCGGCGGCAGGCTGGAGAACGGCGCGCCCGACGGAGCGGGCAGGTCCGACTCCAGGGGCGGCAGCGAGGAACGGGAGGAGGCGAGGGTGGGTTCGGCGTGCATGGCGGGCTCGGTGCTGGGCAGGGGAGGGGAATCCCCGGCGGGTTGCAGGGGCGGCAGCGCGGCGTGCGCTCCGCCCGCCTCGTCGACAATTCGCTTGAGCGCCTGGCGTTCGTGCGGGCGCAGGTTGATGAAGCGCAGTCCCACGGTGGGGATCCGGCTGCTGCCCTTCACCTCGCGCACCACCCACGCCACTTCACTGACGGGGATGGTGAGTTCATGCGCGGCGGTGGTGAGCCGCAGGCCCACCCGGTCCCCGCGGCGGAACGGGTGGTTTGAGGCAAGGCTGATGCCGCCCTCGCCCAGGTCACGCGCCAGCAGCCGCAGCGGCGGCGAGGAGGGCGATGCCAGCACCGCCACCCTGCCCGTGAACGGCACCCGTTCGTGCATGCGGGATTCGCCGGTTTCCATGGTTTCCTCCCGTCGGTGGCGGTGGGTGCATCCAAGCGGCACCCGCGCGCTCCACCCGGCTCCAGTGGACACCAAGTGGCGGCGCTCTCCAAATTTTTCGCCGCGCGGGATAGGAACACGCGCGCCCTGGAGGGGTGTCCGAGCGGCTTAAGGAACTGGTCTTGAAAACCAGCGTGGCGGCAACGTCACCGAGGGTTCGAATCCCTCCCCCTCCGTGCCTTTTTCCTCTTTTGTATCACCGACCTAACTTTACCTTGAGCACGGAGATCAGGCCTGTCTCCAACATGTCTCCAATGCCTGGAGCGCCATGCGGACCCGCTTTCGCGCGCCTGATCGGGCAGCGCGGTCGCGTTCTCCCGGTGCACCAGAGTGCTGCCTTCAGCGCGGTGGCAAGACGCTTCGTCATCGGCTCCGGACTGACGAAGAAGGACCGCGCCGAGTTCAATGCGTGGAGGGAAGACCATTGGCCGCATTCGAAACGAGGGGTGGAATGAAGACAGCCATTCGTGTTGCGCTCGATGAACAATTTCGCCGCTTTCCAGTCATGAGGGCAGCAGAGGTGCCATCCGAGGCGGAGATTGCTGTCGCGGAGAGAACGATAGGAAATGCGGTTCCCGGATTCCTACCGCGCCTTTCTCCAGGCCTACGGCGGCGGGATGGTGGGCGGCTATCCCGTGTTCGGGCTGCGAAAGGCGGAGCCGATGGGCAAGAGCTCTTGGTCAGATGTCGACGTAACCAAGCGATATCGCGCGCAGGGGTGGCCAGGTGTCGCGGATTGGATCGTGGTATCCGCTGATCACTCCGGCAATCCCATCGGGCTCGACCGGAATGGCAGCCTGATGCTCGCGGACCATGATGGCGGGGAAATCGTGTGTGTTGCCCGTGATTTCGATGAGTTCTTGGCGTCCTATTGTCTCCACATGTGGTGGCCTGGTTTCTAGAGTGGTGCAGGGTCTTCATTGCGCGACATGACGGCAGGCGGAGCGTGTATTCAAGAGCCCACGAAAGCAAGACTTGCTCAGCGCTGCTGTCTTCGTTGTCGTGCACGGCGTGATGACATCACGTCCTTCCGGTTCTGCTGGAACGTGCCGAGCGGGTGCGAGCGGCTGCCAACGCGCGCAACCTGGACTGGCTCTCATGGGACGTCCGTGGACGCGACGCGAGGCGCAAGCGCGCTGCCGCGGCTGGGCCGTCCTGGCCGCGGTCAGCGTCCTGGTCCCTCAAGAAAGAAGTTGCGAATGGTGCGAACCCGCAACGGCAGGTCCGTCCGCGCCATCAGGGGACCGAAGTGCTTCACGTCGCCGGTGATGAGGGCGTGGGCTCGCGCATCAACGGCGGCGGCCAACACCGGCGCATCATGCTCGGGCAGCAACGCGCGCGCCCACACCTGCCGTTCCACGTCGCCCTCCGCCACGATGAGGACCGCCGCCGCGCACTGCGTCAGCGCGTCCGTCGCGACCGGTCGCTTGCGGGTGACATTGCGCAGTGCCTCGTCCAGGCAATGTGCACTGGTGAGCAGCACCACACGCTGATGCTCCGCCAGAAGCCAGAGGCGCTGAAACAGCGGCCCGCCGAGGGCCGCAAAGAACAGCACGTTGGCGTCGAGGAACACCCGTGCCGCGCCCTTCACCGGCGCAGACCCCAGCGCTTGTCGATCTTCGCCAGTTCCGCGGGCGTCACCTTGGCAGCCGCGTCGAACTCCCGGATGCGCTCCTCGGAATAGGTCTCGATGGGCAGCACCGACGCCGGTTGGAGGACGATGCGGCCATCCACCAGGCTCACCAACAGTGCATCTCCGGGCTCCAGTCCGAGTTCTTTGCGGACGTGCTGTGGCAGCGTGATCTGGCCCCGCGGGGACACCTGCACCACTTCATTTCCGACTTTCATACTTTCAGAATAGGCGGTCGCGGCGGCCTTGGCCAGTGCCCCCTCGTTGACGCGCAGAACGGACGGCGGTCTCAGTGTTTTCCCCTGCTTGGAAGAAGCTACCCGCGTTGAAGCACGGAGACGCAGAACCCGGCCACCAGCGGCGCGAAGGGAGCCAGTGCGAGGGCCAAGGCCCACCGTGCGGAGCGCCCCCACCAGCGGGTCCACTCCCACCGCACTTCGGCCGGCGCACACTGGACACAGGCCACGCGTAGTCCGCCAACGGCCCGCCGACCTGCAACCGCCCGGGCCAGGGCCAGCGTCACAAACGGGAGGATGACCGCCGCGAGAACGTAGGTCGCAAACACCTCGGCGATGCCGCAGTCCAGGCCGTTCATGGCCACGCTGGCGGCGACCACCGCGGAGAACGCGCCCAGGTGGAGCAGGGTGAAGACCACGCGCTGCCGGCCCGACCCGATTCGCGGAATCCTCGTGCCACCGAGGCGGATCGCTACGCCGCAGACGCCGCAGCGACCGCCGTCTGAAGGTCCTGTCGTCGTGGTTCGCTGCGCACGCGCGCCATGTGATGTCGGCATGGCGAAAGGATCGCTGGGCGCAATGAACCGCACCCGCACGCCGTGTGAATCGTCGGTGAAACGGGCGCCGAGCAGCCCAACTTCATCACGCCCGATCGCGAAGGAATGCCAATGACCAGCACATCCGTCCGTCGTCGTGGATGGCCATGACGCTGGTGCCTGGCCACGGCGACACGCTATCAGATCCCCAAGTCCGACCGAGCACTGCGCCTGGGGTGACTGGAGCGGGGCGGACCCGTCGAGGACGCTACCGTCCCACCACCGTGACGTTGGGCATCCCCGCTGCGTTGCTTGCATCCAGCACGCCCACCACGGACTCGTAGCTGACGTCGTCGTCGGGCATCACCTGTACCGTGGGTTCTCCCTCCAGCGTGTGCCGCAATCCGGACAGCACCTCACTGAGCGTCTTGACGTCATGGACGCCATCCACCTTGGGAATCTCCCGCCGCAGGTCACCGGCGTGCACAGTGAAACCGGCTGATCCCGCATACACCGTCACCCCCGGCGCGGGGACATCCGGCACCGCGGCGCCGCCTGCCGACGACGCGGCCAGGGCGGACAACTGCGCCCACACCGCCGTCATGAGCAGGAACGCAATCAGGCTGGACAGCAGATCAATGAACGGGACCAGGTTCAGTACCGCATCCACCGGCTTGCGCCCCGTCCGGCCCGGTTCTGCGGTGATGGCACCACCCATGCGCACCTCCCACAGGGAGGACAACGCAAACCGGGCGTGGTTCCCGCACGCCGGCCTCACCCTCGCGGCCAGGTCGCTCCCTGAAAGCCCGGTTGGGGCCGGCCGAACAGGAACCCCTGCAGCAGGTTGCCACCGCACGCCACCACCGCGTCGCGTTCCTCTGCCGTTTCCACGCCCTCGGCAATGACCTCAATGTGGAGGTCCCGGCACAGGGTGGCAAACGAGCCGACCAGCCGCTGCTTGATGGGTTCCAGGTTGACGCCGCGCACCAGGGACATGTCCAGCTTGACGACGTCCGGCTCCAACTGGGCCAGGCTGGTGAGGCCCGCGTAGCCGGCGCCCAGGTCATCCACAGCCACGCGGAAGCCATGGGCGCGCAGCCGCACCACGCGCGCGCGCACGTCGTGGACGTGCTCCAGTGACGCGCGCTCGGTGATCTCCAGGATGACGCGCGCCGCGTGGCGCGTGAGTTGCGAGTCCGCCGCGTACAGCGTCTCATCCAGCAGGTCGTTGGCGTGGAGGTTGATGAGCATGAACTCGCCGTCGGCCAGGGAGGCCACCGCGCGGCCCACCTGGTCACGCACCACGCGGGACAGGTCGTCCAGCCGCCCCAGCCGTTCCGCGGCGTCCAGGACGGCCCCGGGGTGCGGCAGCGCCGGCTCCCGGCAGCGCATGAGCGCTTCGTAGCCATAGATACGCCGCTCCGACCAGGACACCACCGGCTGGTAAGCCATCCAAAGCGTGTCCAGGGCACGTTGGAAACGCACCTCCAGGCCCGCGCGGTCCGAGATGGGACCGGCGGTGGCGCCCAGTTGCTCGGCGGCCTCGCGGCGGACCTGGGCCAGGCGGTGCCGCGCCACCGCGTCACCAATGGTCTTCACCAGCACGCCGATTTCAATGGGCTTGAGCAGGTAGCGGTACGCGCCCAGTTCCACCGCGTAGGCCGCGGTCTCCACGCTGGGACCGCCGGTGAGCAACAGCACCGGGACATCCAGGTCATGCGCGCGCACGGCGCGCAGCAGGTCAATCCCGCTCATCCCGGGCATGGCGATGTCACTGACAATCGCGTCGAACCGGGAAGCCCGGACCAGTTCCAGCGCGGCTTCGCCGCTCTCCGCGGTCTCCACGTCAAAACCGTCCCGCGCCACCAGCTTGCGGAACACGGCCAGGACGGCCGGTTCGTCATCCACAATGAGGACGCGTCCCTTGCCGGTGGACCGGGGCGAGGTGGCGGGGATGAAGGGTGACTGCACGGGAGGAGGACGCTCCGGCTGTGTGGAAGTCCGGCCACTCTGCCAAGGGGCGCGTCCGCCCACAAGGCGCAGCACGGCCCGGGGAACGGGCGCGTGGCCGCGTGCCTTGCACGCCGAACCGGTATTGGAGAACGTCCCGGGTGCCGCCGGACGGCGTGCCACGCAGGGGGTGAGCGATGCTGGACGCGACCACGACGACGCAACCGGAAAAGCCCGCGGCGGAGCGAGGTCCCGCCGACGGAGCGCGCGCCCGACCGCTGCCGCCGCCGCGCGCGCTGGCGACGTCCACGGGGGAGCCGGGCGTGGTGGATTGCTACAGCGGTCCGTTCCACCGGATTGTGTTCAAGGGCGCGGGCCTGGCCGGTTACAACGAGGGCCGTTACGCGGATGACCCAAAGCGCCCGCACGACGAGGCGCACCGGCTGCAGAACCGCAAGATTGTGGAGCTGGGCCTGTTTGGGCGCGAGGGTGGCCGGTGGGAAGGGCCGGGCCGGCCGCGGGTGCTGGACATAGGGTGTGGCAACGGTGAACTGCTGGCGGAGGCCGCGGCGCTGGGCGCGGAGGCCGTGGGCATCACGCTGGTGCCGGCGCAGGTGGACGAATGCACGCGCCGCGGTCTGACGGCCTACCGCCTCAACTACCGGGACATCGGCCCGGAGTGGGACGGGCAGTTTGATGCGGTGGTGCTCAAGGGGTCGCTGGAGCACTTTGTGCAGCCGCGGGACGTGGTGGCGGGGCGGGACGGAGCCATTCACGAACAGCTGTTCCGCATCCTGGCGCGCGTGCTGGATCCCCGCTCGGCCGCGGGCCGGGTGGTGAACTCCACCATCCACTTCCTGCGGCGCCCGGACCCGGCGGAATTGCTGCGCAGCCCGTTCCGGCACCCGGCCGGTTCGGACGCGTACCACTTTGGGTGGCTGCACCACATGTACAACGGCTGGCACCCGTGCCGGGGCGAGCTGGCCGCCGTGCAGGAGCGGCTGGCCGCGCGCGGGGAGCCGCACTTCAGGTTGGAGCGCGAGGAGGACATCAGCGAGGACTACCGGCTGAGCGCCGAGTTCTGCCTGGGCGTCATCCAGCGCGCTGCGCTGACCCGGCCGCGCATGTGGCGCGAGGCGCTGGTCAGCCTGGCCCGCTACCCGCGCAGCACGCTGGTGCACGCGTGGGGCCTGTACGTGTCCCAGTCCACCAACTGGTACTTCCGCGGACCCACGCCGCCCACCGTGGGCCTGCTGCAGAGCTGGAAGCGGGCCCCGGCGGCCTGAGGGCGTGCGGCTGCGCGCCGAAAAGTGGGGCGGAACCGCGGCCTGAACTAGTGTGCGGGAGACCCCCGGTCGACGGGGGATGGGGTTTCGGCGGACGTCGTGACGGAGACGCAGACGCCATCCTTGAAGCCCGGCACCTCCGTGCTGGGCTACCAGGTGCTGGGCCTGCTGGCGCAGGGCGGCATGGCCGAGGTGTACCTGGCGCGCCGCGGCGCGGGCCCGCCCGTGGTCATCAAGCGCATCCGTCCCAACCTGGTGTCCGACCCCCAGTTTGTGCGCATGTTCCTGGACGAAGCCTCCGTGGCCCGCCGCCTGGAACATCCCAACATTGTGCGCGTGTTTGACGTGGGTGACGAGGGCGGCGTGCACGCCCTGGTGATGGAGTTCCTGGACGGCCGCAACCTGCTGCGCGTGGCGCGCGCCTGCTACCAGCGCCGCGCGTATGTCCCGTATGAACTGATGGGCCGCATTGTGGCGGACAGCCTGGCGGGCCTGGAGCACGCCCACACGCTGCGCGCGGAGGACGGCAGCCACCTCAACCTGGTCCACCGTGACATGAGCCCGGAAAACATTGTCATCACCTACGAGGGCCAGGTGAAGGTGGTGGACTTTGGCATTGCCAAGGCGGCCAACATGGAGGGCCGCACGCAGCAGGGCGTCATCAAGGGCAAGCTGGGCTACGTGGCACCGGAGGCCATCACCGGTGAGAAGCTGGACGGGCGGGCGGACGTGTTTGCCATGGGCGTCACGCTCTATGAACTGCTGACCTACACAGTCCCGTTCTCCGGGACCAACGAGGTGGAGGTCCTCACCGCCATCACCACGCGGGACCCGCAGTCACCGCGCGCGCTCAATCCGTCCGTCCCCGTAGCGCTGGACCAGATCTGCATGCGCGCCCTGGAGAAGAACCGGGTGAAGCGGTGGGCGTCCGCGGGGGAGATGAAGAACGCGCTGGAGACGTTTGTGAAGGGCACCGGCAAGGGGTCCACACAGAGCTACGTGGCGGCGTTCATGGAGGCGCTGTTCCCGCGCGGCACGGACAAGGAGCGCGTGCGGGTGGCGGAACTGCAGCAGGCGGCGCCGCCCGCGCGCACCCGCACGCCCGCCGCAGCGCCGGTGGTGCGCGACCGTGCCGCGGAGAACACCCAACCGGGGAAGAAGACCGGGCCCGCGTGGAGCCGCGCCCTGCAACTGGAGGACATGGTGGGCGGGCCCACCATGCCCGGCAGTGATCCGCCGCAACCCGCCGCGGCCGGACCGCGCCCGGCCCCGCCGCGGCCGCCGCCCACCATGCCCGCGGTGCCTGCCGCGCGCGTGCCGCCGCCGCCGCCCGCTGAGCCGTCGTCCTCAGACGTCAAGACCCAGGCGGTGATGCTGAGCTCCGAGGAAATGGCGCTCCTGCAGAACGAGAACACCGGAGCGCCCGCCGGGTTTGACGACGGGACCGAGGGCGCCACCCGCGTGGAGGACCGCGCGGCCGTGGAGGCGGCAATCAAGCAGGCGATGGAGGACATGTCCGCAACCGCGGAGGTCCCGTCCATTGCTCCGGGGATGGTGGAGCCACCCGTGACGTCGCCGGGGTTCGCCGTGGACCTGGAATCCGACCCGGGTGAGACGTTTGACTCTCCTACCAACCGGGGCGCCCGCGTGCGCGAGCTGGACATCCGCGCGGATCCACCGCCGCCGCCGTCACCCGGGCCGCCACCGCCGCCCCCGCCCGACGACGAGCCCGCACCACCCGAACCGCGCCGCCCCGCGGCCCGCCCGCCGCCGCCGCCGCCGCCCGTCACCGACCCCGGGCTGGACGCGATCATGGACGAGCTGCCGCCGCCACCGGTGAGCAATTCCGCGCTTGAGCCCATCGTCGAAACGTTGTCGCTGTCGGTCCGCACTGCCAAGAGCGCGCCAGCGGCAGCGACGCCCAAGCCGCCCGCGGAACCCACGGTGCGTGTGCGCGCGGACGACGAGCCGGCGCCGCCACCGCCGCCGACGCGACGCCGGCGGATGCACCCCATTGCCGCCATGCTGTTGGGCGTGTTCCTGGCCGCGTTGATGACCGCCGCCGGCGTTGCCGGTGGGGTGGCTGCCGGTCTCATCAAACTGCCCGCCAGCATCCGCGCGCGGTGAGGGGCCTCAGGCCGCCTGCACGCGGACCCCGGCACCACCCAATTCGCTGAAGAAGCGCGGGAAGCTCTTGGCCAGACCAAACGCGTTGTCCAGCTGCACGGTGCAGCGGCGCAGGCAGGCCAGCGCGGTGGCGGCCATGATCATCCGGTGGTCATTCCCGCAGTGCACCACCGGCGCGCCGGCAGGCGTAGCTCCGGGAACCACCACCAGGCGGTCGCCCTCCAGGTCCGTGCGCGCCCCGGCTGCGCGGGCAAGCGCCACGACGCCGGACAAACGATCACTCTCCTTGTGCCGCAACACATCCAGGTCTGTGAAGGTGGACGCCGCCTCCAGCGTGCAGGCCAGCGCCACCAGCGTGGGCACCAGGTCCGGCGCGCCGGCGGCGGACGCATGCAGCCCACCACGCGCGTGGCCGCTCACACGCTGGACATCACCCGTGACCTCCACGTCAAGGCCCAGCGCGGCAACATGGCGCAGGATGGCCCGGTCCGGGTGTTCACAGGACGCTGCACCCGGTGCGATCACCTGGCCGCCGCACGCCCAGGACACCAGCAGCAGGTAGCCCATGGCGGACCAGTCCGGGGGCACGGCCGGCGGCACCGCCGACGGTGCCCAACCGGTCACGGACAGCACATCACCTTCCACCACCACCACGAACCCGGCGCGCCGGGCCCACTGCAGCGTCATCTCCAGGTAACCACGGCTGGTTGACCCATGCGTCACGCGCACCGCGTACGGTGGCCCGTTCACGACGACCAGGCGGCACGCGGCCAGCAGCATGGCACTGGCGAACTGGCTGCTGGCCTCCGCATCAACGTTGAACAGGCGGGCGCGCGGCGGCCCCCCGGTCACGCGCAGGGGCCAGCCGGCGGAGTCCTCCAGGCGGGCTCCCAACGCGCGTTCCAGCGCGTCCCGCAGTGCACCGTGTGGGCGCTGGGCCAGGCGGGCGCTGCCGGTGAACGTGGTGGTGCGGCCCGCGTGCGTTGCCGCCAGGGCGAGCAGGAAACGGAACGGTGCGCCCCCATCCGCGCAATCCACCACGGTATCGGCGGAGCCCGCCTGCAGCGTCTCCAGCCCGCGGGCCAGCACGCGCACGTCGTCCGGCAGCGCGTCCTGCGGCCCCAGGTCCGGCGGCGGCGCCCCCGTGATGGACGCCAGGATCAGCGCACGGTGCGCGTCCGACTTGGAGACCGGCGGGTGCAGGTCCGCCGCGTGCAACGCCGTCGCGTCGACAAGGAGCCGCGTCACGGTGTCACGCCTTCGCGCCACGCACGTGCCAGGCGCCGCCATGCGCGGGCGGCAATGCGGTGCGTCCCGGCGCGTCCCGCGCGCTCCAGCAGCACCATGTTCAACCCGCCTGCATCGGCGCCCTTCTTGTCGGACGCCAGCAGTGCCGCCACATCGTCGTCGCTGCAGCGCCGCAGGATCCCGGTGAGACGGCGGCGGCCTGGTGCGCGGAGGTGCTCGCGCAGGATGCGCTCCAACTCCGCAGCAAGCCGTTCCCCCGTCACACCCGCCGCACGTCCCACATCCAGCGCACACAGCATGCCCACCGCCACCGCGTCCCCGTGCGCCAAGCGGAACCCGGTGAGCGACTCCAGCGCGTGCCCAAAGGTGTGCCCGAAGTTCAGCACGCGCCGCGCGCCGGTGATCTCGTACGGGTCGCTGTGACACACGCGCGCCTTCAACGCGCGCGCGTCACGCACCATCTGTTCCAGCGCGGGAACCGCCAGGGCCCAGCGGGCAAACGCACCGGCGTCCAGACACGCGGCCATCTTCACGGCTTCCACCGCGCCCTGGCGCAGGTGCCGCGCGTCCAGCGTGGTCCACAGCTCCGGGCACAGCCACGCGGCGTCCGCGTAGTGGAAGCATCCCCAGGCGTTCTTCACCAGGCGTCCGCCCGACGTGGCGTGCAGCGCGCCCTTGCCTCCCACGCTGGAGTCCACGGCGGCCAGCAGCGTGGTGGGGACCAGAACCAGCGGCACGCCCCGGCGGGCCAGGTGCGCCACCACTGTGCCCAGGTCGCCCAGCGTACCGCCGCCCACCACGACGAGCGGCGCGTTCCGCGACTGCCGTGCCGCGCGTTCCGACACGCGCCCGAGCGCGGCCAGCGACTTCGCGCGCTCCCCGGCCCGCAGCAGCAGGACCGCGTTGGACGCGCGGCGCGTCAGCGCCGGCACCACGGGCGGGTGCAGCGTGGCCACGCGCTCGTCCACCAGGCACAGCGCGCCGCGCGGAAGGGCCGCGGCGCACGCGTGGAACGTCCCCCACCGGTCCAACGTGGGACGCCAGGAGCCCGGTGCGGCGAGTGCGGCGCGCGTCATGACCGGTGGGGCAGTGCGCAGACGTGGAGCCACGCGTCGGCCAGCACCAGCGCCGCCATCGCTTCGACAATGGGGACCGCGCGCGGGAGCACGCACGGGTCATGACGGCCGGCGCGCGCGGTGGCTCCCAGCGTTGCGGGCGGCTTGAACAGCACGCGCAGCTCCAGCGCCGCGCCGTTGGACATCCCGCCCTGGATGCCGCCCCACGCGCGCTCATCCGCGTGGAAGACGCTTCCCGGTTGGCGCAGGCGCGCGCCCAGGTCAGACGGGCCCACCCATGTCCCGGCCACCGCCGGAATGGACATCATCGCCGCGCCCAGGGTCGCTCTCAGCTTGTCAAACACGGGCTCGCCCAGCCCGACGGGAAGGCCGGTCACGCGCAGGTCCACCGCACCACCCAGCGAGTCACCACCGTCCCGCGCGCGCTCGATCGCCGCTGCCATTTCCTCGCGGGTGGCCGGGTCCGGGCAGCGCGTTGGGTGCGCGTCCACCAGGTCCCGCGTGACGTCCGCCGGGGCCGCCGCTTCCAACGCTCCGACGACGGAAACCCACGCGACGATGCGGGCGGCGGGCAACTCGCGCGCCAGCAGCGCTTCCGCGACGGCGCCCCCCAACACGCGACCCACCGTCTCACGCGCGGAGCTGCGTCCGCCGCCGCGGTGATCACGGTGCTTGAACCGCGTGCGCCACGCCGCGTCCGCGTGTCCGCGGCGGTCCGCGGTGCGCAGCGCGTCGTAGTCCTGCGGCCGCGCATCCGTGTTCCGGACCAGCAGCGCAATCGGCGTGCCCAGCGTGCGCTCCTCAAATACGCCGGACAGGATCTCCACGCGGTCCGCTTCGGCGCGGGCTGACGTCAACGCTGACTGGCCCGGCCGACGGCGATCCAGCGCCGCCTGGATGCGCGCGGCGTCCAACGCCACCCCGGCGGGGCAGCCGTCCACCACCGCGCCCACCGCCGGCCCGTGGCTTTCGCCAAACGTGGTCACGCGGAAGATCCGCCCGTGCGTGTTCATGTCGCCCTCCTCCACAGCTCGCGTTGCACCCGCGCCTGGGCCACGAACCACGTTGCGCCAGCGAGCACCGGCTCGCCGCCCAGTGCGCGGATGCGCGACGCGACGACCCGCGCCGGCGGTCCATAGGCGATCACCAGCACGCGCGCACCCGCGAGCGAAAGCCCCGCCGGGGGTTCCACGTGTGCCGGCCAGGTCCACGCCACGTCGCCGCCGACGTGCCGGCCGCCTGCATCCGCCGCCCGCAGGACCCTTACCGCACCGCGCGCACCCAGCCGCAGCGGCGCCGCGGCGCCACCGTCACCCAGCACGGTCAGTTCCGTCATGCGCGCGCGGTCCAATGCAGCGCGCGCACCGTCAACGTCCGTGTTGAATGCGTCCCACCCCGTTGCACTGCGCACCAGCGTGTTCACGGCGGGCAGCGACGAACCAACGTGTGCCGCAAGCACCCGCTTGAACGGTGCGGTGACCGCGAAGCCCACGTAGTGCGCGCGCACCGCATCGATCAGCGCACCCACGGGCGCATCCTGCGGGACGTCCCAGCGGTCAAACGGTTGTTCGTGCACGCGCGGTGAGCGCGCATGCGCAATGTGGCTCCCGATCAGGGCGCGGCGCGGGGCATCGCTATGACCGGACCGGGCCGCGTCCTCCAGCAGGCGCTGGCCGGCGGCGGATGCGGTCTCCGCCGCAACCGCGACGAACTCCAACGCGTTGTGCGCGGCGAGGAGCGCCCGGAACGGGAGGGCCCACGCGCCGGTGGCCAGGACGGTGACGCGGTCCCCGAAACGCCCGCGCAGCCGCTGCTGGGTGGTAAGCAGCCGCATCCACGTCGTCGGGTCGTCCCCCAGCGGCTCCACGTGTTTGATGAGCACCTCCGGTCCCAGCGCCGCGGCGTTCCAGGTGGCCAGCGCCTGGTCCGGTGCCAGCGGCGCGGCCGAGTGGAGCGACACCACGGACGCGCCAGCATGGCCGCCCAGTGGATGGTCCCGCAGCGCGGCAGGCCACGACGCAGGAAAGCCCAACCCACCGCGCGCCGCCAGCAGCAATGGCAGTTCGCTCGCCAGCACGTTCCCGTCGAGCGCGGCGGGGTCCACCAGATCGTCGCGGAGTTCCAGCAGGTCCGCCCCCAGCGCCCGTGCGCGCGCCGCGAACGCGCGCGCATCCCGGCCCGCGATGCCGGCGGGGAGCGTCACGACGAGACGGGGACGGTTCACAGAGTTTCCCTCAGCAGGGAAGCCACCCACGATGCGAGCGGGACGGTGGTGGCGCGCGCGAAGACCGCTTCGCGCTCCGCATGGACGGCCCGGACTTCCTCCTCCAGCGTCAGCTGCGGGCGCAGGCGCGGGCGCTCCGCGTCGGAGAGCAACCGCTCACGGTACGTCTCAAACGTCACGGGAACGAGCACCGCCGTGCAGGAGCTGAGCAGCGCCGCGTGGTGGAAAAAAAAACCGCCACCCGCGGCGACGACGACAGGATCCGTGATGGCGCGGAAGACGCGGGCCTCATGTGCGCGGAACACCGGCTCTCCCTCACGGAACAGCGCCCGCACGGTGCGCCCGGTGTCCTGCTCCACGCGCGCGTCCAGGTCCACACCGTCGCGCCCGGCCAGGCGGGCCAGCACCGGCAGCAGCCGCGTCTTGCCGGCGGCGCGGTGGCCCACCAGCACCACGCGGTCTGCCAGCACCGGCGCGGGGGCCCGGTGCGCGCGTTGGACGTCGTCAAGAAACGCGGTCCGCAGGCGCGGATCCAGCGCGTCCGCAATGGCGCGGAGGTCAGGCGACGCGGCCCACGTAGACATGGGCGGTTCCGAACGTCAGCGGCCGGTCCTCAACCTGCGAGAACACCGCGGCGTCGTGCATGAGCGCGAGGAAGCGGTCACCCGCGGGGAAGGCCGCCGCCGTGCGGTCCAGGTAGCGGTACGCATCACGGTTGCCGCTGAGCAGGCCGCCCACCCACGGCAGCACGTGCCGGCTGTAGAAGCGGTACAGCGCGCCAAACGCGCCGCCCGGCTGGCCAAACTCCAGCACAACGACGCGGCCGCCGGGCTTCACTACGCGCGCCATCTCGCGCAGGCAGCGCACCGGGTCGGTCACGTTGCGGATCCCAAACGCGATGGAGGCGACGTCAAACCGCCCGGGCGCGTAGGGCAGGTTCATGGCGTCGGCGACGGAGAACTCCACCTGAAGCCCGGCGCGCTCCGCCTTGCGCGGCGCGTGCGCCAGCATCTGCGCGCAGAAGTCCGTGCCCACCACGTGCCCGGAGTGTCCCACGGCGCGCTTGAAGGCCAGCGCCAGGTCCCCCGTGCCCGTGGCGCAATCCAGCACGCTGTGCCCAACCGCTGCGCCGGAGGCGGCCACGGCCACCCGCCGCCAGCCGTGGTGGATGCCCAGGGAAAGCACGCTGTTCGCCACGTCGTAACGGTGCGCAATGGCCGCAAACATCCCCTGCACCTGCGCGCTCATGCGTCCTCCGTCACCCCGACGGCGTCACGCGCCGGCCGGCCGGCGGCCAGCGTGCGTCCCACGGCGGAGACCACCGGGGCAAGGCGCACCATGAGTTCCTCAAACATCGCGGGGGTGAGCGCCTGCGGCCCGTCGCACAACGCGTGTGCCGGATCGTGGTGCACCTCCACCATGATTCCGTCCGCCCCTGCAGCCGCCGCCGCCAGCGCCATGGGCGTGACCAGCTCGCGCATGCCGGTGGCGTGGCTGGGGTCCACAATCACCGGCAGGTGACACTGCTGTTTCACCAGCGCCACCGACGACAGATCCAGCGTGAAGCGCGTACCTGTTTCAAATGTGCGGATGCCGCGCTCACACAGGATCACGCGCTCATTGCCCCCGGCCAGCACGTATTCCGCCGCCAGCAGCCATTCGCGCACCGTGGCGGACAGGCCGCGCTTGAGCAGCACCGGCCGCCGCGCCTGCCCCAGCTCCTTGAGCAGCGTGAAGTTCTGCATGTTGCGCGCACCCACCTGCAGCAGGTCCACGCGTTCCGCCATCTCCGCCACCTGCGCCGCGTCCACCACCTCCGCCACCACCGGCATCCCGTGCCGCCGCCCCGCGTCCTGCAGCAGCGCCAGGCCGTCCCGTCCCAGCCCCTGGAACGCGTACGGGCTGGTCCGCGGCTTGAACGCGCCGCCGCGCAGGACGTGGGCCCCGGACGCCCGCACGGATGCCGCCGACAGCGACAGTTGCTCCGCGTTCTCCACGGCGCACGGTCCCGCCACGACGGTGAACCCCGTTCCGCCCACGGCCACCGTCCCCACACTCACCACCGCACGTTGCGTGCCCGTCCCGGCCAGCGCCAGCACCGGGCCACCATCACCACACAGCGGAATGGCCGACATCGGGTTCTTGGAAGAAGGAGGTCGTGTCATCGTGTTTAAATCTTTCTCATACTTGAAAAATATCTGTCAACCGCACATATTGCGGCTGCCATGGAACCCGCCGCCGCGCAGACCCTAGCAAGCCGCACGTGGGACGTCGCGTGGGTGGACCGGGACGCGGGCTCGGCCTGGACGGGGCGTGGCGTCGGCGCGGAGGTGAACTCGGGGTCGCCGGCGGATGGCCCGGAGCTGGTGGCGGATATCCACGCGGGCCGGCGCGGCGGCGGGACGTGGCTCGGGGGGATCGCGTTTCCCGGGGCGCGGTGGACGCCGCTGTGGGCCGGTTTTCCGGCGGTGCGGTTCGTGCGGCCGTCCCGGGCGTGGCAGGGCGCGCTGCCCGTTGCCGGGGGACCGCGGGCGGTGGGCGGCGCACCGGACGAGCAACCGGATCCCGCCTGGCTGGATGCGGTGACGCGGGCGCGCGGATGCATCCGCTCGGGTGGCATGGAGAAGGTGGTGCTGGCACGCGCCATTGCGCGCCGCGCGGCAACGGCGTGGGACGCCCACGAGGTGTTTGACGGGTTCCTGCGGCACGTGGGTGGCCGCCGCGTGTTCCTGCTGCGCGGTACGGACGGCGCGGCGCTTGTTGGCGCCACGCCGGAAACGCTGCTGCGCATCCGTGGTGACCGTGTGGAGGTGGATGCGCTGGCGGGCTCGCAGGTGGAGGGGAGCGCGTTCACCGTGAAGGACCGCCACGAACACCGCGTCGTCGTAGACGCCATCACCGCGGTCCTGGATGCGTTTGCGCGGCGCGTGCACCGGCCCGGCGCGCCGCGCGTGATGGACCTGGGGTACATCCGCCACCTGCACACCCGGCTGTCGGCAACGCTGGCGCCTGATGCGTCTGTCGCAGACCTGCTGCGCGCGTTGTTTCCCACGCCCGCCGTTGCCGGCGCTCCGCGTGAGGCGGCGCTGGCGTTCATCCGCCAGCACGAGACCATTGACCGCGGTTGGTACGCCGGCGCCATCGGTCGCGTGGCGCCCGGTGACGTGGACCTGGCCGTGGCGCTGCGGTGCGTGTTGCTGCGCGGCGCGGAGGCGCAGGTGTTTGTGGGGGCGGGGATCATGGACGCGTCTGAACCCGGGGCGGAGTGGGCGGAGACCGCCCGCAAGTCGGCGCCGGCAATGCGCGCGCTGGAAGGAGCCGCCCATGCCGTCCCCGGCTGAGGTCACCTACGCGTGGGCCGCCACCGTGCTTGACGCGCTGGCCGGCGGGGGTGTGCGTGACGTCGTCATTTGCCCAGGAGCGCGTTCCGCACCGCTGGCGCTGTGCGCGGATGCACACGGCGGGCTGCGCACGTTCCCGGTCGTGGATGAGCGCAGCGGCGCGTTCCTCGCGCTGGGCCTGGCGCTGTCCAGCCGGCGGCCGGCGGCCATGATCTGCACGTCGGGTACCGCGGGTGCCAACGCGTACCCGGCGGTGATTGAAGCGGCGATGTCGCACGTGCCGATGGTCATCATCACCGCGGACCGCCCGCCCGAGCTGCACGGGTGCGGCGCGCTGCAGACCATCCCGCAGGTGCCGCTGTTCGGTGCGTTTGCGGACTGCGTGGACCTGCCGCCGCCGGACGTGCAGGCGGCGTACGCGCGCGTTCGCATCAGCGGTGCGCTGGCGCACGCCACGGCGGCGGGGCGCGTGCTGCACGTGAACGTGCCCTTGCGGGAACCGCTGGCGCCGGAGACCGGGCCGCTGCCGCGCGGGTCGTCGGCGTCTGCGCGCCACTTCGTCACTGCGCCGGCGCAGCCCGCGGACCTTGCATCCCTCACGGACATTCTCGCCGCGGCTTCCCGGCCCGTCGTCGTTGCCGGCCCGCGCCGGCCGGATGCTGCGTTTGCCGCCGCGGCGCAGTCGTTCGCCGCCGCGCTGGCCGCACCCGTCCTGGCCGAAGCGACCTCGGGACTGCGTTTCGGTCCGCACGCAACTTCGTCGATCGCGCACTACGAGGCGCTGCTGCGTGTTCCGTCGCTGGGAGAGGAACTCCGCCCGGACGTCATCGTCCGCGTCGGCGGGCCGGTGACCACGCGGTGCCTGCAGTCCTGGGTGGACCTGGCGGGCGCCACGGTCATCACGCTGGCGGATCCGGGACGCGTCTGTGACCCGGCGCGGGTTTCGCGGTTCACCGTTGAAGCGGAGCCAACCGCAGTCCTGGATGTGCTGGCGCGCACGCTCGCCCGCGGCGGAACGCGCGGGTGGTGGGAACGGTGGATGCGGCTGGACGCGGTGGCAACTGAAGTGTTGTCGGCGGAGCTTCCCGCGGCCGCGCCGTGCACTGAGCCTTCGCTCGCGCGCACCGTGATGGAGTCGGTGCCCGGCGGTGCGGCGCTGTTTGTCTCCAGCAGCATGCCCATCCGTGACCTGGACGCGTTCGTCTCCCGGCGTAGCGATCCCGTTGACGTGTTCGCCTCCCGGGGTGCGAGCGGGATTGACGGGATCGTGTCGACCGCGTTCGGTGTGGCCGCCGGCAGCGGGCGGCGCACCGTGCTGTTCACCGGGGATACGGCGTTTCTCCATGACGTCGGGGGCCTCGCGTGGGGGGCGCGCTTGCGCATTCCGCTGTGCATCGTGGTGGTGAACAACGCGGGTGGCCGCATCTTTGAGTTCCTCCCGGTGGCGTCGGCAACCACCCGCCTCAATGAACTCTTTGTGATGCCGCATGGCGTGGACCTGGCACATGCCGCCGCGCTGGCGGGGGCGCGGTTGCACCGTCCCGCCACCGGCACGGCGCTGACGCGGGCGGTGCAGGAAGGCCTGGAGGGCGGGGTGCACGTCGTGGAGGTCCAGGTGGATCCCAGCCGCGTCCGCGCGGACCATGACGCGGCGTTCGCCGCGGTCCGCCGCGCGGTGGAGCGTGCGCCGTGATGGGTATGTCGGTGCATCCGTGGGGAACCGGCGGCGTCCCCACGCTGCTGCTGCACGGCTTCACGCGTGACGCGCGCATGTGGTCCCGCTTCCGTGCCGTTTGGAGTCCCTACCTGCGCGTGGTGGCACCGGACCTCCCGGGCCACGGCCGGTCCGCGGCGCCGGGGCCCGCCGTGACGTTTGACGACGTCGTGGACGCCGTCGCCGCGGGCTTGCAGCGCGCCCATGTGGTCGTTGGCTACTCCATGGGCGGACGCGTCGCGTTGCGCCTCGCGGCGCGCCACCCGGAGTGCGTGGCGGGTCTGGTGCTTGACGGTGTGTCACCGGGCATCACGGAGGACGCGGACCGCGCACGCCGCCTTGCAGACGATGAACGCTGGATGGCGCTGCTGGAGTCCGGCGGCGTGCAGGCATTCACGGAAGCGTGGGTGGCCCAGCCGGCTTTCGGCGGATTTGTGGATCCGGAGGCGGCGGAGCAACGGAGCACGCAGGACGCACACGCGCTTGCGGCGGCGCTGCGCTGCCTGGGGACGGGGCGGATGCCGCCGTGCTGGGACGCGCTCCAGGAGGTGCGGTGCCCGGTGTTGCTCCTCAACGGCGCCAGCGACACCCGCGCGGCGGAGCGCAACGTGCGCATGGAGCGGTTGTTTCCCCGCGCACAGCACATTGCTCTTCCCGGTTTTCACGCCATCCACGCCAGCGCCGCCGCGCGCTGGTCTGACGTCGTCCTCACATTCACCCGCCAACACGGTATCGCCACGGAGGCCACGCCATGAAGTACCCCTGGAAGCACGTCCGCGACTTCAAGGACATCCGCTACGAAAAGCTCGAGGGCATTGCGAAGATCACCATCAACCGCCCGGAGGTCCGCAACGCGTTCCGGCCGCAGACCCTCACGGAGATGTCCCAGGCGTTCATGGACGCGCGGGAGGACCCGGAGACGGGCGTGGTCATTCTCACGGGCGAAGGCCCCGACGCGTTCTGCGCCGGCGGTGACCAACGCATCCGCGGGCATGCCGGCTACGTCGGCGAAGACGGTGTGCCGCGCCTCAACGTGCTGGACCTGCAGAAACAGATCCGCTCATTGCCCAAGCCGGTGGTTGCCATGGTGGCGGGCTACGCCATCGGCGGCGGCCACGTGCTCCACGTCGTCTGTGACCTCACCATTGCCGCGGACAACGCACGGTTCGGCCAGACCGGGCCGCGGGTGGGCTCGTTTGACGGTGGCTTTGGCGCGTCGTTCCTCGCGTCCATGGTCGGCCAGAAGAAGGCGCGGGAGATCTGGTTCCTGTGCCGCCAGTACGACGCGCAGCAGGCGCTGCAGATGGGTCTGGTCAACACGGTGGTGCCGCTGGAGCGGCTGGAAGAGGAGACGGTGACCTGGTGCCGCGAGATGCTCACGCTCAGCCCGCTCGCACTCCGGCTGTTGAAGGCGTCTTTCAATGCGGATCTCGATGGACAGGCGGGCGTGCAGGAGCTCGCGGGCAACGCCACGCTGCTTTACTACATGACGGAGGAGGCTAAGGAGGGAAAGAACGCCTTTCTGGAACGGCGCCGTCCGGATTTCCGCAAGTTTCCGAGGCTGCCGTGAGCGCCACGGCGCAGCTGGCACCGGGCCGGGTCACGACGTGGTTGTTGGCGACCCGCCCGCGCACGCTCACCGCGGGCGTCATCCCCGTGCTGGTGGGAACGGCAGTGGCCTGGCGCGAAGGCGCGCTGCACGGCCCGTCCGCGCTGGCGGCGCTGATGGCGGCGCTGCTCATTCAGGTGGGCACCAACCTGGTGAACGACTGCTACGACTTTCAACGCGGTGCGGACACGGCGGAACGGCTCGGGCCTCCGCGCGTGACCCAGTTGGGGCTGGTTTCACCGCGGGCGGTGCTCCTGGCAGCCGGGGGGTGTTTTGCCGCGGCGTTCGTCATTGGCCTGTACCTGGTGGACCGCGGTGGGTGGCCCATTCTCGTCGTCGGAATCGCCTCGCTGCTGAGCGGTTACGCGTACACCGGCGGCCCCTGGCCACTGGCGTACCACGGCCTTGGCGATGTGTTTGTGTTTGTGTTCTTTGGCCCGGTGGCGGTGATGGGGGCCCACTGGGTCCAGGCAGTGCGGCTCTCCCCGCTGGCCGCGTGGGTTTCCGTACCCGTGGGACTGCTCGCAGCGGCGCTGTTGGTGGTCAACAACCTGCGTGACGTCTCCACCGACGCGCGTGCGGGCAAACGCACGTTGGCGGTGCGCCTGGGTGAACGCGCAACGCGGGTGCAATACGCAGTGCTTGTCACCGCGGCGTTCGCGTGGCCGCTGCTCCTAGGCGTGGTGGTGGGCAGTTGGTCGTCGTCACTGGCGCTGGGGGCGCTGCTGTTGTGCGCCGGGCCGCTGCGCCTGGTGTGGCGCCAGCGCGGCGCGCCGTTGAATGCCGCCCTGGCCGGCACGGCGCGGTTGCACGCCGCCTACGGCGTCCTCCTCGCGTTTGGAATTCTTACCGGATGAAGATCTCCCGTGTTCACATCCGTCCGGTGCAGATGACCTTGCGGCGCCCGTTCGTCACGTCGGCGGGCGTGCAGCACACGCGGGACGGGTGGCTCTTGTTCATTGAGCTGGGCGGCGTGGTCGGCGTGGGCGAATGCACGCCGCTGGCGGCTGCGGGAACGGAGGACGTGGAGCACGCGCGCCGCGCGCTGGAGCGCGCGCAAGGGCTGTTGCCGAATGCCCAAGTGGACAACGTGCGTGACGTAGACAGGGTGGCGTCCCATGTGACTTTGGAGGGCGCTCCGTGTGCGCGGTTCGCCGTGGAGACGGCGTTGCTGGACGCGCTGGCGCGGCTCCAGGGCGTGCCGGTTGCGTTCCTGCTGGGGAGGAGCTTCAGACGCCGGGTTGAGCTCAACGCGGTGGTGGCCGGTGACGTGGATCCGGCGCCGGAGATTGCACGGCTGCGCCGTGAGGGATTCCGCGCGTTCAAGTTGAAAGTGGGCATTGGCAGCGCCGACACCCGGCGCGTGTTCTCCGCGCGCGACGCGGCGGGTGGTGACGCGGTGCTGCGCGTTGACGCGAACGGTGCCTGTGACGGCGCCACCGCCGCGCGGATGCTCGGGTCCATGGAACCGGCGCGCCTGGCGTACTGCGAGGATCCGGTGGCCTCGTCCGCGGAAGCGGTTGGGCTGCGCACGCAGACGCGCGTTCCCATTGCCGCGGACATGTGGATGTCAGCAGCGCGCCAGCACGTGCTGGGGGGCGGGGTGGCGGATGTGGTGGTGCTGAAGCCGGCGGTGCAGGGCGGCGTGCTGCCGTCCATGCGCATCGCCGCCGTCGCCGCGGAGCATGGGATGGACTGCGTGGTGACCTCCACGCTTGACGGCGTGGTGGCGCGCCTGGCCGCGCTTCACCTGGCGTGTGCGCTGCCCGGTGACCTGCCGGCGGGGCTGGCCACCGGGTCCCACTTTGACGGCGAGTACGCTGCCGATCCCGCAGCGCCTGTGGACGGCGGCGCGGAGCTTCCCGCCGCCAGCGGACTGGGTTTCCAGGAGGACGCCTTCGCATGAAAGCCCCGGAGTGCCCGGTTGCCCGCCACGCTGCCGCGCGCCCGGCGGATGCGGCCCTGGCGTTTCAAGGCCGGCGCTGGAGTTGGCGTGATCTCGACGAGGAAGTGACCGCCGCGGAGCAGCATGTGCGGCCCGGCGGCCGGAACGTGCTGGTTGCGCACAACACTCCGGAAACCGTGTTCCGGCTTTTCGCAGCGGCGCGCCGGCGCGCGTGGACCGTGGTGATCCATCCGGGTCTTGCGGCGCCGGAGGCGCGCGCGCGGATGGCGCAGTCACAGGTGGGCGCGCCCGCCGCGGGGCCGGCGGTGGTGGTGTTCACGTCGGGTACAACCGGCACGCCGCGCGGCGCCATTCTTTCAACGCGCGCGCTGCAGGCTTCTGCCGCGGCCTCCGCGCAGGTCCTGGGAACGGACGCAGGATCACGGTGGCTCTGCAACCTCCCGCTGTGCCACGTGGGCGGCCTGGCCATGCTGTGGCGCGTCCTCCACGACGGCGCGTTCCTGGAATTGCACCCGCGGTTTGACCCGCGCATGACCGCCGCGGCGTTGCAGCATGATGGCATCACGCACGCCAGCCTGGTGGGAACCACGTTGCTGCGGCTCCTGGACGGTACGCCCGTGTGGCAACACGCACTGCGCGCCGTGCTGGTGGGCGGCGGGCCCGCGCGTCCGGACGTCGTCACGCGCGCCCGTGCCGCGGGCGTCCCGGTGCGCCTCACCTATGGCCTCACCGAAGGATGCTCGCAGGTGACCACCCAACGCGCGCCCCGGGGCCTGGACGCGGGGCTGCCGCTGCCGGGGACCACGGTGCGCATTGTGGATGACGCGGGGTCTCCGGCCGCGACCGGCGGAATTGAGCTGCGCGGTCCCACGCTGTTTGACGGCTACCTGGATGACCCGCGCGCGACCGCGGCGGCGCACCACGACGGGTGGCTGCGGACCGGGGATGTGGGGTCGCTGGATGCGGAGGGCCGCCTCACCGTGCACTGCCGTAGGACGGACCTGGTCCTGCGCGGCGGTGAGAACGTCTACCCGGCCGAAGTGGAAGCAGTGCTGCTGGCGCATCCGGCGGTCCAGGATGCCGCCGTCCTGCCGGAAGAGCACGCGCGCCTGGGCCAGGTCCCGGTCGCGCTCGTCGTGGCGGGCGCGGACGAGGCCGTGCTGCGGGCCTGGTGCGCGGACCGGCTCGCGCGCTTCAAGGTCCCGGAGCGCTTCCGGTTTGTGGCGGCGCTTCCGCGCACGGCGCTGGGCAAGTTGGACCGCGCCGCCCTGCGCGGGCTGGCGGGAGGTCCGTCCGGATGAACCCGCGGCAGCGCGGTTGCCGTGCCCGGCGGTCCACTGTCTTGATGGTTGAATATTTCACAAGTTTTTGA
Organism: Deltaproteobacteria bacterium; assembly: GCA_016218805.1. GTDB lineage: Bacteria > Myxococcota > JACRCW01 > JACRCW01 > JACRCW01 > JACRCW01. The sequence goes on along the minus strand of JACRCW010000040.1, from coordinate 31,025 downwards.
AACAATACAACCCATGGACACCGCGCACCTTCCCCCCCAGGACTTTGCCCACGCCCACGCGGCGGCGCTGCGGCTGCTTTCCGACGAGGTGGGCCAGGTCCGGCAGGGCGTGGAGGACGCCGCGGCGGGCCTGCCGGGTCCGGGTGGCGCGGCGGCGCGCCTGATGACGGACCGCCCGGGCAAGTTGGTGCGCCCGCTGCTGGTGGGCCTGGTGCACCGGGCGCTGGGTGGCGCGGGCGGGCGTGCGTGCGCGGACGCGGCGGCGCTGGTGGAGATCATCCACCTGTCCACGCTGCTGCATGATGACGTGGTGGATGAGGCCCCCACGCGCCGGGGTGCGCCCAGCGCGGCGGCGGCCATGGGCAACGCGGCGGCGGTGCTGGGCGGGGATGCGCTGGTGGTCCGCGCCATGGCGCAGGCGCACGCGCTGGGCCGTGACGTGGTGGAGCGCACGGTGCACGCGTTGCAGCAGCTGGTGACCGGGGAGCTGCTCCAGCTGCGGCAGCGCGGTGACGTGGACCTGGAGCCCGCCGGCGCGCTGCGGGTGGCCGCGCTGAAGACGGGGGCGCTCATGCGCTTGTGCGCGGAGGTGGGCGCGCTGACCGCCGGGCGGGAGCTGTCCCACGCCGTCACGCTGGGCGAGGCGTTTGTGCACCTGGGCATTGCGTTCCAGGTTGCGGATGACGTGCTGGACCTGGCGGGCAGCGCGAGTGTCGTCGGCAAAGCGGTTGGAAAGGACATTGCGCAGGGGACGGTCAGCTTCCCGCTGGCGCTGGCGCTGCACGCCGCGCCCCTGCACCGCGAAGCGCTCCGGCTGGCCCTGCGCACCGGCCTGGACGAGCGCGGCCTGGGGCGCGTGGTGAGCCACGCGGTGGCGCGGACGCACGCGGTGCCGCGCGCGCTGCAGACCGCCGCCGCGGAGCTGGACCCCGTGCAGGAAGCGCTGGCCGGGTTGCCCGCGTCCGCGGCGCGGCAGGTGCTGGCGGCGGTGTGTGCGGGTCTGGGCCGGCGCGACCGTTGAACGCGCGTGCGGCGCGCGCGCCCCATCTGCTAACCGTGCATCAAGCCATGGCTCATCCCGCGCCGCAGGATCCGCTGAAAGACGTCCGCCTGTTTGTGGCGGAGCACGTCGGTTCGCTGATGGAGTTCTGGGGCTTCAAGCGCGTGCTGGGGCGCATCTGGACGGTGCTGTATCTGTCGGAACGCCCGTTGACCGCGGCGGAGATTGGGCGGCGGCTGGCGTTGAGCCCGTCCGCCATTTCAGTGGCGCTGGCGGAGCTCAAGCGGTGGGGTGTGGTGCACGAAGCGGTGGTGCTGTCCACGCGCACGCGGCGCGCGCAGAGCTGGCGCGCGGAGAGTGACGTGTGGGGCATGGTCAGCAACGTCCTGCGCCAGCGCGAACTGCCGATGGTGCGGCGCACGGAGGAGGTCATCCGCACCGCGCTGGAGGCGCTGGCGGACGCGCCGCAGGACGCGGAGACCCGGCACCTCCGCCAGGCCATGCGCTCCCTGTTGCTGCTGGCGGGCGCAGGCCGCGCCATGTTGGAAACGCTGTTGTCCACGGGGCGGGCCAGCGCGGAAGCGCTCAAGAAGTTCCCCGCCTGAGGTGGCGGCACCCGCCGGTGCTCATCCCGGCTGCCGCGCCATGAGCCGCACGTCCACCACCGTGCGGAATCCACGGGACTGAACCGGAACTCACCCGGCGGGACTGCCAAACACGTCCTTCCGCTTGGAGGACGGGAGGATGCCCATCATTTCCCGGTATTTCGCCACGGTGCGGCGCGCAATGTCTATGTCGCGCTGCTTGAGCAGGTTGACAATCTGCTGGTCGCTCAGCGGCTTCTTGGGGTTCTCCTTGCCAATGAGTTCCTTGATGTGGCTCTTCACGGCCTCGCTGGCCAGGTCATCCTGCGCGCCGGTGCCCTTGATGGTGCTGTTGAAAAAGTACTTCAGCTCAAAGATCCCCTGCGGCGTGTGCACGTACTTGTTGGACGTCACCCGGCTCACGGTGGACTCGTGCATGCCAATGTCGTCTGCCACGTCACGCAGGATGAGCGGCTTGAGGTGGTTCACGCCCTTGTCAAAGAACTCCCGCTGGTGCTTCAGGATGCTCTCCATCACCTTGTAGATGGTGCGCTGCCGCTGGTGGATGGAGCGGATGAGCCAGGTGGCGCTGCGCAGCTTGTCCTGGATGTACGCCTTGGACGGGTCCCCGCGCTGCGCCTGCTTGAGGATCTGGTTGGCGTAGAAGCGGCTGATGCGCAGCCGCGGCATGCCGTCCTCATTGAGCACAATGGCCCAGCTGTCCCCCACCTTCTGCACCGCAATGTCCGGCGTGATGTACTGCGCGTCCTCCACCACCTCGCCGCCGGATGAGAAATTGCGCCCGGGGCGCGGCTCCATGGTGGCAATGATCTTCACCGCCTCGCCAATCTCCTCCAGTGGGACTTTCAGGGCCTTGGCCACCGCGTGGAAAGCGCGCTTTTCCACGTCCTTGAGGTGGTCTGCCACCAGCCGGTACACCAGGTCGTCCGCGTCGTAGCCGCCCACGTCCAGCTGGACCATCAGGCATTCGCGCAGGTCACGTGACCCCACGCCCAGCGGGTCAAACCGCAGGATGCGCTGGTGCACGTTCTCCACCCAGCTCTTGGGCACGTCCATCTCTTCGGCAATGATGTCCAGCGCGTCCTCGGCCGCCTCTTCGTCCTCCCGCGTGCGCAGGTACCCGCCCGGGTCAATGTCACCAATGATGCGGAAGCCAATCTCCAGCTCCTGGCTGTTCATGCCGCTCATGCGCAGCTGCCAGGCCAGGTGGTCGTGCAGCGTCTCGCGGCGGGTCAGTGTCTGGTCATATCCGGGCAATTCCTCGTCGGGGATCTTCACGCCCGTGCCGGTGGGCTGGTAGCTGTAGTCGGACGCCACGCGCTCCCAGTCAATGTCCAGTTCCTTCTGGGCGCGTTCCTGTGTGTCGGGCGCGTCCAGGCGCACCTCGGAGGGCTGGGCCTCCGCCGGCGGGGGCACGGGGTTCTCCTTGGCGGCGTCCGCCTCCACGCCGGCCTCTTCGTTGGCGCGTTCCTGCTTCTCCTCCAGCAGCGGGTTTTCCAGCATTTCCTGGTTGATGGCCTCCACCAGCTCCATCTGGTTGAGCTGCAACAGCTTGATGGCCATCTGGAGCTGCGGCGTCATGACCAGGGACTGCGTCATGCGCAGGCTCTGTTTCATTTCCATGGCCATGGCCCACCTCCTCGGTCCCACGTCATTGCGTTGTTCATCACTGGAATCCCTCCCCCAGGTACACCTCGCGCGCCACCGCGCTTTCCAGAATCTCCCGCGGCGAGCCGGCCAGCAGGATGCGGCCCTTGCTGATGAGGTAGGCGCGGTCGCACACGTTGAGCGTCTCGCGCACGTTGTGGTCCGTGATGAGGATCCCCAGGCCGCGCGCCTTGAGGGACATGATCACCCGCTGGATCTCCGCCACCGCAATGGGGTCCACCCCCGCAAACGGCTCGTCAAACAGCAGGTGCGTGGGGCGGGTGCACAGCGCACGGGCAATCTCGGCGCGCCGGCGCTCGCCGCCGCTGAGCTCGCTGCCCTTGTTGCCCGCCACGTGCGCCAGTGAGAACTCCGCCAGCAGCGCGTCCGCCTCGCGCGCGCGCTCCGCGCGTCCCAGCGGCATCCCCTCCAGCACCGCCAGCAGGTTGTCCCGCACGCTCAGGCCGCGGAAGATGGAAGCCTCCTGCGGCAGGTAGCCCAGCCCCGAACGCGCGCGTTCATACAGCGGGCGCCCGTGCAGCGGGCGGTCCGCCAGGGTGACTTCGCCGCCGTCCGGCGTGACCAGGCCCGCCACCATGTGGAAGGACGTGGACTTCCCCGCGCCGTTGGGGCCCAGCAGGCCCACCACCTCGCCGGTAAGGACGTCAAAGGACACCCCGTCCACCACCGTGCGCGCGCCGTACCGCTTGACCAGGCCGGAGGCGCGCAGCGCCGTGCGGGCAGCGGTGGGCGTGGTGGCCGGGACGGCGGCGGCCTGGCTCATGGCTTCACCCCCGGGGCCAGGCCGGGGTCCACCACGCCGGTGGCGCCCTCCACCGTGATCTCCCCGGTGACCACGTCCAGCCGGATGACCTGGCCCTCCAGCACGCTGCCCGCCTGGGCGGCGCGCGGCCGGCCCGTCAGCGTCACGCTGTTGCGGGCCGCGTCAAACCGCGCCTCGGCGGCCTGTGCGGTCCCCTGCGGGCCCTGGATGCGCACCGCACCCACGCAATGGGCCGTGCGCAGCGTGCTGTCTGATCCAAACTCCAGCACCGCCCGCTGGCAGGTGAGGCTGAGGTCATCCCGCCAGACCTTCACGTTGCCCGCGCAGGTCAGCGTGCGGGTGCCGCCCGTTCCCGGCGTCATCTTGCAGGCATCTGAACGGAATCCAACGGGTTTCTTCTGCTGGAGCCCCGGGGCAGTGGAGGGGGCACCCGCGGCGCTTGACAGCGCAAAGACACCAAGGATCAGCAAGGACGGTGCCACGGCGGGGAACGTAACCCCCGGGCAACCCGCGTGCCAAGGGAAAAATGCAGCTTGAGGTCGCGGAGAAGTCGGATTGTGGTGGGGAGGCGGTGGTGGGCGGCCTGGGGAGTGTCCGGCCGCCGCTGTGGGGTCTGCGGCGTGGGGCGCCGCTACCCGGCAGGCGGCCCGTCCTGCTAGGCGTCCGGCGCACCTTCCCGAGGAGGAAACCATGAGTCGCGTGATGCCGTTTGCCGCCCTCCGTCCGCCGCGTGGGCTGGCCGTGCAGGTGGCGGCGCCGCCGTATGACGTGGTGAATTCAGACGAGGCGCGCGCCTACGCCCGGGGCAACCCCCGGAGCTTCTTCCGCGTGAGCCGCCCGGAGGTGGATTTCCCCGCGGGGACGGACGAGCACAGCGCGCAGGTGTACGCGCGCGGCCGGGATAATCTGCGTGAATTGATCAGCAACGGGACGCTGGTGGCGGATGATTCGCCGCGTTTCTATGCGTACCGGCAACGGATGGGGAAGCACGTGCAGGTGGGCCTGGTGGCGTGCGCCTCCGTGGCGGAATACGACCAGGCGCTCATCAAGAAGCACGAGCTGACGCGCAAGGACAAGGAGGATGACCGCACGCAGCACATTGATGTGCTGGGCGGGAATGATGAACCGGTGTTCCTGACCTACCGCGCGCGCCCGGACCTGGACGGCCTGATGGCGCACGTGGTGAGCGGCGCGCCGGAGTACGACTTTGTGACGGAGGACGGCATTGGGCACACGCTGTGGGTGATTGCCCGGGACATGGGGGAGCGCATCCAGCGCGCGTTCACGGAGGTGCCGGTGCTGTACATTGCGGATGGGCACCACCGGTCCGCGGCGGCCTCCCGCGTGCACGCGCTGCGCAAGGGCAAGCCGGGCGAACACGACGCGTTCCTGGCGGTGATCTTCCCGCACGACCAGATGCAGATCATGGATTACAACCGCGTGGTGAAGGACCTCCGGGGGCAGGCGCCCGCGGCGTTCCTCAAGGCGGTGGAGCAGCACTTCACGGTCACGCCCACGACGGAGAAGCAGCCGGGGAAACTGCATGATTTTGGCATGTACCTGGGTGGGAACTGGTACCGGCTGACGGCGCGGCCGGGTTCCTGGAAGGCCACGGTGCTGGGTGAGCTGGACGTGAACATCCTGCAGGAGAACGTGCTGGGGCCGTTGCTGGGCATTGGTGATCCGCGGACGGACAAGCGCATCCACTTTGTGGGCGGCATCCGCGGCATGGGCGAGCTGGAGAAGCTGGTGGACAAGGAGGGCTGGGCGGTGGCGTTCAGCATGTTTCCCACCACGCTGCCGCAGCTCATGGCCATTGCGGATGCCGGAGAGATCATGCCGCCCAAGAGCACCTGGTTTGAACCCAAGCTGCGCAGCGGGCTGTTCCTGCACGTCTTCTGAATCTGGTTCACCTCGCGAGTCGGCCCACAGGGCCACCCAGGGGTGACGCGGGGGCAATCGTGCAGCCTCCCCCTCGCGGGGGGAGGCAGCTTGCCGACGTCAGTCGGCAAGCGGTGGTGGGGGAACGCGCCGCGCTTTGCGTTGTCCAACACGCTGATGACGTGTCTCTCCGCGCTGGTGCTGCTGCTGGCCGCGTCCCCACCGGACGCGTTGGATGACTATCTGCACAACGACTTCCCTCCGGCGGACGGGTTTGATTTCCCCGTTGGGGACAAGGACGCGCGCGGGTCATACGTGGACGGGAACGGAAAGAAACACCGCGGGTGGTACGTGGCCGCGGGGTTCCTGTACCGCTACGCGCTGGGCATCCACACCGGGGATGACTGGAACGGGCGCGGCGGCGGGGACACGGACCTGGGCCAGCCGGTGCACGTGATTGGCAACGGCCGCGTGGTGGAGGCGGGTGAGCAGCCGGACCCGTGGGGCGGGGTCATCGTCGTGGAGCACATGTACTACGAGAACCACCGCAAGCTGCGCGTGCGCTCCGTGTACGTTCACCTGTCCCGGATTGACGTGGAGGTGGGCGAGGTGCTGACGCGGCGGCAGCGCATCGGGTCCATCGGCAAGGACCCGGGTGGCAGCTACCCCGCGCACCTGCACCTGGAGATCCGCACGGACCCGTCCCTGGATTCCACCTTCTGGCCCTCCGCCACCGGCTGGGACCAGGAGCGCGTGCGCACCGCGTACCTGGACCCGTCCGCGTTCATCCGCGCGCGCCGCGCGCTGCCCGTACCGCCGTCAGAGCCGGTGCTGGTGCTGGTGGACCACGCGTCCTACCGCGTGCGCGTGTACGAATCCGGCCGCAAGGTGCTGGAGCGCGGCATTGCGTTAGGGCAGGCGGCGGGGGTGAAGGAACAACTGGGGGACCTCAGGACGCCCGCGGGGATGTACTTTGTGGTGGACAAGAGCACCGGGCCGTTTGGGGGGGATTACGCGGATTTCTACGGCGGTCACTGGATCAAGGTGAATTACCCCAACGCGTTTGACGCCCAGCGGGGCCGGGACTTGGGCCTCATTGACGAGGAAACCCGCACGGCCATTGCCGCGGCGTGGGAGCGCCGGCGGCCCACCCGCCAGCGGACAAAACTCGGCGGGGGCATTGGGTTCCACGGTTGGATTGCGCCGTGGGATGCGGGCCCCGGGGAGGCGCACCTGTCCTGGGGCTGCGTGGTGCTGCAGCCCGCGGAGATTGGGGAGCTGTATGAACGCGTGACCGCCGGGACCATGGTGGTGATGTTCTGAGGCGCACGCTGCGGCGCGCGCTACTCGGCGTCCACCAGGGGGGAGTACTCGCTGACCGTGAGGATGGTCCCCAGCGCGGCGGCGGTGGCCCCCAGCCCCAGCAGCCCGAGCGTGGACAATCCGGACACCACCATCAGGGCGATGTACAGGGCGCCCCAAGTCCCCTCGTCCACGGCGGGGCCCGGCGTGGCGATGATGGGGATGGCCCCCGCCGCATAGAGCGGCGTGGCGATCAACGCGATCACCGTGGTGCCGAGGAATCCCACCAGCGGCACGAACAGCCCCATCGCCCCGCCGACGACGGCGACGATGGGCGCGGCCCGGCGGCCCCAGCCGGGCTTTGCGGCGGCGCGGATGCGCGGCTCGTCGCGGCAGCAACCCTCCCGCGCCACGCGGATGCGTCCCAGGTCCAGGCGGTCAACGACGAGCAAGAGCACGCCGGCAGCGATGAACGGTACGCCCGCCAGGAGCGTGCCCATGCTGACAATTTGGGCGACCACGAGGAGCACCGGGAACGTGTATGTGTCGTGCGTCCCCATCTGGCCGCCTGCCCACGGGGGCGCACTCCCCATCGTCGAATACGAGGACAGGACCGCAGCCACCACAAACAGCGGGAAGGTGGCCAGCACGGCGGCGCCGCCCACCCCGATGAGCGCGCCCTCGGCCATGGCCAGGCCCTCGGATTCCGCGTTGGCCCGGATGACCTCGTCCGTCCAGGCCTGTACCGGGTTGGCCGCCCCGCCGGCCAGCGCCTTGCGCAGTCGGTCCGCACCCTCCGCATCGGTACCCAGCCGCTCGGCCAGCTTCGGGTCATCCGCCACCAGCGCCGTGCCCCCGGCGACTTCGCGGGCCAGCGTGTCCAGGGAGGCCAGCAGCGCGTCCACTGAGCGCGCGCTCAGCTCCCGCCGGAGGGTCACGTCCGCCTTCAGCCGGTCCAGCACGCTGACGCGCAGCTCCCACACGCCGGGGCGCATCCGCAGGCGGGTTTGCAGGATGCGGTCCACCCCCAGGGAGCCGGCCAGTTCCGCCAGGCACGACAGCTCGTCGCAACCGGTCATCTGCTTCGCCGCCGCTTCGCCGATCCGCTCGCGTATCTCGCGGGACCGCACCACGGTGGTGGTGCCCTGGCGCTCGATGGCCCGGGCCAGGCCGCGCTCAACGGTCTCCGCCACGCGGGCCACGTCGTCGGAAGTGCCCTCATCCAGCGTGAGCGGCAGGACCAGGACGCTGCGCTTCGTCTGCACCGTGGGTGCCGCGGAGGGGGCCGGCGCGGCCGGTGCGGTGGGGGCCGCCCCCGTGGGCGCGGGGGTCGGGGCTTGGCTGGCCAGCACGCTGACAAGGAGCAGGACCGTGGACATGGTCAGGTGCCCTCCACGCCCTGCACGGCCTGCGGGTCCGGCCAGAACAGCAGCAGGGAGCCAAGTGGCACGCCGATGAGGCAGGGCGTGATGCAGCCGCACACGGCGCATGCGTACGTCGTGCCGGTGAACGGGCTTGTCAGGTAGCTGGCCGGGCTGGCCGTGTACCACCCGGGCTGCAGGTTGATGCCGTAGGCGCTTCGCAGGGTGTTGAACACCGAGGCGCCGACGCCCAGCCAGATCAGCGTGGAGAAGGTCAGCACCGTCCACGCGGGGCCGCCGACCAAGACCGCGAGTGCGGTGCCCTTGCGCAGCGTGGAGGCGCTGACGGCGTCCTGGATGCGCGCGTCGTCGCGGCAGCACCCCTTGCGCTGCACACGACGGAACTGGCGGTTCAGACCGTCCCACGCCGACACGCCGGCGGACGTCAGCATCAGGCCCAGGCCGGACAGTCCCAGCACGCAGGAGCCGCACGAGATGGGGAGGGCCAGCGGGCCCAGCGGGAGGTAGAGAGCCATCAGGAACGCGGCAGACGCGGTCACCATCGCCAGCGTTGTCAGCCCGCCGCCGCCGAGAAACAGTCCGGACTCTGCCAGGGACAGCCGGTTGGGCTCCACGTTGTGTTCCACAATGTACTGCGTGAGCGCCTCCTGCACGCCCATCTCCGGGTGCTCGGCGCGGAACCCGGCGAAGTCCTTCACGTCGGCCACGTCGCGGAAACCCAGCCGCTTCGCGGTCTCCTCGCTGTCCGCCTCTGTGCCGCGCCCCAGCAGCGCCAGCGCCACTTCGTCCGCACGGGCGGCCAGCGCCTGCAGGGTGGCGCCGGACACCTCGGCGCGCCGGGCCTTCTCCGGGTCCGAAGACGGCGCCAGCGCCGCCTGCCACACCAGCCGCGCGCCCGTGCGCGCCACGCTCCCCGTCACCACCGCGCTGGCGCCCATCGCGCCGCTCATCTCGCGCAGCGCGTCGTCCTCGCCGCCGCCCAGCGCCTGCCGGTCCTGCTCGTTGCGCATCAGCGCGCGCAACTCCTCCGCACTGATGACCCGCAGGTGCCCCTGCTCCGCCAGTTGCGCCGCCAGCACCGTTGACAACAGGTCCAGCCCGTCTTCGCCCACTGACGCGTCCGGCGCGTGAAAGGGCAGCACCGCCACGGATTCCGCCGGCGCCCCGGGCGCGTCCGCCAGGGCCACCACCAACAACGACCACCAGGGAGTCATGCGCCTCCTCCTCCGGGCGGTGCTCTACCTCACCGCGGACCGCGGGCGACAGGCGCCGCGCCGACGACATGGGACCCTTCCACGCCGCCCGCGCGCAACGCACTGTGTCATCCCGGCCGCTGTGCCGTCGCCTGATGGCGTGCTAGCCCTCCACGATTTCATTCCGGCCCGGTCACTGAACACGCGTTCGGAACCGGGGCCTACGGGGCCACCATGAGCATCCTGCACGTTGAGCGGCGCATCCAGTTCAAGCCGGAGCTGTACGGCGCCAACGACCGCACCGAATGGTTCAAGCAGGTGGGGACCGAGTTGGCCGCGCGCAAGCTGACCATCACGGTGGGCCCCGGCATTGAAATCAAGAACGCGGACGACGCGGTGGCGCTGCTCACCCGCTACCAGCAGGACAAGGCGGCGCTGGCCACGGCCATTGGGCTGCCCGCCGGCGTGAAGATTGAGCAGTACATCACGGACCTCATGCAGGCGCTGGATGACTGCGTGAAGCCGACGACGGACCTGGCCGACAAGAAGCTGGACTTTGGGCCCAGCAGCGAGATGAGCAGGGCGCTGGGGCTGGACACCCGGGTGACCTACGCGGGCACCAAGACGCCGTTTGGGACCGCACCGGCGGGGCAGACCTTCAGCGTGCTGGGGATCCAGCTCAGCCGTGCGGCGGCGCCGGTGGACCCGCTCAAGGGCCAGGTGTTCATGGACGCCACCACGTTTGCCGCCATGCCGTCCTACCAGTGGGCGCGTGACAGCGTGGAACTGGAGCAGGTGTTTGGCGTGTCCGGCGCGGAGCCCGCCAAGCTGCTGGAGGCGCTGCGGTCCACCAACGCGGCAGGCCGCACCGCGTTCCAGCGCCTGCGCAAGCCAGAGGCCAGTGAGGCCTACACGGTGGGTTACAGCGGCATGCCGCTGGACGAGGTGAAGTGGGACTCGGACGCCCACAAGATGCGGGAGAAGAACCGCTTTGTGTCACTCACCATTGAGAGCGGGCGGTTTGAGGCGGATGCGGCCACCGGCAAGCGCGAACTGTCCATTGGCACCGACAAGATGGACGACGTGTATTACGACACGGCGAAGTTTGACCTGCTGAAGAACGACTACGAGGTCCGCGGCCGCGCACGCTGGGACACCGACACGGAGATCCGGCGCCTGCTCATTGGCGTGAAGGCCAACGTGGTGATGGATGAGTTTGGCAACAAGCGCTGTGACAAGGTGGACGTGCGCAATGACAGCGCCAGCGCCGCGGACATTGCCGCGCTGGACAATGACGTGCGCCGCGGCAAGACCAGCTGGAACAGCGGTGACGAGGCGGTGAAGCCGCTCAAGGGCCTGTACGACGGGCTGGCGGCCAAGGGCGCGCTGCCGGACGTGGGCACCCACAAGGGCGTGCTGCAATTGCAGCCGCAGCTCCACGTGCGCAGCGTCCGCAGCCGCTACCACCTCAATGAGACCGACCTGGGCGCCATGCAGAAGTTCTTCAAGGACTGCTCAGAGCCGCAACTCAAGGCGGTGGTGGACCAGGCGGCCAAGGTGAAAGCGGGCCTGTCCGGGGCGGACCTCAAGGCGGTGACGGACCTGGAAAGCGCGGCCAAAGCGCTGCAGGACAACAGCGCCGTGGCCAAGCTGGCCGAGGAGGGCCTCAAGAAGCTGGACCCGGCCATGACGGTGAACGCGGACGCCATCAAGGCGCTGCTCCCGGATCTCACGCGCTCCAGCTGGGGGGGCAGCACCAGCAACACGCAGCTGGCCATTGACAAGAAGCGCGTGGTGGCGGACGCGCTCAACAAGGCCATGCATGACTTCTCCGCGCAGCTGGACGGCGCGCGGCGCGTGCTCACGCAGTCCACCGACCGGGCGCTGGAGGCGTACCCGGACATGTTCATGGCGTGGCAGAAGAGCACGGACAAGGCGCTGCTCAACAAGACCACGTTTGACCCATTCCTGGCCCGGTATGACGCGGTGATGGCCAAGGCGCCCGCGGACTTCCAGGCGGACCTCAAGGCGTTCAACGACTACGGCACAACGCAGAAGGACGCCGGCAGCCGCGCGTTCCGGGATTTCAAGCCGCTGGACGAGGCCGGGTTCAAGGCGCTGCGCCCACAGCTCCACAACGAGGTGCTGCGCATCAACCAGCGGCAGCTGGAAGCCGCGGGCTCCATGGCGGTGTCGCTGTGGTTTGACGAAGCGCGCGCGTTCTACGTCCCCGGCTCCACGCGCAACACGGGCAACTTCCTCATCGATTCGACGGATATGTCCGAATTCGTCAAGCACAAGGATTGGGACGCCATCCCCGCGGACAAGCGCACGCCCAAAGACCAGCTGCCCAAGGACAAGGTATTCCACGTCATGCTGGTCAATGAGACGCAGATCGAATTGGGCCTGGAGAAGCCGTACCTGGACCGCCTGGCGGACCTGGCGGGCAAGATCCACGAGGACCAGGCGTCACTGGTGATGAAGTGGTTGGGGGCCACCAACGCGGCGGGTGTGAACGCGGCGGACCCGGCCAGCTACGGCGCGGCGCTCAAGGCGCTGCTGGGCAAGCCGGCCGCGGAGCGTGACGCGGACCTCCGGAAGCTCAACGCGTTCCTGGTGGACCAGCACAGCGCGCTCAAGCCGCTGGATGCGGCCACGCTGGGGCTGCTGCCGGCCACCGCGTTCGCCGTGGCCAACCGGGACAAGGCGGTGCGCACCACGCCGGACACCGAGCGCGCGCTGGAAGGGGCGCGGTTTGTGTTTGAGCAATACCGTGACATCCAGCAGGAGATTGTGAAGGCCAAGGGTGACCGGGTGCAGCGCGTGCTCAAGGACGCGGGCCTGGGGAACGTGGAATGGAAGCAGACGGAAACGTCCAAGGGCGTGACGGGTCTCCGCGCGCTGCAGGGGTGACACCATGACCGTGACCGGCATTTCCCGTCGTCGTTCCGCCGCCCGTGCCGCGGAGGCGCCCGCCGCCCGCGGTGCCCGCGCGGCGTCCACCCGCACTCCGCCGCGCGCGGACGCGTTTGATGGTTCTACGCGGCCCGCCCGGGCGGCCCGCGCCGCGTCCGCGGAGGGCACCGCCCGCGCGGAGCCCGTGAAGTTCCGGGCCGCGGGCGAATACCGCATTGACGTGCCGGAGCCCTCCGGCATCACGTTCCTGTCCCCGGCCGAGGGGTTCCTGGTGGTCTCCGACTGCGAGGACGCGTTGTTCCGCGTGCCGGTGCCCGAGGGGCGCGGCCTGGACACGGAGACCCTCAAGCTGAAGGCGGACGGCGGCAAGAAGCACCTCACGGGGCTGGAGGGGGTCGCCTATGACCGTCAAAGCCGCTCCGTGCTGGTGCTCTCCGAGGACCGCAACCAGGTGGGCGAGGTGAGCCTGGACCGCCGCGGCCTGGCGCTGGGCAAGGCGGAGAAGCTGGGCGAGCTGCCGGACATTTCGCGCACGGGGAACAAGGGGTTTGAGGGACTGGCCCTGCTGCCCGGCGCCAACACACCCGACGGCAAACCGCGTCTGCTGGCCATCCACGAGGGCGACCCGCGCAAACTGGTGGTCATGGACCGCCGCACGCTCCACGCCGAGGGCACGCTGTCCCTCACGCAGCGGCTCAAGGACCACCTGGCGGACCTGGCGGACGTGGCGGTGGACCCGCGCACCGGCCACCTGTTCCTCCTGTCTGACGAGAGCGCGGCGGTTGCCGAGGTGGAACTGGTGGCCACGCGCAAGGCGCGCGGCGGGGCGGTGAGCTGGGACCTGCGCGTGGTGGGCACCTGCGAGTTGCCCTACGAGGTCGACGGGAAGCGGCTGCAACCCGAGGGGCTTGCGTTTGATGACAAGGGCGACCTGTGGGTGGTGGCGGAGAAGAAGCGTTCGCTGTTCCACCTGGCGCGTGACTGAGGCGAAGACCGGTTCAGTACTCCGGGTCCTTGCGCTCCACGCGCCGGCGTGGCGCCCGCTTCTTGCGCGGCTGCGGTTCCTCCCAATCAGGTAGTTTCTTCAATTCCTCAATATGGCGCAGCCAGCGCGGTTGGGCCTCCCGGACGGTGGGGGTACCGGTGAGGTCCACGTTCCACGTGTCCTCCCACGGTTCGCGCGGGCGCGCGCACGGCCCGGCCAGCGTCAGCACCCAGAAGCCCCCCAGCAGCGCGGCCACCACCTGCAGGGCCGCGGCTGCACCCAGCATGGGGAGGGTGCCGGCCAAAAGCGGCCACCGCACCGAGTCATCCTGGAAGGACAGCAGCCCCAGCGCGGCCGCGGTGCAGCCAAACGGCACACCCACGATACAACCGGCGGCCTGCGCCAGCGCGGTGGCGAGCACGACGCCCAGGACCGGCACGCGCCGCCGCTGCGCCCCCGCAACGGCCACGGCGGCCAGCCCGGCGACCGCGCCCGCGGCCGGCGCGATGAACGGCGCCACCACGACGAGCGGCGTGAGGCCGAGCAGCAGCGAGAGCCCCAGCAGCGCCCCCGTCGCGGACGCCGCGGTGACCAGCCCCGCGGACCACGCGCCGGTGACCGGTGCGGTGGGCTGCGTCACGGCGGCGGGTGCCGGGGCGGGCGCGGCGGCGGCGGGCGCTGCCGGCGCGGCGGCGGGCGGGGGGGCGGGCGGCGCAACGTCACCGTCCAGGTCCTGGGCGGCGAGGGCCTTGGTGAGCAGCAGCGCGGCCAGCAGGCTCATGCGCCCGCCGTTATCCCGCGGGTCCCGCCGCGTGTCCAACTGCGCCCACGGCAACGGCCCCGCCGCCGCCACATGAAGAAGTGTTGGCGGTCCCGTCGGGCGCCTTGCGTCACCCGGCTGGGTTGGCTACCTCGGCGCCCGTCGGGCCAGCCTTCGCCCCGGAGCCAGCCTTCATGCCCAAGCCCACCTCGCGCATGGTGTCCAGCCCCACGCTGTCCGCGGTTGCCGGGGTGCTGTTGGCGCCGGCATGGGCGCACGCGCAGTTTGACATGTCCGGTGCGCAGGGCATGGACCCGTCCCAGGCCGCCGCCGCCGCCGCGCCGTCCACCGCCGCGCCGGCCACCGCCGCGGGCGCCGCGCGGTCCGCGGGCGCGGGCTTTGCCAGCCCAGACGGCACCCTGGGGCTCAAGCCGGGCACGGGCCGGGTCATCCCGTTTGACGAGGCCATGGGGATGACGCTTCGCAACAGTTACGACCTGCGCATTGCGCACGAGAAGCTGTTCCAGGCGCAGCTGTACATCCGCAAGGCGTGGTCCGCGGTGCTGCCGCGCCTCACGGCCACGGCGGGCTACACGTTCAGCTGGCCGGTGATTGAATTCCAGGCCGTTTCGCAGGAGCAGCTGGACGCGCAGGCCAGCGCGCAGCGCGCCCAGCTGGAGGGCCAGGCGCAAATCTATGACGCGCAGGCGGCGGCGGCGGCGGCGGACGGCAACTACAACACCGAGTACGCCAACCGCGCGCTGGCCGCGCAGTTGCGCGCGCGCGAAGGCAGCATTTCCGCCGGCAAGGCGCCGGACCCGGTGGCCATCAACCCGGCGCACGTGTTCACCGCTGGCCTCAACTTCTCACTGGTGCTGTTCAACGGGCGCGCCGTGCCGCTCATCTACAACGCGTATGACGGCGTGAAGCAGGCGGGCGCCAACATCCGGCGGGGCCGGGACACCGCGCTGTACATGGTGGCGCTGGGCTACTTCCAGGCGGTGAGCGCGCGCAAACTGGTGGGAATTGCGGAGAAGCAGGTGGAGAACCTGCAGCACCACCTGGACGTCACGCGCGTGCGTGTGGAGGTGGGCACGCTGCCGCCGCTGGCCGCGCGCCGCGGCGAAAGCGACCTGGAGCGCGCCAAGGCCTCCGTGCGCTCCGCGCGCAGCGCTTACCAGTCCGCCGTGGCCGCGCTGGGCTCCATGCTGGGCGTGGAGGAGGGGTTTGACGTGGGCGCCCTGCCGCCCATGCCGCCGTTTGAAGACGGCATGACGGAGGACGCGCTCATTGCGCACGCCGCGGACACGCGCCCGGACTTTGCCGCCGCGCGGCTGGCGCTGGCCATGGCGGAGCGCAACCGGATAGACGCGCTCATGCGCTGGATGCCCACCGTCAGCCTGACGGCGGCGGCGCGGGCCACCTCCAACATCCGCGGCTTCCAGAAGGACCCGGTGACCTACTCGGTGATGCTCAACGCGTCGCTCCCCCTGTATGACGGCGGTGAGCGCTACACGGCGTGGCGTGAGAGCGGTTCGCAGGTGCGCGAGGCGCGCCTGGCGCTGGACCAGGCGCGCATGAAGCTGGAGATGGCGGTGCGCGGCAACCTGCGCGAGGTGTCCGTGCGCAAGGAGAACCTGGTCAACCAGCGCACCGCGCTGAAGCTGGCCGAGGAGAACGCGCGTGACGCGCGCTCCCGCTTTGAGGTGGGTGCCGCCACCCAGCTCGAGGTGCTGGACGCCGAGCAACTGGTGATCTCCGCGTCGCTGGACCTGGCCCTGGCGGAAGTGGACCTGCTGACCGCGCGGCTGGCGCTGGCGTTTGTTTCCGGTGGTTTCAACCCGCCCGTGTCTGACGGGACCCGCCACTACCCCAACGCCAGCCCGGTGGTGCTGGGCGCGCTGGCCCCGGTCACCGACCCCACCGCCACGCTGGCAGGGGATGCGCCGCTGGTGACGCCGGGCACCCGCGTGCCCGCGCTGGCGCCGCCGGGCCGCGCCCACCGGGCGCAGGCGGTGGGCTCGCACACCCTCAGCCTCAACCCGTCCCCCGCGGAGTTGGTGCGCGCCGGCCTGGCGGGCGGCACGGACGCGCTGTGGAGCGCGGGTCCCTGACATGCAGCCGTTTGATGCGGCGCACCGCTTCCAGCGCACCGCGCCCGGGTTGTTCACGGGGCGCTGGACGCCGGACTGGTACCAGGGCCGTGGCGTCTACGGCGGGCTGCTGGCGGCCACGCTGGTGCGCGGCGTGATGGACACCGTGGATGATCCGGCGCGCGTGCCACGCTCGCTCACCGTGCATTTCTGTGCGCCCGCGCGGCAGGGACCCGCGGTGCTGCGCGTGCGCGAAGAGCGCCGCGGCTCGCTGGTGAGCCACCTGTCCGCCCGCCTGGAGCAGGAGGACGGCGCGGTGGTGTGCTTTGCGTCGGCCACGGTGGCAGCGGGGCGCGCGCGGGCGCTGCACTACCAGGACGCCGTGATGCCCAAGGTGGTCCCGTTTGATGACGCCACGCCCGTGGTGGGGGACCACCCCATGCTGCCCGCGTTTGCTCGGCACCTGGAGTTCCGCTTCTGCGGGGGCGCGCCGCCGTACGCCGGCGCCCCCGAGGCGCACATGGCCGCGTGGCTGCGGCCGCGGCAGCCTGTGACGGCGGACGCGCCCTTCGCGGCCGCACTGCTGGACGCCATGCCGCCCGCGTTTTTCTCCCGTGCGGAGGCGCCGGTGGCGGGCGCGTCGGTGGACTTCACCATGCACTTCCTTGGCCGCTTTCCGTCCCCGGGCCTGCCGGGTGACGCCCCGTGGCTGCTGTCCACGCGGTCGCGCTGGGCGGCGGAGGGCTACTCCGAGGAACTGACGGAGATGTGGTCCCAGGGCGGCGAACTGGTGGGGCAGTGCCGGCAGTTGATCGCCGTGATGGGCTAGCCCACCAACAGAATGCCACCTAGGCTCCCCTCGGCTGTCATCACGGACGTCGGGGCAGGCCCCGAGTGCGCGGCTACCTGTCTCTTTGTTTGCCCTCAGGGCCTTTCCGATGAACAAGCTCCGTCGATGGCAGTACGTGCTCTTTGTCGTCGTGGTGCTCGGTATCACTTTTGTGGACCGACTCGGGGCCCTGCTGCAGGCGTGGTCCGCGTTCCGCTCTGCACTGGGAACCCCCACACGAGCCGTGTCCGTCATGATTGTGATTCTGTTGGCCTATGCAGGTACCGCATTCTATGCGAAGCGATATGGTCTTGTGCTGGCGTTCGGAGGATCGAAAGCGCGGATATCATCGCTCTCGCCTGCCGTTCGGCGCTCTGTCTACGTCGCCTGCCTTGTGGTCTGGATTCCCAGTCTCGTCGGGGTGTTGTCACCTCCTGCGGATGGCTCACGAGTGCAGCGCACCAGCGACATTGTGTCGCGCGTGTTTTCCCGCGTGCCGATCCCGCTGCGAACGGGCGATAGGGTCATCCCGTTTGCCAACGAGATCTTCCGGGAGTGGGTCTTCGACATTGTCGCACCGGCTCGCATCGAGCAGATCGTGATTGAGCTTGGCTCCCGACACCGTGACGACAGGGTCTCTGTTTCGCCTAGCGAGCTGGCATCAGTCTCAGAGGCGGCTCCGAAATGGAACTCCGGCTTTCAGGAGCCAACGCGGTCAACTCCGGATTTCTGGCAAAGGCTGATCAAGATTGGTCCTACCATTGAGGGCGCTCATGCCACCGTCCGGGTGTGGCGACGGGTCCGCCAAGCTACGGAACTGGACGTGGACGACCTGGTCGCGACCGGCTATGCCGATGGAAGGCCTCTAGTCATTGACACCCTCAACGGAAGTTCGGGCGAGCTTCGACGGAAGTATGAGGTTCTCGCCGCGAATCGGTACGCGGACGTTGACGGCGGCCTACCGTTGGCCGACCACCCTGGCGATGCCCCTCGCCCAACCCTTCAGTCTTCCAACGAGTGGCGCTGTGTTGACGCCGAATGCACGCAGGTCCGCCTCCTGACCATGGGCGCTCAGTCGAGCGAAACACCGGCAGAGACAGCTCGTCGTCTCCTTGAGCGGGACGCCGTGGAACTCCAGCGCCGTCTCGAACTCGTCCTCGGCTGCGTCACCGTCGACGCGTTCGACGGTGGCCCTGCAGGGTTGCTCCAGTTCGAAGTGTGTGTCGACGGGCGGAAGTTGTACCCGGCAGACATAGAAGCCGTGAACAGCCTCCTGGGCGAGTACAGCCCTGCTGTGCCCACTTCGGACCAGCCAATGCCCTGAACGGCGCTTGGCGCAGAGGGGGGTGATGGGTTGGGGACCGGAAGACCGCGGCGGTTGAGTACGTGGACAGGCCGTGAGCACCGCGGTCAGGTGGGTAATCTGTGCCCTTCAGCCCGGCGTACCCGCGGGCGTGGTGGCGGGTGGAGTGGTGGAGGGGCCGTCCACCAGGCTGGGCGGAACGTCCCCCTGCTCCACGCGCTTGCGCGTGAGCACCCGCGCCTCGTTCAGCGCCGCCAACCACTCCGCGCTGAGGTCCTCCACCGCCTTGCGCTGCGCCGGGTCAAGGAACAGGGACTGCTGCACCAGGATCTCCACGGAGTCATCCGCGCGGTCCAACATGGAGCTCAACTCCGCCCGGCACTTGCGCGTGTGAGTGCCGGCCAGCGCCGCCTCCGCCTTCTCCTTGGCCACGTTGCCTGATTCCGACTCCATGGCGGCCAAGGTGTTGATCGGGAAGTCCACCACCGCAGGCGCCAGACCCCGCCCCAGCAGCATGTCCTTCCGCATTTCCACCAGCGGTTTGACGTTCACCAGGAACTCTTTGGCTTCCTTGGGGGACTCAACCTGCCCCAGGCCGTAGCCCGCCACCTTGAGCAGTTCTTCTCGGCGCGTCTTGTCCTTGGTGGAAAACGCCGTCCGCTCAATCACCCGCCGCCACGGCCCCAACTTCTCCAGGTGCACCCCGGCCGCCGCCAGCGCCGCGGTGACGTCCGCTTCCTCCTTGATCTGTTTCTCCACCGCGTCCCGGGTCTGGGGAACGGACCGTTCAATGTCCGCCAGCCACTGAGCGGTTCCCTCGGCGATCATCAGGGCGCCAATGACGGTTTTGTGGCGCCGCAGGACCACCAGTGCCAGCGGGCCAAAGAAATACAGTTCCAGGGTGTTCAACTCCTCCACGTTCGTTGCCATGGGTTCGCTCCCCTCGTTGTTCTTGGTTTGGGTTGCCACTTGTTGCCCGCGCCCGACACGGGTGCAACTTGGCCTCACCGGAGGGGTTTCCGGGGGTCACCCGTGCCTGGTTCCGGGGGCAGGATGTAGGTGGGTGGAGTCATGTGTGGGGGTAGGCGGGGGTCACCGGCGGGGCTGATGGGGGTCACCGCCCTGGCAAGTGGGGGTCACCAGGTAGGTGGAAGGGCGTCACCTGTAGGTGGAGGTGGGGTCACCAGGCCGTCGCCGGGGGTCACGGACGGGGCGCCTGGGGTCACGGAAGGGGTCGCCTTGGGGCACGGATGGGGTCCGGGTCCGTCACCGGGCGGTCGCCAGGGCCCACGGATGCTGCCCCGGGCGGTCACCGGATGGCTGCGCGGGGGTAGCGGAAAACGATCCGGAGCCAGGCGGGTTCCTCGCCGCGTGGGGTCAGGAGCGGAACATGGATTCGCATGCGGGCATCCCCGTTGGTGGTCCGTTCCTGTCGGCGTCGCATTGCAGCGAAACCCACGCCGCCGCGCCGCAATGTTCACGGAGGTCAAGGAACCAGGTTGTCGACTCGGAGGCGCTCTCTGAGGCACGGGTGCGGTCCCACAGACGCCTGGGCGGCGGCCGCTGACAACAGCCTGGCCCTGCACAGCGCCGCCCTTCATTCCAATGCGGTCCGTGACGATGGAGCAAGCGCCCGGGCAGGCCGGTGGCGGCAGCGGGGCCACGCTCCTATGCTCGCGCCGTCCGGTTCGCGGCCCGTGGCGCGGACTTTGGGAGCCCCTCCGGATGGTCAACCCCACGCGCGGCTACTCGGTCCTCGTTGTTGAGGATGATGCCGACACCGCGCTGCTCATCAGCCGCTACCTGACCGCGCAGGGCGTGACGGTGCGCCGGGCGTCAGACGGCCGCCAGGCGTGGGAGATGTTCCAGCAGGACGTCCCGGACCTGGTCCTGTCTGACCTGATGCTGCCGTGGATGACCGGCGGCGAGCTGGTGCGCCTGATCCGCAGTCACCCGCGCGGCGCGGCGGTGCCGGTGGTGGTGGCTTCGGCGTCCGTGTCACCCGGCCGCGCGGACGAAATTCGCGACCGGCTGGGCGTCCAGGCCGCGCTGGGAAAACCGCTGGCACTCCGGGAGATGATGGGCGTGCTGGACCGCTGCATGGAGGAGGCGGCCAGCGGGCCGCCGGCCGGAGGTGCGGCTCATGAGCCCAACCACGACGAGCGCCACACCGAACCGGGCGACCTGGCGGACGCGCTGGCGGCGGAGGGCCCGGGGGCGGCGCATGCCAACGCGGAGGGTGCACTGGCGGCGCTGCTGCTGGCGGCGCGCGCCCGCCGGGCGGACTGCCAGGTTGACGTGCGGGATGCCGCGGGCGTGCGGCGCCTGGTGGTGCGTGACGGCCTGCTGGTCGCCGCGGAGAGCAGCGTGCCGGATGAGAGCCTGGCCGCCGCCCTGCGCACCGCCTGCATGTTGGCACCCGCGCAGGTGGCCGCGGCCGCGCGGCTGGCCCGCGAGCAGGACCAGCCCTTCCCGCTTGCCGTGGCGCACCTGGCGGGTGTGGAGCCCTGGGTGGTGGCGGTGGCGGTGCAGCGCCATGCCCGGCGGATCATCCTGGAGGCGCTGTGCGCGTGGGACGGCGTGCATGACATGACCGCGTACGACGCGCTGGCGGACCTGCACGCCACGCTGCGGTTGGACCCGGTGATGGCCATCCAGCAGGCGGTGCTCCACGTGCTGCCGGAGGACCAGGTGGAAGCGGAACTGGCGCGCCGGTGCGCGGCTCCCCCCCGGGCCACCAGCATCCCGGCCGTCGTGCCCACGCTGCTGCGCGCGGTGGCCGCCGAAGGTGGCGCCGCCTGCCAGCTGCCACCCACGCTGTTCCCCGCGGCCAACGTGGGAGCCATGCTGAGCGCCGCCCTGGGTGCAGAGCGCCGGCAGTGGGTGGCGCTGCTGTGCTCCGCGGGCGGTGGGCTGGAGGAGCGGCCGGTGGTGGGGACGCCGGAGGACGGGCGGGACTGGGTGGGTGAGTCCACGGCGGCGGAGGAGCGCGCGGTCCGCAACCGGGTGGCGGAGGAATTCCTGCGCACCCACCGCGCGCCGGCGTGGGCCGTGCTGGGCGTGGGGGAGCAGGCGGGCCCGGAGGAAGTGGACGCGGCGGCCGAGGCGCACCGCGGACAGTTTGGTCCGCCGGCCCTGGACGCTGGCCTGCGCACCGGCCCGGCACGCGTGGCCCTGGAGGTCATCCGCACCCGGCGGGACGCCGCCGCCCGCACGCTGTTGGACGGCGAGGTCCACGCCCGGCACCTGCAGGCCTGGGAGGACGCCCGCGCCGCAGTGGCCGCGCGCGTCCGGCGGCCGCCGCCGCTGCCCGCGCCGCTGACGCCGCCCCCGCTGACGCCACCCCCGGTCCCGGCGCCGGCGGGTGCACCGCGCGGCCCCGTGGTGGGCGGCTGCGAACTGCTGGACCGCTTGGCGGTGGGCGGCGCCGCGGAGGTCTACCGCGCGCGCGCGCTGACAACCGGCGAGTTGGTGGTGGTGAAGCGCCTGCGGCCCGAGGTCCAGATGGACATCCCCGCGGTCACCGGGTTCATGCGCGAAAGCGACGTGATGCAGCGGCTCAACCATCCCAACGTGGTCCGCGCGCTGGCCCGTGGCGAAGCGGCGGGCGAGCCGTTCCTGGTCATGGAGCTGGTGGACGGCCTGGACCTGGAGCGGGCGTGGCAGGCGGCGCGGCGCCGCGGCGTCACCGTGGCCCCGGGGGTGTGGACCCATGTGGTGATGGAGGCGCTGCTGGGGCTGGAACACGCGCACCGCGCGCGCGGAGCGGCGGGCGCGCTGGGCCTGGTCCACCGTGACCTGGCGCCCCGCAACGTCCTGCTGGGCCTGGACGGGACGGTGCGCATCACGGATTTCGGCGCGTGCGTGTTCACGCACGTGGATGCACCGCCGCTGGATGTCGTGGGCAGCGCCGGTTACCTCTCACCCGAGCAGGCGCGGCTGGATGTGCTGGATGCCCGCAGTGACGTGTTTGCCGTGGGGTGCGTGCTGCAGCTGCTGTTGACGGGGGAACCCGCCTTCCCCGTGGAGGGCCGTGACGACGGCGAGGTCCTGGCCGCGCACCAGCAGTGCCGTGCCGCGCCCCTGCCGCGCGGCCTGCATGCCGCCCTGCGCCAGGTGCTGGAGCGGGCGCTGGCTCCGCACCCGGAGGACCGCTTCATCAGCGCGCGCGAGATGGCCGAGTCCCTGGACAACGCCCGCCGCGCGGCGGGTCACGTCGAGGGTGGGCCGGAGCTGGGCGCCCTGGTCTCCGCGCTGCGCCGCGCGGATCCGCGGCGGGCCGCCGGGGTGGGCTAGGATGGCGCGGGTGATGCCACCGCATCCCCGCCTCCTGAGTGTCGTCATGCTCGCCGCGTGGGCGGCCGTGGGCACGGCGTGCCCGGCCAGCACGCTGGAGTTTGCGTGCTCCAGCACCGCGGACTGTGCGGCGGGCTACGCCTGCGTGGACGGCCGGTGCGAGCGGCCGTGCGGGGCCGACGCGGACTGCCCGGGGGGCGAGGGCTGCACCGGGGGGGCCTGCCGCGCCGCCGGCGGCGGGGATGGCGGCGGGGTGCGGGTGTCGTCGTCATCGCGCCCATCCACCGCCGCCGCCACGTCCGCCGCAAGCCCGCACTCTGCTGGCAGCAGCGCGCCGGCCGGTTCCGCCTCCTCGGCGTTCCCCACCCCGGCCAGCACCTCCTCGGCCGCACCCGCGTCGTCGTCATCGTCGGGTCCGCCCGCGTCGTCTGCCGCAGCCGCATCGTCGTCGGTGCCCGCCGCATCCTCCCGCCTGGCGTCCTCGGGCTCGGCGGCAACGCTCCCATCCAGCGCTCCCGCGTCCACCGCCAGCAGCGGCAGCAGGGGTTCCCCGTCCAGCGCCGCGCCGTCGTCCGCGGTCGGCGCGTCGTCCTCAGCGCCCTCCAGCAGCGCGCCACCCTGCCCGGACGGCCAGCAGTTGTGCGGCGGCGTGTGCACGGACACCCGCACGGACCCGCTGCACTGTGGTGCCTGCGAGGCCTCCCCCTGCACGGCTCCCGCGGGCGCCTCCCCGGGCTGCGTTGACGGCGGGTGCACGCTGGTGTGCCCGGGCACGCAGACCGCCTGCGGGTCCACCTGCGTGGACCTGGCCATGGACCCGGACCACTGCGGGGATTGCGCGGTCTCCTGTGCGGCCGCCCCGCCGGGCGCCTCGCGCGCCTGTGGACCGGGTGGCTGCCAGTACCCGTGCGCAGCGGGCTTTGCTGACTGCGGCGCCGGCTGCATGGACACAACGGGTGACGTGAACCACTGCGGCGGGTGCACGGGTTGTGGCGCGCCGACGTATTTCACGCCGTACTGCGCCGGATCCGCTTGCGGGACCTCCTGCAGCGCTGGGCTGGTGAACCTCAACGGTCACTGCGCCAGCTTCGCGGGCGTGTACCGCACCAACTGCCGCGGCTGCATGACCAACAACCCGTACACGGGCGGGTGTTGGTGCCCCGCGGGGTTCTCCCCGGTCAGCTACGGGGACCTGCTGGACGACAGCAACTGCGCCGGCAACGGGTATGGCTGGGCGACGCTGTACGGCTGCGTCGCCCCCGCGCTGGTCCCGGCAGATTTTGGCGGCGTCTACCACCACCAGGGGCTGCTGTGCCTGGCCGTCAACCCGTACACCGGTGCGTGCTCCTGCGCCGCGGGGACCACGGCCGTGGACATGCCGGTGTCCGGTTCCTGCTTCCAGCGCACCGAGCTGACGGTCTGCTACCGCCCGCCCGTCTCCACCTTTGGGGGCGCGTTCACGCAGAGCGACCACCAGGGGTACGGCGCCGCGGGTTGCGTTGCCGCCAACCCGTACACCGGCGCGTGCACCTGCCCGGCGGGCACCGTGGGGGCGTGGGTGCGGTCCATCTTTGGCCCGCTTACCGCTTGTGACAACAACGGCCAGTGGGGTTCCCACGTCGTGTTCTGCTACGCGCCCTGAACCGCGCCCTGGTCACCGCGCACCGGCCACCGGTGACCCGCTGGGTGCGCCGGCGGCGCCCGGCAGCGTCCGCACCGCGCGCAGCGCCCAACTGAGGAACACCGGCCAGTCCGCCGGCGCGGGCAGCGGCCCGGCCAGGAACACGCGCGAGGCGGTGGCCACCGCCAGCGACGTGGTCCCCGCCCAGCTGCGTACGCAGAACGCGCACACCACCTCGTCCGCCGGCACCTGCCAGGCGTGCGCGGCACCGTGCCAGGTGACCAGGTACCCGCTGACACCCAGCCGCCCGGCCGGCGACGCCAGCGCCCAGCTCCCGTCCTCACCGCGCACCGCCCCCGCAGGCGGCGCCGCGGGCGCGTCCGCCGCAGGCTCCCGCCGGCGCAGCGGCACGCCCGTCCCGCCCGCCGGCAGCCGCACCGGCTGTCCGTCCAGCGCGCCCCAGGACAGCGGCCAACCGGCCGCCCCCGCCGCACCACGCGCGGCGCGCCAAGCGTCCTCCACCGACGTGTAGCGCCCCAGCACCACCGGCGCTCCACCCTCGCCCTCCAGGCGGACCAGGTGCCGCACGCCGGGCACGGCGGGCTGCTCGGTCACCGTCACCCACCCCGGTGGTGACAGCGGCACCTGCTGCCGCCTCCCCGTCCCGGTGACCACCAGCCGGCCGCGGTCCACGCGCAGCCGCGCCCGCCCGCGCCCAAACCACCAGGACGCGCCCCCGCACGCGGCCGCCCACGCCACCACCGCCACCGGCGCCGCCAGGGTGCCCAGCGCGGTCAGCACGGTGGCAGCCAGCCCGGCCAGCACGCCCAGGCTCAGCGCGTGGCCGGGACGGCCGGGGAGGGGAATGACGTGTTGCCGCTCGGGTGGGGGGCGTGCCCGGACCAGGGGGCCCGGCGTCACGCCGCGGCGCGCTCGAGCTCGCGCGCCACCTCACGCATGGCTTTGAGCAGCGCGCGGCAGTCCTCCTGCGAAAGGTGCCCCATCACCGCCACCTGCACCACGTTGCGGTCCTGGAACACGCCCTTGCCGGGGTAGAGGACAAAGCCCCGCGCGTCGAGCGCGTCGATAAACGCTTCCGCCTTCATCGTCTGGGGGAGCAGCACGCTGGTCAGCGCGTGCACCGACTGCTCCTCCGGGAGCAGCAGCCCCCACCCCAGCGCGCGCACACCGTCGCGCACGGTGCGCGCCAGGGCGGCCACCCGGCGCACGCGGTTGGCCACGCCCTCCGCCAGCAGCTCCGCCAGCGCCGTGTCCAGCGCCACCATGGCGGTCACGGCGGGCGTGTTGGGGGTCTGGGCGTGTTCGTCCGCCCAGCGCAGGTGGTTCTGCAGGGACAGGTACATGGTCCGCCGCGGCATGTCCGGCCCCAGCGGGGGCACCGCGTCCCGCCGGCAGATCACGTAGGACACACCGGTGATGGCGCCCAGCGCCTTGTTGCCCACGCTGGTGGCAACGTCCACGTGGTCCCGCACCAGGTGGATGTCCTCCGCCCCCAACGCGCTCACGCAGTCCACAAACGTGCGCCGCCCCAACCGGTGCGCCACTTCGCACAGCGCGGGGACGGGGTTGCGCATGCCGGAACCCGTCTCGTGCCAGACCACCGCCAGCCAACGCGCCGCCGGGTGTTCGCGCAGCGCGCGCTCCACCGCCCGCACGTCCGGGTACACGCCCCAGCGGTCACCCACCACGTGGTGGCGGATGCCGTGACACGCCAGGATCTCCTTGAAACGGTCGCCAAAGGGCCCGTTGGCCACCACCACCACTTCCTCGGTGGGACGGACCAGGCTGGACAGCGCGCACTCATTGGCCGCGGACCCGCTGCCCGTCACCAACGCCACCGCGTAGTTGTTGTCCGCGCCGGATACCGCCAACAGGCGGTTGCTCACGGAGCGGAACAGCGCCTCAAACGCAGGCCGCCGGTGCGCCGTTTCAGGGTGGAGCAGGGACTCCTTGACGGCCGGTGAAATCATGACCGGGCCTGGAGTGAAGAGGATCTTGCGTTCCATCATGACAGCCGGTTCTCCCGCCCGGATGGCAGCGGGGTGCCGCAACCGCCGTGCCGGCGGGCCTTTTGACACAGCGCCGGTTGGCTTTCAACACGCAAATGCGCGAGATCCCCCAACTGTCACGTCGGGGGCCCTTGCCGCTGCCACCGCGGGTTCGCACCGGGTGGCGCACACCCCTCCCACACCCAGGAAGGACAATTGCCCCAGCACGCGCGGTGGCGGCGCGGTGGCGCACCCCTGCCACGGCTCACTTGTGAAGCAGCTTCTCCATCTCAGTCAACGTGCGGTCCATCAGTCTGGCCGCCGCCGTGACGGCGTCCGGGCGCGTCAGGTCCACGCCCGCGCCCTTGAGCAACACCAGCGGGGGCTTTGACGACCCGCCCTTGAGCATCCCCAGGTACGCATCCCGCGCTGCGGGTTTGCCGGATTGCACCAGTTCCGCCAGCGCAATGCCCGCTGACAGGCCGTTGGCGTACGCGTAGACGTAGTACTTGTAATAGAAGTGCGGGATATACGCCCATTCCATCCCGTCATTGGGACCCACGCTGAAGCCCGGCCCGTAGTACGTCCGCACCAGGTCCGCGTACGTCTTGTCCAGGAACTCCGCGGTCAGCGGCGTACCCTGCTCCGCCGCGGTGTGGATGGCCAGCTCAAACTCAGAGAACAGCGTCTGCCGGTAGATCGTGGTGCGGATGGATTCCACCAGCTTGTTGAGGACGGACAGCTTCTCCGCCGGGGATTTCGCCTTCTTCACCAGGTGGTCAGACAGCAGCTTCTCATTGAAGGTGGAGGCAATCTCCGCAATGAACGGCACGTAGCTTGAGGTGACGTACGGCTGGTGCGTCATGGACAGGTGGCTGTGCATGGCGTGACCCAGCTCGTGCGCGGCGGTGGAAAGCCCGTCAAAATCATTGAAGTGGTTGAGCTTCATGAACGGGTGCAAACCGAACACCGACGCGCAGAACGCGCCGCTGGCCTTGTCCTTGTGCGGGAACACGTCCACCCAGCCGGCGCCCGGCGCCAGGCCGGCCTTGAGCGTCTTGAGGTATTCGGGGCCCAGCGGCGCCAGCGCTTCCGGGATGAGCTTGACGGAGTCCTCGTAGCTGAACTCCGCGCGCGAGCCGGCCACCAGCGGCACGTACAAATCATACAGGTGCAGGTCCGCCACCTTCATCACCTTCTTGCGCAGCTCCACGTAGCGCTGCAGCGGCGCCAGGTTCTGGTGCACCGCGCTGATGAGGTTGCGGTAGACCTTGGGGTCAATGTCGTCCTTGTCCAGGTAGGCCTCCAGCGCCGTGGGGTAGCCGCGCGCGCGCGCCAGGAAGATGCTGTGGTTGACCTGCCCGGCAATGCTGCCCGCAAACGCATGCTGGAACTGCCGCAGCGTCCCGAACAGCGCGTCCACCGCCTCCGCCCGCACGCGCCGGTCCGGGCTGCCGCGGTATTTGCCGTAGTTGGCCAGGGTGAGTTGCACCTCGGCACCGGCTTCGTCCTTGATGCGCGGCAGCGGGAGGTCCGCCAGCATGGCGTGGAAGGTCTTCTCGTGGTCTGAGGGCAGTTCGTTGAGGTCAATCTCTGCCCACAGGTTGTCACCGCCCAGCGCCAGCACGCGTTCCGCATCGTCGGACAGCATGCGGCCCTTCCGGCGGCGCAACTCGTCCAGGTACGGGCGGTACTCCTTGAGACCCGCTTCCCGCGCCACCACGTCCGCGTACGCCTTGTCATCCAGGTGCAGCACCTCAGTACGGATGAAGGTGGCGTCTGACAGCAGCGCCGCCATCAGCTTCTGCGCGCGCTCATCCAGCGCACCCAGCGCGGTGTTCTTGACGTCAGTGTCGTGCCGCAGGTGCGCGTACAAGGTGAGCTTGTTGATGGCCAGGCGCACCTTGAAATACGCCTCCAGGCACGCGCGCAGCTGCGCGGCGTCCGCCAGCTTGCCCTTGAATGCGCCCAGCTTCTCGCGGTCCGCGCTGGCCGCCGCAAACCCTGCCTCAAACGCCGCGTCATCCTTGAACAGCGCGTCCAGCTTCCACTTGTACGCGTCGGGGACCTTGGTCCGCTCCATGTTGGCGTCCGGCACAAAGGCCGCCGCCGCCACCGCCACACCACCCGCCAGAAGACCACCCGCCACCAGCCAGCCAGCGACCTGACGCATCACACGCTCCCGTCGACAAGGAGGGCGCGCCTTATCATGTTTGCCCGGGCGCGGTGAACGGGCGGGGCCGCGGACGCCTGGTCCGGCGCTTGCCCGGCGCGCTGCGCAGGGGGATCAATCGAATCTGGCCGTGAGCGTCCCCGGTTGCGCGCGCGTCAACGTGGTCCCTGACAGATCCAGCTGGCTGCGCGCTGCCACTCCGAACGGGACCGCAGCCTCCTCTACCGCGTCCTCCATGCTCCAGTGCCTCTCCAGCGCCAACACCACCGCCCCATGCTGCTTGCACTGCGCTGCCACCACCGTACCGGCGTCATGGTGACGGCGAAACAAGTGGTGGCTCAGTGCCGCGGGTGTCCCCCCTGCTCATCCTTGGCGCTGCGACTGCGCGGCCTGTCGTCACGCTCCTTTCGCACGCGGTCGCCATCATGGTCACCCTCGTCGTGCCCTTCATCCTCGTCGTCGTCCTCGGCGGGACAGTGCGCGGGAGCGCTGGCGCCCAACTTGGCAAGGAGGGAGAGCGCCGTCTGTTTGATTCGCAGGTCGTCATCACAGCCCAGCCGCTGCAAGGTGCGTACGGCTTTGGCTCTCCCCTGGGAATCTGTGGGCTGCTTCTCCGCCCAGAAACGCAGCGCGCTGGTGCAGGCCCAGCGGTGACGGTTGTCCCTGCGAAGGGCCTCCTTCCTCAGGAAGCGAAAGCCCTTCCATGAACCGGTTTCCGCGATCGCGCGGGCTGCGTCTATCCCGTTCTTCGGCATGTACCCGATGAGAAACGGTAGTCCTGCTTCCCCACTCGTTCCGATCGCGAGCAAGGCGAGTTCCTCCGCCCTTGCGTTGGGTCGCTGTGGGTCTTGGTTCTCAAGGAACGCTTGAATGGCCGACAAGGCCTCGGCGCTCTTGTCGAAGGAAACCAGATCACGGAGATACATCTCGGCTTGGCGTCTGTACCCCTGCGTGCTGTCGCTGAGAATGCGCCTCATATGTTGCGCGATCACATCCCGGTCCGCGTCCATGAAGGTGGCAGCGAGGCACAGGGTTGCGGAGGAGCCTATGCGAATCCGTTGGTCCGGGTTTGTCTCGGCGTTGGCAATCAACAAATTGACCAACCCGCGGCGTTGGGCGGCCGGGTAGGCGCTCGGACCAGGAGGCAACCCAAGCCGCAGGTCGAGTTCGACGGACACGGCCTGGCTGTAGGGATCATCATTCGCCAACATGGGTATCAGTTGAGCGTCCGAGACCCCCACAAACTGTGGTGCGGATTCCACCGCGGAAGGGGCGACAGTCCCCCAGAGCACCAACACCGTGGCAACGCAGTTCATCTTCGCCTCCGTGTTCAGTAACCAAGGCCTAACCGTGTTCCACATTCGGGCGCGTATGCCGTGGTGGACCGCCAGAATGACGCTCGCGTCAGGTCGCAAGGGCCCGGATTGCACAATCGCGATGCATCAGGTGGGGGTGGCCAAGCGGGCTTGACCCAAGGACCGTCGTCGCTCGCGCGGTCGTTGAAGTCGTTCTCCAGCCGGCTGAGATTAAGCGCCACCATGAGGCGCAGGAAGTCTGTGCTGTTGCTGTCAAACTCTGCCTCCACGATCTTGCGCGGATCCCTCTCCGCCAGGAGGCGCGCAATGACGCCAAAGTGGCCGGTGCCCGGTTCCCACGCGCCATCATTCTCATGACCCGCGATCGCAGCGACATACTCCCCAGGCGAGAACCCGTTCGTCGGCTCACACATCTGCTGGTTTTGGTCCCAGAAGTTGGCAGTCTGCGGGGAGAAAACCGGATCCGGCTTGGCTCCATCTTGGCGGAGCCAGAAGTTCACGACATAGGCATGCTCCACCCTGATGTTCGCTTTCTTGACGAAGACAAAGGCGTCATTGGGGCCACTCGGGTCGCTCACCGTGCCCTCTTCGGTCGCGCCCGCCCATCTTTGAAGCGGCAATGCGTCTGTGGCGATGGCCTGGGGTTGCATCGTCACGGGACGCCAACTTGACCGGTCAAACTCCTTGCCGACGACTCCAACAGCCATCGTTCCCCCGCCCAGAAGCGGGCTCACGGGAACGACCTCTGGCATTTCACCCCACAAGTAGAGATTGGGGTCATCCTCTGGCCTTGCCAGCGTCGGGATGGTCTTCCACTCCGGCCCGGTGCGCGCGTTCACCGTCAGCGACGCCTGCCGGGAGCACTGCGTGGTCCCCTGGGCGTCCACCGCCTCCACGTTGACCGCGTAGGCCCCCCGGCTGTCCACCATG